>CAYUCC010000048.1:5132-42937 GCA_964443225.1 uncultured Anaerolineae bacterium
CTTCTCGTACTCGTACTCGATCGTTGCCGCGAATCTGAGTTGTAGTGGGTCGCTTGCCACGACTGTGGCCGTTGATCGAGCGAAATCGATAGCTAAGGTCAAGCCAAGCGAACCACGAGTACGAGTACGAGTACCGTTGCACTGAGTACGAGTACCGTCCTTCTCGTACTCGTACTCGATCGTTGCCGCGAATCTGAGTTGTAGTGGGTCGCTTATCACGACTGTGGCCGTTGATCGAGCGTAATCAATCGCTGTGCTCAAGCCAAGCGAACTACGAGTACGAGTACCGTTTCACTGATTACGAGTACCGTCCTACTCGTAATCGTAATCGATGGCTATGCTCAAGCCAGGTGTCCCACGAGCGCTGGGGCTCGGTGGCATTGTGCTGCTGGGAGGAGGAATGAAGATGACCGATACACCGCGAACACTGCGCAGCAGTCACCTCGTACTCATGGTTACGCTGCTCGGTGCCCTGCTGGCCATTCTGATGGGCGTGCTGGCCCCGGCAGGCACAGCGGCACCCACCACGGTTGCACTGGTGTTGGGCGGGATGCTGGCCATCACGGCGGGGTTGTCCAAGACCTGCACCCCTTGAGGGGTCAATATGATCTTCGTGATCGCGCCCCTCGTGCAGGAGCGTCAAACCCAACGCCAGTGGCTGATCCGGGCCCTGGTTTATGCGATTTCTCTGGTGGTAACCGTCGTGGTGTTCAATACCCTGCTGGCCTGGGCAGCAGGCTGGGTCCAGCGCACGTTAGGCCTGCCCAGTGCCGGCCAGGTCGTGCTCATGCTCCTGGTCGGCAGTTTTGCCCTGTTGTACAGCCTGAACGAAATCGATCTGCTGCACCTGCCCCTGCCCGCCCTGGCCATCCAGGTGCCGCGCAGCTGGGCGACAGCAGGTCTCTATCGCGGTGCGGCGATCTACGGGGCAGCCCTGGGCGGCGCCGGGTTCATCACCTATCTGCCCTTTGCCTCCTATCACACCATGCTGCTCTGGAACCTGTCCGTGGCGATTCCGCTCTACGGCGCAGCGCTGGGCCTGCTCTATGGCGCGGCACGGGTACTGCCCGTGTTCGGGGATGCCGTACGCGGTGCGCCCATCAACGCCCTGGTCAGTTGGAAGGATTGGCTCTACAGCCGCATCGCCGTCTGGCACCTCCTCAACGCCCTCGTCCTGGGCCTCTTCGGCGGTTACGTCGTCGTGATGGCCATCCAGGCGCTGCTGTGACGCGGGCCCGGGTACCGGCACCTGTTAACTCATGACGCGACGCGGAAACCCTGAACAGTTCACCATCGACCCGGCCGCTGCCGTTTTCGATGCAGACAACATCGATACGGGCAAGGGCCTCATCGGCGGTGACCCGCTGCGCCGCGCCCAACGCACCGGCCACCACCACGCCGCACTCGACGGGGACCTGCTCCAGGTAGCCGACCTGGCGGACGAACCCTACCGGACCCGCCTGGCAACATTTCTGGCCCGCGCCCCGCTGGAGATCGAGATCGGCTTTGGTGATGGAACCTTTCTGCTGGACCGCACCCGCAAACACCCCGAACGCCAGTTCCTTGGCTTCGAGGTGCGCTGGGAGGGTGTCAAGCCGGTCCTCGATACCATCCAGGCCGAAGGGCTGTCCAACGTGCTGGTTTCGAGGGACGATGCCCGGTATGCCCTGGCCCGCGCTCTCCCCCCCGCCTGTGCCGAGGTGATCCACGTGCTCCTTCCCGACCCGTGGTGGAAACGCCGCCACCAACAGCGGCGTATGTTCACCCCCTTTACGGTCGATCTCTATGCCCGCACCCTGGCCGCCAGCGGTCTGCTGCACGTCAGAACCGACGTGCCCGCTTACGCCGAGCTGATTATCGGGGTCGTGTCGGCCAGCGGCCACTTCTTCCCCCACGACGTCTCCCTCGCCGGCCAGTTCGCCGACACCGTGCCCACCACCCGCGAGGCCTGGTGCCTGGCCAACGGCTATCCGGTGACGACGTTGTTTTTTGAGAAGCGTGAGGCGTGAGGCGTGAAACATAAGACAGCAAACAAAACGGATGCACGCCCCGACACCCTGGATGCCAATCCAAAATCCAAAATCCCCAATCCAAAATTAAAAATCGACCTCACCGGCATCGCCCACGGTGGTGAAGCCATCGGGCGCCATGCGGGCAAAACGATCTTCGTACCTTATGCCATACCGGGCGAACGCGTGACCGTGGAGATTGTGCAGGAAAAGGCACACTGGGCGCGCGCACGGCTGTTGACGGTACACACCCCCAGCCCCGATCGTGTGACGCCACCGTGCCCCTATTTTGGCCCCGAGGCGTGCGGCGGCTGTCAGTGGCAGCACATTACCTACGAACGCCAGCTTGCTCTCAAACGCGAGGTCGTGCGCGACCAGCTGCAGCGCCTGGGCCACATCCCCAATCCACCGGTCGAGGAGGTGTGGGCCGTGGCCCTGGAGGACCAGCCCGATCCGGCGTGGCACTACCGTAACCACGTTCAGTTCAGCATCACGCCGGACGGCCTGCCCGGACTGCAGCGCGCCAACAGCCATGACCTGGTAACCATCGCCGAATGCCTGCTCCTGCAGCCGCCGCTGGAAACGCTGCATGCGGGCTTATGGGAAGGTTTTGCCGCCAGTGAAGATGACGAAGCGGCACCCGAAGAAGCGCCCACCTACAAAGGAAAGCTGTGGGTGCTGGGTGACGACCCCGAACCGGACGGCCAATCCAGCGTGACACGACGCGCGCTGCCCCAAAACAACGTCACGCGACTGGCGATTCGGGCTGGCCTGCGTACCGGTGATACGCTCCTGGTGCTCGAAACCGAGGATGACACACCACCGGCGCTGAGCCTCGACCTGCCCACCGCCGTGGCGCTGCTGCGCACCGATGGTGGGGCCGATGCCCTCGTCGGGCAAGCCTACCTCGAGGAAGAAATCGCCGGCCAGCGCTACCGCATCTCGGCGGGCAGCTTCTTTCAGGTCAATCCGGCGGGTGCCGAGGCGCTGGTAGATCGGGTCGTCGCCTTCCTGGATCCGCAGCCAGGGCAGCGCCTGCTCGATGCCTATGCGGGTGTCGGCCTGTTTGCCCTGGCGCTGGCCCCGTTGGCCGGTCATGTCGAGGCGATCGAAGCAAGCCCCGGTGCGTGCAACGATTTTGCCTGGAATGTCCGTGACCAGGCCAACGTCACGCTGCATACGGGGGACACGGAAGCGGTCCTGGCGACCCTGCGCGGCCCCTTCGATGGCATCGTGGTCGATCCCCCGCGGCGCGGCCTGGGGGACGGTGTGGTGCAGGCATTGGCGCGGCTGGCCCCCACGCGTCTGGTCTACGTATCGTGCGATCCCGCGACGCTGGCGCGCGATGCCGCCCTGCTGACGGCGGCCGGTTTCGAGCTGCGCACCGTGCAGCCCATCGATCTGTTTCCGCAAACCTATCACGTGGAGAGTGTCACGCTGTGGGAAAGATGATCCTGATCCTGTTTTTGCTGCTGTTGGCCACCTTCGTACCGCTGGTGCAGGCCACGCCACCCGACTGTACCTTGCTCAGCGGCGCCCGGTGCCCGCACGCGGTCGACGGCCGGCTGCAGTGGCTGCGCACGCAGCAGGTGCGCGGCGAGCTGCGCGGCGAGCTGGCCACTGAGGTACCGATCACCGTGCGCTTCGATCACCCCCTCGACGAAAAGGATCTGGCCGCCCTGGCCGCGGCCGGTTGGGCACCTGCCGGACAGCTGGCCAACGTCGTACCGCTCACCGTGCCGTGGCACCAGTTCGACGTGCTGCTGGCACGGACCGACATCGTGCAGATCGATGCCGATACCACCGACGACCTGGTGCCACCGCTCGATCTCAGCGTGCCAGATATCCACGGTACCGCCGCCTGGGTCATCTCCAACACCCTGCCGTCAGGTCTCAGCGGTGCCGGCGTTACGGTGGCCGACATCGATACCGGTGTGGACGTGTTTCATCCCCTGCTGTTTCATGCCGATGGCGGCACGTTCGCCTGGCTCGATGCGAACAACAGCGGCGCCTTCGAACCTGATCAGGACGCCGTCGATCTCAACGCCAATCTCACGGCTGACCCAAATGAAACCCTGCGTTTCGTCGATGGGACATCGCTCCAGTTCGACGGCTTTCCGCGTCCCTACGACGTGCCTGGAACCAACGATGGTCTCTTCCGCACCGACATGGACTGGCTGTACAACGATGCCAACGGCAACAACCAACGCGACTACGGCCCCGGCAGTGACAGCCTGCCCAGCATGGGTGAACGTGTCTTCCTGGTGGCCGACAGCAGCGGCAACCAGCAGCTCGACCCCGGCGAGACGCTGCACGGCCTGGGGACCAGCCGCATTGCCAAGGTATTCGACAACGGCGGTGTCACGCGCCGGCGCGGGATCGACCTGAGCCAGACCACACTCGACGGCATGACGCACGGCACCGCCGTGTTGAGCATCGTCGCCGGCGGCTGGCGCGGGTTCAGCCGCTACACCAGCGTCGCGCCAGATGCCGACCTGCTGCTGGCCGACCCATATGCCTCGGGCAATTCGATTGGCCAGTCGCTGCTGTGGTCGCTGGACAACGGCGCCGACGTCGTCATCCACGAATACACCCACATTGCGGGTGAGTTCTTCGACGGCTCATCCAACCACGAAACGATGGTCAGCACCGCCCACCAACAGGGTGTCGCCCAGGTGCTGCCGGCGGGCAATCTCAACCGCGGCAGCAAACACGCCTACCTGACCCTGGCCCCCGGTGCTTCCACCACCCTGCCGCTCATTCAGCCATCCGGCGTCAACGCCACGACAGCAGACATGACCCTGGTCTGGCGCGGGGACGCCGATCTCCTGGCCGCCGCCCTGACGACACCCGCCGGTGGCGCGGGCAACCACTACGTGGTGCCGCCCTGGTCCAACAGCACGACGACCGCCGATGGGCACACCGTGGCCAGTGGAAGGTTCATGTCGAGCCGGGGCACGGGCCGGTTCGACCTCCACCTGCTGCGCACGCCGATCGCTGCCGGGACGTGGACCCTGGTCGTGACCAACACCCACAGCAGCCCATTGACCCTCAACGCGTTCGTGCAAGACAACCGTTCGGCATTCGTGGGCGGTTTCCAGTGGGATGCCTATCGTAACCCAACCAGCACCACCGTCTGGCCCGCCACGGCGGATGCCGGCATTGTGGTGGGGTCGTACAGCACACGTGGTTTCGCTGCCGGTCTGGATCCGGTCACCACCGGTGGACTGAGTGCGTTCAGCGGCCAGGGCCCGCGCGTCGATGGGCAGGCGCTGCTGGACGTGGCAGCACCGAGCAATTACGACGTCGTGGCGGCACTCGACCGTGCCCAAACCGGCAGCTGGGGCCAGTACCGCTGGTTCAGCGGCACGAGCGGCGCCGCGCCGCACGTGGCCGGTGCGGTGGCCGTGCTGCGCCAGGCGCGGCCCGACCTGGATGCGGTCGAGATCGAGACTGCGCTGCGAGCCGGTGCGCGGCGCGACAGTTTCACCACCTTTCAGGTGAATGAGCAGTGGGGCACCGGCAAACTCGATGTGGCCGGTGCGCTGCGCCAGGTGCTGCCCTTTGCGCCGCAGCGGGCAGCCCTGTGGACCGGTGCCGCCCCCGTGCTCGATGGGGTCATGCAGCCCGGCGAATGGCAGGCAGCGCGCCACGTGCAGGTCCCCCTGGCCTTCCTGACGAACCAGCCGCAGCAAGGCACGCTCGATCTCTGGCTGGGGGCCACGCCCGGCACCGGAAATCACCTCTGGATTGCCGCCCAACTACGCGGCATCTCACCGGTGCCCGGCGATGGTCTGCAGGTGTGGTTCACCGGTGGCGACGTCAAGTCGTTGGGCAGCAGCGGCAGCTGGCAGGATTGGCACTGGAACGGCTCCGCGCTGGTGTTGGACACGCAGCAGCACGGCCAGGGTGCCACCGGCAGTCAGGACGGTGTCATGACCTTCGAACTGCGTATGCCCCTGGCCAGTGGGGATGTCGACGACGTGAGTTTGAATACGGCGCAGGACAGCGGCTTTGCCGTGGCGTTTGTCCAGCCGTTCGTCGACGGCTTTGGTGTGACGCGGCGTGCCACGGGTGCCTGGCCCGCCGATTTTCACGAAGGCCGCCTGGCACGCCTGGGCCGCCTCGCAATAGCGTCCGCCGTCACCGGCGACGTGAATGCGGACGGCCTTTCCGACGTCGTCGACGTCCAGATGGTGGCCGCCCGCTGGCTGACCGACAGCCGGACACCGGGTTACAGCGCCGTGTTCGATCTCAACGCCGACGGTGTCATCGACCTGCTCGATGTACAGGTCGCAGCAACTGCGTGGTAGGAGGGATTATGACCAATCGTCTCGACGAGTTTCGTTTCTACCGCACGCGCATGAATGCGCGCATCACTGAGCTGGATCACCTGGGCATCAAACGCTTTCTCAACCTGGACACAGCCGCCTACCGCGAGGATGCGTTGGACGGCCGCACCAAAGAGCTGCTGGGCCTGGTGGCGTCAGCGGTGCTGCGCTGCAACGACTGCATCGACTACCACCTCATCCAGTGCGTCGAAGCAGGCTGGTCCGATGCCGAGCTGTTGGACGCATTGAACGTGGCGCTGGTGGTGGGCGGCAGCATCGTCATTCCCCACCTGCGTCACGCCGTCGAAACCATCGACCTCCTCCGCGCCGAAGGAGACGCCGCGCCCGACTAATCCGCGTAACCCTCGCCGCCAATTGCTAACCGCGAATCGACGCCAATCCACGCGAATCCTTTACGACCGTTCTTACGAACGTTGTGTGGGTGGTCAGGCCTTGCCTGACCGCCCACCGTCACTCAAAGCACGATCATCACCTCCCGCATTCGCGCATCCCTGCATTTATCCCCCTACTCCGTACTCCCTACTCCCTCCTCCCTACTCCCTCCTCCCTACTCCCTCCTCCCTACTCCCTCCTCCCCACGAAATTGACGCGCCGCGGCGCTTCTGGTAAACTTTATTTGAAACCTGCACACCATCACCAACCTGGCCCCTGAAAGAATCGACCTTTTCCAGGTAGCTGAGTGAATCAAATACTGTGGGCACCGTGGCGTATGTCATATATCTTGGGCAATAAAGACAGGACGGCGGGCTGTGTCTTTTGCGAAAAATCTGCCTGCGTAGATGATCGCGCCGAGCTCATCGTTTTGCGTGGCGCGCACGCGTATGTGATGCTCAACCTGTATCCCTACAACAACGGTCACCTCCTGGTGGCACCCTACGTGCACCGCGCCAGCCTGGAAGATCTGGATCCAGCGGTCCTGACCGAGATTATGCTGCTGTGCAGCAAGAGTCTGGCCGTGCTGCGCCAGGCGCTGGGGCCGCAAGGTTTCAACCTGGGCATCAACCTGGGTAAGGTCGCCGGGGCCGGTATCGCCGAACACGTCCACGTGCACATCGTGCCGCGCTGGAATGCCGATACGAACTACATGACGGTCACCGCCGGCACGCGTGTGATCCCCGAAGCGCTCGAAGTGACCTACGATCAAATCATGTCGGCTGTGCGGTCGATGGAGGCGTCGTGACGTGGCCGGTCGTTGGCACGACCGTTGGCCCAACTGCCGGTTTCTTTTGACCTTGTTGTTTTGCGGCGATTAGTGTACAATGAGTTCATCTTACACTCGTGCAGGAGACGCTGTTTGAAGCGGATAGGAATTGCCCTGGTCAGCGCGGCTGGTGGACTGGTAAGCGGCGCGGCTGTCTATTACTTGTTGTTCACTATGCTGAGCACGAACCAGTTGGCAGCCCAGATTGCTGCGGTTGTTCTGACACTGGTTGTGGCCTTTGGATTAGCGCTGCTGTTTACCCGCCAGATTCCCGGGAAAGTGTCCAGCCTGGTATTGACCGCGGTGGCGTTACCTGTGCTGTTTGTTGGTTTTCTGGCCTGCGGTCTGGTGTGGACGATCCTGAGTTTGTTGCTGCAAGGGGGATGAGGCGCTGCGTCCCATGGCATTGGGGCGGGCCGTGATGCGGTATCGATTGACAATACCAGGAGGCTTTGCATGGAATTTACGCTCAACGCCGAGCAGAGCATGATCCGCGATGCCGCGCGTGATTTTGCTCAGAATGAGATTGCACCGGTGGCCGCCCACTTCGACGAAACGGGTGAGTTTCCCAGCGATTTGGTCAGGACGATGGGGGCCATGGGTTTTATGGGGATCGAGGTGCCGGAGGAGTATGGTGGGGCCGGTCTCGATACCATTGCGTACGTATTGGCCGTCGAGGAAATTGCCAAGGCCGACGTGGCGACCAGCACCATCCTGTCGGTCAACAACTCGCTCTACGGCCATGGTATCCTCTTGTTTGGCACTGAAGCCCAGAAGCAGCAGTTCCTCGCACCGGTGGCCAGCGGTCGGGCGATCGGCGCCTACTCGCTGACGGAACCGATGTCCGGTTCCGACGCCGGCAGCATGCTCAGCCGTGCCGTGCTCAGCGCCGACGGTACCTACTACACCATCAACGGGCGCAAATCGTGGGTTACCAGCGGCCCGGTTGCCGACTACCTTGTGCTTTTCACGATGACCCAGCCCGAAAAGAAACACCAGGGCATCAGCGCATTTCTGATCGATACACGCCAGCCCGGTTTCGTGCGCGGGAAAACGGAGCCCAAACTCGGCATTCGCGCCAGCGCCACGTGTGAAATCATCTTCGAGGACTACCGCTGTCCGGTCGAAAACCTGCTGGGTCGCCCGGGTGACGGCTTCAAGATTGCGATGACCGTGCTCGACACCGGTCGTATTGGGATTGCCAGCCAGGCGCTGGGTGTGGCCGAAGCGGCCTATGCGGCCAGCAAACAATACGCGGTCGAACGCCAGGCCTTTGGGCGTTCGATTGGCGAGTTTCAGGGTATTCAATGGAAAATTGCCGACATGAAGACGCGCATCGAAGCCAGCCGCCTGCTGATCTACAGCGCAGCACTGGCCAAGATGGCCGGTAAAAAGACGGGTGCCCGTTACACCCTGGAAGCCGCCATGGCCAAACTGTTCGCCAGCGAAACCGCCATGTTCGTGACGCATCAGGCGGTGCAAATCCACGGCGGTATGGGCTACAGCAAAGAAATGCCCCTCGAACGTTACTTCCGTGATGCCAAGATCACCGAGATCTACGAGGGCACCAGCGAAATTCAGCGACTGGTGATCGCACGCAACGAACTGGGTGTCCGCTAGGTCTATGAAGGCGATTGTCTTTTTTTCCCATGGCGGGCCGGAAGTTCTGCAGTACCGCGAGGACATCGCAGTGCCCGAAATCGGCGCCGACGATGTGCTGGTCCGGGTCGAATTTGCCGCGCTGAATCGTCTGGACCACTTCGTGCGCATCGGCTGGCCTGGCCTCGAACTGCCGCTGCCCTTTGTATTGGGTGCCGATGGCGCCGGCACCCTGGCCGCACTGGGCGCCAATGTGCAGGGGTGGCAGGTTGGCCAGCGCGTCACCTACAACCCGACCCTGTGGTGCGGTCACTGTGCGTACTGCCGCGCTGGTCAGCACCCTTACTGTGATGAGTTTGGGTTGATCGGCGAGCATGCACCGGGCAACTACGCCGAGTACATCCGCGTGCCGGCGCGCAATCTGCTGGCGGTACCCGATGGGGTCGACATGCGGGTGGCTGCCGCGGCCCCCACGGTCTACCTGACTGCGTGGCGCATGCTGTTCACCAAGGGCCAGCTGCAGCCAGGTGAAACGGTGTTGATCGTGGGCGCGGGCGGTGGGGTCAATACCGCTGCCATCGAACTGGCCCGTTATGCCGGTGCCGTGGTGTGGGTTGTGGCCGGCGATGCGCGCAAAGCGGCGCATGCCCTGGCCCTGGGCGCCGACTGGGCCATCGATCGCAGCGTGGAGCCCAACTGGAGCAAGGCGGTGTGGGCCAAAACCGGCAAACGCGGCGTCAACATGGTGATCGACAACGTGGGCGAACCGACCTGGATCAGCAGCCTGCGCAGCCTGGGTGCCGGCGGCCGCCTGGTGACCGTCGGCGGGACCGGTGGTTATAAGGCGGTCACGCCGCTCAATATCGTCTTTACGCGCCAGCTGAGCATCATCGGATCGACCATGGGCACGCAAGTGGAGTTCGAGCAGGTCATGCGGCTAATTTTTGCCGGCCGTGTGCGCGTGACGCTCGATGACGTGTTTGCGCTGCGGGACTACCCACAGGCGCTGTCGCGTATGATGACCGATGATCATTTTGGGAAACTGGTGCTGGAAATCGGCTAGACTGTGAACTCACCGTCCAAACGCCAGGCAAGGCTGCAGATTTTGCCTTCACCGGATGCGCGCAACACCCTGCAGCACCTGTACAGCACGGTGCCGCTGTGGAAGGTGGTGCGCAACTGGATCGTGGTCTATACGGCGCGCTACGTGCCCTGGCTGCACGTGAAGCGGCGCATGTACCAGTGGCTGGGTGTACGGGTGGGGAAGGATGCCTCGGTGGCCCTGGCCGTCGTGCTCGATGTCTTCTTCCCCGAGGAGATTACCATCGGCCCCAATACGATTGTGGGCTACAACACCGTGATCCTGGCGCATGAGTATCTGCTGCGCGAATGGCGCAAGGGACCGGTCGTCATCGGGGCCAATGTTGTGATTGGTGCAAACTGCACGATCTTGCCCGGCGTCGTGATCGGCGACAATGCCGTGGTTTCGGCCATGAGCCTGGTCAATCGTGACGTACCCGCCGGCGCAGTCGTGGGCGGCGTGCCCATCCGGCTGCTCGGCGGCGGAGAAACGGATACACCGTGAGTGGTGAACCACTATGCTGAACGTACCGCGCCCACTGCAGCGGGTTTTTGACCTCTTTGAGGTCAAAGCAATCGCCTGGCTGATCATCGTGCTCAACCTGGTGGGTTTTGTCGTGGGTACGATCTATTGGTACGGTCCCCATTTCCTGGTCGGCAAAGATGGCCTGGGTGGCCCGGCACCCTGGTTATGGGTGTTTATCCCCGACTGTCCCTTGTTCGCCCTCCTCTTTGTGATTGCCTTTGTGGCACTGCGCCGTCAGAAAACGTGGAGCGGGTTCTACACCATCACCGCCATCGGCCTGATCAAATATGGTGTGTGGACGGTGACGTTCTGGTTCACCTACTGGCTGCGCGGAGCGCCGCTGACGGTCGAGGGCATCGTGATGACCCTCGCGCATCTGGGCATGATTGTACAGGGCGTGTATTTGTTGACACAGTTCCGCGCCCAACTGCGTGATGTGCTGGCAGCGCTGGTGTGGTTTGTGCTCAGTGACTTTGTCGATTACGGTGTGGGTGAGTACCCGCGCTTTTACCCGTTGGTGCCGCTGTGGTTGATGCAGTGGCATACCATCGTAATGACCTGGATCCTGGTCGTGTGGGTTGCCTACCTTTCTCTGCGTAAAACACCCGTGACGCAGACGGCCACTAACACACCCTCTGAGGCGGCACCGACGGTATCGTAGACCGTGTGTGGCCCACGGTCCGGCTTGCCGGACGTGTGGTGCCGGCGGTAGACGAGCTGCCCCCCGTCTGTGCATCCTCTTGTTTCGCGATACTGCAAGAGATGGAGGTCAGCCCTGTGACGCTGGACTCGAAGATTCAAGAGCTGCGCGATCTGAAAGAGCAGGCCAAACTGGGCGGTGGATTGGAACGTATCCGCCGCCAACACGAAAAGGGACGGCTCACGGCGCGCGAGCGGCTCGAGTTGTTGCTCGACAAGGGTAGTTTTCGCGAGCTGGACATATTCGTAACCCACCGCACCACCGACTTTGGTCTTGCCGACCAGAAGATTCTGGGGGACGGCGTAGTCACCGGTTACGGCACCATCGACGGGCGCCTGACGTATGTCTATTCGCAGGATTTCACCGTCTTTGGTGGATCCTTGTCGCAGGCTCACGCCGAGAAGATCGTCAAGATCATGAACATGGCGCTGAAAAATGGCGCTCCGCTCGTAGGCCTGAACGACTCCGGCGGCGCGCGCATCCAGGAGGGTGTCGTCTCGCTGGGCGGTTACGCCGATATCTTCCTACAAAATACGCTGGCTTCCGGCGTATTGCCCCAGATTTCGGTGATCCTGGGCCCCAGTGCGGGCGGTGCCGTCTATTCACCCGCCATCACCGACTTCATCATCATGGTCAAGGACTCGAGCTACATGTTCGTGACCGGTCCTGAAGTGGTAAAAACAGTGACGCACGAGGACGTCAGTTTCGAGGACCTGGGTGGCGCGCAGGTACACGCCAACAAGAGCGGTGTGGCGCACTTCGTTGCCGAAGGCGAAGAAGAGGCGATGTTCCTGACGCAGAAACTACTCAGCTTCTTTCCCCAGAACAACCTGGAAGATCCACCCCTGCGCAAGCCCAATGACGATCCACTGCGCATGGATGAAGAACTCGACAGCATCGTGCCCGATAACCCGAACAAGGCCTACGATATGCGGGACCTGTTACGGCGCGTGGTTGACGAGGGTGACTTCCTCGAGGTGCACGAGCACTTCGCCGGTAACGTCCTCGTGGGGTTTGCCCGTCTCGGCGGACGACCAATCGGGATCATTGCCAACCAGCCGATGGTGCTGGCCGGTGTGCTCGACATCGATGCCTCCTGGAAAGCAGCCCGCTTTATCCGGTTTTGTGACTGCTTCAACATCCCGATCATTACCTTCGAGGATGTGCCGGGCTTCATGCCCGGCCTGGGCCAGGAGCACGGTGGCATCATTCGCCACGGCGCCAAACTGCTGTTTGCCTACTGCGAAGCGACGGTGCCCAAAATCACGGTCATTACACGCAAGTCGTACGGCGGCGCCTACTGTGTCATGAACAGCAAACACATCCGCGGTGACATCAACCTGGCGTGGCCCACGGCCGAGATTGCGGTCATGGGGCCGGATGGGGCGGTCAACATCATCTTCCGCCGTCAAATCAACGATGCGGCAGACCCCGATGCCGAAAAGACACGCCTGGTCGGCGAGTATCGAGCCAAGTTCGCCAATCCCTACGTGGCGGCCTCGCGCGGGTACGTCGATGATATCATCGAACCTAAGGAGACGCGGCCGCGGCTGATCAATGCCCTGGAGATGCTGCAGAACAAACGGGATACCAATCCGCCGAAAAAACATGGCAATATTCCACTGTAGGCAGGCACGTTTATGATCGTAACCGTCGAGCTGCCCGCCTGGCAATTCGAAGCAGGCGGAGCACGACCCCTCAACATTGGCGCCTTGTTGACCGTGATCCTGGATGGGGGTGCCGTATCGTTGGGTGAGACGGGCGGGATCGGACAGCTGGTGACTCACCCGCAGGGACGGCCACACCTGCTGCCGGTAGCGCCGGGGCAGGCTGCCCTGTCTGGTACCGTCACTGCGGTCGTGCACGACCGGGCGGATGGGGAAACCTGGCTGGAGTTCGAGGTGGACTGCGGCGTGCCGGTGCGTTTTACCTGTCTGCCGGAACCGCGCCCGCCGGTGGTCGACGAGTGGGTGAGTGGCCTGGTGACGTTGAGTGCGCACCTGGCCGAGACGGATGCACGTCTGCTGGGACAGCCGTTGACGACCGTCGTGCGTGAGATTCAACGCCTGTGCCTGCGTGCCAGTGATGCCGCATTTGGAGAACTACGGTCCGTCAGTGCGTTGCCCGCTGAGCAGTTCAGCCCCGATGTAGTGTTCATAACCCTACAGTTTTGAGGGAGCTTTGAGCGTTCGCTCACATCCGGTATCGGCCGTAGGCACTGTCATGGCTCGGATCGTGGAACTGCTGCGGCAGCGTGCCTATTACTTTAACCAGGGTCTGCCCGTGGCTGCAATCGAAGCGGCACGTACTGCCCTTGCCCTGTCGCAGGCGCATGGACTGCTGGCCCAGGAAGCGAACATCAGCCTGCACCTGGCGGAAGACCAGGCGTTTTTGCTGAACAGCTACACGGCAGCCGCCGACAATGCCAGGCACTGCCTGCAGTTGATCTCGCAGCTGCACGACGACAACCGGACCAAGGTTGCCACGGCGTATAGTGTCCTGGGATTCGTAGCGGCGCAACAGCGACGGCCGGTTGACGCAGTCTGGGCACTGCGTGAAGCCCTGGCTGTCCTGGCACCTTTACAGACGCGACCACCGGCCGCGTTGTCGGTTCACGAGCAACGAACGTTGGCCCGCGCGTACATCAACCTGGCGATTGCCAATTCGTTGGTGGGCGATTTCGACCAGGCGCGCGCCCTGTCGGAGCAGGCGCTCGTGCTGGCACGGGCCGTCGGGAACGAAGTGGTACTGATCACGGTGTTGGAGAACCTGGGGCACTACGAGATTGCCCTGGGCAATTATCAGGTCGCCGAAGACTACCTGGTCGAGGGCGAGAACCTGGCAGCCCTGGGACATCAACCGGACTGGCTGGAGCGCCTGAGCTACTTCCAGCAGATGCGCAGCGAAATCCATCTGCGCCGCGGTCAGCTGCACGCGGCGGGCGACTATGCCAGCCGTGCCCTGGATACGCACGTGCGGCAGTTGTTTCACTTCGATCGCTCGCTCGTTGCCGATGTGAACGCCCTGTTCGGCAGTCTGTACCTGGCCACCGGTGCTCACCAGTCTGGTCTGGACTGCCTGCAGCGGGCAGAACGCATCTATCGTTATCTGGGTCTGATTTTTCAGGCCGACCGGGTGCAGATGCAGCAGTCATTCGGGCGGATCCTTATGGAAAACAGGCGCCTGAAGGATGCCGATCTGCCGCCGATTCCGCTCGTAAACGCAGAGGCCACCCGTGCCTTCGAGCTGATCTGCCAGGTGATGGACCTTCTGTTCGATATGTACGCGGCGGAAGAAGAAGATGTGGCCGGACACAGCGATCGCGTGGTACGTTACGCCCTGGTCCTGGGACGTAAGCTGAGGCTGCCGCGGGTCGATATGGATGCGCTGGCGTACGTGGGACCGCTGCACGACCTGGGAAAACGGGTGGTGCCGCCCGAGATACTGAACAAACCGGGTTCGTTGACCGCCGAGGAGTATGCACAAATCAAACGCCACCCCGAAGCCGGTGTGGAAATTCTGCTCGAGGCAGCGGTTGGATTGTCATCGTCGGCACTCGCCCTGCTGCGGCATCACCACGAACGTTGGGATGGTGATGGTTACCCAGATGGACTCAAGGGTGAGGCAATACCGATCGTGGCACGCGTCCTGTCGGTTGCCGATGCGTATGACGCGATGACGATGGACAGGCCCTATCGAAAGGGCCTGCCCCACAGCGAAGCGATGCTCCGCGTATGCGATAATGCGGGCACCCAGTTCGACCCGGCCGTGGTGGCGGCCTGGCAGGACCTGCACCGGGTGCCGGATGACTTTGCATTCGTGCCGAGCTGGTGAATTGTGGAGATAGACGCCGATGTTCAAAAAAGTATTGGTTGCGAATCGCGGTGAAATTGCCGTCCGCGTGATTCGAGCGTGCCGCGACCGTGGCGTGAATACGGTCGCCGTGTTCTCTGAAGCCGATCGCAACGCACTGCACGTGCGTTATGCCGATGAGGCGTACTGCATCGGGCCGGCACCCTCGCGTGAGAGCTATCTACGAATCGACAAACTCCTGGAAGTCGCGCACATAAGCGGTGCCGAAGCCATTCATCCGGGGTATGGGTTCCTCTCCGAACGCGAGGAATTTGCGGAAGCCTGCGAGTCCGAGGGCATTACCTTCATCGGACCGCCAGCCCACGCCATCCGCGCGATGGGTGACAAAGTCCAGGCGCGTCGTGCCATGATGGCGGCCGGCGTACCGGTGGTGCCTGGGACACCCCAAGGACTGAACGACGAGGATGCGGCCAACGCGGCGGAGCAGATTGGCTATCCCATCCTGATCAAAGCTGCCGCAGGTGGTGGCGGCAAGGGAATGCGCACCGTGCGCAAAGCGGAGGACCTGGAATATGCCCTGAGTGCTGCCCGCCGCGAAGCCAAAGGCGCATTTGGCGACGACACGGTCTACCTGGAGAAGCTGGTCGAAAACGCCCGCCACATCGAAATCCAGCTCCTGGCCGACAAACACGGCAACGTGATTCACCTGGGCGAACGCGAGTGTTCGATCCAACGCCGCCACCAGAAACTCATCGAGGAAGCGCCATCGGTGGCCGTCGACGAAAACCTGCGGGCCAAGATGGGCGCCATTGCCGTACGGGCGGCGCAGGCCGTGAACTACGTGAATGCCGGCACCATCGAGTTCCTGCTCGACCGGCAGGGCAACTTCTACTTCCTCGAGATGAATACCCGCCTCCAGGTAGAACACCCGATCACCGAGATGATCACCGGCGTGGATATCGTCAAAGAGATGATCGCGATTTCCAGCGGCCGACGCCTGCGCTGGAGCCAGGACGACATCCGCCCGCGCGGCTGGGCCATCGAGTGCCGTATCACCGCCGAAGACCCGTTCAACAACTTCCTGCCCTCGGGCGGACGCGTGGTCAGCCTGACCGAACCGACCGGACCGGGCGTACGGGTGGAGAGCGGCATCTACGAAGGTTTCGAGGTCTCACTCTATTACGATCCGATGATCGCCAAACTGATCGTCTGGGGTGAGACACGTGCCGAGGCCATCCTGCGCATGCGACGCGCCTTACAGGAGTACAAAATTGGCGGGATCAAAACGTCGATCCCCTTCCACCAGCAGATCATGGACAGCACACGTTTCATGTGGGGCACGTTCGATACGACGTTCCTCGAACAGCGTTTTGCCCTGCAGGCCACGGACAAACCCGAAAACAAGCGCATGGCTGCCATCGTGGCGACCATGCTGGCGCACGATACCGAACGTGGGGCGATCAGCGTACGCCAATGGGCCGACGCCGGCACCTCGATTTGGAAACGTGCCAGCCGCTGGGGAGGTTTGCGCGTATGAAGTACATTACCATCGTCGAAGGCGTTGAGTTCACCGTAGAGATCGACCCTGACAATCGTGTATTCGTCAATGACGAGCTGGTGGATGTCGATCTGCGGCGCATTGGCAAGCTGCCCGTCTTTTCGCTGCTGATCAACAACGCGTCGCGCGAAGTGGTGGCCGAAGAACTGCCCGGGAACGATTTTCGCGTCATCATCGGCGGCGATGCCATGACGGTACGGGTGGAAGATGAACGCTGGCGGCGTCTGCGCCAGGCCAAAGGGCTCGATCCGGCTGGGGGAGACCTGGCCCTCAAGGCCCCCATCCCGGGGTTGGTGGTCAAGGTGCTGGTGACCGACGGCGACACGGTCCACACCGGGCAGAGCCTGGTCATCCTCGAAGCTATGAAAATGGAAAACGACCTGCGGTCGCCGCGCGCGGCAATCGTGGGGAACGTCAAAGTCAAACCGGGCGATCGCGTCGACCAGGGTCAGGTTTTGATCACGCTGCTGGCGGAGCCCTGACCGGCGCACATCGCCGAAGTATTCGATAAGCGGGAGTTGTTATGTCTGATGCACTCATTGCCGATTTGAAACAGAAGTGGATGGAAACCACACGCCGCAAGTTCGTGTCACGGGCCGCTGAACGGACCGCCGAGTTCACAAACAGCTCTGGCATCGTGGTCGATCCGCTCTATACACCCGCCGACGTCACCCTGGACTACCACCAGGATTTGGGCTTCCCCGGCGAATTTCCCTTCACACGCGGCATCTATCCGAACATGTACCGCGGCCGCTTCTGGACCATGCGCCAGTATGCCGGCTTTGCCACCGCCGAAGAATCCAACCTGCGCTACCGCTACCTGCTGGAGCAAGGGCAGACCGGTCTCTCCGTAGCGTTCGACCTGCCGACGCAAATCGGCTACGATGCCAATCATCCCCTGGCCGATGGTGAAGTGGGTAAGGTGGGGGTGAGCATCTCGTCGCTGCAGGACATGGAAATCCTGCTCGACCAGATTCCGCTCGATAAGGTCAGCATATCGATGACCATCAACGCGCCGGCGGCGATCCTGCTGGCCATGGTGATCGCTGTGGCCAAAAAGCAGGGCGTACCGGTCAGCGAGCTGCGCGGTACGGTACAGAACGACATACTCAAGGAATACACGGCGCGCGGCACCTACATCTTCCCGCCCAAACCGTCGATGCGGCTGATCACCGATCTGTTTGCGTACTGCGGGCAGCACGTGCCCAAGTGGAATACGATTTCGATCAGCGGGTACCACATCCGTGAGGCGGGCAGCACGGCGGTGCAGGAGGTCGCGTTTACGCTGGCCGATGGCATCGATTACGTCAAAGCCGCGCTGGCGGCGGGGCTGGATGTCGACGAGTTTGCCGGTCAGTTATCCTTCTTCTTCAACGCGCACAACAACTTCCTGGAAGAGGTTGCCAAGTTCCGTGCCGCACGCCGTTTGTGGGCCCACATCATGCGCGATCGTTTTGGCGCCAGGGACCCGAAAGCGTGGCAGCTGCGGTTCCATACGCAGACGGGTGGCTCTACCCTGACTGCGCAGCAGCCCGACGTCAATATCATCCGCGTGACCATGCAGGCGTTGGCTGCCGTGTTGGGGGGTACCCAATCGCTGCACACCAACTCCAAGGACGAAGCCCTCGCGCTGCCGACCCAGCATGCTGTGGAAGTGGCCCTGCGTACACAGCAGGTCATCGCGTATGAGTCGGGCGTGGCCGATACCCCCGATCCGCTCGCCGGCAGCTATCTGATCGAATCGTGGTCCAACGAGATCGAAAAGCAGGCACGTTCCTATCTCGACAAAATCGAAGCCATGGGCGGCGCGCTGCGGGCCATCGAGCAGGGTTACATGCAGCGCGAAATCCAGGATGCAGCGTACACCGCCATGCGGGCCATCGAAGACGGCTCGATGGTGGTCGTGGGTGTCAACCGGTTCGTGACCGACGAAGTGCCCGAAGCGGACATTCTGCGCGTCGACCTGTCGGTGCAGGCCAGCCAGGTGCAGCGGCTGCGTGAGCTGCGCGCACGGCGCGACAATGACCAGGTGGCAGCACTCCTGGCGCGGCTCGACAAGGCCGCGCGCCAGGAGGATACCCCGCTCATGCCGTTGTTCGTCGAGTGTGTGGAGAATTACGCCACGCTGGGTGAAATCTGCGGCACGCTGCGCGGGGTCTTTGGTGAATACCGGCCAGAAGCATTTGTATGACGCTCAAGAAACAACCCAACTCGAAGATGTGCTTCATCTGCGGCATGAAGAACGTGGCGGGGGTGAAGGTCTTCTTCTATGAACAGGACGACGGCAGCGTCCTGGCACGCTTCACGGGGCGCGAGATTCACCAGGGGTATCCGGGTCGCATGCACGGCGGTGTCATCGGCGGCATTCTGGACGAGACCATGGGCCGCGCCGTGATGTTCAACGGCGGCGAGATCTGGGGCGTAACGGTGGCCCTGGAGATGCGCTTCAAACAGCCGGTGCCGCTCGACGTAGAGCTGACCGCCGTGGGGCGAATCGTCAAGGACCGGCAGTTCTATTTCGAGGGCACCGGCGAGCTGCTCCTGCCCGACGGTACCACTGCCGTCGAGGCCAAGGGCAAATATTGGAAACTGCCGTTGGACGACATCGCCGATTTCGACACCGAAGTACAGGAGTGGCGGGTAGTCCCCGATTGACGGGACGACCGCCGCACGCAAATGGTCGATTTCATCCGAGAGGCAAACGAGAAAGCGAGTCATGACCGATGATCAAAAAAATCAACCACATCGCAATCGTGGTTGCCGACCTGGACAAAGCCCTGCTGACCTACCAGGATGGGCTCGGGCTGCACCTGAGCAAACGCCAGCTCATGCCGGAGCAGGAAGTGGAAATCGCCTTTCTGCCGGCGGGTGATAGTATGATCGAATTGATCATGCCTGTCACCGAGACGTCGGGTGTGGCCAAATACCTGGCCAAACGCGGTGAAGGGATGCACCACATCTGTCTGGAGGTGGACGACATTGGTGAATCGATCCGGGAGATGCAGGCTCGTCAGGTGGAGATGATTCACACCGAACCCATCCAGGCCGCTGAGGGTCGCGGTGCATTTCTGCATCCGCGTGCGGCGCATGGTGTGCTCATCGAACTGCTGGAAGCGGGCGATTCGTACTGATTTTCAGGCTTGGGTCACGCAAAGCCGCGAAAAAGACGCAGATACCTTTTCGCGGTCTTCGCGGCTTCGCGTGACCCAAACACATGGCGTCTCCAAGCTCAACGGAGACGCCGGCTGCCGGTGCTGTCGATAGCCTTATTCCTCTTCCTCGTCCTCTTCGAAATCGGGCAGCTCATCCCAGGTGTCCAGCACCCAGCCGCTCACCGCCACCACCAGCGCTGCATCGGTTGCGTCGAAAACCAAGACGAGCCCGTCGTCGTCATCGCGCGCCACTTCCGCCAGTGTGCCACCATCTTCGGTGATCGCGGCCAGCATGTTGGTAATCAGGTCCATGCCCTGCACGGGGTCGTCCTCCGGATCCAGGTACAGACTGGCACCATACAACTCAAGCAGCTGGTGATTGGCGAAATACAGGTCGCAGTCGAAGAAGTAGCGTTCCTCGTCCGGAGTCTGGTCTTCGTTTTCTTCCGCATAGGCCAACGAATCGGACCAGAGCGTCAGACTGGCCAGCTGTTTGCCCTCCAGACCCTCCAAAACCTTGAGTTCCTCTTCCGTCACTTCAGTGCGGAGTTCCATCATCTCGGATGATTCGTCATCTCCCAATCCATTCCGTCGGTCTTCAGCAGTCATGGTCCGGCTCCTTGTTCAGTTTGATTCCGTATCACTCGCGGTGAACGGGGTCACGATCAGGCGGGAAGGGATGCTGCCTTGTGCAATGCGATCGCCGGTCACACTGAACATGCTGAAACGCACGGGCAGACCCTGGTCGACGTACAGATGCGGGCCGTTTTGCATATGGTAGTGCAGATGCGGCCCAGGCGACAGGCCCGAATTGCCGCCCCGCGCCACGGTTTGGCCTTGTGTCACCCACTCGCCGCTGCGCACGGTGATCGAATCGGCCTGCAGGTGGGCCAGGAAACTGAACTCGCCGTCGCTGTGCGCAATGAAGAGGGCATTGCCAAAACTGCGCCGCGGATCATCACCCAGCTCTTCGGGACGTGGCAGCGCTGCCGGTGGGTTGTCGGTCATGTCCCAGGTGGCAACGATGGCTTCGCCGCCGGCGGGGGCCAGGACCGGCTGTCCAAACGAAAAATGGTCTTCGTTGGTGAGGCCATCGGTCAGAAACGTATTGTTATTGGGGCCCAGCCTGACAAAATCGATGGCAAAGGCCTGGCTGATTGGTTCGCCTTTGTGCAGATCGGTCCAATCGCTGCCCATGATGGCCCACCACGTACCGTTGAACGGCAGGTGCAGCGTCGTTTGCTGCTCGAAATAGAGCAAGGGGGCGCCCCACTGTGCCTGCACCGTTTGACCGTCGGCGGTTTGGGCCTCGACGGCGGCGAAGACCTGGGTGAGCCGTTCGAGGCCGGGTTCCAGGAAGTAACAGTGCCGCAGGGCCAGGCCCTCGCCGGGCTGTACGATGACCGGCGGTTCTTCACCGATCATGGTGCCCAACTGGCGGCTGTGGTAGTACCGCTGGCTGATGAGCTGGCTGCCCGCAAAGACCTGAAAGCTGACGGTCGTTACCGTAACCGGCTGGGCGGCGGTGATGCCAACCTCGCACACAAACTCCTGCATAGGCCCCAGGTTGGGGTAGGGCAGGTGTTCGTAGCGGGCGACAAAGATCTGCCGCGGACGCAGCTCGATGCGCAGCAGGCCGTGGTTGTGTGACATAGTATGCTCTATTTTCGGATGAATGCGTTATCGATCTTCTTCAGGTTGGCCGACAGTTCGTGCGCCAGCTCTTCCAGACGGTGCTCCAGCAGATCAAAATCGGACAGCTCATCATCCAGTGTGACCACGTAACCGGCCATGGCTGCGGTGAGCTCCAGGGCCCCCTGGGTATAATGGGCCTCGAAGGTCACATCGACGATGTCGTCGTGGTGTGTGCCGCCAATCAGTGTCTGCAGCTGCTGGGCGATGGCATCGACGTCATCATCATTGCTGATGGCTTTGATCGACGATTCGGGCACGTAGTAACGAAATGTCAGGTTGACGAACGCATCGGGTTGCTGTTCGTGATGCGTGCACCACTCGTCCGGGTCATGAAAAGGTGCACAGAAACCGGCACTGCCATACAGGCTGAGCAGGGCATTTTCGGCCGGCCAGACCATGTGCACCTCCACGCGTGTGCCCTGCGGCACGAGCTGGCGCTGCGCAGTGGTGGGTCCACAGATGATCGTGAATTCCCGTTCGAGGGAGTTCAGGTTGAGCATGCTCTGAAAATGGTACAGCCGGATCGGCAGGCTGGAGAGCGCTTGCAGCAGCATGCTGCACAGCTGTTCGTAGGGCACGATACGGCCGACGTCGTCTTCCTCGTCTTCGTCGTCGAAATCGAGGTACTCTTCATCGAAGTCGTCTACGTCGTCCGTGGTTCCCTCGCGTTCGAAGTCGGACTCGTCCGCCCCATTGCCATACCCGGCTTCGTGATCGTATCCGTTTGTGCTCAAGACTGTGCCTCCTGCATGCCCGATGAGGGCTGATCGACAAACGTTCAGCGTGCGCGACGCACTTCGGAGCGGGCGGCGGCCCGCCCATCCAGGAACGATCCTGCCCAGGTCTGAAGTTCGGCCGGCGTGATCTGACCGCGACCAGCCCGTTCGATCGCCTCCAGGCAGGTCACTGCTTCGTGGGGTGCCAGCCGGTAGTAGACGTCTACGACTTCCAGGGCGTCGGTACGCACCCACTTGTCGGTATAATCGTTCAAGTAGTAACCCAGGCACTGCCGGCAGCGCCACACGGAAAACGTGCGGTCGTCCCCTTCGACCGTACGGCACTTCTGGGCGCCGAGATTGGCCATGCGGCCCGGACAGGCCAGGCAGGGGATCGTGCCGGGTCGTTTGCCGCTCCGTTCCGCGATTTCGTATTCTCGCTGATCGGCCACCGCTGTCAGCGCCTGCGGCCCACGCCGCCGCAACCGGTTCCACCACGATGGACTGACCGGCGGTGCTGGTGCGGACGCGTCCGCACCAGCACCCGCAATCGGCGGCTGCGGCGCGTCGGCCGTGACCGCAAAATGGGCGCAGGGAGCGGCCATGACACGCTGTTGCGCGCTCGGCCGCGGTGGTTGATCCACACGTTGCCAGGTGCACGTCCCGACACCCCCGCGTTCGGCGTCGAGGGCCTGCCAATAGGCGCAGGCACCGCACGCCTGCACTTCCCAGCCATGCATCGCGGCGGCCGCGCGGACGGCCGCAAACAACACAGCCGCATCGACTTCCGGCGGCAGGGGGATATCGGCCACCAGCTCATCGCCCTGCAGGAGACGCCAGGGACGCTGGGTCGTCGCTGGCAGCAAGGTTAGCGGTCCCGGGGCCCCATTGTGCAGCCAGATCAGAAATTGTTCGGTTTGTGCAAACGGCGTCATGTTTTCCTGACCGGCGCCAGCATGCGTCAACGCCGCTGTATTTTACTGCAAACTGCACGTCCTATCAAGTGCACGTGCCCCGGCTAAGAAGCTGTCCGAAGTACCACGACGAGGTCGCTTCTCGAGACTCCCAGGCGCTTACTGACTCTTCACTTCGGTCCACATTTGTTCGATCCGTGGTGTGGCATCACCGACGTCCCGAATGAACTCCAGCTTATCCATGACCTCGGTTGGCGGAAAAATACTCGTATTGTTGGAGATCTCGGGATCGATCAGCGGCCGCGCCGCGGCATTGGGGCTGGCATAGTAGGTGTAATTGGTGAGCTGGGCACCGATATCGGGTCGCAGCAGGTAGTTCATGAAGATTTCGGCGGTGTACTGGTTGGGTGCATCTTTGGGAACCGCCATGTTATCGACCCAGATCACCGATCCCTCTTTGGGGACGACGTAAGCCAGGTCGCTGTTCTCTTCCATCGCTTTGGCGTACTGGCCGCTCCAGCCATGTCCAACCGCCACTTCGCCGTTGAGCAGGATATCGGCAAAACTTTCGCTGTCGAACGTCGTGACGCAGTCTTTGATGGCCATGACGGCCTGTTGGGCATCGGCCAGGTGGGCGGGATCGGTATCGTTGAGCGAATATCCTTTCCATTTCAACGCCGCACCGAACACCTCGCGCGGGTCGTTGAGCAGGCTCAGGCCTGGGTACTGGCAGGCGCGCGCCGGATCGAAGATGGCCTGCCAGCTGTCGATCGGTTCGGTGACGCGCGTCGTATCGTAGGCGATGCCGCTGGTACCCCACTGATAGGGTACCGTGAGCTGCTGTTCGGGGTCGAAGGGGGGCTTTTTGAAGCGATCGTCGATGTTGGCGAAGTTGGGAATGTTGGCGTAATCCAGCGTCGCCAACAGATCGAGCTCGCGCATGATGGTGATCATGTAGTCCGAGGGCACGATGAGGTCGTAGCCGCTGGCGCCGGCCTGCAGTTTGGCCAACAGGTCCTCGTTGCTGGCAAACGTATCCTGCACGACCGTGACCCCGCATCGTTCTTCGAAGCTCTCCAGGATGGCATCGTCCATGTAGAGCGACCAATTATAGAAATGCAGCGTCGAAGCCAGCCGGCTGCGGTCACCGCAGACCTCATCGATCACCGCCGGTGTGCCACTGGCGGCAGGTGTCGCCGGCGCCTGCCCGGTGGCCTGGCACCCCACCAGCACCAACACCCCCAGCACTCCCACCACGACGAACACAATCCACTTCTGCATTGAACTCCTCCTCCATTCAAATCAACCGTCTCAAACCAACGGTTTCAAATCAACCGTTCGTGCTACCGTTGCGCCTTCGTGCTACCTTCGCGCTGAAGTAACAACGACGTCGCCACCAAAATCACGGACGCCAGCAGCATCAGCGCCGACAGTGCGTTGATCTCCGGCGTGATGCCGGTTTTGATCATACCATAGACCTGAACGGGCAGGGTGGTCGTGCCCGGTCCGTTGGTGAAGAACGTGATGACAAAATCGTCCAGCGACAGCGTAAACGCCAGCAGTGCCCCACCCAGGATACCGGGCATGATGAGGGGCAGGGTGACACGGCGGAACGTCTGCCACTCGTTGGCGTACAGGTCCTGCGCGGCCTCTTCCAGGGCACGGTCCAGGCCGGCAATCCGTGCACGCACGATGACCGCAACGTAAGCCACCGAAAACGCCACGTGGGCGATGATGACCGTTCCCAGGCCCAGGCGAATCCGCGCCAGGGCAAAAAAGAGGAGCAGCATCACGGCCATGGCAATTTCCGGGATGATGATCGGCAGGTAGAGCAGGGCGTCGAACGAGAGTTTCCCCCAGAAAGTGTGTCGCTCCATGGCCAGCGCCGCCATCGTACCAATGAACGTGGCGATGAGGGTCGATACCGTCGCGACGACCAAACTATTGCGCAGGGCCAGCCCGATGGTGCGATCTTCGAACAGCACCTGGTACCAGTGCAGCGAAAACCCCTCCCAGGTCGACACGTACCGTGACGCATTGAACGAGAACAGGATGAGCATCACGATGGGCGCGTACATGAACAGATACATCACCCAGGCGTTGAGAGCCAGCAGCGGGTTGATGGCGCGCCGGACCCAATGTCCTGCGTTCATAAGGTGCGCCCACCGCGGCGGAAATAGATCAACGTGCCAAGCAGCATCACCGCCATCAGAACAAAGGAGAGGGCAGAGCCGAACGGCCAATCACGCGCCGTCAGAAACTGCTGCTGGATCAAATTGCCCAACATCACTGTTTTGGCGCCACCGAGCAAATCGGGTGTCACGAATGCACCCAGCGCCGGGATGAATACCAGGATCGAGCCCGCCAGCACACCCGGCATCGTCAGCGGCAGGATGACGCGACGAAAGGCTTGCACGTCACTGGCGTACAGGTCGTGCGCCGCCTCGACGAGCGCAAAGTCGAGGCGTTCGACGGCGGCATAGATCGGCAGGACCATTTCGGGCAGGAAACTGTAGACCATACCGATGAGCACGGCGGTATCGGTGAACAAGAGCTGAACCGGCTCGGACGTCAATCCAAGGCCCAACAAGAGGGAGTTGATCGGGCCATCACTGCTGAGAATGATCCGCCAGGCATACGTGCGCACCAGGAAGTTGGTCCAGAACGGAATGACCAGCAGCAGCAGCAGGACGTTACGCCAGCGGCGGCTGCGACGGGCAATGAAATAACCCAGGGGGTAACCAAACAGCAGGCTGACCAGGGTTGTCAGCAGAGCCAGGTAGATCGAGCGCAGGAAGATACGCAGGTACAACGGGTCGAACACGCGCAGGTAGTTGCCGAGGTTGAACTGCCAAAGCACCTGGCCGTAGGTGCCGCGCGTCAAAAAGCTGTAGACGAATACGATCGCGAGCGGCACCACAAAAAAGACGACGAGCCAAAAGAGAGCTGGGAAGATGAGCGCCATCACCTGCCCGCCACGACTGCGGCGCATCCGCTGCACAGCGGTGGTCAGCACGGGCTAGTCCTTGAGCACCAGGGCATTTTCTGCCCGCCAAACCATGAAGGCGCGATCACCCGGTGCGTAGTACGCTTCCACATCGAGCGTAGAAATCATGTTTTGTTCCCAGACGTCGATGCGGCGTCCGCGTTCGTTGCGCACGATAATGCGCGTGTCAGAGCCGATGTACGCGACCATTTCCACGGTCACCGGAAAGATGTTGACGCGCCGTTCGGGCTGTTTGTCGAACAAGCGGATCTTCTCTGGACGCACCGATACCGTCACCTCATCACCCACACGCACCCCAGGCCCGACCTGGCCCGTCACGATGCCATGGTCGGCAACCTCCACGGTACAAAAATGACCGTCGACGGCAGTTACGCGCCCGTCGAGAAAATTCGATTCGCCGATGAAATCGGCCACAAATCGGCAGTTGGGGCGTTCGTAGATTTCGATCGGGGTGCCAATTTGCAGCACCTTGCCGTGGTTCATGACCGCAATGCGGTCGGCCATGGTGAGTGCTTCTTCCTGATCATGCGTCACAAAAACGAAGGTGATCCCCACCCGTGCCTGCAGGGCTTTGAGTTCGAGCTGCATCTCCTTACGGAGTTTCTGGTCCAATGCGCCGAGAGGCTCATCGAGCAGCAGGACTTCCGGTTCGTTGACGAGGGCGCGGGCCAGGGCCACACGCTGCTGTTGGCCGCCCGAGAGCTGTTTTGGTTTGCGCTCGGCCTGTGCGGGCAGGCGCACCAGGTCGAGGACCGCACGCACACGCTGGTCGATGTCGGCGCGGGGCAGGCGGCGCATTTCCAGGCCAAACGCAACGTTCTGGGCAACGGTCATGTGGGGAAACAGGGCATAACTCTGGAAGACCGTGTTGACCGGGCGCTGGAACGGCGGCAGCTGACCCATCTCGTGTCCGTGGATGAAAATCTGCCCGTTTGTGGGCAGGTCGAGACCGGCAATCATACGAAGCGTGGTCGTTTTGCCGCAGCCGCTCGGCCCTAACATGGCAAAAAACTCGCCATCGAGAATCTGCATGGACACGTCGTCCACCGCGACGATCTCGCTGGTTTTGCCAGATGAGCCAAAAAACTGTTTGGTTACATGACGCAGTTCTACAGCGACCTCGGCCATCCTATCCTCAACCGTGACGCGCGTGCACAACAGGTCCGGCTGTTCACAGACCGATCGCCGCGTCGCAGCCTTCGATGCTTGCCGTGTGACACGTGAAACCACGTGCCGGGCAGCCCCGCAACGAACCAGCGAGCATCCCCGGGCAAGCAATCTGACCAGGGTCGCAGAAAGTATACACTAAGGCGCACGAGAAGTAAAGCTTACCCGATGACAACGCGTACCAGGTTTTTTGCCAGCAATTTCGCCAAATGGTATAATCACCGCCTTGTGCGAGACGCTCTGGAGGTAATGGCACGTGCAGACGTACCTGTTCATAGTACAAATCATTCTATCGGTTACGCTCATCGCCCTGGTTCTGCTGCAAGGTAACAAGGGTGCCGGCTTGGGCGGTGTCTTCGGCGGTGACGGCGGTGTCTACAAGACGCGCCGTGGCGTCGAGAAGACGCTCTATAACGCGACCATCGTCGTGTCGGTGATCTTCTTCCTGGTTTCCATGCTGAGCGTGTGGGCGAGCGGATAAGCGGTATCTTGTGGGTAGACACGTTCGCTGGCAGGCGGTCATTGCCATCCTGGGAATTGTCCTCCTGGGTGCGCTGCTGTCCTACGCAGCCTATAACTTTCCATCGTCGTTAGCCCCAGCCCGTGGTGGCACCTACGTCGAAGGGGTGGCCGGCAGCCCGCAGTATCTGAACCCGCTTCTTGGTCACTTCAACGAAGTCGACCGTGATTTGGCGGCGCTGTTGTTCAACGGTCTGACGACGCTCGATGAGCGCGGCGCCGTGGTGCCTGACCTGGCGACGCGTTGGGAAATCAGCGAGGATGGGCGGGTCTACACCTTCTATCTGCGCGACGATGTGCGCTGGCACGACGGGGCACCCTTCACCGCCGATGACGTGATCTATACGATCGGTCTCATGCAAAGCCCCGATTTTAGTTGGGCACCGTGGTTGTCCTCGCTCTGGCAGTCGGTTCAGGTCGAAAAAGTCGACGATTACACGGTGCGTTTTACCCTCGACGAACCGTTCACCCCATTCCTGGATCACACGACGATTGGCATCCTGCCCGCCCATCTCTGGTCGCGTTACCAGGTGAGTGAGCTGAACAACGCCCAGCTCAACATGCGACCGGTAGGCACCGGACCCTGGCAGTTGGTCCAAATCGATGCCGAACATGCGCGCCTGGAACCCAATCCGTTCTATCGCGGCCCCCTGCCTTTCCTGGGTGCGCTGGAATTCCGGTTCTACCCCGACATGGGTCGGCTTTACGCCGCATTCGAGCGCGACGAGGTGAATGCGATCGGGCACATTTTCCCCGATGACGTGCGCAGTGCCCTGCGTCTGCGTAATCTCAATCTTTTCTCCTCGGTGTTGCCCGGGTATACCCTTGTTTATCTCAACCAGAACAGCGCCAATGTGCCGTTCCTGCAGGATCGCACGATTCGCCAGGCCCTGTTGCTGGCGCTGGACCGTCAGAAGCTGGTCGACGAGGCCCTGCAGGGGCAAGGCGTGGTGGCCCACAGTCCCATCCAACCCGACAGTTGGGCGCACGACGCCAGTGTGACCCAGTATCCCTATGATCCCGACCGTGCACGTGCTCTGCTCGACGGTGCCGGGTGGATCGACACGGATGGGGATGGCGTGCGTGACAAGGATGGCAAACCGCTGGAATTCACCCTGCTCACCACCGATGCAACCGACCAGATGGCGTTGGGGCAGAACATCGCCCGGCAGTGGGGTGCCATTGGCGTACGGTTGGTTCCGCAAGCGATCACCTTTGCCGGCCTGGTGGCCGACCATCTGAGCACGCATAACTACGATGCCGCGCTGGTTAGCTGGGAACTGAGCGGTGATCCGGATCCGTACCCACTCTGGCACTCGACCGAAATCGAAGGCGGGCAAAACTACGGGCTGTGGAACAACCGCCAGGCCGACGAGACGATGGAAGCCGCCCGGCGCACCAGCGACGTGAACCAACGCATCGCCCTGTTGAAGGATTTCCAGGCGCTGTTTGCCGAGGAAGTCCCGGCACTCTTGTTGTACCATCCCGTCTACAGCTTCGGCGTCCACGACAAGGTGCGCGGTGTCACGATCAGCAAACTCAACGGCTCGGGCGATCGTTTTCGCGCCGCAAGCGATTGGTATATCGCCACCGAACGCATCAGCACAGGGGCCGCGCGCCGGCTTGACAATTCGACCCCGTAGTGGTACCATTGCGCACAGCAATAAGCCGAAGTGGCGGAATTGGCAGACGCGCTACGTTCAGGGCGTAGTGGGCATTAGCCCGTGTGGGTTCAAGTCCCTCCTTCGGCACCTCTGATACAAGGCTAATATCGAGGCTCGGATGTAGCCTTGATATTAGCCTTGTATGTTTGTCAGAACCTGTTCACGGTCAGCTGGGGACCAAAGCGGATGCGAAAGCAATTTGCCTGGTTGCGGGTGTCATCGACTCAGTTGTTGTTGCTGGGTGTAGTCACGGTGCTGCTGTTTTTTATCACCAGCTACATCGGACGTGACCTGGAGTATCGCGCGGCCGTCGCTGAGCTGCAGCAGTGGGAATCGCGCCTGGCAGACGAACACGCGCGCGGCGAGCGCCTGCAGCAGGAACTGCAGTGGGTCCAGGGTGATGCCTACCTGGAAGAGGCTGCGCGTCGCGAACTGGGTATGGTGCGCCCTGGTGACACCCTGGTGGTGCCAGTGCCGGTCGTGAGTGCCGCCACGGCTACGCCGGTGGCCGCTGCGACGGCACCACGTGCCGCATCTCCCGCACAACCCCCCTGGCAAACCTGGCGCGATCTGTTTTTTGGCCGCTGAACAGACCCTGGTGTACGCACGACGCCCGGCTATTTGACAAAGCGGCCCGATGTTGGTAACATGGCGACAGTTAAATCGATGCGGGGTGGAGCAGTGGCAGCTCGTTGGGCTCATAACCCAAAGGCCGCAGGTTCGAATCCTGCCCCCGCTACCTGGTAGACACAAGGGAGGAGAGATCAAACGACTCTCCTCCCTTGTGCGTAGACACTCCATAGTACGGTGACGTAGCTCAGTCGGTAGAGCAAGGAGCTCATAATTCCTGGGTCCCCAGTTCAAGTCTGGGCGTCACCACCTGCTTGAATTCCTGGCCAGTGGCCAGGAATTTCCTTTTAGGCGTTACTGAGTATGTCCACGCTTGCTGAACTGTTGCGTCTTGCCCTGCCGCGCAGCACCCGGGTCCTGCACGGACAGAACCTCCTGCAGACACCGGTCATGTGGGCGACGGCTCTGCGCCCCAGTCCGCCCGCGCTGCCCCACCTGGCGGGCGGTGAATTGGTGCTCATCGACCCCAACGATCTGCAGCAGCTCGACCCACTGCTGCCCCTCTCGGCGGTTATCGCCGATCTCGCGCCCAAACACGTCGCCGCGGTGACCGTGGTGGGTGCCGTACCCGACGACGCCATCGAGGTGGCCAGGCTGGTGGGTGTTCCTCTCCTGGCCGTGCCCGCAGAATACCGGCTGATCGACGTGGAACGCGACGTCATCCGTGCTATCGTCAACCGCCAGGCCCAGCTCGAGCGTTTTGCCGCACTCGTGACCCAAGAGCTGACCAACCTGGTTCTGAACGGTGCCACACTGTATCAGATCGTCCAGGCCGTGGCACGCCAGGCCAACTGCCACATTGCCGTGCATGATACGGTGGGTGAACTCCTGGCAACCGCATCGCCCGCCGGCGAATCGATCGACGATGGCCTGCTTGTGCTGCTGCAGGCGGACACGATCGATCTCCTGAGCAACCCGCTGCCAGAAGAAATACAGCGACGCCCCTTGCCCGCCGGACGCGGCGAGCGGTGGTTGGTCGTGATGCGCAGCAACGATCAGCGCTTCGGCCTGCTCTCCGCCCTTGGCCCGTCCGACCGCCTGGACGACGTCACGCGGCTGGTGGCCGAACGTGGTGCCGTGACCTGTACGCTTGAGTTGAGCCGCCGCCTGCTGAGCGGCGAGAACGAAATCGAACGCCGGCGCCAGTTCGTACGGGATCTGTTGGTCGCAGTGGATCCATCCGCGGTCAGCCTGGCCCAACGGGCGCTGCAGTGGGGTTACGCACTGGACCACCGTCAGGTGGCGATGTACCTCGGCTCCGATCAGCCAATTCCCATCGGCATACTTCACCGCTGTGCACACACAATCGAAACCGAGCTGCACGAACGGCGCGTGCCCGCGCTCGTGGTGTCCGAGGAGGACGCCGGCTGCGTGCTCGTCAGCTGTAACCTGGGCGCAGGTAAGCCGGCACGGCGCGGACGCCGCCTGGCACGTGCCGTGTACGATCGCCTCATGATCCAGTTTCCCCAGCTGCCCCTGCGGATCGGTGTCGGCCGCTCGGCCAACGGCGCGGCCGGCTTGATCCAATCGATCCACGAGGCGGCGCAGGCCCTGCTCTTGAGCAAACAGATTCAGGCGGCCGAACCGGTCGGTTATTACGGCGACATGGGGCTTTTCCGCCTGCTGCTGCCCCTGCAGGGGAGCGACGTGCTGCGCAAATTCTACGATGAAACCCTGAGCGCGCTCGTCGCCTACGACGAACGGCAGCAGACGAACCTGGTGGAGACACTGGCGGCCTATTTCACACACCACGGCAACCTCAGCCGTACCGCCGAAGCGCTCTTTGTGCACCGTAACACCCTGCTCTACCGCATGGAACGTATCGCTGCGATCATTGGGCACGATCTGGACGATCCCGAGTTTCGTTTGATGCTGCAGGTGGCTTTCAAAGTCCGGCAGCTGCTGTCCGGCTGACACGTACGCGTCATCCCTGCGCAATCGCCGGGCGAGCGTTGTGCAACCTGTACAACACGATCGAAAAAAGACTGGATGTTTTGGCCGTGGACAGCCATCTCTCAACTGTGTACGATGTCATCCGGAGGATACGCTGCATGCCGCACGACCCAAGCCAACTGGCACGCGTGAACGACATCATCGCCAGGCAGAACGTACGGTTCATCAACCTGCAATTTAGTGACATTGTGGGAATCGTCAAACAGATCACGATCCCTGTCTCACAGTGGCACGTGGCCATCGATCACGGTATCTGGTTCGACGGCTCGTCGATCGAGGGATTTGCCCGCATTGCTGAAAGTGACATGTACCTGGTGCCGGACCTGGCGACCTTCGCCGTGCTGCCCTGGGAGATGCAGCCGCTGGCGACGGCACGTGTCATCTGTGACGTGTACACGCCCAACGGTGCCCCTTTTTCGGGTGACCCACGGCACGTGCTCAAGCAGGCGCTGGCCGCGGCGGCCGACCTGGGATTCGCCTACTACACCGCACCCGAAGTCGAGTTTTTCCTCTTCCAACCCGGCGCCGATGGCGAAATCAGCACCAAACCGCATGACAGCGCCAGTTATTTCGACGTCAGCACCGACCTGGCCCACAACGTACGCCGCCAGATGGTAGAAGCCCTGGCCGAATTGGGCATCGAGGTCGAGACGGCCCATCACGAAGTCGCCATCGGCCAGCACGAGATCGATCTGCGGTACGACGACGCCCTGCGTACCGCTGACAACGCCATCACCTTGCGCACAACCCTGAAAGCGATCGCCCAACGCAACGGCCTCTTCTGCACCTTCATGCCCAAGCCGATTACCGGCATCAACGGCTCGGGCATGCACACCCATCAGAGCCTGATCGATCTGCGCAGCGGGCAGAATGCCTTTGCAGCGGCGACGGGGCGCTTTGGATTGTCCGAGGTGGCGCTCAACTTCATTGCGGGTCAGCTGGTTCACGCGCGCGGGTTCTCTGCCATCGTGGCACCGCTTGTCAACTCCTACAAACGACTGGTGCCCGGTTTCGAGGCGCCGGTCTACGTCTCCTGGGCGCGCACCAACCGTGCGGCCCTGATTCGCGTACCGCGTGTCAATCCGGAGCGCCCGGCATCGACGCGCATCGAACTGCGCAGCCCCGATCCCAGCGCCAATCCATACCTGGCTTTTGCAGCGATGCTGATGGCAGGCCTGGATGGGGTGCAGCAGCGGATGGAACCCCCCGATCCGGCCGAAGAAAACCTCTACCAGATCGACATGGAGCGCTGGAACCCGCAGCTGATGCCAAGCTCGCTGGGTGAAGCCCTCGAAGCGTTACAGCAGGACGAGGTCATCCAGGCTGCCCTGGGTAACCACCTGTGCGAACGATACGTCGAAGCCAAGATGGCGGAGTGGAACGAATACCGCCTGACGGTGGGTCAGTGGGAATTGAATCGTTATTTGTCGGTGTATTAGGGCGTAGGGGTACAGGTAGGGGTAGGGTGACCCTACCCCTACTCCGTACTCCCTACTCCGTACTCCGGGGGTACGGCGGAGAGGGCGCGGGGAATGCGTGCGGGGGTGGCGTAGGGACCCTGACGCAGGGCGTCCCAGGCGTTGATACGATCGAGCAGGCGGGATGAAAACAACCCCTGGCCGGGCAGGCCGGCGGTGCGCACGACATCGATGCGCCGCACGATCTCGGCGGCATCGAGGTTCTCGGCACTGATGCCCGCATACACCTGCAGCCCCGGCGCCAGGCGCGCATATTCTTCGACAACCAGGCGAAAGTACTCAGGGTTGGGGTCCAGGATCGACCCATACAGCATGGGTGCAATCACGTCGCAGATGCCGGCCTGCAGCCAGCCGATCGAATCCTGGCAGTAGGCTGAATAGCCGTCGTTGTTGGGCCACCAGTCCCAGATGTCTTTGTAAACAGGCCATACCGCCGCACTCAGCACGAGACCCGGTTTGACACGGCGGATCACTTCGTGCAGCCGGCCGACCAGTTCTGAGATTTGATTACGCTGCCAGGCGGCGCGGTTCAATTCGGAATCGAGCGCCTGCGCCGTCGCCAGGCGTGCCAGCGAGATCGGATCCCAGGAATAGTTCGATGATGCATAACGCACGTGATCGAGATGAATGCCATCGACGTAGTAGTTGGCCAGAATATCGCGCACGACGGCCGCGACGCGCTCGGACACAGCCCAATGACCGGGTGACGCATACACGTACCCCTCACTGAGCGGCATCGGACGACCGTCCTGATCCCACTGCCGCCACTGGTCACCGTACAGCCGCGTGAATTCAACGATCATCGGTGTGGGGGTCACGCCGTCGGGCGGCAGCGACGTGCCCTGCCACGCCGGGTACACGTTGAGCCAGGCGTGGGCCTCCAGCCCGGCGTGGTGCGCTTCGTTGACCACCAGACCCAGCGGATCCCAGTCCGGCACGCCGCCCAACGTCCCGGTCAGCCGTTCATCCCATGGCTCCAGCGCTGACTGGTAAAAAGCATCGGCGGTTGCGCGTACCTGCATCCAGATCTGATTGAAGTGTGCATGCGCTGCCTGACCAACCACGCGGCGCACGTCGTCGGCGGTACGAAAATCGAAGCGCGAGACCCAGAGGGCCCGTCCTTCGGCGGGAACGGTTGTAACAGTGTGAGTCATAGGATTGGTCCCAACCTGAGATTTGCCCCTGCCAGCCGCATTGCGGTGCTGCCTGGACTCTAACACAACTCATGTCAAATGCCAAACGAGTGCCGGCGCCAAGGGCCTGTCAAAGAATAACTTAGGGCTTGCGGCGAACCCCGGTCATTTTGCTGGATGTTATACTTTGACAGGCCCTGAGGTGTTCCCGATCGCAGCCAAACCTGCGTTTTGTGCCGGGTCTCGATTAAGGAATTAGGCCTACAGCGCCGCGCCGGTGAAGTCTGTACAGTATAACGGCCATGCTGGCTAATCATCCGGTGTGTCGCAAGCCGGCCGCCGTTCTGCCGCACAGCATATGCTGCACTACCCGCCTGAACCCAGGCGGACCGCCTGCCTGAATCCAGGCAGGCGCAATTATTGGAGGAAATCAGACTATGAAACGTCGCGGTTTGAACCGCAGGGTGGCTGGAGTACTGCTGCTGGGAGTTGTGGTGATGGTTTTGGCGGCGTGCACCGGCAGTGCACCCGCCCCACAAGCGGCCGACGACACCGGCGCCGCACCAACGACTGCCGCACCAGCCGATCAAACAGAGAGCGGCGTACTGTCCCAGTCATCGTCGACAGGTGATGCGGCTCAGGTAACCGAGGGCAAAACGGCCGACGGAAACTGGTTCCGCGGCGATCCCAACGCGCCCGTCACGCTGCTCGAATACTCTGACTACCAGTGCCCATTCTGCGGCCGCCATGTGGCACAGACGGCCCCCCAACTGGATGAGCAGTTCATCAAGGCAGGACTGGTCAAACATGTATTCAGGAACTTCCCGCTGAACAGCATCCACCCGCAGGCGGCCAAAGCTGCCGAAGCCGCCGAATGTGCGGGCGAAGAAAACCAGTTCTGGGCGATGCACGACAAGCTGTTTGCCAGCCAGGACGAATGGTCGGGCAACACCGGTGCGGTAGACCTTTTCAAGCAGTACGCCGCGGCGCTGGGGCTCGACGCAGCCACCTTCGATGGCTGTCTCGATTCGGGCAAGTACGTCGACAAGGTGAATACCGACCTGCAGGCCGGTATCGAAGCGGGTGTCACCGGCACGCCGGCCTTTTTCATCAATGACTGGTTCGTATCGGGTGCACAGCCGCTGACCGTGTTCCAGGATACCATCGCCGCAGTGCAACGCGGTGACACACCGACGCCCACACCCCCACCGCCGCCGACGCCCACACCGCTGCCCGCCGGGGCCGATATCTTCTCGCCCGACCCCAACCGGCCCGGTATGACCTACGGCGGGTTCTACACGCGGGGTGACGCCAACGCGCCCATCCTGATGGTGGAATTCTCTGACCTGCAGTGCCCTTATTGCAGCCAGCATTTCACCCAGGTCGAGCCGCAGATCCAACGGGATTGGATCGACCCCGGCCAGGTGCGTGTGGTCTTCGTGCACTTCCCGCTGGCCATCCACCCGCAGGCACCCAAGGCCGGCGAAGCGGCCGAGTGCGCCGGTGTACAGGGTAAGTTTTGGGAAATGCACGATCTTTTGTTCACCAGGCAGTCAGAGTGGTCAGGCCAGAACACGGCCGCCGAGCTGTTCAAGGGGTATGCCAAAGAGCTGGGATTGGACAGTGGGGCCTTCGACCAGTGTCTCGACTCCGGTGAGATGGCGAGTATCGTTCAGACCGGCCTCGAAATGGGACAGCAGGCCCGCGTGCGTGGCACCCCGACGTTCTACCTGATCAAAGCCGGCCAGCAGCCGACGCTGATCCCCGGCGCGCTGCCATACGATCAGTTTAACGCCGCCATTGCCCAAACCCTGACCGGACCGCAGCAGGGCCCCCAGGCCCCGGCTCCCACGGCCACGCCTGGCAGCTGAGAACGGCGTATTGCCACCTCAGGTACAGTGACGTAACCCATAACAAAACGGGGGGTGCTCATTTGGATGAGCACCCCCCCTCGTTCTCTCTTCGCGCCTTCGCTACCTTCGCGCTTTGCGCCTTCGCGCTTTGCGCCTTCCCTACCTTCGCGCCTTCGTGATCATATGTCGTAGTATAGAACGAACTCGTACGGATGCGGCCGCATGCGTACCGGGTTCATCTCCATCTGGCGTTTGTACGCGATATACGCGCTCAAGATATCGGTCGTGAAGACATCACCGCGCAGCAGGAACTCGTGGTCCGCTTCCAGGGCGTCCAGCACCTCTTCCAACGAGCCGGGTACCTGTTTGATCTGCTTCAGTTCTTCGGGCGGCAGCTCGTACAGGTCCTTGTCCATCGGCTCACCGGGATCGATGCGGTTCTGGATACCGTCGAGGCCCGCCATAAGCATTGCCGCAAAGGCCAGATACGGGTTGCAGGACGGGTCCGGTGCACGGAACTCGATTCGTTTCGCCTTCGGGCTCTTCGAGTACATCGGAATACGGCAGATCGCAGATCGGTTGCGCTGTGAATAGGCCAGGTTGACCGGCGCCTCGTAACCCGGTACCAGGCGGCGGTAGGAGTTGGTGGTCGGTGCACACAGCGCCAGCAGCGCCGACGAGTGCTTGAGCAGGCCGCCGATGTAGTACTTGGCCGCGTCGGACAGCTGGGCGTAGCCCGCTTCGTCGTAGAACACGTTCGAGCTGCCGTTCCACAGGCTCTGATGCACGTGCATCCCACTGCCGTTGTCACCAAACAGCGGCTTCGGCATGAAGGTCACGGTGAGTCCGTTTTGGCGCGCCACGTTTTTGATGATGTACTTATACACCATGAGGTTGTCAGCCATCGGCACCAGTGGCCCAAAGCGCATGTCGATCTCGGCCTGGCCGGCGGTGGCGACCTCGTGGTGCTGGCGCTCGACGACGATGCCCACGTCCTCGAGCGCGAGCACCATCTCGGTGCGGAGGTCGTGCAGCGCGTCGGTGGGCGGTAGCGGCACGTAGCCGGCCTTGGGGCGGATCTTGTAG
>CAYUCC010000049.1:0-30691 GCA_964443225.1 uncultured Anaerolineae bacterium
CCGCCTCCCCCAATCCCTGACCCCCAACCCCTAACCCCCAACCCCTAACCCCCAACTCCCCATCCCCTATTCCACGCAACTCCGTGCGGGCAGGTCGGTGACCGGGAAACTCGTGCGAATATCGGCGCCGTAGGCCCAGATCGTGGGATAGGTCTCTGACCCCGGTACATCCAGCCAGAAGTAGAGCCGGTTTTGTGCATTACGCGCTGCGCTGACGTCGACCCCCGCAAAGTCCCAGGCGGTCCAGCTGACGTCCCCCGCGCTGGTTGTGCGCGCTGCACCAGTCAACCCCAGCCCGGCCTGCGCCACATCGTTATTGATCGACCAGCGCAGCCGAACGGTGGGCGGGTCACTGCTGCCGGCAAAAACTGCCCGCTCAGTTTCGTGCACGAACAGGTACCCGGTCAGGTCGGCGGTGGTGGCCTGCGGCAGACCCGCGTTTGGCTGCAGGGTGACAATCGCCGCGTCGACGCGGGCGGGCAGGCTGGTCACCACTGCGGCGGGCACCGGTGGCGTGGGGGGTGTCACCGCGGCGTCGATTCCGTGCGACCAGACGTTGTGCCGTGTTGGTGTACCATCGACGGTGACGAAGAAGTAGAGTGTATTGCCGGGGCTGCGCGCCGCGCTGACGTCGACGTCGTTGAAATCCCACACGGGGAAGGTTCGCCCCTGCTGCGTAACCAGACGCCGCGTGCCGATACCGACAGGCCGGGCCGGTTCCTCGTTGCGCGCCCGCCACAGACGCACCACCGGTTCCCAGTCACAGGCCACGGGGTCGAGCGCGTCATCGCTGAACAGGTAAGCGGTGAGGTTGGCCAGGTCGGCCTGACTGGCGGGCAATCCGCCGTGGGGCCACAGGATCTCGATTTTGGCCAGGACCTCGGCGGGCAGCGGCGTGGCTGTGGGGGTCGGGCTCGCCGTGGCCGTTGGTGTGACCGAGGGCGTTGGGGTAGGCAGCGGCGTGGCTGTGGGTGTCGGTGTGGGTGTGACTGGAAGCAGCCGGTAGGTGATGTTCAGCCGCGGACGCAGGGTGCTGATTGCATAGTCGCTGCTGGCTATGCCAAACGTGACCGGCGCATCACTGGTGGCGCGCAGGAGCACCCCGTGGTTGGGCGCGCCGCCATCGAGCCAGCGCTGCACCAGCGACGTCACATCCAGCGTATACCAGAGACGTTCGGCTAACAGCACCTTGCGACCCAGGGGAGTCTCGTCGATCTGACCGCCCGGCGTTTGCCATGCAACACCGGTTTGCGCTTCGTTCCAGGTGGCACTGTCGGCGTCCCAGGGTTGGGTGACTTCGTACAGCTCGGCAAACAAGCGTACCGGTGCGCTGCGCTCCAGGGCGCGCAGGCTGATCGTCGCACGCACCACCTGGGCATTGGGGGGAACATCGTCCAGGTCGAACCGGAACAACAGGCTGGTACTGCCACCCGCCGTGAGCGGCAGGATGGGTGCGTTGGCGAAGTTGGCTTCGGCTGCCGTGGCGGACAAGTAGGTGTCGCGACCGCCAGCATACCCGGCCAATCCTTGCTGCAAGGTGACCACCCGTAGCGGTCCTGGCGGTGGTGTCCCGCTCGCGGTTGGCGTGACCGTCGGCACCGAGGTGTCTGTCGGCGTCGGGGTGTCCGTCGGCGACGGTGTATCCGTCGGCGATGGGGTGTCTGTGGGCGTCGGGGTGTCCGTGGGCGTCGGGGTGTCCGTGGGCGATGGTGTATCCGTTGGCGTCGGCGTGTCCGTCGGTGCCGGCGTGTCCGTTGGCGATGGTGTATCCGTTGGCGATGGTGTATCCGTTGGCGTCGGGGTATCCGTTGGCGTCGGCGTGTCCGTCGGCGCCGGCGTGTCCGTTGGCGATGGCGTATCCGTCGGCGTCGGTGTGTCCGTCGGCAGCGGCGTATCCGTCGGCGCCGGCGTGTCTGTTGGTGTTGGGGTGCCCGTTGGCGATGGCGTGTTCGTCGGCGTTGGCGTGTCCGTCGGGGTTAGGGTGCCCGTTGGCGATGGAGTATGCGTTGGCGTTGGCGTGCCGGTCGGCGATGGGGTACGCGTGGGTGTCGGTGTCCTCGTCGGCGTGGGCGTGACTTCGACGGCGTTACGCATGTCCAACCACACCATGTGCAGGATCGGCTTGATGCCGCTTCCGGTGTAGTTGATGGCCAGGTCCGATCTGTTCGACAAGAGGTTTGCGGCGTAGAACTCGGGCAGGGTCAGATTGGCCCATTTCCACATGCGCGAACCGCTGCGGTTGATCGTGCGCACCTGCGGTGCGGCGCCCGGCCGCGGCACGTAGGTGACGTCGAAGGGGGTGCTGTCGCTGTCGACGTAGGCGATGCGCAGGATGACGTTGGTCAGGTGGCGCTGGTCGTAGGCACCTTCGGGGACGTCGAACGTAAGCTGTGGCTCCAGCATCTGCCGCGCGTGGCGTGAGTAGATGGCTGCAGCCGGCAGTCCCGCGTTGTTCGCATCACAATGATCCATCTTCCACACCGTACAGAGGTGACGCGTGGCCTCTGACTTGGCGCTGAGAAAATGCTCGAAATTGCCCAGCCAGCCGTGACAAAAACCTTTGCAGTCACCCCCAACACCGGCCACGTCGCCCGTCTCGGGGTACTCGGTCTCACGGAACGCCACCCACAGTTGATCGCTGGTCTCCGCTGTGGTGCCGTACTGCCGTTCCAGCCAGTCGCCAAAGTCGACCGGAAAACCCTCGGCGACGGCGGGTATGGGGGTTTGAACTGCCTTGAGATTGTTGGTGCCCGGCACACACGCACCGGTTTGCGGGTCTGTACGGCAAATCCAGTGGTCCTGGGCATCGACGAACTGCACCTGGGCAGCGAGTGCGGCCAGCCAGGACCAGTAGTTCCACTGGAGATTGGGGCCGGCCGCCTGGGCCGGTTCGTACTTCGCCATCAGCAGCCCGATGTTCGTGCGTACCAGGTCCAGCGCCCCGCAGCCGACATCGTCGAAGACTGGTGTAGCGCTATTGGTTGGTGTCGGATGTATGATGAACCCGGGCATATCGGGCTTCATGCCGTTGAACCCCATGCCCACATGGGCCGGCTGCAGAAGTTTCATCGCATTGACCCAGTCGCAGCGGTTCCTCTGCTTGCTGTCGACTGCGGCGAAATTGAGATAGACCGGCTTATTGGGAAAGGCTGTATGAGCGGCGTCTATCGCCTGCAGCACAAAATCACGCATGCCGTCGACGGCCCGGGATGGCAGCCCGGCGCTGGTTCCGGTCAGGCCGCAGTGTTTGGAAGACAATTGTGTTTCGTTGTCATAACCGCCGGCGATGATGATCCCGGCAATGCGCGGATCGTTCCGCCAACGCTCGCCCGCCGCCAGGACGACGCTGCGGTAGGCATCACGAAACTCCGGATCTTCCACCGCCGGCACGGGCTGAACAACGCCGGTATTTGGGTTGGCTACCGAATGGATGGGGAGCCCAGTGGGCGCATAGTTTATACAGGTGCCCGTGGGTGCGTCGCCGAGGCCCTGCACCCAGAACACCGGCAGGGTCAACCAGATCAGGCGCGGTACCGTGGTGCCATCGGCCAGGGTGATCGTCTGGTTTTCGAGGCGGCTCAACGCCTGTTCGATGGGTGTCCAGTTGTAGACACCGGGCGTCGGGTTGATGCGCTTCCAGTAGATGTCGAGGTGGGTGTTCAAGGCGGGGAGATCGGGGTCGCTGAGGACTTGTTGGTAGAAGTCGTCGCGTCGCACCAGAACGTTGACGCCGGGCACGGCGGGTGTCGGGATAACGCCTACGACGGCTGTCGGCGTGGGCAGGGCTGGCATCGGTGTGCCGGTAGGCGTCCCCGCGGGGGGCACGGGTGGTGTGGGCTTAGGGACGGGCACCTGGATGCACTGCGTCATCAGGAGCACCATCAAACACAGGACGATCGTGGTGAAAACGGTGTTCGGCCGATATCGTAAGTGTTTCATGGGCGTTCCTCAGGGATGAGCGTTGATGTTTGCCGGGTAGACGCCTGATTTGTGACGAACTCCTGCCGTGTTGCAGGAAACTATTCTTTTTACTTGCTCTTGGTAACTATCAGAAAGTCGCTGACGGTGCGATGGCCACCACCATCACCGTTCCCATGATGTAGGAAAGGGGTGTTTCGCGCAGCGGTGGCTCGTACCGTTCGAAGAAGCGGTCCGCAAACCGGCGCGGAAACATCGGAATCGCCAGGCCACTGTGCACCCGCAGCTGGGCGTTGGCCTGAAACAGCCCCTGTCCGTGCAGCTGCACCATGTGCAGACCGGCCTGACGCAAAAAACCGGTGAACGCCGGCACCGAGTAGTGCCACATGTAACGCGGCGCCGAAGCCCGCTGGGCCAGGCCCAACCCACGGTAGAGCGCACCAGGAACGTCGCCCAGGGCATTGATGCGCCAGCGGTTCGTCATGCTGAGCAGAACGATGCCGCCGGGCCGCACCACACGTGCCATCTCGTTCACCAACCACTGCGGGTGCGGCACGTGCATGATCGCTTCCATGCAGACCACCACATCGAAGCTGTGATCGGCAAACGGCAGACCCTCGGCATCGGCCTGCAGCAAGTCGATCGTGACGTCCGCTTCACGTGATGCCGTGCGCGCCAGGTTCAACATCTGTGGTGCGATGTCGAGTGCGGTCACCTGTGCGCCGGCGCGGGCAAAGTTGATCGCAAAGCGCCCCTTGCCGGTGCTGACGTCCAGCACACGCTGCCCTGTCCACGGTACCTGGGCCAGCACCCAGCGCTGCTGCTCCTGAAAATGCGCGTACAGCGGGTGCGCCGGGTCTTCAGGAAACCACCACTGGGTGACGGTGTCGGGCTGTCGAAAGTAGTTTTTGGTATCGTCTGCCACGGTCTGAGCCACTGCAAGATCATGTGCAGCCGGCCTGGACCGGTCTACCGCGCCATTATACACCAGGTTGCGCCCCTGTCGAAAATGTGGTGATGTCCCATGAGTCCTCTGCGCACCGCAATCGGGTTACCGCGAATCACGCCAATTTTCGCCAATCATTTTTAGCAATGCAGGCGGGACGCGGGTAAGTGCTTCACCTTTATCAAAATACCGGCGACGTCTGCACGCGCGAGACGTGTGCGCGGGCCGGTTGGGGTCGCGGGTACGAGTCTGGCCTGGATGCCGATGCACTGGACCAGGTGGTGAGCAGCCTGCGTGGCACCCGCTATCGGGGTTCCGGGATGGGTAGGAGCCGCAGCAAGAGCCTCGCCACGAGTCTGTTGAGGCGGTGCCTGCACATTCCTCTGTCAAGGGCGGGGAGTTTCCGTGCGCTACGACCGCGGAAGCAAATAGACGACAAACATCTGATTTCGATAGGCAACCGGCAGCTCCAGCACCTTGTCGGCGAGGAAGACGGCGTAGCGTGCGCCGTATTTGTCGCGCATGGTGAGTACTTCGTTCTGCGTCAAGTCATTGTAGCCGGTAGCCCTGGCGGTTTCGGTCTTAAGATCGCGCATGCGGTTCCACCACTCGCTGGCGTAGGGCACACTGAAGTACTGCTGCGTGCCGTCCTTCCACTCGCCGACGATGGGGCGTTCGCTTTCGATGCGGAAACCATAGAGGTACGCCGGCGTCAGGAAGACCGCGTCGCGTGCGGTGTTGTCACGTGCCCACTGCTGTACGTCGACCCAGGCGGCCACTGCTTCGGCGTCGGGTTGGGTGCGCGTCAGATTAGCAAGTAATGCCAGTGCGCCCACTGCCAGCAGCAGCGCGGCCGTCCAACGGATCATACCGGGCCAACCGGTGAACGCAGTTCGCGCCCGTTTGAAGGGTGCCGGTAAACGGTTGTCAGCCTGCTGCCCGATGGACTGGCTGGCCCGAGCCAGTGGTGACCAGCCCGCAGGCAGCACCAGCAGCAAACCTGCGATTACGGCCGCACTCCACAGCCGGGGATCGGGCAACAACAGACCGGCCCCGATGAGAAGACCGCCCAGACGAGCCAGGCCCCCGCGGTCCCACTGGGTCAGCAGCCAGCCCGCCACCAACGGCAGGGCCAGCAGGGTGAGGAGTCTGGTGCTGCGCAGCAGCTGAGCCCGCAGCACAGGACCCAGCGGCAGCACCTCGCTGAAAATCACGCCCACGACGCTCAGGATGACAACGGCCACCGCTGCGCCCGCCAGCCACCGTCCCATCACCGTCCGGCGCTGTGGCCACCAGCCCAACCCGGCCAACAACAGCCACAACCCAAACATAACATAATCCAAGGGTGACCAGCTGAATGGGAAACTGTGCGGTGCCGAACGCATGCGCAGCAGCGCGATCCATTCGGCGGTGACCGCCTCACTGGTACGCAGAATCCACACGAGGGCCGGGCTGGCCAGAATCAACGCCAGCACGGTCAGCAGGGCCAGTTCGCGCCAGCGCTGCCGCGGCAGGCTGGTCAAATCGGCGGCAATGAGCATGGCGAGCACGTAACCGCCGGTCAGGGCATGTAGATTGACCAGCAGGCCGGCCAGGGCATACGCCGCCATCTGGTTGCCGCGTACGCCCAGTACAAGCACCCACAGAGCCACCACCATCGCACTGTGCCGCGCCAACGTCGAGCGCAGAAACAGGTCATCGCCGCCGAGCACCGGCAGTGTGGCGAGGGTCAACAGCAGCACCACCACGACCGGGCGGATGGGCTGTGCGTCCTGCACCAGGCTGCGGGTGAGGACCGCCAGGCCCAGCAGAAAACCGGCCAGCGTGAGGATGTGCAGGCCCAGGAACAGGGGCTGCAGGTCGATCGTGCGCGCCAGCAGAGCCAGCAGATCGAAGTAGAACGCCGGGTAGCCCAAGCGCGTCGCGACCATCGGGTCGTTCGGATAGAGCGACGGGTCGAGGGTCGCCTTCAGGAAGGGGATTTGAATCGAGTGGGCGTCATCCATGACCCCGAAGAGGTAACCGCGCACGAGCCAATAGGCGCCGACGAAACACAAGGGCCAGAGATAGAGGAGGATGGTAGGTCGGCGGGCGCTGGGCGCCGCGGATTGAGCGGTCATTGATTGCCAATTCTACAAGCACGGCGGTGCGTGCGGCGGTTATTTGTCACTCAGAGTTTTTGGAATACGGTATTCCATCACCGGTGTGCGGCTGCCCACGATCCGCAGCCCGTGCCGCGCGTACAGCTGCTGCGACGTTGTATTGCTGTCCTGCGTATTGAGCGTGAACGTGCGTGCCCCGGCACGCCGGCAAAACGACAAGGCGTCGGTCAGAAGCTGGCTGCCGATGCCCTGGTGCTGCATCGTGGGGTGCACAGCCAGGCGTGCCAGCTGCCCCGCGTCCAGGTGTATGTCGCTGAAGGCATATCCCACGGACTGACCGTGCAGCCCTGCCACGACAAAACGGCCACCCATCATCATAAAACCGATCAAGTCACTGCGCGTGAGCCGCCAGGGCGGCTCGAATGCCATCGTATCGATAGCCACCAGCGTTTCGACGTCGGCCTGGGTTGCTGTGCGCAGCTGTGCCGGTCCCTGCCCTTCACTGGCGTGGCCAATGCCGATGCCGCGCTCGAGCGTGACCAGGGAATCGGTCATGTGAAAACCAACCTGTTGGAGCGGACTCACCAGCCAGCCGGCGATGCCTACGTGCAGGATATGGCGCAGGTTGCGGGCATGCAGGAGCGCCCGCAGCGGTTCCCACAGCGCGCGCACCCCATGATCGCCCCGCCAACCGTTGATGAGTGCGCAGCCCCGCAGCTGAATCCAGTTTTCGTCGGCCTCACCGGGGCGTGCCGGTTGTGGCAGCGGTGATGCCACGACAAATCCCCACAGCAGCGGACCCGTATCGGCGATCAGGACCAGGTGGTGATCGCTGCTGATCAGGTGATCCAGATCCTCGGGTCCAAACCCAACCATCTGGTGGCGCGCCTGGTCGAGCAGGTTCAGGATACGACCCTGGTCGGTCGGTCGGGCGGGGCGTACGGTGGCGCGTAGTTCGTCGGTCTGGTGTTGGGTCATGTGGATAGTCCGCCGTCACCTTGTGAATGCGTTGGCGGGGATTATACCATTGGCGGGGCGAGAGCGAAAACGGGGGCCGTCCGCGAATGACTGACTGATCCTGCGCTGTGTTGCCTGTTTTCGATCACCTGTGTTAAACTACGGCTGGCCCGCTCTCATCATGCCGAATCGAGGAGGAACATACCCATGCCTGACCCAATCCGTTTATTGACCAGCTCCACGAAGGATGCACGCCGCGTGCGGTTTTCGGCGGTGTTCGCAGCCCCTGACCTGAACCAGATGTCGACCTGTGCCCCAGCCAGTCTTGATACCGGCGATGGAAATACGATCGATCTGGGCGTTTTGTGTGCGCCCACCCCCGTGACGTGGCGCGAGCAGCGGGACGTCGAGTTGGCGGTTTATGCCTATGCCGACGACAAACCCTACACGGCGCAGTTGACGTGGGGCGACGTGGTGGTGACCGCCGTGCCGCTGACCCAGGATGCGGTGCAGATATCCCAGCCAACGACGACGTGCACGGTGACGCCGCAGCCCGATTCGCCCTTGCAGGTCGACGTTACACTGCAGGTCGAGGGTTTGGCGTCGGACCAGCAGGTGCGCGTGGACAGCGGCGCCGGGCAGGTGTTTGTTTTGTCCGGTCGTAACGGCAGCAATCAGACCGGATCGTGGACACTGGGGTATCCTAAACCAGGCGACTACGTGGTGGCAGCCGATCTGTTGGACAGTGACGACTTCTGGCTGGCCAATCTGATCACCCAGGACGTCCAGGTCACGGAACCCATTGCAGAACCGGCATTCAGCGTCGAAGAAGTGGCAGTACCGGTCGAAGCGGTTCCATTCGACGCACCCGACGTCGTGACCGCCGAACCCTGGCTGCCGTACCGCAATGCACGTCCGGTGTGGAGTTGGGCCAAGACCTACACGGCCCCCGGCAGTACGCGCGTCGTGCGTTCGCTGGCGCCAGGCACGTACCTGGGGATTCGTGCCGAGGCCATGGCGGGCGGCGCGTTGTGGTACCGGACGGCCGGCAATGACTGGATTCCGGCGGCGGCCGTGTCTCTGATGCGGCCATCCAGCCTGCGCGGGGTGGAGTTGGGGGGTAGTCTGCCGCCGCCGCCGCCCCCACCACCGCCCCCTCCCGGGCGGCGCGGTGTGGTAACTGCGACCACCCTGAATGTCCGTGCGCGGCCCGGTGTTTTTCCCAACAATCCACCGATCGCCGTGCTGCACAACGGTGACGAGGTCACCATCTACGAGGATCAGCTGGTGGCGGGCGATGTCTGGTACCGGGTGGGGACCAATCGCTGGGTGCACAGTGGGTGGGTACGGCTGCTGCCGCCGACGGGTCCGATACCGGTCAGCGCCGAGGTGGTGACGGCCCCCGCCAGCGGCAGCCGTTTGCCGGTAGGCTGGGTGTATGCCTCGGCGCTCAACGTACGATCGGGTCCCGGCACCACGTTCTCCGTGGTTGGCACCGCGGCGCACAACCAGTCCTTCGACGTGCTGCAGGTGACTGGCAGCGGCAGCAACACCTGGTACCGCATCGGGTCTGACCAGTGGCTGCACGGTGGGGGCGTACGCGTGGCGTCGCTCTCCAGCCGGCCAGCGAGTATAGGCCGCACCGAGCGCTGGGTGGCCGTGCGCCTGGCGCAGCAGACTGTCGTGGCGTACGAAGGGGATCAGCCGGTGTATGCCGCGATGGTCGCCACGGGTCTGCCCGGCACACCCACGGTGCGCGGTATCTTCCGCACCTGGCTGCGCCGGCCGACGGGCAAGATGTCAGGTGGCCGGCCGGGGGCGGGCTATTACTACATCGAAGACGTCACCTGGACCGAGTTCTTCTACAGCGGCTATGCGCTGCACACCGCCTACTGGCACGACGCCTTCGGCAGCCCGCGCAGCCACGGCTGCGTCAACCTGAGCCCGTACGATGCCTGGTGGATCTACCAGTGGAGCGCACCGGGCGGCAGCCGCAGCCCGGCGGTGCACGTGTTTTAGGGCTGGTTGGGTAGAGCGAAGACCTACGAAGTCTTAAAGAAGCTGTCTGGACAGGTTGACATCGACTCACATGAAGTCGCGAAGACGCGCCAAAGCTGCGGCTCCAGGCTTTGGGTTTCTCATCTTCGCGGCTTCGCGTGAGCCTCTCAAACAATCTCCAAGACCTTGGCAGGGCCGAGCAGGGCGAAAATCTCCATAGTCTGCATGGCCATACTGCCTTTTCTCAGAAGTGTGGTACAATACTCCCACGTTCGATTGTGAATCTGATTCGACACACCGGCACAAGACGCTTCTTCGTTTTGCCGCAGCTGGTTCCTTAGGCCAATAGTTGGGCCTCTTTGCCAGTCAAAAACGACTTCGCCGCCTTTCACCCTGGCGACTTTCCTTCTACAGTCGCAGTGCGTTTAACCCATCGGATCGACTGGCAAGTAAGGAAAGGAACCAAATCATGCAATTCCTGCAACACATCAGGCTCATACAGGGCGGAATGGGCGTTTACGTCTCCAACTGGCGGCTGGCCAAAGCGGTGGCCGCCGAACGACCGGGTGAGACTGCCGGTACGGTTTCCGGTACCGCCCTCGACGTGGTCTACGTGCGGCTGCTGCAGCTCGGCGACCCCGGTGGGCACGCCCGCCGTGCCCTTCAGGCCCTGGATACCCAGTTCGCTACCGACGTGGGGCGCCGGATCTGTGACCGCTATTTCATCGAGGGAGGCAAAGCCCCCAATGCCCTCTTTCGCAGCGCCCCCATGCAGATGGTTCGCGCAGCGGATGGCAAAACCACCTTTGCGCCGGCCAACGGCCAACACGGTCCGACGCCACTCAAACTCGACGAAAGCATCATCGAGCTTCTGATCGCCACCGGATTTGCCGAAGTCTGGCTGGCCAAAGAAGGACACCAGGGCAAGATCTTCATCAATTTCCTGAACAAAATCGAACTGCCGCTGATCTACATCATGTACGGCGCCATGCTCGCCGGTGTCGATGGGGTCATCGTCGGCGCCGGTAACCCCGAAGGCCTGCCCGCCATGTGCGCTCACCTGGCCAACCACGAAGCGGTGACCCGCAGCCTGGCGATGCTGTATGCCGGACCGGGTGAGGAATTCACCATCACCTTCGATCCCAAAGCGGTGGCCGGCGGTGCGTTTGCGCGGGTGCCGTTACCGCGACCGGCTTTCCTGGCAATCGCATCGCTGGAGGAACTGGTTGCAGCCCTCGCCGCCAGCGAGACGATGGCCCCCGATGGCTTCATTATCGAGCATCACACGGCAGGCGGTCACAATGCCAACCCCACAGGCCCCCTGAAAAAAGACGATGCGGGCCAGCCCATCTATGGCACGAGTGACGAACCCGATTTGGCAGCCATCAGACGCGTCGGCATCCCGTTTTGGATGGCTGGCGGTTATGGCAGCCACGCCAGGCTGCAGGAAGCGCTCGCCGCCGGTGCGTCTGGTGTGCAGGTCGGTACAGCCTTTGCCCTGACCGAAGAATCGGGGATGAAACCGGAATACCGGTCGGCCATTCTCAAGGAAATCAGGATCGGTACCGATGATGCTGCGCTGGTCAGGACGACGGTTTTTTCGCCGACTGGCTTTGCCTTCAAGGTGGTACAGCTCAAAGAGACGCTGTCCGACGACGAAGTCTACGCAGCCAGGCGCCGTGTCTGCGATATTGGCCTTCTCCAACAGCGCGGCTTGAGCAAACCGGACGAGGACGGGACACGCACGCTCTTCCAGCGCTGCCCGGCCGCGCCGATCGACAGTTACGTCGAGCATCGCGGTATCGAACGCAACACCGAGGAACGCCGCTGCCTGTGCAACGGACTGTTATCCAGTGTGGGCCTGGGCCAGATCAAGCGGTCGAATGGAGAATGGAGCGAGGAGCCGGCCATCGTCACCCTCGGTAACCGCCTGGATGACGTGCGCCGCCTGTCACGCCAGGGTCAGACGCCGTACCATGTTCAGGATGTCATCGCGGATATCCTGGGATAAAGCGAAATCGACAAGTCAGCGGAATTGGATATAATCATGGCATCGATTGGTGCAGCGTCAGACGAGCATTCCCCGGATCGAGGTGCCTGATGTCTACAACGCATATTTCGCAGACGATTCCACTGCTCACCGAGCCACTCGTACGGGCAGGAATTTATCCCAGCACCGAACAAGCGCTCAAACAGATCATCCTTGACTATGTCGACCGACGGATCGCCTGGGCACAGACCAAAGTGCGTCGATTCGAAAAGCGACACGGTCAGTCCTTTGCCGACTATACCCGTTCCCTGACAGGACGGGCGACCGTAGCCGACGAAGATGAATGGATGGAATGGGAATCGCTGCTGGACATGCTGGAAAGCTGGCGCAAGGTGAAGACGGAGATCGAACGCAGTGATGCTGGATGACGTGGCGTCAAATCGTCAAATCCGGATTTCCTACCCTCGGCGCATCCTTCTGCCCACCCGCATCCCACGCCGGGCACCAGCGCTCCGCCGGCGCGGGCCGGTCGTGGTAGGCCGAGTCCGGGCAGCGGCAAAAAAGATGCACCCGCGTCACCTGGCCGTCGCCGTTGCTGCGGAAGAACTCGGAGAAGCGGCAGTTCTCGCAGGTGTGCCCCTGCAGCCGCTGCCAAAAGCGGTTGAAGTCGGCCATGCCCTACGCCTCACCACCCGTCGCTTCCGCCCACGCCCGCCGCGCAAGTACGCCCGCCATCGCCCGCCGGTACTCGGCGCTGCCCAGGAAGTCGTCGACCAACACCTGCGTGCCGAGCAGCCCATCCACGGCAGCCGGCAGACCCGCCGGGTGACGCACGAAGCCGTGCAGGCCGGTCAGCACCAGCGGCTGCGGCGTCACACCACCCAGGGCCAGGCTGGCCAGCGATGTACCACCCACCACCGCCACCGCCGTCACGATGGGAAAGTCGCGCGGGGTGCGGCCGACCGTGGCCAGGCCGTGGGTCGCGGTGGACGTGGCGGCCGGCACGATGACCTCCAGGATCAACTGGCCGGCCAGGTGAACGACGGGCTCGTCGACCACCGCACGCAGCGGGACCTGGCGCGCCGGCCCTTCGCCGGCGACGATCACCCCCCGCGCGTCGAGCGCCAGCAGCGCCAACCGCAGCGGTGAACCCGCCTCACCCCCCGCCACCAGCCCGCCCAACGTCGCCGCGTTCAACAGGTTGACCGGTCCCTCCTGCGCGGCCGCACGTGCCAGCAGCCCACCTGCCCACGATGCCACCTGCACATCCGCCGCCAGCGCCGCCAGCGACGTCGTAGCCCCCACGTGCAGGCCGTCACGCTGCACCTCGATGAAGTGCAGCGGCAGGTCGCACAGATCGACGACCGCCTCGATGCCGCGTGCCTCCAGCTCGGGCACCAGCAGGGTGCCACCCGCCAGCGGTACGGTCACGACGCGCGTACGCGCCAACAACCGGCGCGCCGTCGCCATGTCGCTGGGGCGATGATATTCGGTGACGGGCATGGTCTACCTCCGCTCGTAGCGACCCATCCACTGGGCCTGCGCCAGCACGTGACCCGCCATTGCGCGCTCCAACTCCTTGCGCGCCGCACCTTCGGCCAGCGCCAGGTGGGCGACGTCGAGGGCATACAGTCGAAAGAAGTAGCGGTGCGGGCCATGACCACGCGGTGGGCAGGGGCCGCCGTAGCCGGTGTTACCAAAATCGTTGCGCCCGCTCGTGCCGCCGGCACCGCTGTGCCAGCTCTCCGCCAGGCCCGACGTCGCCGCCGGCAGGTTGAAGAGCGTGCAATGTGTCCACGTCCCGCGCGGGGCATCAGGATCGTCGACGATCACTACGAAGCTGGCCGTGCCGGCCGGCGCATCACCCCACGTCAGCGCCGGTGAGACGTCCTCGCCCTCACAGGTAAAACGCCGCGGAATAAGACTGCCGTCGGTGAATGCCGTTGTTCTGATTTGCATGGTTTTGCCTCGTCAAAAACCACCAAGACACCAAGACACCAAGACACATACATACAAAAAATCTCTGTGCCTTGTGTGTCTTTGTGGTCAACTCTTCCCCGCGCGCGCCCGCAGCGCCGCGTACAGCACGATCGACCCCGCCACGGCGGCGTTGAGCGACTCGATCCGGCCGTGCATCGGCAGGCTGACCAGCCAGTCACACTGTTGGCGCACCAGGCGGCCGATTCCCTCGGCCTCGCTGCCCACCACGACCGCCAGCGGACCACGCAGGTCGACCTGGTCGTACGGCGTGGTCTTCTCATCAAAATCGAGACCAAACACCCACAGGCCGCGCGCTTTGAGGATCTCCAGCGAGCGGGTCAGGTTGACGATCTCAGCGATGCGCAGGTGTTCGACGGCACCGGCCGAGGCGTTGCTCACGGCGGGGGTGATGCCCGCCGCCCGCCGCTCCGGCACCAGGATACCATGGACACCGACCGCTTCGGCAGTACGCAGCAGCGTGCCCAGGTTCTGGGGGTCCTGCAGGTGGTCGAGACACAGCACGAACGGCGGCTCGCCGCGCGCCTGGGCCGCATCCAGGATGTCGTCGAGCTCGACGTAGGGGTAGGCCGAGACCTCGGCCAGTACCCCCTGGTGGTTGGCGCGCTCGCTGAGCTGGTCCAGCCGGTTACGATCGGCCTCGACCACCGGCACGCTGCGGGCCTGCGCCAGGGCCAGGATCGTGCCCAAAACACCACCCTGCTCGCTGCCGCGATTGACAATCAGCTGGCGCACCTGGCGGCGCTGTGCCCGCAGCATCTCACGTACTGCCTGGCGACCGTAGAGCCATTCACGCATTCAACGCTCCAATCGCCAGGTCGTGCCCTGCGGTCCGTCTTCCAGAGTGACACCCATCGCCTTCAACCGGTTGCGTATGGCATCGGCCTGGGCCCACTGTTTGGATTTGCGTGCCTCCTGCCGCAGTTCGATGAAGAAGCCAACGAGCTGGTCGGTCACGGTGGCCAGCTCGGACGTGGCGACCGTGCCGGCAGTGGCTGCCAGCAGGCCCAACACGTCACCCGCCAGGGCGCGGTAGACCTCGTCCATGGCCGCGATCGTCGCCTGGTTGGGCAGGACGGCGGCATTGAGGCGCGTATTCGTCTCGCGGCTGAAATCGAACAGCACTGCCAACCCACCGGCAGTATTAAAATCGTCGTCCATGGCGTCGCGGAAGCGGGCCGTGGTCGCAGCCACCAGGTCGAGCACAGATGGATCGGCGGGGCCATTGTCCGGCGCCGCGGCCAGTTTCTGCTGCACCAGGCGCACGGCGCCCATCAGCCGGCTGTAGCCTTTTTGCGCACCTTCCAGGGCCTCGGTGCTGAAATCGGTGGCCGAGCGGTAGTGGCTGCTCAGGACGAAAAAGCGCAGCGCCAGCGGCTCGACGATCTGCTGGGCATCTTTGATCGTGGTAAAGTTGCCCAGCGACTTGCCCATCTTGACGCCATCGACCGTCACCATGTTGTTGTGCATCCACACGCGGGCAAACGGTGTGCCGTCCGTCGCGCATTCGGCCTGCGCAATCTCGGCCTCGTGGTGCGGGAACTTGTTTTCGAGACCGCCGCCGTGGATATCGAAGGGCTGCCCCAGGTACTTGGCCGACATCGCCGAGCACTCGATGTGCCAGCCCGGATAGCCGCGGCCCCAGGGCGACGGCCACTGTAGAATGTGCTGCTCCTCGGCGCGTTTCCACAGGGCAAAGTCGGCCGGGTTGCGTTTTTCAGGGTTGACCGCGACGCGCGCCCCTTCTTCCTGGTCCTCGACCCGTCGTCCCGACAGTTTGCCATAGTCAGGGTCGCTGTCGACGCTGAAATAGACCGAACCGTTGACGGCGTACGCATGGCCCGCCGCCAGCAGCGCTTCGATCTGTTCGATTTGTTCGGGAATGTGCCCGCTGGCGCGCGGCGAGATATCAGGACGCAGGACGTTGAGTGCGTCCATGTCCTCGAAATAACGGTAGGTGAAGCGCTCTACCATCTCCATGGGATGGATTCGATCCAGGCGTGCCTTACGCAGAATCTTGTCTTCGCCCTCGTCGGCATCGTCGGTCAGGTGGCCGACGTCGGTGATGTTCTGCACGTAACGCACCACGTAGCCCAGGTAGCGCAGGTAACGCACGACCACGTCGAAGCTGACGTAACTTTTAGCGTGCCCGATGTGGGCGTCACCGTACACCGTCGGCCCACAGACGTAGATGCCGACGTGGTTCTCGTGCAGGGGCACGAATACCTCTTTTTGGCGCGTGAGCGAGTTATGAATCGTAAGCGTCATGGTCTTATCATTCCATCGTTGAGCTGCGAATGACACGCAGCGCAGCACGTTTTTCTTTTCCAAAGCTTAGTAGGTCACTTGCTACGAGGGTAGCCATTGATCGAGCGTAATCGATGGCGATGCTCAAACGAAGTGACCCGGTGGGACGGTACTCGTACTCGTACTCGTACTCGATCGTTGCCACAGATCCGATTCGTATTGGGTCCCTTGCCACGACTGTAGCCATTGGTCGAGCGTAATCGATGGTCATGCTCAAGCCAAGTGACCCACTAATTGGAATTGTACGGCTGGGCAAAGAGCATACGCCCGGCGTTGGTTTGCAGGACCTTGGTCACGATGACATCCTGGGTGGTGTTGATGAACCGGTGTCCATTTTCGACGACCACCATCGTGCCGTCGTCCAGGTATCCCACCCCTTGGCCCACCTCTTTGCCATCCTGGATGATGCGGATGCGCATGGTCTCACCGGGCAGCACCACCGACTTGACCGCGTTGGCCAGCCCGTTGATGTTGAGCACCGAAACTCCCTGCAGCCCGGCGACCTGGCTCAGGTTGAAATCGTTGGTGATGATGGGACAGCTGAGCTGTTTGGCCAGCTGGACCAGCTTTTCGTCCACCTGGCGCACCGACTCGACGTCGAGGTCGCTGATGATCACCGGCACCGGGGATTCGCGCTGCATCTTGTTGAGCATGTCCAACCCGCGCCGGCCGCGGTTACGGCGCAGCGCATCGGCCGAGTCGGCGATGTGCTGCAGCTCGTTGAGCACGAAGCGCGGCACCATCATCGGGCTGCGCACGAACCCGGTCTGGCAAATATCGGCGATGCGACCGTCGATGATGACGCTGGTATCGAGCAGCAGCGGCACGACTTCCGGTTCAGTGTGGGGCTGCATCCAGCGTGAGCCGAGGAGGGCAAAAATGTCCTTCTGGCGCATCACCATGACGAGGGTGCCCAGGTAGCCAAAGACGATCGCACCAACGGCAGGCAGGATGCGGCCAAAGGGTGATGGTAAAAAGGAGAGGGGCCACGCCAGCAGGGCAGCAAGCACCAACCCAAGGGCCAGCCCAATCGAGCCGGCGACGATTTGTTGAGCGGGCAGCTGGCGGACCGTGCGGCGGGCAAAACGGGCCGGTTTGGTCGTAATCCAGGGGGCGATGATGGCCCCCAGGATGGCGCCCCCCAGGGTAAGGGGAAGCAGCCAACGCAGCGAATCAAGCGTTAGCTGCGTTGTACCGGTGAGTTCGGTCCCGATCTCCCAGCCGACGATACCGAAGACGATGGCCCCGACGATGCGGAACAAAAAATCCATGTTCATGATAATCTCCCACTCGTCCTGCACTGCGCTGAACCGGCACCGGCGCTCGTGCCAATCCAGCCGCTGGGCGGAAGAGTGTCAATGAATGAAGAAGAATAAAAAGCAGGTAGAAAATAAAACCAGGCATATGGCCTCGAACAGTGCGATGAATGATCGATCCGTCTTGCGCCTGAGGTCGAACCCTCGATGGAGCCCGATAGAAGACGAATCTTGTTGCAATGATACACGAAATTGTGATTTCTGGCAAAGGGAGTAGGGAGTACGGAGTAGGGAGTAGGGGTATGTAGGGGGTATGTAGGGGTAGGTGTATGTAGGGGTAGGGTCACCCTACCCCTACATACACCTACCCCTACTCCGGATTTGACGCGTGATATGATCGCGTTATAGTTGCGGGTATGTTCTCGCGAGTCTCATCCGATTTTGCAGGCGGCCCTAACCGGCTCAGCCAGGCGGTGGCGCGGCGGCGTGCAGCGGGGCTGCCGATTGTCGACCTGATCGATGGCAACCCGACGCGGCATGGTTTGCAGTATCCGGTAAACGTCGTGCAGCAGGTGTTGCACGATGTGGCCTCAGCGGCCACGGTCTACCAGCCTGACCCGAAGGGACAGCTGGCGGCGCGGGTGGCGATCTGTGATTATTACCAGCCCCACGGTCTCCACTTCGATGTTGGGCATGTCATCCTGACCCCAGGCACCAGCCAATCGTACTGGTATCTGTTTCAGCTTCTGGCCAATCCCGGACAGGAGATCCTGGTGCCGCAGCCGTCGTACCCGCTGTTCCACTACATCGCTGCGTTGTGCCACGTCACCCTGCGGCCCTATCCGCTCGATCCAACCCAGGCCTGGGGGATCGACCTGGAACGCCTGGCGGCTGCGATCACGCCCGCCACACGCGCCATCGTGTTGATCTCGCCGCACAATCCCACCGGCCAGGTAGCCACACCGGCCGCGGTAACCGCCTTGGCCCAACTGGCTGCGGTCCATGCTCTGCCCATCATAGCTGACGAGGTGTTCAGCGAGTTCATCTTCGATGCCACACCGCTGGCGCGGCCGGCACAAATGGATGCACCGCTGGTATTTACGCTCAATGGGTTTTCGAAGCTGTTGGCGCTGCCGGGTCTCAAACTGGGCTGGATTGCCGTCAGTGGGCAGGATGCCCTGGTAAAAAAAGCGGTGTCGGCGCTCGAAACGATGGCCGACACCTTCCTGGCAACGTCAGAACCAAGCCAGCTGGCGGCACCCGCTTTGCTCGCGCAGCGTGAGCCGTTTCTGACCACGTATCGCACGGCCGTGGCGCGCCGCGCAGCACTGGCGCAGCAGCTCCTGGCCGGCAGTCCGCGCGCCTCCTATGTTCCGGCGCGCGGCGGATTCTACCTGGCCCTCGACGTCAGTCGGGTCACTACGAACGACGAAAACCTCGCGCTCGATCTCCTGCTGGAAACCGGCATTCTCCTGCACCCCGGCTGGTTTTACGACACACCGGCACCCCACCTGGTGCTCTCGTTTCTGCCCCAGGAAGACGCGCTGACCCGCAATCTCCCCCGCCTGCGCGCCTTCCTGGAATCGTACTGAGATCTCAACCGCACAAAACACACAAAACACAAAGATGTTTTTTGTGCTTCGTGTATCGAAGTAGCGGCCAGGCCCAGGCCATCGCCCCCAGCCCCCAACCCCTACTCCCTACTCCGTACTCCGTACTCCCTACTTCGGCTGCGGCCCCACCGTAATCAGCTTCTGCGCCCGCGCTGTGCCCCCGGGACCGTAGGCCTCCAGCGTGTAGGTAACCTGTCCCGGCTGTTGTGGGCAGTCCTGGTAGCTGGCGTTGACCGGCGCGCCATCCCATAGGGCGATGTTGCGTCCCACGAGCTTGACCAGGAACACGTTGCCGGATACGTTCCAGCTCAGCGTGACACATTGCCCCAGCGGCATCTGGAAGTCGGGTTGGGCGTTGAAGTAGTCGATGACCGGTGCGCCCGAGACCGGGATGACGTCGATGCGCAGCTGGCGGATCTCCACCGAACCGTCGAGTCGCTCGACCCGCATCTCGTAAACGGTGGTGGTTTGCGGGCATACCTGGCGCTCACCCTGGCCGGCGACACCGTTGGATTCCCATGGCTCACCCTGGGCGTACACGAACACGGCGCGCACGTTGGTGACGTTCCAGCGCAGGGTCGTGCACTCACCCTGGTTGATCGTCGTCCGGTCGGCCCAGAATTGGATGTCGGGTGCGGGTGTCTGGGTGGGGAATGGCGTGGGGGTGGCCGGTGACGGTACCGTGATGCCCACCCAGACCTTCTCACCAAACGCCACACCCTGTGCGTTCGTCATCTGCCAGAAGCCCTGGTAGGTGCCAGGCTGTACCGGCGCCACCAGGTTGACCGAAAGGTCGTACGTGCTGCCCGGTGCGACGGCCCGCGTCACAGCCACCGGCTGGCCGCCCATCTGGGCGAGCGGGGAGTTGCCGCTGACGTAGACCATGCGGAAGGCGGTGGTCCAGTCACACGTACCGCTGTTACGAATGCGCCAGCTCTTCGTGAAACTTTGACCCGGCTGCATCACCGGCGGCGCCGTCATGTTCTTGTCGTCCAGGTTCAAGTCGGCGACCCAGGCCATGCCGTCGATACACGGTGGAATCGGTGTAGCGGTGGGGGTGGCCTCCGGCAGCGGAGTTGGCGTCGGCGGGGCGGGTGTCGCCGTCGGCTCCGGCTCCGGTTGGATGAGCTCATCCTCATCGAGTTTCAGGTACTGCTGGGCCAGCTGCGATACGACGTTTTCGTTTTGCAGCGTCAGCAGGGCATTGTTGATCTGGCGCAGCAGGTCGCTGTCACCCTTGCGGACCGCGATGCCAAACTGCTGGCGGTTGGTGCCGCGTCCGATCAGTTTGGCGGCACCCGCCCGCACGAATTCTTCGGCCGGCAGGATGTCCATGGCGACCACCTGCACGCGGTCCTGTTCGAGGTCGCTGACGGCCTGTTCGACCTTGCCGTACACGCGCAGATTCTCAGCCGGCATGCTGCCCGCTTCGACCAGGTTGGCGGTGATCCAGCTTTCGTAGACCGAGCCACGCTCGACGCCGACGATGTATTTGGCCAAATCCTCAGGCGCTGTCAGATTGGGGAGGTCGGAATCGGCCTTGGCGATGGCCGCGTCCTCGCCGATGTAGTAGGTGTTGGAGAAGTCCACGACCTCACGGCGCGCCGGGGTAATTGTCAATGCCGAGATCACCGCATCGGCCTGCCCCAACTGCAGGGCGCCTGGTAAGCCATCGAAGGCGAAGTCATTGAATTCGACCTCAACCCCGAGTTTCTTGCCGATCTCACGCATGAGCGCGATGTCGAAACCATCCATCAGGAAGTTTTCGTTGTAGAATTCGAACGGTGCGTAGTCGGCCGATGTGGCCACGACCAGCTTGCCCGTTTTCTGCACGCGTTCCCAGGTGGTCTGTTCCGGCGTGGTGGGTGTGGTTCCTCCGGTGGCTGGCTCGGTGGCCGCCGGTGATGGTTCCACAGCGGGTGTTTCGGCGGGCGGCTGCGTAATCACCGGCGGTGGGGTGGGCGTGGGTGTCTGCGCACAGGCCGACAGAATAAGTGCAGCGAGGACAACCAGGATGGTGATGTGCAGGATGCGGCGTTGAGTCATCTTTTTCCTCCAAAACTTCGGTAAGGGGGCGGTATTATGCCCCATTCTAATGGATGCCTGAATAGACGGCAAATTATTGGACGGCCAGTGGTCCCAGCAGCACACGATCGGCACCCTCAGCGCCGGCAGTTGCGACCAACGGCAGCCGGTCGAAGGACGGCCAGGGATAGAGCCCCACTTCGACCTGGTACAGGCCGGGCGCAGCGGCGGGGTCCACCGTGAAAGAATGGGTGTCGGTGATGATCATACCCGGCCGCCATGCCGACGCGGCAACGGCCGGCGCGCCATCGTGGCCACCCCGCGTCTGGTAATCCCCGTCCAATAGATGCGCGAATGTCGTATAGTCACGCGCCACCGGGCCACGCGCCTGCCAGTACAGGGTAACGGTCAGCGGCTGACCGGGCTGCAACTGGCGCGCCGAGAAGCTGTATCCGGCCAGCGTGACGTTGTCCTGGAAATCGACCGCGATCGGATTCGGCACCTGGCCTGGCAGGGATTCGATGGTCACCGTCCCGAAACGCAGGGCATCGTCGGTGAGTTGCATGTCGGCCGGCAAATTCGTACCGGTTGCGGGCAGACGTTGACCCTGGCGTGCATCGTAGAGCCCCACGGCCCACCGGGCCTGGTCGGGTGTATAGGCCAGATCGGGGATGGGCATGCGGTACGACTCGCTGCGCTGCTGGTCGGGCTGCCACTGGCTGGTGGGCAGCCGTCCACCGCCCGGCATGGTGTCGGCCTGGGCCACGACCAGCCCGGCATCGTCGATCAGCTGCACAAACACGGAGTAGTCGACCGGCCCCGGCTGCAGCGCCTGCCAGGTGACGGTGATGTTGGCCGTGCTGCCCGGCGTCACCTGGTCGGGTGCGGCGGCCACGCCGCGCAGACTGAACTGTTCGCCGAAGGTCACCTGCACCGGCTGCAGGTCGGATGCTGCCGCGGCCGGTGGCGGCTGATAGGCGGGTTGGATGACGAGCCAGGGGGTCAGCAGGCTGAGCGTGAGCAGGCTGCCCACGGTCACGCGGTTGAGCCAGGCCAGACCGTGGGGCGGCCGCCAGGCGCGCAGGCCCAGGGCCACCAGCAGCGCGATCGTGGCCAGGGCCGGAAAGAAATAGCGACCCTGGGCGGCGGGGGCGCTGCGCATGAAATTGAGCCAGGAGACCACCAGCAGGCCCAGCCACAGGATCAATAGGCCGCCGGCCAGCCAGCGCCAGTCGGGACGTACCCGCTGCCGCCATGCACGCCACGCTGCCAGGAACAGACCGGCGACCACCACCAACGCCAGGCCGCGCAGGAGCAGATAAACCCACGCCGGGTAGGGCACGTTGAGCCAGCCAAACAACCCCCAAAACGACTGTTCGAGACTGCCCAGCTCACCCAGGATGGTCTGCCAGGTCGCCGGTACGACGCGCAGCAGGATGTTGGCCTGCCACAGGTTCCAGGCCAGCGGGTCCCCGTAGAGCTGGAGATTGCGCACGTACCACCAGCCGCCGATCAGCAGCGTAGGAAGCCCGATCCACAGGACCCCGTGCAGCACCACCTGCCAGCGGCGTGCCCGCCACGCCGTCACCAGCAGCGCCAGCCCGACAACCACCCCCAGCGCAAGGGCGCTCAGTTTGCTGAGTACGGCCAGACCCAGCAGGCTGCCCAATATAATGAAGGACGCCGCAGGCCGCCACCAGCGGCGTGCGGCATGACCCACGTCCGCCGGCGGTTGTGCCAGCAGCACGACGACCCGCCACAGCACGAGGGTGGCCAGGGCGTTGACCGCATTGTCGTTGCTGGCCGAGGCGCTGATAAAAATGAACTGTGGGATGAAGGCGACCAGGGCGGTACCCAGCAGCGCCAGGGTCTCGTCCAGCAGCAGAACCAGGATGCGGTAGGTGCCCCACAGCGTGACGCAGCCCAGGCCAATCGACAGGAGCCGTGCCAGGTGCAGGGCCAGGATCGATCCTGACCAGGGCCAGTTTTCGGTGGTGTGATGGACCAGGTAGTTGATGTTGCCGCCGGTGTCGGCGCGGCCGATGGCGCGGTGTGGATTGGCGCGGGCGTAGATCTCAGGAAAATCTCCTTGATCGATCCACGCCGTCAGCGCGGCCGCGGCCAGGTAGTAGGCGGGCGGCTGCACACCCTGCTGGCGCCAGAGGGCCTGGGTGTTGGGTGTCGACACCGGCAGACCCTGTCCGGTGACCAGGTGCTGCACGAAGGCAAAGTGCCAGATCTCGTCGGGCGTCTCGAACGCCGGCACGACGACGCTGGTCACTGCTGCCACCAGGGCAAAACTAACGATCAGTAGGACCAGTTTCCAGTTGGGACGGTGGGACATGGGTTGCCGGCACCTGTGTGGTGCTCATGGGCGGTGATGGCCGCCAGATGAAGAGATAATACAGCCAGCTGCCCACGTAGCGTGGCCAGACGCGACTGACACGAAAGCGGGATTCGCCGTTGGCGCGCACGTACTCGTGGGTCGGGACCTCGGCCAGGCGGTAGCCGCGACGCACCGTTTTGATCACCATCTCCTGTTCGATCGACGTGATGTTCTCTTGCAGGTCCAGGTCGCGCGCCACGTCGCGACGAATGGCGCGAAAACCATTCTGGCAGTCGGTCAGGCGCACGTTTTGCGTGTAATTGATGCTCAGTGTAATGATCTGGCTGCCGAAGAGGCGCACGAACTGCTGCCAGGTGGCGTGCAGCTCGTCGCTGCCGCCCAGCATCCGCGAGCCGGAGACGTGATCGGCCGCGCCGTCGACGATCGGTTTGACCAGGGCGGGGATGTCGCGCGGGTCGTGCGAGCCGTCGGCGTCGATGAAGACCAGGATATCACCCTGGGCGGCCTCGATGGCCAGGCGGATGGCGGCCCCTTTGCCGCGACCATCGTCCAGGATCACGCGTGCCCCGCCGGCGGTGGCCAGCTCGCGTGTGCCATCGGTGCTGTGGCCGTCGACGACCAGCAGCTCGTCGGCGTAGGGGGCGGCCGCCGCCAGCACCGGGCGCAGGTTGTCGACCTCGTTGCGGGTGGGGATGATGACAGTGATCGTGTGACGGGTGCCGTCAGGGCTGGTCCGTTCGATCTCGGTTGGGCGGCTGGGGTTGGTAACCCAGGCTGGCGGGTGAATGGTCAAAGAGGCTCCGCGAGGGATGTAAGAACCACCAAGGCACAAAGGCACCAAGTTTTCATGTCTTTGACTTTATGATCCTTTGACCCTACCTGTTTATGGATCGGGCATCTGTGATTATATCTGACACCGCGTGCGGCGTCAACAAATCACACCTCCGCACGCACGCTGGACCTCACCTTACTGTCGATAATTCGCCAAACTCAAACTAGTATGGTAAATCATTCCGTAACTGCGGCGGGACGCACGATCTCCGCATCCCGCCGCAGTGCCAGCCGTGATTATGGGCTGTGCCATCCCCATTCGTTTGCCGCAGCAATCACATTGAGAATATCGATCGTCCCGTTACCGGTCAAATCGAGCGTGATCGGGCAGAGCGGCGTACCCGCGGGCTGTTCCCAGCAGCCGGCGACGGTTTGCACGTCGGCGACGTCGACGTCCCCGTCGCACAGTTCCGGCGCGCCGTGGCTGGTATTAGGATGGACGTCGGCGAAGTAACAGGGCGTAACCGACGCGGTCGCGGTGGGTGTCGAGCAGAAGTATTTGCTCTTATGGTAGCGGCTGTAGCCTTGTCTTTTTGGTGTGGTTTGGAATGTCCATAGCATACAGATTGTGACGTTGTTCACGTATGACGCGCATCATACCGAGTTGCGGCCGGCCTGGCGGGCACCGCGGCGTGCAGCCTCTGCTGGTCTGGCTAATCAAAATTGGTGCCACAGCTTACGAAAGTGTAAGCCATTTGGCCCGAAATGCTATTGACAAGAACTTTCTTAAAGTGATAGACTGAACAAGCACAGGATACCTGGCCACACCGGCACCGGGTCGCACGTGTTTGCTGTCTGACGCGATAACGCATCGATACGTAAATGGGCAGTTTGCCTGTTGACGAGTCGTTCATGGCGGGAGGGTGCGTATCACGTTGCGGCGGGTGCTGGCGAGTAATGATGTTGCATGCGTTGTCGTCGAAGGCACCTCCCCTGCCAATGAGCGGGATACCGTCATTGTAACGGTGCTGGCACTTGTCCGGTCGTTTCCTCGAGCAAGCCCCAGCCTCTATTATTCCACGTTCCGGCTGTCCGACCGTCGAGACCCGTGGTCGAGACCGCCGCGGTTCGTCACGTTGGTGACGGACAGGATCTCCAGCGGCCCTGGCCAGCCTTCGGGTTGGCGTTCATGCACTGACCGGGTGTGCTCATGCCCGCGAGGGTGTGGGCATCGCGCGGATGTCATGATAGGAGTGTCATGCCTGGAATAGGGTGTGTCGTCTGTCCATCAGGTCATGCCATCACATGTGAATCTGCCAGACCCTCTCGGTGTGCCGGTCCGTTCTCGGGAACTGCGCAGCTCGAGAACGGCGTGTTACGGATTGCCACGGGTAGCTTTCACTTTCGCCTCACTGCCGCCAACCTGCCACCCGTTCGATATCCCTGATGTGGTTGCGTGTTCAAGGAGGAACTCTCATGTCTACATCGCACTCAGAAAACGAGCTGCGCCCGGGCAAACTCGCCTGGAGCGCGCTCATCGTTGTATTCCTGCTCCTGGCGCTGGTGACGGGTGCCTCGGCGCGGTTGATCGAGCCGGGGGACACACCAACCCTGACGACGGATAAGCCGGACTATGGTCCTGGCGAGATCGCCTATATCACGGGGACGGGGTTTGCAGGGAATACCACCTATCAGATCCCGGTCATGCGCCCGGATGGTGTGATCGGGTATTACGATCCGGACAATCCCGAAGCTGCTCAGCGATTTGTCTATGTTCCTGACGACTGGACGGTCGGGTGGGAAACCGTGACCTCGGATGAATTCGGCGGGTTCGTTTACCCTTATGACCTGAATGGCATCCAGGGTCTGTACGAAGTGCGTACCTATGAAGAAGGTGTCGTCTTTCCTACGGACAAGACCGGGTGGGACGCTGATACACAGTATCTCGCGCGCGTCTTCTTCACGGACGACCTGCTGGATTGGACACAGTGCGCGAACGACAGCGACAACAACAACGTCCAGGATGACTGTGAATGGATCAACGGCGCGGTGCAGGGGAGCAACTCGGTCTACACCGAGGCCGATGTGGTACCTCAACGCGCGATTCGGGTGGTCGATACTGCTAAAGATGCCTACATCACCTTCGATCATTCGTTCTACGTGAAAGCGCAAGACGCATACACCTACGACATGTTCGCCACCCCCGACTACACGTTGGGCAACTTACTGGAACCGTGCGCCGACATTCCCACGTCTGGCGACTGGGGCACCTTCTTTGATGATCCGGCCAACTGCACGGCGCTGGTGGCCGCCAAAGACCTGATCCCCATCCCAACCGAGGCAACCGCTCCAACCAGCGCGCCGACCTGGACCTATCCCGGTGTGGCTGGCGCTGAGGCCGACGCGGCTCTCGACGGGGTGACACGCGATCTGTGGATTAGCTGTGGCGCTTATGTGGGCGGAACGTTTGTGACCGATCAGTGTTCGTACAGCGTAGACCTGACACCTCCGGTCATCGACATCCTGGGCCACGGTGCCAGCAATAAGGACCTCCTGCCCGCTGCGGAGCAGGGCGCAGTACCGAGCCGGGACACCTATGTCCAGATGAAGGTCTCGTTTACGACGCTGGAGCCCGACACGGTGGTCATCATCTGGACGGGTGGTCATCTGGCCAAAGAGATCTATTGGAATTCTGCGGCTGTTCCGACTGACTTCCAAGGATTTGGAGCATCGTCAGCGGCTGGTGCGTCGTTCCACCATCGCTTGATCGGTTGGGACAACCCCCAGAACATCGGCAATCAGGACAATCAGCTCAACTCGGGTGTCGTACTGGCACCCCCGTCCAAATCGGGCTACAAGTGGCACGACCTGGACGCTGACGGCATCTGGGATACCCCGGGCGAGCCCGGTCTTGCCAACTGGACGATGTGGGTAGACTACAACGACGATGGCGTGATCGATTCCAACGAGCCTTTCGATGTAACCGACGCCACCGGGTACTACCTGATTGACGGCATCAACCGTGGCATACACAGGGTACACGAGAAGGCACCCACCGGTGAGACCGGCTGGCTCTGCTCGTTCCCTGCCGCATCTGACACACATGGCTGCTACCATGAAGAGGACTTTCAGCCGGGTCAGACATACCCCAACAACAACTTTGGCAACTACAAAAACGCCACAAAGTCCGGCTTCAAGTTCCACGATCTGAACGCCAATGGCACATGGAATCAGCTCGGCGAACCTGGCCTGAATGACTGGGTGATCCGCGCTTACACGGATGCGGATGGTCAGGGCGACATTGACCCGGGCGAGACCTATGTCTCATTTACCACGGCAGGGGGTGGCGCGTACAGTTTCAGCCTCAAGCCGGGCACCTACGTTGTGTGTGAGGAACTGCAAAACGGCTGGACGCAGTCTGCACCCGCAACTGGCGCCGATTGTTCGGTCGTGACTGGTCTCGGCCCCAAGGGGTACGCTATTACCTTGACCTCCGGCCAGACCGACAGCGACAATAACTTCGGCAATTGGACCACCGCTACCAAGAGCGGCATCAAGTTCAACGATGTCGACAACAGCGGTACCTACAACACTGGCGACGAGCTGCTCCAGAACTGGGTGATCAAGCTGTTCGGCACCGACGCTTTGGGTAACCCCGTTAGCCTCAGTGACACCACTGACGAAAACGGCGCTTACAGCTTCACGGTGAATCCGGGCAGCTACACGGTCTGCGAAGTGCTGCAGACCGGTTGGACCCAGACCTTCCCCACCTCAGGCGCAGACTGTGATGCCATCGACCCGACCTATGGCCCGTTGGGATACGGTATCACGCTTGTGTCAGATCAGGACGATACCGATAACAACTTCGGCAACTACCTGCAGCAGGGCAACATCATTGTCATCAAACAGACGATCCCTGACGGCTCGACGCAGAGCTTCGAGTTCGATCCGAGCTACGGGACCAACTTCTTCTTGACCGATGGTGAGCAGAACGACTCTGGTCCGCTGGCACCGGACGATTATTCGGTGGCCGAAGTCAATATCCCCGCCGGCTGGTTCTTGATCGGTGCCACATGTGTCAGCTCGATTGGCGACACGGAGGATCCCAGTGCCATTGAGCTTGATCCAGGCGAGACGGTGACGTGTACCTTTACCGATAACTACCCGACGATCGATATCACCAAGGAGGGCGATACCGAGTTGTCGAAGGTGGGTGATGATGTCAACTACACGATCACAGTCGACAACACCAGCCCCGAGGGTACACCTGATCTGTACTGCCACATCACCGATCCGATGCTTGGCGTCGACGAGTACGTGACCCTGGCTTGGGATGCGGTTTCCTACGTGATCGGTCCGCTGCCCTACACCATCCCACCAGGTGCCACGGATCCACTGGTCAACACGGCGACGGTAACTTGTGACTACGATGGGACCTATGCCACGGGCGGCACGGTTTCCAGCGACCTGGATTCTCACACGGTGAACCTGTTCCAGCCAGGTGTGGAAGTCATCAAGACCGGTGATGCGTTGAGTAAGGTGGGCGATCCGGTCGACTACACTTTCACCGTGAATAACCTGAGCTCGACCGACAGCCCGGACCTGGTCAACGGCGTGATTGTCGACACGCTGCTGGGCAATCTGCTCGACCCGTTGAACCCATACGTGACGTCGAGCACGTGCAGCACGACACTCCCGACCGGTGGGTCATGTACCATCCAGGCCACGCGCACTGTGTGGCATCACGATCCTGACCCGCTGTATAACAGGGTTGACGTGCACTACAATCCAGAGGGATTCACCAATCACATCCACGACTGGGACGAGCACACAACAAACCTGTTCCAGCCGGCGATCAACCTGACCAAGACGGGCGATGCGTTGTCGAAGATTGGCGACCCGGTGGACTACGTCATCACGCTGTTCAACAACAGCTCGGCTGACACGCCGGACCTGACCTGCACCGTCACCGACCCGCTGGTGGGTGTGGACGAGACCTTCACGATTGGCTCGGGCGATGATCCATACGCGATCAACATTGCAGGCTTCATCATCCCGGAGGATGCTGACGATCCATTCGTCAACACGGCCTCGGTGGTGTGCTCGCCGGCAGGGTTCCCGAACACCTACCCGGACAGTGCACAGTGGTCGACGGAGCTGTTCCAGCCGGCGATCAATCTAACCAAGACAGGCGATGCGCTGTCGAAGATTGGCGACACGGTGGACTACGTGATCACCCTGGAGAACAACTCTTCGGCTGACACGCCAGACCTGACGTGTACGGTGACGGATGCATTGGTGGGTGTGGACGAGACGTTCGCGGTGGCGGCGGGTGCTAACCACGTGATCAACGTGAACGACTTCGTCATCCCGGCGGGTGCAGCAGACCCGTTCGTGAACACAGCGTTGGTGACCTGTTCGCCGGCCGGCTTCCCGAACGTGTACACCGACGAGGCGTCGTGGAGCACCAACCTGTTCCAGCCGGCGATCGAGCTGGTGAAGACAGGCGATGCGCTGTCGAAGATCGGTGACGATGTGACGTATTCGATCACGTTGTACAACAACAGCTCGGCCGACACGCCGGACATGGTGTGCACGATTTCGGATGCGCAGATTGCGTTCTTGAAGGATGTGACGCTGGGTTCAGGGACGAGCGACGTCTCGACGGTGCCGTGGACGATTCCGGCGGATGCGGACGATCCGTACCTGAACACGGCTTCGGTAACATGCTCACCGACGGGATTCCCGAACGTGTTCACCGATTCGGACGATCACAGTGTCAACCTGTTCTGGCCTAGTATCAACCTAGTGAAGACAGGCGATGCGCTGTCGAAGATCGGTGACGATGTGACGTATTCGATCACGTTGTACAACAACAGCTCGGCCGACACGCCGGACATGGTGTGCACGATTTCGGATGCGCAGATTGCGTTCTTGAAGGATGTGACGCTGGGTTCAGGGACGAGCGACGTCTCGACGGTGCCGTGGACGATTCCGGCGGATGCAGACGATCCGTACCTGAATACGGCGTCGGTGACGTGCTCGCCCACGGGATTCCCGAACGTCTACACCGATTCGGACGATCACTCGGTTGAGTTGTTCCAGCCGGCGATCGACATCACGAAGACGGGTGATGCGCTGAGCAAGGCGGGCGATGATGTGTCGTTCACGATCACGCTCTACAACAACAGCTCGGCTGACACGCCGGACATGGTGTGCACGATCGCGGATGCGACGATCGGCTTCAGCAAGGACGTGACGTTGGTTTCTGGCACGAGTGACGTGTCGGTGGTACCGTTCACGATCCCGGCTGACTTCGTGGGCGACGACTTCGTGAACACGGTTGCGGTGACCTGTTCGCCGGACGGTTTCCCGAACGACTACAACGACGACGCTTCCTGGAGCATCGAGTTGTTCCAGCCGGCGATCGACATCACGAAGACGGGTGATGCGCTGAGCAAGG
>CAYUCC010000049.1:30791-41058 GCA_964443225.1 uncultured Anaerolineae bacterium
GAACGACTACAACGACGACGCTTCCTGGAGCATCGAGTTGTTCCAGCCGGCGATCAATCTGACCAAGACAGGCGATGCGCTGTCGAAGATTGGCGACACGGTGGACTACGTGATCACCCTGGAGAATAACTCTTCGGCTGACACGCCAGACCTGACATGCACGGTGACGGATGCGTTGGTGGGCGTGGACGAGACGTTCACAGTGGCAGCGGGTGCTGACCACACGATCAACGTGAACGACTTCGTCATCCCGGCGGGTGCAGTAGACCCGTTCGTAAACACGGCGTCGGTGACCTGTTCGCCGGCCGGCTTCCCGAACGTGTACACCGACGAGGCATCGTGGAGCACCAACCTGTTCCAGCCGGCAATCTCTCTCACCAAGACTGCCAGCCACCAGTACAGCAAGGCTGGTGACGACGTTACCTACACCATCGAGATCGTCAACCTGTCTTCGGAAGACTCGCCGGACCTGATCCTGGCCAGTTTCGAAGACACCCTGGTTCCCAACGTGACGGTGCCTGAGGAGTGCGAGGAGCTCACCTTCGGTGAGACCTGCACCTTCGACTACATCTACACGGTCCAGCCAGGCGATCCCGACCCGTTGGAGAACACCGCAACGGCTGTCTACAATCCAGAAGGCTTCCCGAACGAAGTCTCGGATAGTGGATCAGCAACGGTCGACCTGCTCCATCCCAACTACACCCTCTCCAAGACCTGCGCCCAGGAGCCGATCTTCGTCGGCAGCACGGCGGTGTTCAATGTCGTGCTCGAGAACACTGGCGACGTCGATTTGATCGTAACCCTGGACGAGGATGTGCTCGATGGGGACGGCAACGTCATCCCAGCCGGCACACCGATCGACCTGTTGGAGGGCGAGACTCTGACCTACTACGTCGCAGTCCCGAACGCGCCGTATCCGTTGGTAAGCAACACCATCCATGCCCTGGCTATCCTGCCAGCGTGGACCGGCCTGCCAAACGAACTGACCCGGATGGCGTCGGACAGCTGCACGACCGCCTACTGGGCCTTCACTCCTGGCTTCTGGAAGACCCATGGTCCGACGGCCGCCAGCGGGCACGTGGCCTGGGGCGCCCTCGGCGATCCCAACTATACGAGCTACTTCACCACGGACTTGCTGGGTGATGTGTTCGATGCGACGTACCTGACCGAGATTCCGCGTGGCTTTGCGCAACCCTTCGCCGATTTGAACCTGATGAACGCACTCTCGTTCAAGGGCGGTTCCGGTCTGCGTGGGGCCAAGGAGGTTCTGCTGCGCGCGGGTGTGGCGGCGCTGCTCAATGCCTCGTTCCACGAGACGTTCGACTTCCCGCCGACACATCCGGCCGGGGTCGCGGTCTACGATCCGGTGCTCGGACGTGATGTGCTGATGGCGTGCGACCCAGCACTGCCTGGCTGCACGAGCCCCATCGTCTACTACCCGTACACCTCGCAGGGTGTGATCGATGCGGTCAACGCGGCCCTGGCGACCGGCAACCGCACGGCAATCCTCACCCTGGCCTACGAGCTGGATGGGTACAACAACGGTATTCACTACTTCGACTGGAGCTGGCCACCGCCATACGGCGGTCTGATCGAGCTCAACGACCTGCGGGACGTGCCCTCGGGCCGGCGTGACTAATCTGGTCACGCGCTAAACCTCTCGGCACGGACCGGGCCGCTGGCGATTAACCTGGTCCGTGCCACATCGCTGGGGCGATGGGTGACATGCCCATCGCCCCAGTTGGTATCTCATAAGGAATCATCCCTCATGCACCTAATCGCACGTTCGCCTGGCCCAAGAGTAGCCGTCCTGGCCCTGCTCCTCCTGATCGGCGCGGCCTCCGTAACCGCCGTCGGCCTCGTGGTCCAGGAAGCTAATCTTGCCCCGGGCGGCCAGGCTTACGAGATCAATCGCAGCCTCACCGGCACCCTGTACGTTAGTGATAACCAGGCCAACGAGATCTGGCGCATCGATCCCATCAGCGGCGCCTACACGGTGTATCAGGGCATCACCCCCCAGGACGCCAAACCGGATGCCAACGGTGACATCTGGTGGACCGACGGTGCCGAGGTGTTTGGTCGCGTCAACGTCCAGGCCGGCACCAAGACGACCTGGGCGGCCGGCCTGGCCGGCGAGGTCAATCTCTGGGGTGTTGCTTTCGACGCCGATGGTTACACCTGGCTGAGCGAATGGTTTGGCTTCAGCTCACGCCTCTTCCGCTTCAACCCAACGAACAACGAGCTGTGCAGTTTTACCCCGACGGGTGGTTTTTCCAGCTATTATCTGATCCATGACGACGGCGAGCTCTGGCTGGGTAACTGGGCGGCCAACAGACTCATGCGCTTCAACACGACGAGTTATGTGCTGGACACCTGGCAGCTGACCGGCGACCACAATCCGGTCGGTATGGCCGCAGATAGCAGCGGTAACCTGTGGTGGGCCGATGCCCCAGCCGGACTCGTCTCCTGGCGCACCCCACCTGGTTACACAGCGCCGCTGGTCCCAACCACCGTCGGCTCGCTGAACTTCCTGGAACCGGCGTTCAACCGGCTGACCACCTACACTCTCCCCGCCGGCACCAACCCCCAATGGGTGGGCCTTGCTGGCAGCACGGTCTGGTACACCGAAAATGATGCCGGCACTGTCGGCGTGCTAGATCCTGCACTGGCCAGCGGAACACAATCCACCCCAACGGTCAGCAACCAAACCCTGACCGCGGACTGTGTCAACCTGGCCGTCAGCACGCCAAGCAGCATCAGTACCCGCACCGGCACCCTGGCGTTCACCCAAGGCACCTGGTCGGCCGTGCTGAACAGCGAAGGGTGGACCGTCTTCCAGACGCCGGCCGGCGCCTCACCCTTCGGTCTCAGCAATTACGCCGGCACGACCTGGATCACCGACCGTGGCCGCCAGAAGCTGATCAAGACGACACCCGCAGCCTGCAATCCGTTCGACGTGCAGCCGAATACCAATCATACAAACCCCGTGGCCTGTGACGGCGATGTCGACGTAGCCGATATCCAAACAGTGGCGGCCTGCTTCTTGCAGCCGATCAGCGCGACCTGCCCGGCGGTCCTCGATTTTGATACCTCAGGAACGATTGACGTGGTTGATATGACGCTGGTGGGACAGGTGTGGGGGTCGGGGGTTAGGGATTGGGGATTGGGGGTTGGGGTTCAGGGATTGGGGGTTAGGATTCAGGGATTCGGGATTAGGGATTCGGGGTTAGGGGTTGGGGTTCAGGGATTGGAGGTTGGGGGTTGGATGTTGGAAGTTGGGGGGTAGAGGCCAAGTATGAGGCGGGGGTTGGGGTTTCGTAGGCTGGCGGTTTTGGTGATGCTGGTGACGCTCTGTCTGGCTGCGGGGTCGGGCGTTGTGGCGCGTGGTGAGGAAGTTGGGTGGCGCGACCTGTTGCGTGGTGATGCGCACGTGGGACCGTGGCCAGCATGGGTGGAGAACCAGGGGCAGTTTGCCGCCGGCGTACGGTTCATACTGCCCGTGACGGGCGGCCGGCTGTGGCTGACGGACGATGCGCTGTGGCTGAGCTTGCTGGAGACGCCGCAGGGTAGTGAAACCTGGCCGTCGGATGGGACGATCGACGGCGTTGCGCTGCGGGTGGATTTTGTGGAAGCGAGTCGCGCAGTCGACGTGCAATCGTTTGGCCAACAGGCGGGGAAGGTGTCATACCTGATGGGTCAGGATCCTGCCGCCTGGACGGTGGACGTGCCGCGATGGACCGGCGTGCGCTACCGTGGACTGTACCCTGGGATCGACCTGGTAATCGAGCCGGGGATGGCACCCGTTGGCCTGGTGCCGTGGCGGCTGGAGGCACAGCCCTGGGCCGACCTGGCGGCGGTGCGGCTGCAGATCGATGGGGCGCAGGACGTGACCATCAGCGGGAATGAGCTGCGATTGACCACCACCCTGGGCGAGGTTCGCCTGGGGCTGCCCCTGGCTGGCGGTCAGAATGCCCTGCGCAGCCCGCGCACCCTGGATGGTGAGAATAAATGCCCAGCCGCAAGTCCAGGGCGCATTACCTCCAACCTGACATGTGCCCCATCCCGCGAGGTGCCAAGCGTGCGCCAGGTGGGTCCGGCGACGTTCGAGGTGCAGGCACCTTTTGTGCGTGAGATATCGACTGCCGCGGCTGTTCAGGTCGATGGTCCACAGGATTTGCTCACCAGTACCTTCCTCGGCGGCAGTGAATGGGACATCGCCACCGGGATCGCGGTTGACGCCAGCGGCCAGAGCTACGTCGCCGGGCGTACACCGTCGCTCGATTTTCCGATCATCCCCGGTGCTTTCGACGTGACGCCGGGCCAGGTGGATGGGTTCGTGGCCAAAATCAGTGCTGACGGCAGCGGGCTCATCTACGGCACCTTCCTGGGTGGCAATGGGCTGGATGCGGCCAACGCCATTGCCGTGGTCGGCAGCACAGCCTACGTCACGGGTGAGACCGACTCGACCGACTTTCCGCTGGCTGGGGCGACCCATGGCGAAAACGATGTCTTCGTGGTAGCCTTGAACGGCAGCGGAACTGGTGCGCTGTATGCGACACTGATCGGTGGCAGCGACGAAGACAAAGGGTTTGGCATCGCCGCCGATGGCTGCGCCTACGTCACCGGCACCACCTATTCCGACGACTTCCCGGGTGGCGGCGCCGCGGGAGAATTCGATGCATTTGCCTTGAAGGTCGGCCCCAGCGGCGGGGTGAGTTACGTCCGCCGGTTGGGTGGCGGTGGTGACGACTACGGGCTGGCGGTGGCCGTGCACAGCGGCGAAGCCTATCTGACCGGCCAGACCTACTCCGGCTCTTTCCAGGGGACTGGCACGGTGGGCGCGGGTGACGCCTTCGTGATCAAGCTCGATGCCGGCGGTGGGGTGGCCTATACGCAGATCATCGGAGGGGGCGCTGAAGACAAGGGGCAGGGCATTGCGGTCGACAGCGGCGGTGCAGCCTACGTCACCGGTACGACGCGTTCGAGCAACTTCCCCGTGACGGCGGGCAGTTACGCCGGCGGCGGGTCAGACGCTTTTTGGGCCCGGTTGGGTCCGGCCGGCTCACTGCTGCGGGTCGCGTTCCTGGGCGGTGGTGGGGTGGACGAGGGACGGGGAATCGTGTGGGGTGGCGCAGGCAGCGTGCTCGTGAGTGGATCGACCTATTCCAACAACTTCCTCACCACGGCCGATGCGTACGACCCCAGCTACAACGGCGCGTTCGACGTCTTTGCTGCACGCTTCGACCTGTCCAGCGCCGTGCCGCACGTACCGGTTTATGCCACCTACCTGGGCGGCGCGGCAGACGATATGGCACAGGCGGCCGGCGGCAGCGCAGGGATGCTCTATCTCACCGGCTACACGCGCTCGACCGGTTTTCCGACGACTGCCAACGCGCTGCAGCGCCAGCTGCGCGGCAGCCGCGATGCGTTTGTGAGCAAGCTGCAACTAGTTGCCGCGGCGACGCCGACACCAACGCCAACGAGCACAGCCACAGCAACGCCGACGTCGACCCCAACCATGACCGCGACCGGCGGGCCGTCACCCAGCGCGACGCCGACATCGACGATCGCAGCCACGCCGACTGTCACACCCACGCCGACTGTCACGCCTACGCCGACAGCGACCGTCACTGGGACTCATACGGTGACACCAACACCCACTGCCACGGCGACCGCTGTACCAGGCGGTGCGGTCATCTATCTGCCGTATCTTTCACAGTCCGGAGGCGTCAACCGATGAACCAGATGCCTGCAGCCACACGGTACTGCGTCTCAAGGAAGCAAGGTGATATGCCAGGACGAACGATCAACCACCTCATGATCAGGCTCATCGTCTTCGCGGTGCTGGCAACCGCCTTGCCGGCCGTGGTGCCGGCTGCGGCCGCGCCGCCGGCGACCTTGCAGGCGGCTGATGTGCACAGTGCTGAAGCGGCGCTGATTGCCAATGCCGGCCAGTACCCGCCACAGGTGCGTTACACCCTACGCCTGCCGGCCGGCCAGCTGTGGCTAGCGGATGAGGGCTTGTGGCTGAGCCTGTTGGAGCCTCCCCAGGGTGGTGAAACGTGGCCGGCGGACGGGGCCATTGACGGTGCCGCGCTGCGTCTGGCGTTTGCCGGTACCAACGCGACGGCACGGTTGGAGCCGTTTGCCGCACAGGCCGGACGGGCATCTTACCTGGTTGGCCAGGATCGTGCCAGCTGGACGGTGGGGGCCACACGCTGGGGCGGCGTGCGCTACCGCGCGCTCTATCCCGGTATCGATTTGGTGATCGAGCCGGGGGCTGTGTCGGGTGCGCTGGTGCCGTGGCGGCTGGAGGTGCAGCCAGGCGCAGACCTCGACGCAGTACGGCTGCAGATCGACGGTGCACAGGGCGTCGAGGCGTTGGGGGACAGCCTGCGCCTGGTGACGGCGGTGGGGGCGGTGCAGTTGGCGTTGCCGGTGGCCGAGGGCGATTGGGGCGCGCGGCCAGGTGACCGGATGCGTGTGGTGGACAGGCCAGGCTCGACCGTGGAAGTGACAGCGCCCTACGTGCGCAGCCAGGATGCAGGAGCGGTCACGGCCAGCATGGCGCCGGCCAGTGGGACGGATGACCTCGTGTACAGCACCTACCTGGGCGGTACCAACTGGGACATGGCCAATGCGATCGCCGTAGACAGCAGCGGCAGTGCCTACGTGGTTGGGCACACCCCTTCGCTCGATTTCCCAGTGACGCCCGGCGCGTTCGATGTTACGCTGGGGCAGGTGGACGGTTTTGTGGTCAAGATGAACGCCAGCGGCACGGGATTGCTCTATGCGACCTTCCTGGGTGGTAGTGGCATGGATGCGGCGAACGGCGTTGCAGTGGCCAACGGCATCGCCTACGTCACCGGGGAGACCGATTCGCTCGACTTTCCAGTGGCAGGGAGTACCGTGGGTGAAAACGATGTTTTCGTCGTAGCATTGAACAGCAGTGGCACGGGAGTACAGTATGCAAAGCTGATTGGCGGGAGTGACGAGGACAAGGGGTTTGCAGTTGCGACCGACGGTAGCAATGCGTACGTGACGGGGACGACGTTTTCGCGTGATTTTCCGGGTGGCAGCGGTTACGGGCAGTACGATGCGTTTGCCTTGAAGCTCAGCAGCAGCGGGAGCACGAGTTATGTGCGGCGGTTGGGTGGGAATGGCGACGACTACGGCTTGGGCATTGCCGTGCAGGGTAACGAAGCGTATGTGACTGGACAGACATTCTCGGGTACATTCCAGGGTGTGGCGACGGTGGGCAACGGGGACGCCTATGTGGTCAAGGTCACAGGCGGCGGCGGCGTGAGCTACGTGCGCGTGGTGGGTGGCAGCGGTGAAGACAAGGGCCAGGCGATTGCGGTGGATGGCAGTGGTGGTGCACACGTTGCGGGATCGACGGCATCGGCCGATTTCCCGGTGACAGCGGGGGGTGTATTTGGTGGCGGCTCCTGGGATGCGGTGGTCGTGCGGCTGGCAACGGGCGGCAGTGTGGCGTATGCATCGTACCTGGGGGGCAGCGGCTGGGACGAGGGGCGCGGGATTGTGATCGAAGGACCGGGCCTGGTCGGTGTCACCGGAAGCACAAGCTCGGCGAACTTCCCCGTAACTGCTGATGCGTATGATCCCACACATAACGGCAGCTATGACGTGTATGCTGCGCGGCTGGACTTGAATGGAGCGACGCCAGCGGTGCCGCGCTATGCCACCTACCTGGGGGGTACGGTCGATGACCGGGGGCATGGTGTCGCGATGACGGTGGCAGGTTTGGTGTACCTGACAGGTTACACGCGGTCGACCAATTATCCAATAACGGCGGGGGCGTACCAGGGCACGCTGCAGGGCACGCGTGATGCGTTCGTCTCGAAGGTACGGCTGTTGACGCGCGCCCTGGTGGTGTCCAAGACGGTGGAGTGGAACCGCATCACGCCCGACCCAGGGCAGGTTTTCCAGATCTGTGTCACGGGACCCTCGTACCCGACCGCAAACTGCCAGACGGTGGGGTACCTGGGGGGTGTGGTGACGTGGCTGGATGTACTGCCGGGGCAGTACACGGTGACCGAAACGAATCCCGGCGTTGAATGGGTGGTGACGATCAGCGGATCACCGGCAACGGTACCGGCGGATGGGGGGACGGCCAATGCTGCGGTCTACAACGCGCGCAAAGTCGGGAGCCTCGAGGTGACGAAGACGGTCGACTGGAACGGCGTGGCGGAGGATCCATCTCAGACGTTCAAGGTTTGTATCCAGGGGCCATCCTACCCAGAGGCGGACTGCCAGGAAACGGGATACCTGGGTGGTGTGCTGTTGTGGACGGAGTTGATTCCTGGGGTGTATGCCGTTTCTGAGATTGACCCTGGCGACCAGTGGATTGTGAGTGTCGTGCCGGCCGCGGTGGAGGTGCCGGAAGATGGGGGAACGGGACGGTCGGATGTCATCAATGTGTCGGTCCCGCCGACACCAACACCCACACCGACACCGACGAACACCCCAACGAGCACGCCCACGCCGACACCGACGAACACGCCAACTCACACACCGACGCCGACGCACACGCCGACACCCACCAACACGCCGACACCGACGAACACACCGACTCACACACCAACACCAACGAACACACCGACTCACACACCAACACCGACGAACACGCCAACTCACACACCGACACCGACGAACACGCCGACCAACACGCCGACACCGACGAATACGCCAACTCACACACCGACGCCGACGAATACGCCGACGCACACACCGACGCACACACCGACACCGACGAATACGCCAACTCACACACCAACACCGACGAACACGCCAACTCACACACCGACACCGACGAACACACCGACCAACACACCGACGAACACACCGACGAATACGCCGACTCACACACCGACGAACACACCGACCAACACACCGACGAACACACCGACGAACACACCAACCCTGACGCCGACGCCGACGAATACGCCGACTCACACACCGACTCCGACCAACACACCGACCAACACACCGACGAACACACCGACCAACACACCGACGAACACACCGGCCAATACACCGACGCCGACGAACACCCCCACCGTGACACCGACGTCGAGCCACACGCCGACCGTGACGCCAACCGCCAGCCACACGCCGACGGTCACACCAACCGCCAGCCACACGCCGACGGTTACACCGACCGCCAGCCACACCCCGACGGTCACACCAACGGCCAGCCACACCCCGACGGTCACACCAACGGCCAGCCACACGCCGACCGTGACGCCGACGGCCAGCCACACGCCGACGGTCACACCGACCGCCAGTCACACGCCCACCGTGACGTCGACCGCCAGTCACACGCCGACGGTCACACCAACCGCCAGTCACACGCCGACGGTCACACCGACCGCCAGCCACACACCGACCGTGACACCGACCGCCAGCCACACACTGACCGTGACACCAACGGCCAGCCACACGCCGACGGTCACACCGACCGCCAGCCACACCCCGACGGTCACACCAACGGCCAGCCCCACGCCGACGGTCACACCGACCGCCAGCCACACCCCGACGGTCACACCAACGGCCAGCCCCACGCCGACGGTCACACCAACGGCCAGCCCCACGCCGACCGTGACACCAACGGCCAGCCACACGCCGACGGTCACACCGACCGCCAGCCACACACCCACCGTGACGCCGACCGCCAGCCACACCCCCACCGTGACGCCGACCGCCAGCCACACGCCGACGGTCACACCGACCGCCAGCCACACCCCGACGGTCACACCGACCGCCAGCCACACGCCGACGGTCACACCGACCGCCAGTCACACGCCGACGGTCACACCGACCGCCAGCCACACGCCGACCGTGACACCAACCGCCAGTCACACCCCGACGGTCACACCGACCGCCAGCCACACCCCGACCACGACACCAACGGCCAGCCACACGCCGACCGTGACGCCGACGGTAAGCCATACCCCCACGGTGACTCCCACCGCAAGTCACACCCCCACGGTGACACCGACAGCGACACCCACGAACACGCCTACAGTGACTCCTACCGCAAGTCACACCCCGACGGTGACCCCGACACCGACACAGTCGCCGACACCGACCGACACACCGACGAACACCCCGACCCCAACTCACACGCCGACCAGAACGCCGAGGCCGACAAAAACACCTCGCACGACCGATACACCTACGGCGACTCCAACCGATACGCCAACACCGGTACCGACCGCGACCGATACGCCGACACCGACATCCA
>CAYUCC010000050.1:0-40095 GCA_964443225.1 uncultured Anaerolineae bacterium
TGCCCACCTCGTCGCGCAGGAAGCGGTAGACCTCCAGCGGGTAGTCGCCGTTGACGCGGTTGACCGTGGTCAGCACGTTATAGTCGACGCCGTGTTTCTGCAGCAGCCGCAGCCCGCGCATGACCTTGTCGAGGGTCGGTTTGCCACCCTTGTCTACGCGGTAGACGTCGTGCAGTTCCCGCGGGCCGTCGATGCTGATGCCCATCAGGAAACTGTGTTCCTTGAAGAACTCGCACCATTCGTCGTCCAGCAGTGTGCCGTTGGTCTGCATCGTATGCAGAAAGGTCATGCCCGGCCGGCGGTATTTTTCGACCAGGTCCATCGTGCGCCGGTAGAAATCGAGCCCCATCAGCGTAGGTTCGCCGCCCTGCCAGGCGATGTTGACGCTGTCTGTTTGATGTGACTCGATGAGTTGGCGGATGTACTGTTCGAGCACCGGCTCGGACATGCGGAACTTGCTGCCGGGGTAGAAGACCTCTTTATCCAAAAAGAAGCAGTAGGCGCAGTCCAGGTTGCAGATCGCGCCGGTCGGTTTGGCCAGCAGGTGAAAGGCTGGCGGGGCCTGCGGGGAGCGGGGAGGCGCCGCAGGGCCTGGGGGGGCGGTCATAGAGGGGTACCCATCATTAGTCCTCGGTGCAGTGCTGGTTAAGAATACGGAGCCGTGACCCGATCCATCGCCGCACCGTGCCACGGAGCGTATTATACAAGACGTCGGCGGTTAGCAAAAACTGCCGACGTGCGGTGTGGTTTGGTCATCGAAGACATCATGCGACGCCTTTGCCTTGGCAAGTTGTTACAAAACCGCGGTACTTGTGCACAACTACCGAGGAATTCTATAGACTATGAGTATGGTCTCTGCATAGCAGCAGGCTTCGTCTGTGCGGCAAATTCGGCGCGACGTGCACGCTGCTAGCCAGTGTCCTTAAGTACTGACCGGCACTCACGGCGAGTTCCACAAACCAGCGAGTTAGTGATCGTGGATCGGGCAACGAACGCTGCAATTATGCCGCATATGATGGCTGGTCTTCGCGCTGCCGGTCACTGGGTTCAAAGTCGACACGTTACATTGTCCTAAAATGACCGGTGTCACGAGGAGTGCCGCACACTGGCACCAACGCCTCAGTGCCGCGGTTTGGCAATTTGAAGCCTCACAGAGCAGTGTTGGCCTCTGTGTTATTCCCGAAAGGACGCAGTCCGCATGGGACCGCCGTGTTCTCTACCGAGGCCAGACCACATAGCTCTGTGCCAGCCCGGCCAACGTCATGTTCTCGGCGATTACTTCGTGGGGGATGAGTGCGTATCGCCACGGTTTCCCGCCGTAACCGGTTGTGTAGGCAGAGGCGTGTTGGCACCACGCCACGGCAGCGTCCCTTTTGGCCAGGACTTCCGGAGCGTCCATCTCACTGCGCCTTTTCGGTTCCAACAAAAACAGTATGTCGGCGGTTTCTGCAACGAAGTCGGGCTGGTACTCGGCGGGGTCAGCGCCCAACTTGTAGTAGATCTGGAACTGGCCCTTTGCTGGCTTGAACCACTTCAGCGCGTCGCGATCCAGGATGACAGCCAGGCGGCGCTCGGGGTCGGATTGAAACTTCTGGACCGGATACAAGCAGCGGCTGAATCCGTTGAACAGGTACCGTGCCATGTTGCTCTTGTCGTCCGGGGCCTGACGAAAATCGAGCGGGGTTTCATCCTTGCCGGCGGTGTAGGCGCTGGGTTTCAGTTCGGTGAAACCTTTGTTGATCTTCACCTCGTAGCCGGTCGCGTCCTCCCAGAAATGATCCTGCATCTGCGAGTGGATCAGCGCCGCGATGGGTTTCTGGTAGACACGCAGCACCCTGGTGATTTCCTCCTCCGGTAGATAGCTGCGCAAATGATCCACAGTCTGGCCAGCCAGGCTGTAAAGCAAGTCCGCGTGCTGGTCGTAGGCTACGTCGTCGAAATCGATCAGCCCACTGACGATGGAGTCTTCCAGCCGCGCCTCCTGTACGCCACCCCTGCCAAGCGCCATTACGTCGCGCTGTCCTGTGCGCAGATGTTGTATCCATAGGTCTTCATCCACCGCCGGATAGCGCAGCGCGCTCAAGTCCAGCGCGAACGGGTGGAACCCGGAACGCACCTCACCCCGGGGTACAACCAAAACACGCGGGATATCGATGGTTTGCTGGATGACCAGTTCTGCGGTTTTGGCAACGACCGCTGCAATGTCTACGGTTGGCTCGACACCCTCCAGGCTCAACTGTCCCACTATGTACTCGGCGGCCACCTCTTTTACCAACCTGGCCTGGATCGCCGGTGTTTGTAGGTGGCTGACCCCGGGCACCTTCTCCGGCTGGCTTTCCAGCTTGCGAATGGCTGCATAGGCCATCTGAGCCACCTTCTGCTCTTCAGGGTTTTGGAAGACCGGCGGTGGTGTCGATGCGGGTAGCTGGGTGCTGCCGGTGAGCTGCGGCCGCAAGCCAAGCCTGGCGGCCAACTGCGGCTGTGAAACCACTGTGACTGTCCTGGACTGAAGCGGGTCGTCGGTGAGAATAAGGTGTTGCAGCCGGACTGGTGAGTCAGGCCGGTTGGCCTCGTCGACGATCTCCTGAAACTTGTCGTGCGCCACGATGTTCAGACGATCCACGGCGGTCACGCCTGTGCGTTTGCCGTAGGGCAGGCGCAGCCCGCGGCCAATCGATTGTTCGATCAGGATGCGGGCGTTGGCCGCGCGCAGCGGCACGATGGTGTACAGGTTGGTCACGTCCCAGCCCTCTTTGAGCATATTGACGTGGATGACGATCTCGGTCGGCTCATCCGTGTGTTCGACCTTGAGCAGGCGTTCGACCATCGCGTCCTCTTCGGCGCCGGTGCGGCTCGAATCGACCTGAATCGCCTTGTCCTTGTAACGGCCATCGAAAAACGTATCGGCCTGCATCAGGGCCATCAACTGGCTGGCGTGGGTGGTGTCGCGGGCGATCACCAGCAAAAACGGCTTGACGATGGCATTGCCCGTCTCGCGCGCATAGGTCTCCAGCTCCACCTTGACGCTTTCGTGCAGGCGAATGCCATCCTCCAATTTCATCCGTTCGATGGCTTCAGGCGTCATACCGCTGGGATTGAAGTTCTTGCGGGTGACGACGGCCGGCTCCTTGACGAAGCCGTCGGCCATGGCACTGGCCAGGGGATAATCGTAGACAACGTTCTTGAACGGAATGGTGCCGCGGCCGGTCTCCACGAAGGGTGTGGCCGTCAGCTCCAGCCCCAGCACCGGCTTCAGCTCGTTGATGGCGCGCACGCCGGCTGAGGCGCGGTAGCGGTGCGATTCGTCCATGAGCAGGGTCAGGTCATCCAGGCCCGCCAGGTAGTCGAAATAGCTCTGGCCGATGTACTCGGAGAGCCGCTTGATGCGCGGCGACCGGCCCCCGCGCACCTCCGAGTTGATCTTGGAGATGTTGAAGATGTTGATTTTGCAGCGCAGCAACACGTCGTAGAGCGTGCCAGCCGATCCCTCGTAGTTGTCGCCGGTGATGATGGCGGGCGGGTTGACCGCGAACTCGGCGATGCCCTTGAAGACATACTTGGGCGTGTTGGGGGTGAAGTCAGCGATCAGCTTGTTGTAGATGGTCAGGTTGGGCGCCAGCACGAAGAAGTTGTTGAGGCCGTGCGCTAGGTGCAAATAACTGATGAACGCACCCATCAGCCGCGTTTTGCCGACCCCCGTGGCCAGGGCAAAACACAGCGATGGAAACTCGCGCTCGAAGTCGGTGACCGACGGGAACTCGCTGCGAATCACGTCCAGCGCGCCCTGCACATCGTTTCCTTTGTGCGGTGGCACAATCTCGGCGATGCGGTCCAGGATCTCCAGCGAGCGCCGCTGCGGCGGGCGCAGGCTCAGCCGGCCGGCGATCGCGTTGACGTGACGGTTCACCGGGGGCCTCCTTCCAGGTCGAACAGCGCCGGTTGATCGGGTGGCTGCGGCCGCGCGGATAACGATGGTGACTCCGGTTCGACCGGCGGGGGTGGTGCAGCGGGCAGGTTTTCCACCTTGAGGCTGTAGTCATCGTGGCCCCACTCGCAGCGCGCGAGCACCTGCCTGGGGATTTTTTTGACGGTCAGGTTGGGATAGCTGTCGGCCAGGCCGCGGAAGGCCAGGCAGAGCACCAGCAGCGAACGTTCCGGCCCCACTTCATCACTCAGCGCCTGCAGCTGCTGCGGGCTGAGCGTCTGCGTGGTGACGTAGATGAAATCGCGCTCGGTGGAGTGACCATGCTGCCAGTAGAGCGTATCGCTGGGCGCATAGGTAAAGCCCTCCAGCTTGCACAGCGCCTCGGCGAGCATGGCTGCGTTGTACTGCTGGTTGATCACCCAGTTGCCCCAACGGTCCTTCTCCAGCAGCGACGGTGCCAGGCGGAAATAGCGAAAACCGCCGCCGCCCTGCCAGCCCACGGCCTTGGTGACGCCGCCCGGGTCCACGCCGTCCATCACCTTGCGCAGGCGGGGGATGATGTGGGTGTGACAGTGCTCGCCCAGCTCGACCATGATCCAACGCCGGCCCATCTTGTGCGCCACCGCGCCGGTGGTGCCGGAGCCGGCGAAGGAGTCGAGGACGAGGTCGCCGGGGTTGGTGGCAATCTGAATGACATGGTGAAGCAATCGTTCAGGCTTTGGAGTACCGAAGGCCTCCTCCTCTGGAAAGAGGCTCAGGATTTCTTTCTTCGCTTCTTCGTTGTCTCCTGTCAGTCCAGCATCCCACCAAGTCATCGGAACCAAACCCTTCTCTTCGCCTTCGAACTGCTTGATTCGAGGTCGTCCCGATCCGCTGTTGGGGAAATATACTCGGTTGTCGGCAAGCAACTTAAGATACTCTGGCTCGGTCGCCGCCCAACAGCGCCCTTTTGGCGGTTCGATGACAGCTCCAGATGGTGTCCTTATTTGATACATCTGGTTCTTACGAAAACCCTGTGCGCTAAATGGAATCGAACGCCATGGCCCTCGATGATCGTTGTCCGGATTCGCATATCCACTTTCATTTGATGGTAATGGGTTTCTGTAGTTCTTCCATTCAAGAGCCCCGCGCTTTGCATAAAGCAAGACATGGTCATGGGCAGATCCAATAGCCGCTCTGTTTTCTCTTGAAGTACGCTTCTGCCAAACGACGTTCGCAACGAATTGCGACCTCCCAAAGATCTCGTCACACAGAATCTTTAGATAATGGGCCTCATTGTCATCAATTGTGATCCACAAAGAGCCCTCGTCTGCAAGCAAGCGGCTGAGAATCTCCAACCTATCTCGCATCAATGAGAGCCAAATCGAATGCTGTAACCCATCATCGTAATGCGTGAATGCACTACCTGTGTTATAAGGTGGATCGATGAACACGCACTTGATCTTTCCCGCGAACTCCTGCTCTAGCGCCTTGAGCGCCAGCAGGTTGTCTCCGAAGATCAGCCGGTTGTCGAAGATGTCCTGCTCGGTCACGCGGTGGTTGGCATGGTAGGATTTCTCCGGGTCTTCGAGCAGGATGCGCGGTTCCAGCTTGGGCCGGTTCTCTTTGCCGATCCAGGTGAGTTCGAGTTTCTGGTGGCGTGGGGTCATGGGCAGCGCTACCTCACCGGCTTGACGCCGCCCTTGCGGCCAAGACCGAAGGCGACCCGATACACGTCGGGCATTTGAATGCGACCATCGGAGAGCCTTTGAATCAGGTTGAGCGACTCGAGATCCTTGAGCAAACCGGCGGGACCCTCTGCCAGGTGCTGTGGGGGCAGCTTGTCCACGTCTTTGGCGTCCAGCTTCTGGACGGTTCTATCTGTCTCCCAGCGTTCCAAGAAATCGCTCGCCGGGCAGGGCACGGTTAGATTTCTTAGTGGCTGGATCGCGTCATTGACCCACGGGTAGTCCTCGCGCACAATCTCGTCCACGCGGATCTTCGACGCTACTTGTACACCCGACTTCAAGCCTTCGTAGTGAATCGGATAGGGCCACGCCTCGGGTAAATCATGTTCGGCTGCATTGCGTAGGGCTGCCGCAAAACTCCGGGGGCTCACCTGATCCCGTCCGTCTGCCAGGTGGTTAGGGAGCCAGGTGTACGGGAAGCCTCGCTTGTGCCCACTTGGACCGGATGCCATCATTGGGCCAGCAATTGCGTGGAACACTTCCCGCTGTTTGCCTTCATCTGATCTCAGCATCTGTGGCAAAGTCCAGGGGGCGCCAACCGTTTTCTGTTCATAGTGGAGCGAAAACTCCCGTGACATGTAGTCGCGGATATCTACACCGTGCAGCATATCATTGCCCAAGCATTGGAACAAAAGCGCGTAGAGATCAACCTTACGCCACGCCAACGATACCTTTTGCCCTAGCAACTTGGAGGCGTCAGGGAATGCCAGGATTTCCCGATCCTCGACCATGTCAGGGCGCACGAAGAGCTTCAGACGTACGGCACGTGAGTTGCGCACATCGAGAGCGAGTTGAAACAGAGCCTTGGCGATAGGTCGCAAGGTCACCCAATCGGCCGCCAAGCGGTCCAGAGCATCGAACAAAACGATGTAGGTCGAGCGTTCTGTCGCCAGCTTCTGGTCGGCGCGCCCAAAAAACTGGTCGTACTCCTCTGGATGGCCGGCTGTCCAAGCGACGCGATCGCGCCATTGGTCCGAAGCTGGATATGGGGCGGGAAATTGGAGGTGGCTCGCGACGACCGCCTTCCAGATGTGACGAGGATCGAAGGCTTGTGCCAGTTGCTGGATGACGTCTTTGGCGGGAAATCGCTCGTCCGGTGGACCAAGCCCATATCCTGGCCCCACCTTCGTGTTGTTTCCCAAGCGTGTCTCCGGGAAGGCGGAGGCTACAAAGCTCCGGTGAGCATCCTGATTGAGCGCATTCCACCAAAAACTCTTGCCTGCCCCGCGAATTCCTTCTACAAGGACACTATCGGGGTCCAACGCACGGGCATGGCTTGGCGGCACGTACGTAAACGGAATTCTCTCGGTGGATTCTGGTTCTGGATCAATTTTGGGTAGAGACTGCCGGAGCGCCACGCGGGTCGGTTCCTTTGGGAATGGCCTAGCCATCTTGGGTGCCTCCTAGATCGGTTTCCACGCGCCGCAAAAAGTCGCCGAAAGTTGCGCTGATCAACGCATCGTCCAGGATCTGCCGCGAGCGCAGGAGCGGATCAAACTCTTGAAGGCTGTTGTGCCAACGGATGCGCACAGGATAATGCGGCGCCGCCTCATCCTTCAGGTCGAAGTTGAACACCTCCGACATAGGTTGAGCGCCTGGCTCGATACGCTCGTACAACATATCTGCAAACAAGGTATATGATTTCTCCAGAAAACGATCAGCGCTGGCCATCTGGTCCAGCTCAGGGAATAGGGCGTGGACCATGATAAGGCGATCACGAATCTGGGCAAGGATTTCGGGATATGCCCGCCAGTGCGAAAAGAGCAGGCGATAGCCTTGCCAACTCTGGGGCGACTCTGACGCGAATAGATAGGCGAGCGTTGAAAGTCCCACAATGCCAATGGCAGCGAGGTCATGCAGGCCGGCCCTGCTATCAATGAGCACGACATCTGGCTGCTCCCGCGCCTCAAGCTCTGTCACCAATCGGCGCGCCCGATCAGCGAATCGCTCTACCTTACCGTTCCGATTGCTATCAGCGTAGACTCGTGCCAGTTTGGAAACATAATGATCTTCCCCGGTCTCTTGGCCCAGCGCAGCCGCCACACGAATCGCTCCTTGCGTCGCCTGACCCAGTGGACTGGCGGCCACAAGATGCGGGGTGATGAGTGCCTCTTGCCCGACACCATCCTCAACAAACCAATCTACAAGCCCAAAGTCACCTCGACTTTGTGGCGGGAGCACCAGACTGGACAGGCCAGGGGATTCGAGATCAAAGTCGAGCAAAAGGACACGTCTGCCTTGATTGGCAAGATGATAGGCCAATACCGTCAACGCAGTTGTCCGTCCGACACCGCCCTTGAAACCATAGAACACCAGGCGCGGGATGGCGCCTGGGTCATGCGGCATCAGCCAATCTTGACCGACGATCTGGCGATCAAGCAGACGGACCCGGAGGTCGGAACCCGGAACTTGCACCTTCAGGATGCCAGAGTCGTTGAACACCGCCTCAGGATCAAAAAAGTCCGACCGGTAGAGCAAGGAATTGCCCTGCGGCGCGCCGAAAGCACCGAGCTTGCCAAGTGCAGCGATGAGCACATCATGGCGCGGTTCAGGATCGCCGTCGAAAGCCACTCGAATCTTGCCATAGACGTCTCTGAGAACCAGCACCTTGTTGGTGTCAACGCCGGCGGCGTGAATTTCCTGCGCTGCAATTAGGAGCGCATCGCCGAAGTGGGTATCTTGGCCTTTCATTTTGCCCCCTTGTCGAGCTGGAGATTTTGGAGCATACGAAGCACTTCACCAGCCGCTCTCTGCCACTTTTCCAGCGAGGGTGGAATGCTGGCCGCCGCACAGTATCTGTGGGAGACACTCCAATCGGCAAAATCGCCCAAGTTCGGGACTTGGGCGAGGTATCTGGCGCCATCTCGCCCTGAGAGGGAAGCGACAATTTGCTGAAGTAGCTTCGATAGTTCGTCAATGTGTTTTCGGGCAGAGAGGATGGGCACTTCCGGTGTCTTTTTCAGATCGCCGTCTATGTCGGTCGGATAGCCACAATCCACCAGCAGCGCCTTTACGCCACACTCGGCCGCAAAGCCGTACAAATGGCCCGCATTGGTGTGCCGCCCCGCGCCGTGTAGCAATGTGGCATCCGTATAGTGTCGCCCACTCGCCTCAAAAAAGTCTACAGCTGGCGTCATTGCAGTCTCCGATGTACGAGGAAAATAATCGCACGATAGTGCCTGTGGTCATTGTGTTATGCATAAGTGCCACGGCCTGTGGCACTTATGGCCAGATTGTTGAATAGGCGCGGGAAAAAACCAGCATTCGATTCAGATAAAGCCTCTCTGGAGACAGTCTGAAGGTGATGTTGAAGCCGTGGACAGATGTGTTATTCTTGCCCCCAGGTGTAGCGGACTTTCAACCCGTTCAGGTGCGTCCATGGCAGCCAGCCCTCCTTTTGCATCCGGTCGACGACGATCCCCGGCGCGATCCCGATCTCGCTGGCAAACTGAATGACGGCCGCTTCGGAGCGCATCCCCACCAGTTGTCTTGCCCGAGCTGGCGGAATGAGGAAGTCGCGGCCAAAAGTGTCCGCTTCGACCTCATCGTCATCGCCAGGCTCGCCTTCGGTCTCAAGAAATGTCAGTCGCTTCCCGTGAAGAAGCAGGTGGCCTGCTTCGTGGAAAAAAGGAAACCAAAGCTGGTCGTTGGTCTTGTAGCGGAGGCTCAACATCAACAGTGCAGTTTCCGGGGTCAGCCAGCGCACTGCGCCGCTCACCGGACAGGCGTGTGGCGCAGGTTCCAACACGACCGCAACGCCGGCCGACGCGCACAAATCTGTCATCTTGGGCACGAAAATTTCCGGGTCGGGTTCGTTGGTTAGACTACGCAGCTCATCCAGCTTCTCTTGAAAGACCTTACGCTGGAAGGGAGCCAGATTGATGGCCGCGGCGCGACGTTCGCCCTGGCGTAACCACGCGGCCACGGCGCCAGGCTGTCTCGCATAGCGCTTGGAGGCTCGATAGGCGGCAATCGGTGCAACATAACGTTCGCGCCAGGCTGCCACCGACGCCACCCCAAAGTAACTAAGGCATTCGCCGACCTGCGCGGCGGGATTGTGCCGATAATCCGTTATCCACTCGAACCTGATCATGTCGTCAAGCGGTAATTCTCCAAGCCAGACGCTCTCCGAACTCAGAGCTATTGCTTCCGCACGTCGGGCCAGCGCCTCCCGGTATTCCGCTTCGCGCTGCAGCCAGAAGCGCGCGGTACTACCCAGCACGCGCTCGAGTCGTAAGGCTGTGTCTTCGCTGATCGAAGCCTTGCCATGGAGCAACTGGTTCACATGTTTCGGGGTATAGCCGATCCGCTGCGCAAATTCCGCCTGCGACCAGCCGCGTTCGTCCAGGACATCGGCAATCGTATCGCCGGGCGGGGACAGCCAATCGGGAGCGAACGGGGTTTGATTCTCAGCCATGGTAATCACCCATTCACACATTGAGGGAGACGGTAATTCAATGTGTACATGTTACCATATCGCGTTTTATTTACCAAATCGGTAATGAGTATCCTATGAAGCTTTAGGTTCTCTGCATTCTTTGCGGTCACGTCACTAATCTTCGTCATCAACCGTGCGCAAGTCGGCTCCTGGGTAAACCAGCGGAGACAACTCAAGCTGGCCGCATTTGCATTGCCAGAAGAGCCCATGGCCTAACTCAGTATTCATCCATGTCAGCCTGCCTCTCCGTTGGCGACCATCAACCTGGCTGCTTCAACGGATGCAGGCGCCGGGTTTGCTGGCCGTTGGCCCAGTAGCTGCCTGACCTCGCAGATGCGGGCCACCCATGTTGCACATCGATCAAATGATCAGCGAGAGTCAGCACACACCCTGCGAAGCGCAACGCGTCGCGCTCCGGCAACTCGAACGCCAGATCGTTGAAGTGAGCGCCATAGACATTGCGGGCCTGGACGATAGTGGTCAATTCATCCAGCAGAGGCCCCAGATCGTGCGATTCGTAATCAACCGCTCCATCAGCGCCAATCACCTGTCGCTCGACGCGCAACGCGGCGCGCAGCTTCTTGGAAACGGCTGGCAGCAGGTCGCCGAGGGTCAGCTTGCCTTTGCGCCGCGGCACGGAGCACTCATACTGCTGCGTGAGAAAGTCGAGTGTGGCCTCCAGGATTACCCCAGCGCTGGCGCATGCCAGTTGTGGGCTGGGTTGCGGTATTGCCAACAGAACACGCAGTTCCTCAATCGGCGGTACACTGCGGCCATGCTGGATGCCGTCACCGTGACTCCAACCCACCAGATCGACGAAATGGCACTGGCCGTTGCGCAGCCATCCCCAACGGTACTTCTCGCGCCACGGCTTGTAGTGAGTAGTGTAGATGCAGTGGTGGAAGTTCTGGGCCAGATCGTAGAGCAGATCCACCGTGCGATCCACATGTGGCTCGTCGACACTGGCGATCACGTCGTCCAGCACCAGGATGGTATTCTTAGGGTCGTTCATCTCGGCCAGGGCCAGCCAGATACACAATCCCAGGGTATCCAGGTGCGATTCGCTGAAGTAGGCGCCTGGCGGAGCAGCCTCCGCAGCCGGGAAGGGACCGTAGATCTCCAATGAGGCCCGTTTGTCGGGGTCCAGGGCCAGGCTGATCCGGCTCAAACCCTCCCCGGGGTGAATTGCCTCGTACAACTCGCCCACGCGGCCGGCCACCTGCCCCAGGATGTCGTCCACGAACTGGCGGCGCTCATTTTGCATCACCAGCAGCGCGCGCTTGAGATGTGGCAGCAAAAACTCCAGTTCAGCCTGTGTTCTATAGTTCTCGTCATAGGTCTCGACCGATCGGCGCAGGGTCTGGGCAAACACCAATCGTTTCTGGCGCTGCTCGCGCTCAGCGCGCAGTACATCGAGGCTGCGGTCAGCCTCGCCAGCCAGCGAACGGGCGCAGGCAACGCGTTCGCTGTTGGTGCATCTCCTAAATCTCGCTGCTGCCTTCACGAGCGGAGCCAGCGGCTCCAGGTCTCGCCACGATGGTTCCGCATCGAAACGTGCGGCCATGTCGTTGGCCGCAGTCACTACGGCCTGACGTTGCCGGTCGCGAATGGCTGCAGCAGCTGTCAGGTTTCGATTAGCTTCTTCGCGTCGGTTCAAAGCCGCCGTCAGCGCGGCAAAGCCCTGCAACTGCTGGCGCACCCGGTCTGATAATCCTGCTGCCCGCTCACCGCTGCCGCACAAGGGACATGCATCGCCGTGGTCGTGAGTCTGGAAAAAGGCGTCAGCAGCCTCGAGTATCGCCACCAGGGCGCCTGTGTGCTGAGCAGCGCGCGCCTGTTCCTGCGCAGCCTGTGCTCCCGCCGATTGCAGGGCAGTCTTCGCCGTCTCGACATCGAGCTCGCTCTGCGCCAGCCGCCTTTCTTCGGCAAGGAGCGCCTCCGCGTGTTCGATCAATCGCTGCAAACTGGCGTGCTCCGCCAGAAGCCCTGACGCATCCTTGCGCAGCTCTGCGCGCGCCCAGGTCAAGGCATCGCGCCCAGGACGCCCTGCTTCCTGCCAGAAGTTCTCGACCGCAATGCGGTTCTCCTCGATGCGGGCCAGCGCTGTTCGTTGGTTGGCCGTCTCTTGATCGATCAGTTGCTTGAGTGCTGCCTCCGACTTCTCGACGGTCTCGATATCCAGAAAGGGCCGAATGGTGTCAAAACGGCTGCCGGGTCGCTGGGCAATCAAGCCCAGAATCTGGCCGCGGCGCAGCACGGCAGCTTGAGGCCGGCCCTGCTCAGGCGATACTATCACTTTGCTGCGGACCATCTTAGCGCTCCATTGTCCGCTCGTGCTGGTCAGCGTCACTGACATGTCGGCGGATCGGGCGCCGGTGGAATGCCAGTAGCCTTCGGTCTTGCCCAGCCCTTTCCCTTCTAGCGAGCCTACCTTGCCGTTAGCCAGCAACTCGACCGCATCACAGATAGTGCTCTTGCCAGAGCCATTCTCTCCGTAGATGATTGTGATCTTCTTGCCCGACTCGAAGTCGAGGCAAAACTGTTTTGTTGCGCCCCGCAGTGCAGCGACCTCCAGCCGCTTGAGCATTTGCGTCCCTCCTGATCTATGGTCGCTTGTGCAGACCCAAGGTCATCTCGAAGGCAAGTTTCCAATCCGACGACTGCATTCTACCTGCTGCAACCTTGGGGGCAACCTGGGAGGCTAATTCTTCGTCGAGCAGCGCCTCGGAAATCAGGCTCTCCAAGATTAGCGCAGTCAGTCTGTCAGCCGGAGAATTCGACGGCTCGGTGTGTGTCATGTCAACCTCCATCGGACGCTAAATATCTGGTCAGTCTGCACGGCCTGTTGTAGCCTTTCCTCGATCTGGGCGATCAATGTCTCACGTTGTCTGTCAATGTCATCCTGCGCGTCGAACAAAGCCCGTCGTTTGTTGTTGCGTTGGACTTCCAGCGACCTGATCTGCTTTTGCCCCGCTAGCTTCTCCTCCAGCGTCAGAGCAGCCGACGCCGCCCGACGGGCCTCCTTGATCTGCCGGTCCATTTCCTTGATCTCTCGTTCCAGCGCCACTTTGAGATCGTCGGCCCAACTGTCGAGTTTGCTCGCTTCGTCTTCAAAAAACGCTGCGTTGCGTGCAGAAATCACCTGTCGGATCGCTTCTTGCCGTTGCCTTACCAGCTGTTGGAGCGACGGGTGCGGCTGGCCGTTGGGTAACTCCCTGACTGAAGCCGCCCGGAGCGAGAAGAGGCGTCGCGCAACATCCTCTTCGAGCAGTTGACCGCTTTCGGTCATGGCAGCAAACAGCAGATGGTCCTCAGTCTGATCCAGCGCCTCGACGGTCATTTGGCATAACAACAGCTCGCCGGCCTGCCCGACCAGCGGCGCAATGGCAGCGATCTGCGATGGGTGCCCTGTGTAATCGAACACCAGCTCTGCCGCCGGCAGTTCCCGCGACTTGGCTCGCCTCAGCACCCATTCAGCCAGTGGATGACCCAGGCGATAGAGATATGCTTCGCCTGAGCGTCGTGGCAGCTCGTATAACCCCAGCGGAACGTCGTCGGCCCCGGCCGGGAACGGGTGCGACGTGAGCCGGAAGGCCGAGCCGCCACCAAGGAATTGAGCGTGCGCACCGAGCTCGTGCTCGGTCAGCTGCATTAGCAGCCGCTCGTACTGGTTGAGATAGGCCCGGCTGCTGTCCATGCTGACGCGCAGCTTCTCCTGTACCTCCTCGTCGAAGTTCTCCAGGAGCTGCTGGCGAGTACGCGTCATGGCCGCATCCACCTGCGCGCTCAGATCACGCTGCAGTTGATCGAACGAAGCTTCGATCTCCTCGCGGGTGCGGCAGCGCTGGTAGATGTCGGCGATGCGCCGCTCGAAGTCCACCCCCGACTCGATCGCGCCCAACACTTCGTCGCTGGCACCAAACACGCCCTCAAACAGATAGAATTTCTCCGAGAGCAGCTGAAAAACACGCTGGTCGGCTTCGTTTTTCTGGTTCAGGAAATTGACCACCACCACATCGTGCTTCTGGCCGTAGCGATGGCAGCGGCCGATGCGCTGCTCGATGCGCTGCGGATTCCAGGGCAGGTCGTAGTTGACGACCAACGCGCAGAACTGCAGGTTGATCCCTTCGGCACCCGCCTCGGTGGCAATCATGATCTGGCCCTGCTCACGGAAGTAGTCAACGAGAGCAGAGCGCAAATCGGCGCTGCGTGATCCGGTCACGCGATCCGTGCCGCGATGGCGCTCAAACCAATCGGCGTAAATCTGGCGCGAGCGCTCATCGTTGTTGGACCCGTTGAACAGCACCAGGTTGTCGGCATGAGGGCTGTCGGTCAACAAGCGCAGCAGGTAATCCTGGGTGCGGCGCGATTCGGTGAAGATGATGGCTTTGCGCGGCGCCCCCAGCCGCTGCGCTTCGGCAAAGGCGCGATCGAGCGCAATGAGGAGCGCATCGCCCTTGGCGTTGCGGGTGATCGACACCGCCAGCAGGCGAAACCGCTCAAGGTCCGCAATCTCGCGTTCAATGGCTGCTCGATCGGCCGCAGACAGCGGCTCCGCACCGGCGGGATCGTCCGGCCATTCTTCGGCTGTCTCGTCCAATGCCTCGTAGTCTTCGTCCAGCTCCTCTTCAAGCGACAGGCCTGTTTCCCGTGTCTGCAGACGAGCCCGCAAACGGTGGCTGATGGTCTCCAGCGCGCCCGCAATGGCGAACGACGAGGACGCCAACAGCTTGCGCAGGACCAGTGTCATGAGCGAACGTTGGCTGCTGGGCAGCGCAAATAGGTTCTCGCGGCGCAAGTAGTCTGAAACCAGGTTGTACAGCCGATCTTCGCTCTCCTCCGGGGTGAAGGGTTGCACCAACGGATGGCGGCGCGTGTAGGAGACGTAGGCTGTCACCTGGCGACGCAGGGTCCGAATACAGATGGGTCTGAGCCGTGCCTTGAGCGTCTCGAAGACCGCCCGGTCATTGAGAAAAGCGAATTGTTCGCGGAAGCTCTGAAGATCACCGAATGCATGCTCGTCGATGAAGCTAACGAGGCCAAACAACTCGAGCAGGGAGTTTTGCAGCGGTGTCGCCGTCAGCAGCAGCTTCGGCGATTCCTCCAATGCATACTTGAGCGTATTGGCGATGACATTGGATGGCCTGTAGACGTTGCGCAGGTGGTGAGCCTCATCGATGGTCACCAGGTCCCAGCGGGTGGCGCGCACATCGGGCGCTTTGCTGCGGGCAAACTGATAAGAGCAAATGACTATGGTGTCTGTAGGCTCAAACGGACGATGGTTCCCGCGTCGAACGGCTTCATGATAGGAGCGTGTCTCCAGGATTGTGCAAGGCAGAAAGAACTTCTCCTGCAACTCCTGGTGCCACTGTTTACGTAGGCTGGCTGGTGTAATGACCAGAATGCGGCGCTTCCGTTCCGCCCATTTCTGAGCGATCACGAGACCCGCTTCGATAGTTTTTCCCAGGCCAACTTCATCCGCCAGCAGCGCGCCTTTCGATAATGGCGACTTGAACGCAAAAAGGGCTGCCTCGACCTGATGCGGGTTCAAATCGACCTGCGCATCGACGAACGCACCAGCCAACTTCTCCATACTATCAGAGGGGCAGCGTTTGGTGAGTTCGTGAGCGAAGTATTTAGCGTGATAGTCGGTGAGAATCATGGCGATGCTGGCAGTTTCAAAATGTGCTGCGGGATGTAACAAACGGGTTCATGTACAGAACCATGATACCAAACCGCGCGGAATCTGACAAGTCAAACCGATTGATAAGCACCGGACCCTGTGGACCAAAGTGTCCCCACGGTTCGTAGTAACCACTTCAGTCGTTCCGCAGCGCGGGTAACCACTGAAGTCGTTACTACGAACCTGGCCGCGCCTGAAACATCCAACCCGGCACCGGCCGGCGGGTCAGCAGCGCCCGCCACTCCAGGAAACCGGCGTAACCGATCAGGCCCAGGTGGGTGAGGAACAGCACGAACCCGTTCCCCGGCAGAACCGGCGCCAACGGGGTGAACCCCACCTGGCCCGGCAGATTGGCAGCCTGGCCGGCACATACGTCGCGCGTCTCACCGTCGACGCGCACGCGCAGCCAGGTGTGGCCCATGGCCCAGGCGGGGTCTTCCGCCACGGCCACACGCAGCGAAAAAACAGCCTGCGTGTCAAATCCGAGCCCTGTCGGCGAGCACATGTCGAGCCGGTCGAGCAGCTGCTCGAGCGCCAGGTTGTACTGAGAGCAGTAACCCATGCCGCGGCGGAAGGCCTGCGCCGGCGTGTCCCACAAGTTGAGGCAGGAGTAGTAATGAAACTTGCGGTAGACCAGGCGCTGGGCATAGGTCACAAGTTCCCAGCCGGCCAGGCCGCTGCGCTGGCACTCGGTAACGGCATCGTCGAGCGTCTCGATGCCATCCACCGCCGCCGGACCCCGACCGCGCAGCGCCCAGGCCGCCGGCAGCAGCGGGAGCACACTGCCCGCCGCGGCCGCCAGCAAGATCGCGAGCCACCCGCTGCGCCGGTGTCCGTGGGTGCCACGGGTCGTCGAGAGCGACGTCTGCACGCCCAACCTCGTTTCCGTCTATTCGCCGCGTTTCACGTCGATGTTGCCGTTGCCGGTCACCGCGATGATGCTGGCCTGCGGATCGTCGCCCACCGTGCCGCGCACCACGTGTACGTCGTTCGTGGCGACCCCCAGCGGGAACTCGCTCGTGATATTGCCGTTGCCCACGGTGGCGTCGAGCGCAAACTCGCAGCCGGCGGGCAGCCGCAGCTCGATCCGCCCGTTGCCGGTCTGGAAGCTGTAATTGCCCGGACCCAGTGCGCCCTGGTAGTCGATCCGCCCGTTGCCGACGACGGCCTGCACGGGGCTGCCCGCCGGAATGCTGACCTTCAAATCGACACCGGTGTTGCCCGGGCTGGTCCGCATCGCGTCCGGCCAGGCTGCTTTCAGGGTCACGGTCTCGGCATCCTGCGAGATGCTGAACTCGATGTCCTCCAGCGCCGCGCGTTGGTTGGCGTTGCTGAATTTCGTCACCTCGGCGCTGACTTTGTCGCTGGCCCCGGTGACCACCTCGATGTTGCCGTTGAACGTCTCGATGAATACCCGCGAGGGACGGGTGACGATGACCGCTTCACTGCTTTTCTCTTCGGCACGCGCCAGGCCACCGCACGCGGCCACGACGACCGCGAGGCACAGCAGCGTCAAGAATACGGCGATCTGAAGTTTCTTCGACATGTGAGTGGCTCCTCCTGGAAGGTATCACGCGTAATGGCGTGCAGGTGCGGACGGCGTACGCCTGCTGTGGCACAACGTGACGCTGCCCCTGCGCTACCATGATACGCGCAAACCCACAAAAACTCCCCCGCCGTGGGGGGAGTTTTGCGCCTGGTCAGGTGGATAGGCGAATGAGGGCCGGCTGCACCAGCAGGAACAGGATCAGGGCCACAGATAATTTGTAAACGGGCAGGCGACCCGCAAGCTTTTCACTTGATTGCTCACGCGTGTACCCTCTCGTTTTCGGCGATCTCCACTCTCTCCTCATACGTCGCCAGGATCTGCCGCGCCCATGAGGTCGCCCGTTCGAGCTCGCCGGTCAGCAGCGGACCTTCCGTGCCGCCGACGTAAAACCCTTCGGGCGGCACCGCCACCCGCCCGCCGTGTTTGGCCAGGCTTTCGGAGATGCGCGGCGCGGCGTAACCGAACCAGTCGACCAGCTTTCCCAGCACGGCGCCGTGCGAATGCAGTTCCTCGTCGGTCAGCCGCGTGTCGAAGGCGGCTACGATCACACCGGACAAGGCATTCTTGGGGATGTCCTGCAGAAAGTCGCGCATGCCGGTGGTGACGTTGAAGCGCTGGGTCGGCGAGCCGATGATGAGCACGTCGAAGCCAGTCAATTGGGTGGGCCGCGCGTCGTCGATCTTACGCAGATCGACCTCGGCCAGGTTGCTGGACGCGTCGATCAGCCCTTCGGCGATGGCCTGGGCGATCTGCGCGGTGTTACCATACTGCGAGTCGTAAATAACCAGAGCTTTCATCGATTTTCTCCTTCCTAAAGTCAGCCGGCCGGCAGCAGCGCAGTGGCGATGCTGGAGGCCCAGGCAGAGATCGCCTCCCAGTTGCGAAAGTCGCCAACCGTCGAAGAAACGTTCTTGAACATCCAGCGTTCCAGGGGATTCAGTTTCTGTAGATCGACCGCGCCATGAAAAATCTTGATCTCGCGCGGCCGGATGCGGTCGGTGATGGTGCGCAGCCCCTTGGGAAAGCCATATTCGCCCGCCAGCTCGGCGGCATCGCCCTCACCCAGCGGGCCGCTGTTGAAGATCCAAACCGGCAGCCTGGCGAGCGTCTGTTCTTTGTCCTGCAAGAACCTGACCGCCTCCTTGCGCCACTTGCCGATGTACACCGCGCTGCCCAATACCACCGCCTGGTAAGCCGCCGGGTCGCCGACTTGGTTCGCACGCCCCACGTCGACCCCCAGTCCGGCGTCGCGCAGGACCTGGCCGATTTTTTCAGCAATCTCCGCCGTGGCACCGTACTTGGTGCCGTATGCCACCAGCACTCGAGTTTCCATGATGGTCATTTACCTCCAAACCGCATTCCGGGTTCATCCAGCACTCTGAACCATACTTCACAGGATTGCCTCGCGGCGCCTGGTCGGATAGACTCTTACGCGAATCCATTGTCCGTGGCTACCAGAACCACGTTGCCGGTGACCTCGCCGCGCTCCAACAGCGCCTGGGCTTTGGCCGCCTCCACGATGGGGAAGCGCTGCATGATCACCGGAGCAATCTGGCGCGCCTCCAGCAGCTGGCAGAGCGTCGCCCAGTCTTCCTCGTACGGCTTGCGGTTGCCCAGGAAATAGGTCGACGTCCCGTAGAGCTTGAACGACTTACCATCGGCGGTCAGCTTCACCTTGAGCAGCGTCCCCAGGATGCGCGCCAGGGCACCCAGCCCGGCCGGCTCACCGTAACTCACCAGCCGGCCGCCGCGCCGCAGCAGCGCCAGGCTCTGCTGGATGGTTTCGATGCGCATCATGCCGTCGATCACCACGTCGAGCCCCTGCGGTTCCGCCTGGCGGATGACATCGGCAAAGTCCTGTGTCCGGTAGTCGATGGGCGTGGCCCCCAGCGCGCGTACGATGTGATGTTTGGCCTGCGACGCGATGCCGTACATCGTTAAGCCCGCCAGGCGGCCCAGCTGCAACAGCGCGGTGCCAATGCCACCGCTGGCACCGATGATCAGCACCTTCTCGCCGGCCCGGACTTTGGCGGCGCGGTGCAGCGCCTGGTGGGCCACCAGGCAGTTCAAGACGAGCGTCACCGCTTCCGCCGGGTCCACCGTCTTCGGTACGGGGATCAGGCGGTCGCTTCGCCAGCAGACGACCTCGCTGTAACCGCCGACCACGGTCAAAACGCCGACGCGGTCGCCAACGGCCGCCTGCGTGACACCCTCGCCGCACGCGTCCACGTCGCCGACGATCGCATACCCCGGCACGAACGGCACTTTCTGGCCGAGGGGTGTGCCGCTGTACAGCGATTTGCCGGCACGCACCGTGACATCGGGCCGGCTGACCGCCGCCGCCAGCACCTTGATGCGCACTTTGCCCTTGCCAGGCGGCAGCAGGTCGTTTTCGACGACCTGGAGGACTTCCGGCGGCCCCGTGCGCGTTGCAACGACACTGCGGTAAGTTCTGTCGATCATGTGGGCCTCTTACACACCCACCGGTGCCCGCCCGCGTGCCTTCTCTGGAAAACGCATCTGCATCAACGGGATACCGATGCCGTACGTCACGAACTCCTTCTGCGGTGTTACCTCGATGATGCACGAACCGGCCACCATCTCGCTGTCCTGCTCCGTGCCACGCAGCAGGGCGCGCCGCAGCTCGGCGGGCGCGTCGTCGATGGGGAAAATCCGTGCCGTGCCGGAAAACGTGATCGTCGCCGCCGGGATTTTCAGCCACGGCATGATCCAGACGCGTTTGGCGATGGGGATCGTGATCGAGACGTGGGGGCTGGCCGTGACGTGACGCGCTTTCCACGTCTCCTTGCCGGTGACGATGTACAGCTTGCGGTCGCGCACGACGTAAACCACGCCCACGGTGCGGGCTTCCTGCTGGCTGGTCACCATGCCCAGCACGGCGAACAGCTCCTTGTCGATCACCTGCCAGACCTGGTCAGCTGTGAGTTCGATTGGCATGTCGGTGTTCCTTCTTGTTCCTTAGGTCGTACTCCTACTCGTACTCCTACTCGTACTCGTACTCGATCATCGCTGCACATCTGAGTCGTATCGGTTCACTTGCCGCGACTCCAGCCTTTCATCGAGCGACATCAATGGCGATGCTCGGGCCAGGTGCCCAGGTGGTTCGAGTACGAGTACGAGTACGAGTACGAGCTCCGTCCAATTCCTACTCCTACTCCTACTCCTACTCGTACTCGTACTCGTACTCGTACTCGATCATCGCTGCACATCTGAGTCGTATCGGTTCTCTTGCCGCGATCTCAGCCATTCATCGAGCGAAATCGATGGCGATGCTCGAGCCTGGTGCCCTGGTGGTTCGAGTACGAGTACGAGTACGAGTACGAGCTCCGTCCAGTTCCTACTCCTACTCGTACTCCTACTCGTACTCCTACTCGTACTCGATCATCGCCGCACATCTGAGTCGTATCGGTTCTCTTGCCGCGATCTCAGCCATTCATCGAGCGAAATCGATGGCGATGCTCGAGCCTGGTGCCCTGGTGGTTCGAGTACGAGTACGAGTACGAGTACGAGCTCCGTCCAGTTCCTACTCCTACTCCTACTCGTACTCCTACTCGTACTCGTACTCGTACTCGATCATCGCCGCACATCTGAGTCGTAGCCGGTCACATGCCGCGACCTCAGTCATTCATCGAGCGAAATCGATGGCGATGCTGGATCCAGGTGCCCTGGTGGTTCGAGTACGAGTACGAGTACGAGTACGAGCTCCGTCCAGTTCCTACTCCTACTTCTACTCGTACTCCTACTCGTACTCGTACTCGTACTCGATCATCGCCGCAGATCTGAGTCGTAGCCGGTCACTTGCCGCGACTCCAGCCTTTCATCGAGCGACATCAATGGCGATGCTCGGGCCAGGTGCCCAGGTGGTTCGAGTACGAGTACGAGTACGAGTACGAGCTCCGTCCTTCTCGTACTCGATCATCGCCGCACATCTGCGTCGTAGCCGGTCACTTGCCGCGACCTCAGCCATTCATCGAGCGACATCGATGGCGATGCTCGAGCCAGGTGCCCTGGTGGTTCGAGTACGAGTACGAGTACGAGTACGAGCTCCGTCCTACTCGTACTCCTACTCCTACTCCTACCCGTACTCGTACTCCATCATCGCCGCACATCTGAGTCGCAGCCGGTCTCTTGCCGCGACCTCAGTCATTCATCGAGCGAAATCGATGGCGATGCTGGATCCAGGTGCCCTGGTGGTTCGAGTACGAGTACGAGTACGAGTACGAGCTCCGTCCAATTCCTACTCGTACTCGTACTAATGCTCGATCTTCGCCGCCGATCCGAGTCGTTGCGTGCCAGGTTCGCCAGTTATTTCTGGCGCGACCGCCGCAGCAGCAAACCACCCAACACAAACGTCGCCGCCGGCCAGACCCAGGTCAGGTCGTTGGGCCCCCCCGGTCCCGTGCGTGCCGCCGTGCGCCGGATGCGGATCAGCCGGTAGGGTGCCGTGGCATCTGCCAGCGCGGCGTCATCGATGGTCTTGGGATCGAGGCCGGCGAACAACGACGCGGCAAAGCCGCTGGCGATCAGCACCTGGCGCATCAGGGCCAGCCGCTGGGGATCGTCCTGCGGCACCTCCTCGGCCACGCCGGCGTACCAGCCGTTGGGCAGCCAGACCTCGACCGGCGGGTTGGCGATGACGTTGCGGTACCAATCGGCGCGTTGGCCATAGGCGGCGGCGCAGAAGATGTCGTCGTCCACGATGGTGTAATTGACCGGTGTCCGGCGCGGCTGCCCGCTCTTACGCCCGGTGTGGACCAGCACCATCACCTGGCTGGTGGCGGGGCTGTTGCCCCAGTTCCCCAGCCCCAGACGAAAGAGCAGGACCATGAAGCGGTTGGCAAACTTGAACAGCTGGCGCAGCCGTTCGTCACTCGGTGTCATTTCAACGGTCATCGAAACGACCTCCCCTGGATGTCAGAACCAACGTACACGATGACCCCATCGTAGCCCACTGCACCGGCGGCAGGTATGACAGGTATCATGAATGCAGGTTAACAGGCCATAATCTCCGGCGCGATTGGCTGCAGCCCCCGGTGCCGGTGACGCAGCAGCACGGCGGCGGGTCATCGTCCCCGGGACCGACTTGCCAAAACACCCGATCTGATGTACAACACCATGACATTCTCGCCGGTGGGCCGGGGCGTAGTTCCCTCGACCCTGGGCCGGTGGACTACGAACCGATGCTTCTGGCCGTTTCAAATGAGGACCTGGAATGTCGTGGACGCTGCCGGGTGCAGAGCGCACCCCTCACGAGGTGATCGATGGCTGCTGAGCGCGGGGTGGACATGCCGGACGAGCTGGTGGAAATCAGGCGGTGCCTGGCGGACGCGCTGGCGGCCGCGCCGGCCGCCAGCGTACCTGCCGACGCGGACCTTGCGCCGTACGGCGCCGAAGCCTGGCTGACTGTCGCCCTCACCGCCTATGAGCAGGCGCGTACGGATGGCCTGTGCTCTGAAGGCGCGTGGGAGTGTGCCCTGGCGGCGGCGCGCAGTGTCCTCGCCGGTCGGGACAGCGATACCCGGTAACCGCCAGGTCCAGGCCCGCTTTCAACCCGCAATGCCTGTCCCGCGACGACCCCCGGCATCCTGCCCCGCCGTGCACGACACAGCCGCACCGCCGGCCGGATCCTGTATTCTCTACTCCTCGGTTTCCAGTTTGATCGAACCGACGCCAGCCTGTATGTCGATGTCCAGGGTGACCGGCGCCGTGCCGTAGGCGGCGTTGGTGTAGACGTTCCCCGCTTTCTTCAAGCCTGGTGCATCGATACTGGTTGGACCCGCCTCGATCTTGACGCGCACGCCAACGTCGCGCGGCAGCTGGACGATGATCTCGGCCGCGCCGCTGTCGATGCTGACGTCCAGGTCCTGCGCCCAGTCGCCGCGCAGGTCGAGGGTGCTGCGGCCGGCACCCATGTCGACGTCGAGGTTCGTCAACCCAAGGCCGGCCAGCTGCAGATCGCTGGACCCGGCGCCCATGTTCACCTTCATCGTCATGGGCACTGCGTCGTGCAGGCGCAGGTCCCACTCGTTGCGAAAGCCGCTGATGCCTTGCAGGACCGGTAGACCCTCGTTGTCGGGATGCCGTACGCTGAGCACACCGTTCTGGTACGTCACCTCTGGTTTCAGCCGGTCCACGTTGTAGGTGAAATCGGCTTCCAGCAGCTTCCCGGCGCCGCCGGCCACCGTAAGGTCGCCAGCACCCAGGTCGATCTCGACGCTGACGGGCTCGTCGTCACCCAGCTCGACCGACTGGGACTCGGTCTGCAGTGCGCCAACCCTCACCTGGGAGACGCAGCCGGCGAGCAGGAGTGCAATCAGCAGCACGAGGCCGATCAGGACACGGTGAAGTTTCATGATTGAACGCTCCTTTCTGGCGTGGGCTGGCGGGGCAAGCAATGCCAGCCCCGCCAGCTAAACACGTTGGCCAATAGGACAAGTTTGCCACCAAACTGGCTGTTGGTGGGGTCACAGAGTCACCCTAATAATCACCCAAGAGGTCACTTCTTGCGCAGCCAGCCAACGTTGGGGTATGATGTTGGCCAGCGCAGCCGCCCCGAACGGCCTCACACCGTCTGGTTCGCATCCCTGGCTGTCGCACAGCGAGGTTCGTCCGCATGACACAGAACAACCGCACCATCACCAAAATACTGGCCATCGTGGGCACGGCCCTCGTCTGGTTTCCGATCCTGGCACCCATCCTGTTGTCGCTTGCGCTGGCTGTCTATGCGCGCATCTTCCATTTTGACTACCTGACGCCGGCGGAGCTCTTTCCCCTGGTGATACTGGGCGGTGCCCTGCTCGTATGGGCGGCGCGGCGGGCGCGGCTGCGTCTCAAGCCGATCGCCTGGAGTTATGGCACGGCGGTGGCCGTGCTGGCGACGGGCATGCTGGTGGCGGTCACGTCGGGACTGGCTTCCGGCGCAACCGAGCCCAACGGCATCTGGTGGGCGATTGCCCTGGTTTCGATCGTGATCTATACGGCGTCGGTGTTGGGGCTGGCGGTGAGTGGTGCCCTGCTGGTGCGCGACCTGTTCTGAGGGCTGCCGCTAGAAGATGATCTTGTAGTCGTTGTAGGCCAGCCGTGCATTGGCAACCGCCGCCTGGCCCAGGAACTGCGCCGCCTTCTCGGCGCGGGCGCCGCCGCGGTCGATCATGCCCACCAGTTCACCGTTATTGAGCAGGCGGCGCTCGACGTTGTCGTACCAGACCGACTGGCCCGCGGCGTGCAGTTGTTGTGATGTGTTCATGGCTTTTTCCAGTCCGGTGCCGCCGTCAACGAATGGGCCGTCAACGAATGAACGAATGACGGCCCGGCCTCAGCTTTTTGAACGCAGAAACGTGGCTACTGCAGGGCCGCATCCACGATCGTTTGCGCTTCGGCCTGGATCCGCTCCAGGTGCGCCTGGCTCACGAAACTTTCGGCGTAGATCTTGTAGACGTCTTCGGTACCGGACGGTCGCGCAGCGAACCACCCGTTGCCGGTGACCACCTTGAGCCCGCCGATGAGGGCGTCGTTGTACGGTGCACGGGTTAGCTTGTGCATGATTCTATCACCCGCCAGCTCGCTCGCATGGACTTTCTGCGGGGAAAGGCTGGCGAGGGCGGTTTTGCCGGCGGGGGTCACCGGTGCATCCTTGCGTGCATACCACGAGCTGCCGAATCGCGCCTCCAGCTCCTGGTAGTGCTCACCCGGGTCGCGTCCGGTCACGGCCAGGATTTCGACGGCAATCAGGTCCAGGATAAAGCCGTCCTTGTCGGTCGTCCAGACCGTGCCATCGCGGCGCAGGAACGAGGCGCCCGCGCTTTCTTCACCGCCAAAACCGAATGAGCCATCGAGCAGGCCGTCCACGAACCACTTGAAGCCAACCGGAACTTCACATAAACGGCGTCCGAGATGGGCGGCCACACGGTCGATCATCGAGCTGGACACCAGCGTCTTGCCGATGGCCACGTCGGGTCCCCAGCCAGGCCGATTCTGATACAGGTACCAGATGGCGGTGGCCAGGAAGTGGTTGGGGTTCATCAGGCCCACGCTGCGGGTGACGATGCCGTGTCGGTCGGAATCGGTGTCGTTGCCAAAGGCGATGTCGAACTGGTCCTTCAGCCCGACCAGGCTGGCCATGGCGTAGGGTGACGAGCAGTCCATCCGAATTTTGCCGTCGTGATCGAGGGTCATGAACGAGAAGGTGGGATCGACGCGCGGGTTGACAACGTGCAGGTTCAGGCCATAGGTCTCGGCGATCGGCTCCCAAAATGCCACGCCAGCACCGCCCATGGGATCGACACCAATCTTCAGACCGGCGGCCTTGATCGCTGCCATATCGATGACCGAACCTAAATCGTCCACGTAGGGCCGGACGAAGTCGTGTGCATGCGTGGTAGCGGCCTTGATCGCTTTTTCGAAAGGCAATCGTTTGACGCCCTGCATCCCGTGGGCCAGAATCTCGTTGGCGCGGTCCTGGATCGTTTTGGTCGTGCTGGTGTCGGCCGGCCCACCCGTCGGTGGATTGTACTTGAAGCCCCCATCACCGGGTGGGTTGTGCGAGGGTGTAATCACGATGCCGTCGGCCAGCCCGCTGGTGCGGCCGCGGTTGTGGATCAGGATCGCATGCGAGATCACTGGCGTGGGCGTATACCCCAACCCGGCCTGGACGACCACGTCCACTCCGTTGGCGGCCAGCACTTCGATGGCCGAAACGAGCGCCGGCTCGGACAGAGCGTGCGTATCCATACCGATATAGAGCGGACCGGTAATGCCCTGGGCTGCACGCAGTTCACAGATCGCCTGGCTGACTGCCAGGATGTGCGCTTCGTTGAAACTGTTATTGAGCGATGACCCGCGATGCCCCGAGGTGCCAAAGGCGACACGGTGCGCAGGATCGTTTGCGTCGGGTTGGCGGGTGTAATAGGCGGAAATCAGTCGCGGAACGTTGATCAACGTCTGGTAAGGTGCGGCCTGGCCGGCCAGTGGATGAATGCTCATGATGCCTCCTGGTTTTCGTGGGTACTTGTCTGGTGTATCCATTATGACACGGAGTATCGAGCGCGTCAAAAGGACCCGGCAGCTGGCGTGACTGCGCCGATTTTGGGTAACGGGGATGCGGTGGTACACTTGATTTGTGCCGGAACGAAACCCATGTTCCGCAGTCCGCAGGCACGAGCGCGGTTCTCCTGGTACCAGGCAGTTCACACGGGAGGTCACACAGATGCAAACCGTACAACAAACCTACTCTATCCAACTACCGGCGTGGAGCAAGATCCTGGCCAGTTTGTTTCCCCTCTGGCTGACTGCAATCGCCGTGACGGCGGAAGGCTTTCCGCGTCCGCCGGTGTCGATCGAGACAGCCATCACCTGCGTTGTTCTGGCCGTTGTCATCAGCATGCTGCTGCTGTGGCAGCGTTGGGTCACCATCGAGCTGGTGCTCTACAGCTTCATCCCTCTTGCGTACGTCGTGATACTCGATGAGATCAGCACGGCGTACAAAACACCGTTCATCCTGCTATGCACCCTGGTGCTGAGTATGGGCCTGGTCGTTTATCAAGGCAATCGCGGCACCTGGTGGCGTGTGTTGGTCCTGCTCGCGGCGGCGGCCATCGGCCTGGGCCTGGCCTGGCACGCTGCCGCCAGCTATTGGCAGATGACCAGCGCGCTGGGTTACACACGCTGCTTTCCGGGTGCTGTCGGCTGCCCGCCGCTGGGAGACCAGGCGAGACCCTGGTGGGCCCTCTTTTTCGGTGTGTGACGTCAGGTGACGGCGCTAATATTTGCCTCGGCGACCACACTCGCCCGCCGCATTCGGGATCGCGAGGTCTCGTCGGTCGAGGTAGTTCAGGCCCATCTTAACCAGATAACGCGGGTCAACCCTCGTCTGAACGCCGTCGTGCAGCTGGCCGCCGGGCAGGCCCTGGCACAGGCGCACGACGCAGACGCGACCCTGGCACACGGTGCGCCGGTGGGTCCTCTACACGGCGTGCCCTTCACGGTCAAGGATTGGATCGATACCGCCGGATTGCCGTGCACCGGCGGTGACCTGCATTACAGGGACCGCGTGCCGGCGCAGGATGCCACGGCGGTGGCGCGCCTGCGCCAGGCGGGCGGCATTTTGTTGGGCAAAACGAACGTCGTGGTGGAAAACGAGGTCTATGGGCGGACCAACAACCCCTACAACCTGGCCTACAGCCCCTGCGGCAGCAGCAGCGGTGAAGCGGCGATCATCGCCGCCGGTGGTTCACCCTTTGGCCTCGGTTCCGATTCGGGTGGCAGCATCCGCCAGCCGGCGCACGCCTGCGGCATCGCCGGGCTCAAACCGACCGCCGGCCGTGTGCCGCTCAGCGGGCACTTCCCATTCATCAGCGCCATCAACGATCCGCGCACGGTGATCGGTCCGCTGGCGCGCTTCGTCGAGGACCTGGCGCTGGTGCTGCCAATCATTTCCGGTGTCGACTGGCAGGATGCCAGCGTAATTCCTATGCCGCTCGCCGACTGGCGCGCCGTCGACGTGGGGGGCCTGCATGTCGCATTCTATACCCATCACGCCGAGGCCGAACCCAGCGCAGAAACGACTGCCACCTGCCGGCGGGCCGCCCAGGCACTGGCCAGCCTGGGTGCCCAGGTGGTGGAGACCCTCCCGCCGCGCATCGAAGAGGCCTACGCCATCACGCGCCACTACTGGCAGCGGCCCGAGTCGGCATCGCCCGACGAATGGGTGCCCGACGGGGAAGCGGTCCTCAGCAGCGCCGCCGTGGAAGCGCACCTCTTCACCTGGGACCGTTTCCGGCGGGCGTTGATCGGTTTTATGGGACAGTTCGACGTGATCCTGACCCCGGCTGCCGAGCTGCCCGCGACCCCGCACGGCACCGACGCCGGCCGCATTCCCTACACGTTGCCCTACAGTCTCACCGGGTATCCGGCTGTCGTGGTGCGCGGCGGCACGTCAGTGGAAGGACTACCCATTGGCGTGCAGGTCGTGGCCAGGCCCTGGCGTGACGATGTGGCGCTGGGTGTGGCCCATATTCTGGAGCAGACACTGGGTGGCTGGCAGCCGCCGGAACTTGCCTGAATTTGCCGATGTTGATCGCCAGCCCGGCACGCGTAAATCGACTCCGGGCCGATCAAATTCGGCGTGCTTGATGCCGGGATGGCCCACTTCGAGCATTGTTTTGGAGGTGACCCAAGTGACACACAATTTTCTGAGCACCCTCACCGGCTCCTTCGCCATGCCGGCGGCTGAGAATCCGACCGTGGCCATGATCGAAGCGGCTTATCGGCACCTTGGGCTCGACTGGCGCTACATCAACTGCGAGGTGGCGCCGGCTCGCCTGGGTGATGCGGTACGCGGGGCTCGCGCCATGGGCTGGGTCGGCTTCAACTGCTCGCTGCCACACAAGGTGGCGGTCATCGATCACCTGGATGGATTGGGGATGCTCGTCAACCAGGGTGTCATTGCCCTCAAATACTGGACGGGCCTCGATGCCGATGCATCGGTGATGCGTCGTACGGTGGAAAAGGTCCTCCACTCATAAAGGCGGTACGATGTGTGATACCTTTGTCGCGCTGGGCAGCGCCACCGCCGACGGCTCGGTGATCTTTGGCAAAAACAGCGACCGTGAACCCAACGAGGCGCACGAGCTGCGTGTCCTGCCGCGGACCCAACACCCACCCGGCAGCACGGTCAAACTGACCTACATCGAGATTCCTCAAGTATCCAAAACCCACGCCGTTCTGCTGGCCAAACCGTTCTGGATGTGGGGTACCGAGATGGGTGCCAACGAGCACGGCGTCGTGATCGGCAACGAAGCCGTGTTCACCAAGGTGCCGTACGAAAAGGGACCCGGCCTCATCGGTATGGACATGATCCGCCTGGCCCTGGAGCGGGCAACCACGGCGCGGGCAGCGCTCGATACGATCACCGGGCTGCTGGCGCAGTACGGTCAGGGTGGCAACTGCGGTTTTCAGAGCAAACTCTTCTACCACAACAGCTTCATCCTGGCCGATCCCCAGGAAGCGTGGGTGCTCGAAACGGCGGGCCGGCAGTGGGCGGCGCAGCGTGTCACTGGCTACCGCAGTATCTCCAATGCGCTGACCATCGGCACCACCTGGGACCTGGCGTCGGATGACCTGGTCGATTTTGCGCGGGCCCGCGGCTGGTACGACGGACGCGCAGCGTTCGACTTTGCCCGCACCTATACCGACTTTGCCCTGGCCCCCAGCAACAGCTACGTCTACACCCGCTTCAGCGCTGCCGTAGCGCGCCAGTCCTGCACGACGCAGCTGCTGACCCGCCACCAGGGACGGATGACGGTAGCCGATGCCATGGCGTTTTTGCGGCATCACGCTGGCGATGAAGAAGAGGACTGGTCGCCCGCCGCCGCTCTGTTTGGAACCGATGTGTGCATGCATGCCGGCTTTGGCCCGGTGCGCATCAACCAGTCGGTGGGGTCGATGGTGTCGCACCTGACGCCAACCGGCCACACGCACTGGGTGACGGGGACGTCGGCGCCGTGTACGGCCATTTTCAAGCCGGTCTGGCTGGACACGGGGCTGCCCGTATTGGGTCCGCCTCCCAGCGGGACCTACGATGCATCCACCTTATGGTGGCAGCACGAAGCGCTGCACCGGGCTACGCTCCGCGATTACGCCGCACGGCTGCCGGTCTATCGGCCGGCACGCGACCAACTGGAAGCGCAGTTCCACGACGCGGCGGCCAAAACAAGCGATGCCGAGGATCGTGCGGCGCTGACGCGCCGTTGTTTCGAGGAAGCACGCACGGAAGTGGCAGAGTGGACCGCGGCGGTCGATACGATGCCGGTGCGCCATAAGCCACCCTTCTATTATGCCCGGTCCTGGCGAGGGTTTGGATTTTAGATTTTGGATTTTGGATTTTAGATTTTGGATTGGGGGGGATTGACTGTGGCGCTGTTTGATTTGCCGTTGGATGAGTTGCTGGTCTATGCGCCGCGGCGGGAGGAGCCGGGTGATTTCGACCGGTTCTGGCGCTCCACGCTTGATGAGGTGGCGCAGGTTCCGTTGGAAACGCGGTTTGAGTGGGTTGACGTGGGACTGCGCTCGCTCGACACGTGGGACGTGACCTTCACGGGCTTTGGCGGTGATCCGATCAAGGGCTGGCTGTTGGCGCCGCGCCAGCGTGCTGCGTCCCTGCCGTGTGTGGTGGAATACATCGGTTACGGGGGTGGGCGCGGATTCCCATCGGATTGGCTGTTGTGGGCCAGTGCCGGCTTTGCGCACCTGGTCATGGATACCCGCGGCCAGGGCAGCGCCTGGCAGAATGGTGACACGCCCGATCCTTACGCCGCGGGCGCCGATCCGCAGGTGCCGGGTTTTATGACACGGGGCATTCTTCGTCCCGAGACGTACTACTACCGGCGGGTTTTCACCGATGCGGTGCGTGCCGTGGCGACCGCCCGGACGCACCCCGCCGTCGATCCATCCCGTGTTGCCATCGCCGGTGCCAGCCAGGGGGGTGGGATCGCATTGGCGGTGGCAGGCCTGGTACCCGACCTGTACGCCGTGATGGTCGACGTGCCCTTTTTGTGCCACTTCCGCCGCGCCACGCAGCTCGTCGATACGCAACCCTACCAGGAGATCAGCCGCTACTGCCAGGTTCACCGCAGCAGCGTCGAAACCGTGTTTCGGACGCTGGCCTATTACGATGGCGTCAATTTTGCCACCCGCGCCAATGCGCCTGCGCTCTTTTCAGTTGGGTTGATGGACGATACCTGCCCGCCGTCGACCGTCTTTGCGGCTTACAACCAGTACGCCGCGCCGCGACAGATCCGCGTCTACGAGTACAACCGCCACGATGGCGGTGGCAATTTCCATACGCTGGAGAAGCTGCGGTTCATGCAGGCTGCCTGGCAGGTCCCGGCCCCATGATTTATATCATTGGATGCCTGCACCAAGTGTGGTAGAATGGCGACACATGCCGCGGCGGCCCTCCCCAGCAGCTGCCAGCGGCGGCCTGTCGATGGAGCCAGCGCCGATGAAATCTACGCAATGTGCGACCAAACGATCACGATCCGTGTGATGACACAGCACCCTGCCGTGCAGGGTGCCTTTTTCTTGTTTGCGAACGAAGCTGTGCCCGCAGGGACGCGGGCCCACATTTTCAAAGAGGAGAATGGTATGGCATCGACAACTGTGGCTGAAACGAAGTTCAATCCGTTCGAGATTGCGCAACGACAGCTCGACGAGGCAGCGGAGCTCTTGCAGCTCGATCCGGCGGTACACGAACTGCTGCGCTGGCCGATTCGTGAGCTGCACGTCACCCTGCCCGTCAAGATGGACGACGGCAGCACCAAGGTCTTCCATGGCTTCCGTGTGCAGTACAACGACGCACGTGGTCCCACCAAGGGTGGCATCCGTTTCCACCCCGATGAGACGATCGACACGGTGCGTGCATTGGCGGCGTGGATGACCTGGAAAACGGCGGTGGTCGACATCCCCCTGGGTGGTGCTAAGGGCGGCATCATCTGCAACCCCAAACAGATGTCACCCGGCGAGATCGAACGGCTGAGCCGCGCCTATGTTCGCCAGGTCGGGCGTATCCTGGGCATCGAAGTGGACGTGCCCGCGCCCGACGTCTATACGACGCCGCAGATCATGGCCTGGATGGTCGATGAGTTCTCATTCATGCGTGGTTACAACGAGTTTGGCGTCGTCACCGGCAAACCCCTGGCGCTGGGCGGCTCCAAGGGCCGCGGCGATGCCACGGCGCGCGGCGGCATCTACACGCTGCGCGAAGCCGCCAAGGTCCTGGGTATCGATCTGCAAGGCGCACCAACGGCGATCCAGGGTTACGGCAACGCCGGATCGTATGGCCACAAACTGGGCGAAGAACTGCTGGGCCTGAAGATCGTAGCCGTCTCGGACTCCAAGGGCGGTGTGTATTCGGAGAAGGGCCTGGCTTACAAAGATATCTTCAAATTCAAACAGGAAACCGGCTCGGTGGTTGGTTTCCCGGGCACCGATTCCATCACCAACGAGGAGCTGTTGGAGCTCGACGTTACGGTGCTCATGCCCTCGGCTCTGGAGAACGTCATCACCGAAGCCAATGCCCACCGTGTCAAGGCCAAAATCACCGTCGAGCTGGCGAACGGTCCCACAACACCTGAGGCGGACCAAATTCTGTTCAATAATGGAGTCTATGTCATTCCGGACTTCCTGTGCAACGCCGGTGGTGTCACCGTCTCATACTTCGAGATGGTCCAGAACGCCTACGACTACTACTGGGATGAGACGACGGTCGATCAGCGCCTGGATGCCAAGATGACCACGGCCTTCCATGCCGTGCATCAAATGGCACAGGCACGCAAGATCCACAACCGCCTAGCGGCCTACCTGGTCGCCGTCCAGCGTGTCGCCGAAGCGGTACGCCTGCGCGGCTGGGCATAACACCATCACACGGCCCATCAGCCGCAAAGCTCCGGCGACGCGGCTGATCGTCAAATAAATGCCGTCAACGAATGCGCGCACGAATAGACGAATAGCGCCGACCCATGCGTCTCATCAATTCGTGCCTCCCCCCATTCGTTGACGGCCAATCCAAAATCCAAAATCCAAAATCCAAAATCCAACATGCCCGATCTTCCATCCGATGCACCCAGCATCCTGGCCATCCACCTGCAGCTGACCCACTACCCGATCCTGGCGCCGCGCATTCGTCGCCGGATGCGAGAGGAGCTCTTCCGGCGCGGGGTGACGACGCCAGAGCGGCTGGAGGAGGAAGCGCGGACGCGTGCCGTACAGTCGCAGCTGCGTGAAGGGCTGCGCGACCCGTACTACGAGGAACAAACGCCCACCTGGCAGCAGCGCCTCGACATCGTGCGCGACTACCTGACCGATTTTTATTTTGCCTACAACCTGCCCCTGGAGCTTTTGACGCGACTGATCGAAGAAGCGGTGGCCGAGCGCAATGGGCGGCAGCGCCCTGCGTCGCTGGGCTTCAATCCGGAGCTGGCGCCGCGCGACCTGCTCATGCGTAAGGCCAGGGAGTACGAGCTGCTGCCGGCCGCCGAGCGTGGACGCGTCCAGCACCACCTGGAAGAACTGATGGTCGTCCTGATCCGTACGATGATCAGCGACCAGCTGGCGTTTGTAAGAATCGCCAAAAACTGGTTCACTTCGGCCGACTTCCAGTACATCCAGGAACGCCGCATCGGCAGCGGCAAAATCGGGGGCAAGGCGGCCGGCATGCTGCTGGCGTGGAAGATCTTGCGGACGGTGACCCCGCACCTGGCAGAGCAGATCAACATTCCACGATCCTATTTCATTGGTGCGGATGTCTTCTACGATTTTCTGGCCATCAACGATCCGGAGAACCGCGATCAGAAGTACCGCTCGGCGGATGAAATTCGTGCCGGATACCCCGAGATTGTCGAGACCTACCAACGAGGGCGTTTTCCTGAAGGTGTGGTGGCGACGCTGCGTGACGTCCTGCGCCAAATCGGCACCACGCCGCTCATCGTGCGCTCGTCGAGCCTGCTCGAAGACAACTTCGGTATGGCGTTTGCCGGAAAATACACGAGTTACTTCTGCCCGAACCAGGGCACCCTTGATCAAAACCTGCAGGCATTAAAAGAAGCCGTGGCCGGCGTATACGCCAGTGTGTACAGCCCCGATGCCCTGTTCTACCGGCGGCATATGGGGCTGCTGGATTACGATGAGCGTATGGCGATTTTGCTGCAGGTCGTAGAGGGCCAGCGGCATGGACAGTACTATTATCCGTCGCTGGCAGGTGTTGCCTACAGCCGCAGCCCGATTGTGTGGAACCCGCGGCTGCGGCCGGAAGAAGGATTTGTACGCCTGGTTATGGGCCTGGGCACACGGGCCGTCGAGCGGGTGGGTGACGATTACCCACGCCTGATCACCCTGAGCCACCCGATGCTGCGCCCCGAGGTGGCGCCGGCCGACATCCGGCGTTATGCCCAGCGTTATGCGGACGTGATCGATCTGCGCAACAACGTCTTGACCACCGTGCCCGTATCGGCGCTGCTGCAGTACGATACACCTGAGGTGCGCTGGGTGGCATCGGTCGACCAGGGAGATACCATCCTGCCCATCATGACACTGGGGCCCGAGCTGTCGGACAGCCGTTTGGTCATGACGTTCGACAATCTGCTGCAGCGCACCCCTTTTGTCAAACTGATGAAGGATGTGCTGGCCACGCTGACGGAACACTACCAGGGGCTGGTCGACATGGAATTTGCCATCGATATTCAACCCGGGACACGACAACCCACCCTGGCTTTTCACCTGCTGCAGTGCCGTCCGCAGACCGACCTGCGTAATGGCACCATGCGGCCGGTCCCGGCCCTCATTACACCTGCCGATCGTTTGTTCGTGGCCAATCGTATGGTCCCGCAGGGGCACCTGGCCGATATTGGGATCATCGTGTATGTCGATCCCCGGGCCTATGCCGGGCTGTCTGAACCGGCACAGCGTTATGCGGTAGCACGGCTTGTGGGGCGGTTGAACGCGGCCCTGGAGGGCAGGCGATTCGTGCTGATGGGGCCGGGGCGCTGGGGTTCTGTCAACGTCACGCTGGGCGTTTCAGTGACGTATGCCGACATCTACAACGCGCGTGCCCTGATCGAGCTGGCCATGCGCCAGCGCGGCATGACAATCGAGCCGTCCTACGGCACGCATTTTTTCCAGGACCTGGTGGAGTCGCAGATCTATCCCCTGGCGCTCGACCCCGACGAACCACCCGACGCCTTGAACCAGGACTTCTTGCGCGAGGCGCGTAACAGCCTGGCCGACTGGCTGCCGGCCGAGGAGGCAATGTCAGAGATCGTCAAGGTGATCGACATCGCCGCGGCACGGCCGTGTCACTCCCTCGAAATCGCCATGGATGGAGAGCGAGCGCTGGCCTATTTTGTGAAACGCGAGGCGTGAGGTTCTGCGCGCCGCGATGCGACCGGCAGCGATGGCGGTTAAGATCAGGCGTCCTCACGGGCATCCACTACCTGTGAGGACGCCTGTTTACTTCTTCTTCTTGTCACCTGGCAGTGTCGGCTCGAAATTCAGCTCGTGCGAAAGTTTGTCGACCACCGTGCGCAGGGTTTTGATGCGGGCCCACCACTTGTTGTTGCCTTCTACGATCGTCCACGGAGCGCTGACCGTGCTGGTCTTCAGCAGCATCTCGTCGACCGCGGCTTCATACTGGTCCCACTTATTACGATTGCGCCAGTCTTCAGCGGTCAGCTTCCAGCTCTTGTACGGTGTGTTGGCCCGTGATTCGAAGCGCTGCAGCTGCTCTTCGGCGGAGATGTGCACCCAGAACTTGAAGATGATCGTACCGAAATCGACCAGCTGGCGCTCGAACTGGTTGATCTCGCGATAGGCGCGCTGCCATTCCGCCTCCCGGGCAAACCCTTCGACACGCTCAACCAGGATACGGCCATACCAGCTGCGGTCGAAGATGGCAATTTCACCCGTTTCCGGCAGGCGGCGCCAGAAACGCCAGAGGTAGTGGTGGGTCTTGTCGTCACCAGCCGGGGCGGCGATGGAGTGAACGACGTAACCGCGCGGGTCGAGTTTTTCGGTGATCCGTTTGATGTTCCCGCCCTTGCCGGCGGCGTCCCACCCTTCGAACACCATGATGACCGGCCGTTTCTGGACGTACACCTGATAACCTAACTGGCCCAGGGCCACCTGGTGGCGGATCAACTGCTCGACGTACTCGTCTTTGTTGAGTGCCTGGCTCAAATCAACCTGTGATAATGCAGACATGGTGGCCCCCTCTTATGATGCTTCGTCCTGCGAGTGCTCTGCATCGAAGCCTTCTGGCACGTCGGCCAACGCATCGACCAAACTCGTGATGTCGGTCGGCTCATAGCCGGCGCGATCTTCGGTTTCCGAGACATTGTCATCTGGAGCCGCGGCAGCGGCCCCGATCTGGTCCGGGTTGATGCCGCGGAGCCGGAGCCCCTTTTCCAGCGCCGTTATGATCGTGGTGTAGGCTTTCCAGAACGTGTGGGGCTGGCTCGTCGCCTCGACGATGGTCCAGGGTCCCCACTCGGTTTCGGTGTTTTCGAACATCTCCTCAACCGCCTGCACGTACTTGTCGTACTGCTTATGGTGGCGCCAGTCTTCGGGCTGGACGTGCCAGGCGGTCAGGGGATCCTTCTCCAGCATCTTGAACCGTTTGCGCTGCTCGGCTTTGCTGATGTGCATCCAAAACTTGATGATGATGTGACCGTCGTCGGCCAGCGTGCGTTCGAAGTCGACGATGTCGCGGTAGGCTTTGCGCCATTCCGGCTCGTCGATCAATCCTTCGATGCGCTCCACCAGCACACGCCCATACCAGCTGCGATCGAAAATAGCGATCTGGCCGCGGTTGGGCAGTTTCAGCCAGAAGCGCCACAACCAGGGACGGGCCTTTTCGTAGGTGCGCGCCGCACGAATGGGCCACACCTTGAACCCGCGTGGATCGAGACGCTGCGTCAGGTCGTTGATCGTCGAGCCTTTGCCCGATGCATCCCAGCCCTCGAACAGGATGATGACCGGCACACCGGCCTCGTAGGTGGCCTGGCCCAGGTCGTACAAACGACGCTGCAGGGCCGGGCGCTGTTGTTTCCATTCTTTCTTTTTGAGTGTGAGACCTAAGTCGACATTTTCGAGCATGGACGCCTCCGTGGGTCACGCTGCACGTGTGGATCGATGTCATGAGGGTGCTGCACTTTGACCCTAGTTTACCAGAAAACCGGGTGTTGTACAAACAAGTTGCCAATTTGGGCTGCGGGCGGTACACCTAGGGCTTGTAAAAGAATAACTTCCGGCAAGATGACTGGAATTCGCCGCAAATCGCGGGAAGTTATTCTTTTACAAGCCCCTAGAATCGATTATCGACCGCGTCGCAGCCAATACAGCAGCGTCGAGCCATCGTTGAAGCCGAGGGGCAGAAACACCTGCACGGTGATGCCCACGTTGACAAGGAACAGGAACAGGGTCAGCCAGCGCCAGAGCGGTGCGGCGTCAGCCGCCGCCAGGGCCAGCAGCGCGGTCGGTGCACACATCACCAGGCTGATCAAGGGTCCACCCAGGGCCCGGCGTATGTGGACGGCTGCCGGCAGCACCGGCTCATCAGGCGGGTAGATGGAGGCCGAAAACGGCCCCCAGAAGCGGATACCGACCATCGGATAACCGGTGCGCCGCGCGGCCCAGGCATGGCCGAGCTGGTGGATCAGGTCGCTAAGCCAATAACCAGCCAGGGCCAGGGCGCCGCCGGCCAGAGCCGCAAAAACGTCCACCTGGAATACCACCACGGCTAGGAGTGTCCAAATAAACCAGACTGCTGCGCCGCCGGCAAGCGCCGAGGGCACTACGCTGATGCGCAGCCCAAACAGGCTGCCAAGATCACGACTCAAGGTTCACGCTCCAAAGGGCGCATGTGTCCACGGTCCCACTCGATCCAGGAACCATCGTAGAGCGCCACGTCTGGAAAACCCGCCAGGTGCAGCGCAAACAGACCGAGCGACGCTGAAATTCCGACACCGCAGTACAGAATGACGCGCGACGTGGGTTCGATGCCAGCGGCCCTGGCCAGGGTGCCCAACTCCTCCGGCAGGCGATAGGTCCAGTCGGTGGCCAGGTTTCTCGACGCATGCAGGTGGACGGCGCCCGGGATGTGTCCGGCACGCAGCGGACGGCCATCCACCATCACCCAGTCCTGACCAGGTGGCAGGTACCGGCTGCCGAACGGCGTCCAAACTGCGTGCCCGGCGTATTGTTCGGGGGGACGGGTGTCGACCAGGCGCGCTGTGAGACCCGGACCGGCCACCACAGCTTCCACCTCGCGGGTACTGGCCAGCCAGTGCGGCTGGGGTTGGGGGATGAAGGGCACGAATGGAGGCTGTGCGACTTCCTCAGTCAATACGTGACCTTCGGCGCGCCATTTCGTGATGCCCCCGTTGAGCACCGCCACCTGGGAGTGGCCGTGGTACCGTAACGCCCACCACAGGCGTGCGGCACCGCTGTGATCGGTTTCGGCATAGGCGACGACGCGGGTGTCGTTGCCGATACCGTTGGCACTCATCAGCGCGGCGAACGGGTCCGGTGGCAGCAGGAGATCGTCCGGCGAATTGCCGTTCAGGTCTATGTGCCAATCCAGGTGGATGGCGCCTGGAATATGGCCGCGCAGGTAGCGCTGGCGCCCCGAGCCGTTACCCCGCCAGCGCAGGTCGACGATGCGCAAAGCGGGGTCATCCAGGTGGCTCACGAGCCAGTCGGTTTCGACTAACGGAACTGAGGAGAAATCCACGATCAACCTCGGTGGCTGGGCGGTGTGACAGGATGTAGGTGTCACAAGAATGTACCGCCAGTCTGCGAAAATGACAAATTCTCGCCTGTTCGAACCAAAGGGCAACCGGCAGTGCAGCCTATGTCGCACGCCCACAGGCGTGACTCTTATCACGGAATTCCGTCTCAATGACACGCAGCCGACGCGAGGTCTGAAGGCGGTATCGTCTGTTCGTTCCTCGTGTTGGGTATTTTATTCAACCACGCGAACACATCACACGAATGGAGATTTCACCATGCCAGTACGTTCTGCCAAAGCTGAATGGAAGGGGACGCTGAAGGAGGGCAGCGGCACAATGGCGCTGAGCAGCGGCGCCTACCAGGGGCCGTTCACCTATGCGTCGCGTTTCGAGGATGGTCCGGGCACCAACCCTGAGGAGCTGATTGGTGCGGCACATGCCGGCTGTTTTTCGATGTTCCTGTCGGCCCTGCTGACGAATGCCGGCTACACACCCGCACGGATCCAGACCACGGCCCGCGTCACGATTGCGGCCGGCCCGACGATCACCATGATCGAGCTGGATACCGAGGCCGAGGTTCCCAACCTGGATGACGCCACATTCCAGGAAAAGGCTGCCGCTGCGAAGGCTGGCTGCCCCGTGTCGAAAGCCCTGGCCAGCGTAGATATCAAACTGAACGCGCGGTTGGTGGGTTGATACCCACCAACTCTCCAGGTCTTCAATGAGCCAAGCGCCACCCGATGCGCGGCTACGATCGCGCATCGGGTGGCTTCACTAACCACCGAGGGTTCTCATCATCGAGGTGAGCGTCATGTCAGGCTGTTTTGTCTCCCTTGCGCCACAGTGCCAGCAACGGCACACGCGTCACCAGCGAACGATCACTCGACCAGGGAGCGAGTGGTGCCATCGTGATGCTGGCCAGGGCCAGGAGCACCGTATCGTAATTCACGCGCCAACCGGCAAAATTTTTCCAAGCCAGTTCGCGGTCCTCTTTTAGGGGCACCCCGGCTGCCGCCAGCGTCTCGCATGCTGCATCGAACTCAGCGCGGGTGATGCTGATGGGGTCGGGGTAATGCGGGTCGGGATTGTAGACGACACCAAAGAAGTCAGCGATGTGACGCAGGGCCAGGTATCCGGCTCGCGCACAGAGGGCCGGCAAGGCGCTGACTGGCCAGTCGACGGCGGACTGCAGCAATGCGGCGCCGTCGAGCACCGCGCCCGACGCCGTCACCCAGGAATGGTGGGCGTTGGGTGAGCGCAGAAAAACGAGTGCCGGCAGCGAGGTATGGCTCTCCTCAATGTCGGCGAACCAGGCCTCCCATGTGTGCCACACCTCGTCGAGCTGGTCGAGGCCATGGATACGGTGGAAGCGCAGCAGCATCTCAACGGCCGACGGCGGCTGGCCGGCCCGCACTTCCAGCAAGGTCACCTGCGCCTCGCGGCGCGCAAAGGCGGCATAGATCGTGGGCAGGTA
>CAYUCC010000051.1:0-38143 GCA_964443225.1 uncultured Anaerolineae bacterium
ATTCACCTCATTTTGTTCTCCCGCTCAGATATCAAAAAACCTACCCCTAAAAGGTTGGGGGTTGGGGGTTGGGGATTGGGGATTAGGGGTTGGGGATTGGGGGTTGGAGGTTGGAGGTTGGAGGTTGGAGGTTAAAGGAAAGAGAGGGGGGCGAGGGTGGGGACGGGGGTGGTGAAGAGGGTGGGGTCGATGTAGGTGTGGAGGAGGAGCCAGCGGCTGGTCAGGGCCCAGGGGCCGGGGCGGGCGGTGGGTAGGTGGGGGATGATGGTGGGGTGCAGCAGTGTGGTGAGGTGGGCCCACCAGAATGCTGTTGCGCGCAGGGCGGCTGGCACCATCGCCTGGAAGATGTCGGGGCCGGCCGGGCAGTTGGGGGCATCCTTCTGCATGCGGCTGTGGTCACGGTCGGTGCGGTAGCCGGGCATGTTGGGCAGCATGAAGGTGTAGAGGTCAGCGGGCAGTCCGGGTGACCGTTCCTCCCAGGTTGGCACGGCATCGGCCGCCGCGCCGGCTGCCAATGCCAGCTCGACCCAGTTGGAGTGCGCATAAAAATCCTGTACGGCGTGCAGGATCTTCCCCACCTGATAGAGGGCGCGCCCTGGGCGCTGCGCATCGCCCAGCTCACGCCGCGCGTACGCATCCAGCCAGTCCCACTGGGCCGCCACGGCTGCGGCATCCACCAGGCCGGCAAAATGAAACTGGTGATTCAGGGTCCACTGCGCAACCGGCGGAAAACGAGACGCCAGGATGTTGTAGTAATCGACCGACCAGTTGCCCCACAGCACTACCTGCTGCGCCCGCCGCGGGAGTGACGTATCCCGCAGCACCTGGGTCGTGATTCGTTCATGAAACTCAAAGCGCACGGGCACCTCCTGATCCTGCGCAATCCATGGTCCGCATGGCGGATACGTACGATTATACCCGGTTCACGGAAAAAAACGAAAGGCAGACACCAAACCGGTTTTCTTGCCATCCACCGACTTCTCTGCTATACTTGCCGCATCGCAACGACCAGCCCCTTCGCTACCGTTATGATAGCACGATCGGGTCCGGCGTTTCGAAGTGCTCCGAGAGACGCGACGAATTTCAGCAGCCTTACCGCACCTGCCGGCAATAATTGCAACGTGTGACCGCAGCTTATGGGAACTGTTGCACGATTGCCAAACCGCTTCCAGTTCGCCGCCTGCCTCATCAGCAGGCCCAGCCGGGGCGCGACTTGTGTCACGGTTCATTACAACTACAACCAGGAGGATCCTTTCCTATGACATACACCAAGCCCACCCTCACGAAGCACGACGAACTGAAGTCCGTCACCTTCAGCAGTCACTGAGTTTCCATTCTGTTCGCCGGCCAGTCGCTCACGCGGCCTGACCGGTTTGCGTCATTACTGTGTAAATGCAGTTTACTGGTAAGTCCACCTTCAAGGCAGTGCCGAGTTCGCGCGTCTCTCTGAGCATTTTGTTCGCAGCCTGCCCGCCGCTTGTAACCCAGCCGGCGGGCGCGATGTTTGAATCCGAATGACACGTCCAATTCATCAGCTGTTGGCCGTCTTGCGCACCGACGCGCCCACACCGGCCGATCCCACACGATCCTGGAACGATATCGTTGTCACCGCCATCGTGGTTGGCCTGGCACCCGTGCTGCACCAACGCCTGCTCGACGCAGTGGCTGTCGTGCCCGCACCCGCCATGGCCAAACTGCAGCTCATCCGGCAGGCCACCGGTGAACGTAACCGCGCCATTCAACAGCAGCTGTTCGAAATCGTACACGCCCTGCAGACGGCGGGTGTGCGGGCAATGGTGCTCAAGGGCGCCTACCTCAGCGCCGCCGTCTACCCCACGCCCGATCTGCGCGGTATGAGCGACATCGATCTGCTCTTCCGGCCCGATGATCTGCCGGCCGCCGAACAGGTGCTGCAGAACCTGGGCTACGAGGGCAAACACAAATCCGCCGACAGCGGCCCCGGAATCACCAAACACACCAGCACCTACAAACGCCCAACACCCGCCGCCGAAACCCCCAACCCTTATCTGAGCACAACCGCCGACCGTCACGTCGATCCGCATGGTTCGCTCGAGGAGTGCTGGTTCGGCCTGTGCACCGACATGACACCCGGTGTCTGGGAGCGCGCCGTGCCCCACCGGGTGCTCGAGGCGCCGGCCTGGGCCCTGGCGCCCAACGATCTCTACCTGCACCTGTCGATCCATTTGATCTACCACCTTCTGATGGGCAAACCGTCATTTGTGCAGCTGTACGACGTATCGACCGTCAGTCGATTCTACGGTGCCCAACTTGACTGGGACTGGCTGGTTGCGCGGGCAGACGCCATCGGCGCCACCGCCTTCCTGGCCGCGGCCAATCAACTGGCGGTGCAAGTCCTGGGTGCATCAGTTCCCGCGGCGCCCCAAATGCAGCTGCTCGGTGCGCTGCCGCGCGGGCTGGCCGACTACATCACACACCTCGATCTCGACGACGTGATCGAACTGTCACAACGACCACCCATCACAAGCCTGGGCCAACGCCTGCAGCGCGGCCTCAGTGAGCGGCATGCCACAGCGCGGTGGGCCACGTCCTGGTCCGGTAAATGGGCCGTGTGGCGCACGGCGCTGGCGTTGACGCGCACCGACACGGGCCGGCTGCTGGCGCAGCGCGTGCGGCCCGCCGGTGCTGCACCCGCAGAGTAGACCGACCGTGGTAGACATCTCGGTCATCCTACCGGTCTGCAACGGCGGTCCCGCCCTGGCACGCAGTCTGTTGGCCCTCGGTACAACCGATTTCTCCGGCACCTGGGAGCTGATCGTGGTCGACGACGGCTCGACCGATGACTCGGCCAGCGTGGCACAGGCATCCGGTGCACGGGTTCTGACAACCGCCAGGCCGCGCAGCGGACCGGCTGCCGCCCGAAATCTCGGTGCGCAACACGCCGCGGGTGATTTCTTGCTCTTTCTGGACGCCGACGTGCTGGTGCGGCCCACCACGGTGAGCCAGGCCGTGGCATTCTTGACAACGCACGACCACTGCGCCGCCGTGTTTGGCTCGTACGATGCCACGCCGACATGCCAGCATTTCGTATCGCAGGTCAAGAACCTGTTCCATCACTACACGCACCAGGTGGCACATTCCGAAGCAGGCACGTTCTGGGCCGGCTGCGGCGCCATCCGGCGCACGGCCTTTTGGGCGGCGGGCGGTTTCGACGCACACCGTTATCCGCGGCCGATGATCGAGGACATCGAATTAGGCAGGCGGCTGCGGCAACACGGGTATCGCATCTGCCTGGACAAAACGTGGCAGGTTACCCATCAGAAATGTTGGACCGTGCGCACCTGGCTGCGATCCGACCTGCTGGACCGTGGCATCCCGTGGTGGCGGTTGATCCTGGACACGCGCGCCCTACCCAACGACCTGAACGTCGATGGGCGCGGCCGCACGGCGGTCGTCCTGGTCACACTGCTGGCCGCCAGCCTGATCTGTAGTCCCTGGTACCCGGCGCTGTGGCTGCTGAACGCTGTGCTGGTTCTGAGTCTGCTTGCATTGGGCTGGCCGCTCTATCGCTGGTTTGCACGACAGCGCGGCGGGTGGTTTGCCCTGCGCGTCATTCCCTGGCATTGGGCCTACTGGGGTATCGGTGTTCTCAGCATCGTGGCCGGCACGGCGCAGTGGGCAGCCGGACATACGAATCTCAACAAGGACAGGAACCGTTGAACGTCAACCGCTGGATCGGAACATCCCTCATGCTGGCGAGCCTGGTTGGCTCGACTCAGATCCTCAACCGGCGCCGGCAGGGTGACGCCGCCAATCGGTCGGTGTCATTGGCCGTCGATTACGACGACTGCCAGGAAATCGGCGTACGCAGTGGTGTAACCCTGGGCGATCTGCTGCACGAGTTGTGGCACCGCGGCGCCAGCCACATCGGTATTACCGAACAAACGCTCGGTGATTTGCTGGATGCGGGCAGCCTGATCGTGGCGCAGGTGCCCGCGCCCCACGCCACAGCCAACACCACCCACGTAACGGCACAAAACGACCCGCTGCTCGACCGTGTCGCCACCGCCCTGGCCGTGCGTGTGCCCGCGCTCAGTACCCTCGTCCCCGAAACGATCGGTGACCGCCGTTACCTGGCACTCCCGGGCACGCTGCAGCACCTGCGCAGCGTCACGGTGGGATTCGAGCCAGCCGCATTTCAGCAGGCGATCGCCGCTGGCCTGGTGCCGGTCGCACGCCCGCGCCACTATCCCTGGCCGCGCCCCGCCGCCATCGACACCGTGTTGTCCCAGGCCGCCGCCCTGGGCAGCCCACTGGTCGCCTTCGCCGGCAGTTACGTCCTGGGACACGAGATGTTCATGCACGCCACGATCGAGGCGCTGCACACCTACGAGCTGACGCCGGTCTACTTCGCCGAAAGCCGTCACCAGAAGGGGGACTGGTTCATCGCCAAAGCACGCCTCCCCCACGTCGTGCTCGGGCACGAGTTCACCCCTGGGGAGCTCGACCTCGAAGACGAACACGGCATGGCGCACAAGTGGGGCCGCATGGCCGACCGCGGCGTACGTTTCTTCAGCGTGCGCACCATGCGCGGCGTGCACGCCACCGATCCCCTCAGCCTGCGCGACTACGTCGGCATGGTGCTGGACGCGCTGATCAACGAGCGTGGTCTGCACCTGGCAGGCCGGCCCGATTTTGTGCCGGCCTCGCAGCACCATCACCATGGGAACGGCCACCACCATCATATGCATGCGCACGGTCATGTGCATGAGCACTCACACGAACACGAGCATTCGCACGAGCCCGAACATTCCCATGACCACGCACCAGTCCACGAGCCCGAGCATGTCCACGAGCACGCACCGGTCCACGAACACGAGCATACCCACCCGCATGCCGCACCGGCGGCCGGTGAATCTCCCCTTGGCCTGCCCAATGCGGCGGCGGCGAGATCGTCATCAGACGCCGAACAGGTACCGGCGCCAGGCGACCTGCAGTGGGTTGCGTTGGCGGCCGCCGGCGCGGGCGGGATGGCCGCCGCCGAGGTACTGGGACTGCCCGAGCCGTGGGCGTCACTGCTGACGGTCGCCGCGGCTGGGGCTGCCTGGGTGGCCGTTCCGCTGGTCGACCGGCCACGCAGCCAGCTGGAGGAATCGTTTCCGCCCAGTTACGCCCCCAAAGCGATTGGCCTCGGTCTGGCAGTGGCGACCCCCGTGGCGGGACTGGCGGCTGCCGGGTTGCTGAACGAGACCCGTGGCCCAGCAGCGGCGTTGGGACTGCTGGCAGCTGCGCTGGTCAACGGTGCGGGCGCGGCAGGATTGGCGGCCAGCGTGGCAGGTGAACCCTACCTGAAACACGTCGAAGAGTTCCGCAGCTACAACCTGGATTGGGCCGTACCCCTGGGGCTGATCGCGGGACATGCTGCGGGTGCGGCCTGGCGGCCGCACGGCGCACGTCCGGCTGCGGTCGCCGGCGCCGGTCTGGCCGCGCTGGGTGCCTGGCTGCTCACCAAAGCGGGCCGTCTGCCCGCCGATCTACTCGGACCCCGGACCTACCGGCCGCTGCATGGGCACACCCACCATCTGTCGGCATTCCAGGCGCGTCTCGGCGACCTGCAGATGGCGGTAGGACCGCAGCCTCTGGCCAAATGGGCCTGGCTGCTGCCTGCCGGCGGGATCGTTGCTGCCACCGCCAGGGGTCCACTGCGAGCGGCGGGCCTGATGGCGGCCACCGTGGGCAGCGTCGTCCTGCTGGCGCCGCTGCGTCAAGGTGCGCCAGCGCTGGACGACACACTCGACGCGGTGGTCAGCGGCCTGACGGCAGGCCTGGTTCGCCTGCCGGTCGAAACCCTGCTGCCAGGCACGCCACCGGCGGCGGATCCTGCAGCATGAGCCAGGCCGCGTCTGTATCACCGGAACTACCGGCCGGGTTCGTATTCGTGCCGGCGGGGCCATTCATCTATGGACCGGAGGTCGTGTTGGAGCGCCTGCAGGGCACGCGGACCCTGCGCCCGCGCCAATACCTGACACTGCCGGCCTTTGCAATCGCCCAATACCCGGTAACCGTTGGCGAATGGCACACCTTCGTGCTGGAAACGGGCTACCGCTGGGCAGGCCGCTGGTACCATTTGGTCCGTCCGCCGCGCGGCTGGCTGCGGCGGTATGCGCCGTGCACGGATTATCCGGCCAGCATGGCGCGCTACCCGATGGTGGACGTCACCCAGACCGATGCCCTGGCGTACTGCACCTGGCTCTCGGCACGCCTGGGATTCACCTGCACCTTGCCAAACGAGGAACAGTGGGAAAAAGCCGCCCGCGGCACCGACGGGCGCAGTTACCCGTGGGGCGAGGCCCACCCGCGGCCCGAACTGCGCACGCTGGGCAACTGGGTCAAAATCCGTTATTACCTGTACAACCTGTTCGTCACGCCAGAACGCGAATGGGCACGCAGCGGCTGGTATTTTCGTGCCGGCTCACCGTGGCCAGTGGGAGCAATCCCACAGAACGTATCACCTTATGGCTGCTACGATATGGCGGGCAATATCTGGGAATGGACGCGCAGCCCTTACAACCCCGATATTCCCGGATTTCACGTGGTCAAAGGCGGTTCCTGGGGCTACAGTCCACTGCATACCAAATGTTACGTGCGCAGTGCGGCCAGCATCACGACGACCAGTGACCGTTACCATGCCCACGGCACAGGCTTCCGTGTGGTGATCGATAACCCCCAATGACAGGAGGCAACGTGGACCAGACGATCTTTCTGATCAACTTCCGCAACGATCGTGACATGTATCCGCCGTTTGGCATCATGTACGTGGCAGATGCGCTGATCCAGACCGGCTATGACGCCCGCATTTGGCACGAGACCGCCGCCGGGCTCGACGCATTCGTCGACGAAGTCGCACGCACGCGCCCGCTGTGGGTGGGGTTCAGCACGATCACCGGTCCGCAGCTGAAGCCCACCATCGAAGCGACCCGGCGCGTGCACGCATTGGGCATCCCTACCGTCTGGGGCGGCGTGCATGCGACGATCATGCCGGAAGAGGTGCTGCGTGAAGCGTACGTCGACTTCGTGATCGTCAACGAAGGTGAGCTCACGGCGCAGGCCCTGAGTCGAACCCTGGCGGGCGACCGTGATTGGGAAACGATTTCAGGTCTGGCCTGGAAACGTCCCAACGGCGACATTGTCGTCAACCCCGAGCGTATGTTCATCCAGAACCTCGACGATTTTCGCCCGCGGTGGGAGCTGCTGCCCAATATCCCAGCCTATTTTTTGCAGTCCGGCCCGTACGAGAAGGCGATACCCGTCTACATCAGCCGCGGCTGTCCGTTTCGCTGCGGATTCTGCTACAACGAAGTCGTGATGAAACGCACCTGGCGCCAACATTCGGATGAGTTCATCGTGGCGCAGGTCAACTGGCTGCGCGAAAACTACGGCATCGACGCCGTCGATTATGCCGACGACTATCTGTTTGGGCGCATCAAGCAGATGCAGCGCCTGATCGAAAAGGTCGGTCTGCCGTGGAGCGGGCAGGTACGGGTCCAGCTGCTCAAGCCTGAATTCGTGACGTGGATGCGCGGGACGGGCTGCCAGTGGGTCAACATCGGCGCCGAGAGCGGCAACCAGGCGGTGTTGGATTCGATCCACAAGGACCAAAAAGCAGAGTGGATACTGCGGGGCGTGCAGACCCTGGCCGACTATGCGCCCGACATCGAGGCCAACCTGAGTTTCATCCTGGGTCTGCCGGCCGAGGGTACCGAAGAACGCCGCGAGACCCTGCGCGTCATCGAGGAGGTTTGCCGCATCAACCCCAGGGCGCGCTGTTCGGTTGCGATCTACATGCCCTACCCCGGCACACCGCTCTGGCCCGATGCCCTGGCGCGCGGCTACCAGCCGCCCGCAGCACAGGACGGCTGGACCGAGTTCGATATCCACAAGGGAAATACGCCGTGGATCGACGCCCAGCGCGGTGAGGTGATGTCCGATGTCTGCAACATCCTGTTCGTGGGCCGCAGCCAGGGGCACTGGCTGCTGGCACCGTATTACGGGCTGCTGCGCTGGCGTTGGCGCCATGACTACTTCGATTATTATGCCGAGGGATGGATCAAGGCGAAACTTTTCGATGCGCTGCGCCGCTCGGGCCTGCTCCAGCGCGTGGGCAACCGTGCCCTACGCCGGATGGTGACGTTCAACGACAATACGCACAAACACAAACCCGGTGAGGCGATTGCGTAGATCGCACAGGTTCTATCGAGAAACCAGGCCACCCAAGAGCACCGGCAGCGCGGCGACATCCGGCGCCAGGCACAACCGGTACGCCGGTGCCGTTTCGACCAGGCGGCCAAGGATATCCAGGTGCGACCCGACCAGCGCCCGATCCCAGTTTTCAATGCTTTGCGGCATGATCGTGACGAGAGCCTGGCGACTGCTGACCGGTTCCAGATAACTTTGTTCCAGACCCGGCACCACTTCGGGAAAACAGACGGCTGCTGGTTCGGCGCTCGCCGCCCACACGTCGGGGTAGATAGCCTCGGCGGCAAACAGGCGCTTCAGACGCGTGTGCTCGTGCCGGGCGGTGGGGCCGTCCAGCACACTGGCCAGCTCGGGAAACCAGGCCAGGCTGTCGTCGTGTGCACTGAGCAGGCCCGGGTACGCGGCCACCAGCAGGCGATCGTCCTCCAGGCAGAGCAGCGGACTGTCGTTGGAGAGCAGCGACCAGCCCGCCCGCAGCAGGCTGATGCCGGTGGTGGTTTTGCCCGCACCCATGCCACCCACCAGGAGCACAGCCCGACCCTGCTGTGCCGCCGCAAAGGCGTGGATCGTGAACAGGCCACGCCGCCGCAGCAGCGGTGCCAGGCCGATGATGAGCATGTCTTCGAGCACGCTGAACGTGTCGAGGCCAGGCGGGGACAGGTGGGCCGTGTAAATGCCGTGCGCCAGATCGACGTGCAGCTGGCCCCAGCGCATGAAGTGGGCAACCAGCTGGTCGCCGGTCAGGTAGTAGGCCAGACGGCCCGCTTCCTGAATCACAGGTGTACCGGCCGGTGCAGGGAGCGGCTCGACCATGCGGTGCACCGTCACCTCCAGCTCGGGAAGGTGCTGCGTGGTGATGGACGGTTGGAAGATGCGTGTCACGCGGCGCTCGATGTCGTCATCGGGACTGGTGATACGGACCGCAACGTGGTGTAACAAAACAGTGATCGCCATAGACCGTGGAGTATAATCAGACAGGACAAACCGGCAAATTCACAGCAGGAGATGACCGTGAGTACGAAGCTGACGATCCAACCGACCTCGGTGCTGGCCCGTGCGCCGCACGCCGCCTACCAGGTCGTCGCCAACGAAGCCATTTTGATCAATCTGAACACCGGCATAACCTTTTCATTGAACGACACCGGAACGTGGCTCTGGGAGCGTCTCGATGGCACAACCCCGCTGGCCAGCCACGCGACGGCCCTGGCCGACTACTGCCAGATCCCCGACCAGATTACCACCGTGGCCGCTGATCTGGTCGACCTGGGGCAGGCGCTGGCGAGCGAGGGACTGGTTGTCACACGCTAGTCGCCCGACCTGGCCGCCGCGGCTGCGCCGTTTGATCGTCACCGCCGGAACCGTGTTCGGTGCGCTGCCCTCACCCGGCCAGCGCCGGGTCTGGCGCGAGGCCTGGCAGTTCAGCCGTGGCCTCGATACGGCGATGCACGGCGTGCCGCTGCCCGACTTCCTGCAGCAGATTACGCCCACCGTCGACCTGGATCTGCCGCCCGATACGGTGCGCCGCATCGCCGATGCGGTGGCCTACCTCGATCGCGCCACCGCGCTGGGCATCTGTCTGCACCGGTCCCTGCTGCGGTACCACTTCCTGCGCCGTGCCGGGCTGCAGGTCGTCATCCAGTTTGGGGTGCGCCGCAAGTCCGAGGGCATCGGCGGGCACGCCTGGCTGACGCTGCACGGAGAGCCGTATCACGAGTTGGCCGGCGATTATGCGCCCTTCGTCGTCGTTTACCACTATCCCCCGTCCACGTCTACGGCGGACTGAGCAGCACGATGTGTGGCATTGCTGGCATCGTGCGGTTGGGACCTGGTGCACCCGCCGATGCATCGTGGCTGGATGCGATGACCGGTACACTGGTGCACCGTGGACCGGACGACCGCGGAACGTGGGCCGACCAGGACTGCGGGCTCGGTGCACGCCGGCTCAGTATCGTCGACCTCAGCGGCGGCCACCAACCGGTTGTCGCGTCCGACGGGGCCACGGTGGTGGTCCAGAACGGTGAAATCTACAATTACCCGACCCTCCGGCGAGACCTCGCTGCCCAGGGTGTCACCTTTCGCACCACGTGCGACACCGAAGTGATCCTGCATGCCTACCGTGCCTGGGGTTCCGCTGCGGCGCAGCGCTTGCACGGCATGTTTGCCCTGGCCGTGTGGGACGCCCGCACCCAGCAGGTGTGGCTGGCGCGTGATCGATTTGGCATCAAACCGCTCTATTACACCGTGCACGACGGCTTCTTCTTGTTTGCGTCCGAAATCAAGGCGCTGCTGGTTGTGCCTGGCGTGCCGCGCCGGCTGAACCGGCCGGCCCTGAGCGACCTGCTCAGCGTTGGTTTCGTGCCCGGTCCACAGACCCTCTTCGAAGGTATCCACAAGCTGCCGCCGGCACACAGCCTGTGCATCGACCGGGCGGCGGGCACCTGGTCGCTGCACGCGTATTGGGAAGTGTCGGCGGTGCCACAGGCCGAGGCGCCGCGTTCAGTAGCCGAGGCGGTCGACCGGCTGCGTGGACTGCTCAGCGGTGCGGTGGAAAATCACCTGCAGAGTGACGTGCCCGTGGGGGCCCTCCTGAGCGGTGGGCTGGACAGTACGGGGTTGGTTGCACTGATGCGCCAGCTGCATCCAGAAGTAGTGCACACGTTCAGCATCGGCTTCGACGTGCCGGGTGCACCGCAGTATGACGAGCAGCCGTACGCCGCATTGGGGGCCCGCCACCTGGCGACGCAGCACCACCCGATCACATTCACGCTGGCCGATTTCGACAGCCTGCCGCAGGCGGTCTGGCATCTGGAGCAGCCGTTGGCCTCGGCCACGTTTCTGCCGCTCTTTCGGTTGTACGCAGCGTGCCACGCCGCGGGGCTCAAGGTCATCCTCACCGGCGAAGGCGCCGATGAGCTCTTTGCCGGCTATGGCTGGTACCGCGGTGACCGCCTGGTGCGTTGGCTGCAGCAGCTGCCACTGGCCGCGCGCCACCGCCTGACCCGGCTGCCGATGTCGGCCGGTGCCCGCCGCGCACTGCTGACAGACGGAGGTGCCGCGGCGCGTTTTATGGCCTGGCAGCGCATTGGCGATCGACCCGCCGCGGCCTTGCTGAACGACGCGGTACCGGGTCACAACCTGGAGGAATGGTGGCGCAGCGATTTGCCGGCAGCTGCGGCGCTCTCACAGCTGCAAGTGGTCGAGACACGCAGTCGGCTGCCCGATTTCATCAACGCCGAAGTCGACGCCATGAGCATGGCCCACAGTGTCGAAGCGCGCGTGCCCTACCTGGACACTCCGCTGTGGGAAACCGTCATGGGCTGGCCCGAGCGGTGGCGGGCGCGTTGGGGACAGCCTGAGAAGTGGCTGCTGCGCCGGGCGTATGCCCCGCTGCTGCCGGCGGCCATCGTTCAGCGGCGCAAACAGGGTCTAGCGTCGCCGCACGCTCTGTGGTGGCGGCAGGTGCGCCTGCCCGATTGGGCCGAAGAAGCCATGACACCGCGTACCCTGGCCGCCACCGGGTGGTTCCGTGCCGACGCAGTGCAGGCGTACCGCCAGGCACATCAAACGGGCAAAACAAACCTGGCCCCCTACCTGACCGCCGTCTTGACCACACAGCTGTGGCAGGCAACCTTTCAGGTCGCATAACACCGCGCGACCCCATCGCCCCGGTCAATCACAGTGAGCAAAATGTAACTCCGAGATTTGGCACGTTGTGGGCTTTGTGCTAGAATAGCGCCGTCGTTGACACGCCCCAGTAGCTCAGTGGATTAGAGCGTCTCCCTGCGGAGGAGAAGGCCAGGCGTTCGAGTCGCCTCTGGGGTACCTGCCATAGGATGTAACAGGAGCCAGTTTCTGAGCTGGCTCTTTTTTTGTGACCTGAAACATGCAGTGGATGGGCAGAATTGCATGCCCATACAAATGGCAGTACAATCATGGTACAAAAGTTTGCCACACCAGAGGAGTCCGCATTATGGGATGCGGACTCCTCCAACGAAAGGAGTTCCCGCCCCCATGTACAAAGCCACCATCCTGGTCATCGAAGACGAGGTTCGTATGCTGCAAATGCTGCGAACCATGCTGCACCTGGGTGGATACCGCATCCTCACCGCCAGCCGTGGACCAGAGGGCCTGTGCATGGCACTGCAGCCAGGCGTGGACCTGGTACTGCTCGACTTGGGGCTGCCCGGTCTCAATGGGTTCGATGTGTTGGCACAACTCCGCGGTCGCAGCAACGTACCTGTGATCATCGTGACCGCCTGGGATGATGAAGACAGCAAAATTCGCGGGCTGGAGATGGGTGCTGACGATTACCTCACCAAACCGTTCAGCCGCCGCGAACTTCAGGCACGCATTGCGGCCGTGCTGCGCCGTTACGGCACGCGCCCGCAGCACCTGGACAATCTCGTCTTTCACAGCGGCTGGCTGCGCGTCGACCTCACGAATCGCCGGGTGACCGTCAACGAACATGACATCCACCTCACACCCACCGAGTACATTCTGCTCACCGAGTTCATCAACCAACCGGGCAAGGTAATTCCTCACAGCCAGCTGCTGGGGACCGTGTGGGGTCCTGAGTACCGCGATGACGTGAGCATCTTGCGCGCCAACATTTACCGGCTGCGCCAAAAACTCGAACCCGATCCGACCAATCCACAGATCATTCGTAGTGAACCGGGTGTCGGCTACCTCATCGTCCCGGCCTGAAAACTCACCGCGGTCTCCCAGAGCTAATAATGGAACAAAAACCCTGCTGCACCCGTCTTGCAGGCGGAAAACGCGGCGCGTCCGCCCTACGCCGGTTGTGCTTGCTCACCACGAACTGCGCAGCGCGACGGCGGAACAACCGCCGTTAATGTGCACATCGCCCATGTTCTGTTCAGAAAGGATAACACTTATGTCAATTAAAAAGCTGCTGCGATTTGCCTTACCGCTTACGATGATCGTCATCATCATGGCGGGAATGGTGACACCGGCCCCGGCCTGGCAAGGGCCTGGCCCGATCACCCCAGGACCGGCCACCGCCATTGCCCTGACGGTCTACAACCAGGATATGGCCCTCGTCAACGAAACCCGCCCCCTCACACTGGCCGAGGGAATCAACGAAGTGCGTTACGCGGGCGTGCCGTCACAGATCGACCCTACCAGCGTCCACTTCGTTTCCAAAACTGACCCTGCGGGCACGATCGTGCTCGAACAGAACTACGAGTACGACGTCGTCGGCTCCGAGAAGCTGTTGGAAAAATACGTCGATCAGGAGATAAGCGTTGTCACCGAAGACGGCACGGCGTACACGGGAACCCTGCTCAACGGCCAGGGGGATGTGATTCTGCAGGACCAGGCGGGGAAGATCACGTCACTGCGGCGCGAGGTCATCCGCTCGTACAATTTCCCCGCGCTGCCCGCCGGACTGATTACGCGCCCCACGCTGGTCTGGACGGTCGATGCTGCCCAGGCGGGTCGCCAGACCACCGACGTCAGCTATCTGACCCGGGGTATGAACTGGTATGCCAACTACGTCGCCATGCTGGCGGATGATGAAAAATCGATGGACCTGAACGGCTGGATCACGCTCGATAACCACAGCGGCGCCAGCTACGAGGACGCCAAACTCAAACTGGTCGCCGGCGACGTCAATGTGGTGCAGCCAGAGGCCAAAATCGAATATGATATGATGGTGCGTGAAGTTGCTGGCACAGCCCCCACCCCCGCCGTCGTCCAGCGCCCATTCTTCGAATACCAGCTGTACCAGGTCGAACGCCCCGTCACGGTCAGCAACAACCAGACCAAACAGATCGAGTTCGTGAACGGCACCGGGATCACCACCACCAAGTTCTTCGTGTACGACGGTTCGGGCATTGCGTTCTATGCCGGTGGCAGCCCCATCTACGATCAGGGGTACGGTGTCGGGGGCAACACCGATATCAAAACGATGATCGAGTTCCGCACAGGTGAAGCATCGGGTCTCGATGCCCCATTGCCGGCGGGAACGGTCCGTCTGTTCAAAAAAGACGTCGATGGCAGCGCCCTGCTGATCGGTGAAGACCGCATCAGCCACACACCCGTCGATGAAACGGTACGCCTCTATGCAGGTGACGCCTTCGACATCAAGGGCGAACGCACCCAGACCGACTTCAACCGCCTGGGTGATGACGTCGTCGAAGAGAGTTTCCGCATCGTCATCCGTAACCACAAGGAGGAAAACGTCGAAGTGCGGGTCGTCGAAAACCTGTACCGGTGGTCGGACTGGGAGATCGTGAAGACGAACGACGAGAATTTCACGAAGCTGAATGCACAGACGATCGAATGGCGCGTGCCGGTCGAAGCGGGTGGTGAGGCGGAAATCACGTACACCGTGCGCTATTCATTCTAACACCGTGCGCTATTCATTCTAACCCTCTGCGCAACTTATGCCGTGACCAGGGGTTATACATGTCGCCGGAATGTTACCGCGGCGCGACGAGCAACTGGAGTCGCCTCCGATTGTACCGTGCCTGATCGTAACCGGTGCAAAACGCCCACGGAGGTCCACATACGCCACCGTTCCTGCGTGGCCCTCGGGACTCCAGGTTCATAACGCCTGCCTCTACGGAAGGTCGAAAGAGCTCGCTGTTGATCCGCAAACAGCGAGCTCTTTCAGTTAGTAGTGCCCCGCAGCCTCCTTCTGTAGGGTCTATCCGAAAACCTGCGAGAGTTCCCCACTTGCCAGAGTGTTTTTGGGTTTTGGGATGGACTTTTAGTAATCCACCATCCTTTTGGAATAGCTGCTACAGTGAATTTCGCGCATCTGAGTATAATTTTTCTAAATTCGATCATAATAAACGCGGGCTCGTGAGTCCAGCGTGATGATGGTATCGTTGGCAGAAAGAAGGTATGCGCGATGAGACTGTACGCGGAGCAAATCGCCCAATCGCCGCTGCTCGACGCCCAACACGAACGGCTGTTGGCGCAGCGTCTGCGGGCTGGTCAGGCTGCCCGCCAACACCTGCGCAGTGCGATCGCTGTCAGTGAGGCGGAACGCTCAGAATTGGTACGTAAGCAGAAGCTTGGCGACGATGCGCGTCAAACCCTGGTGCTGGCCAACCTGCGGCTTGTATTCAGCGTGGCACGGCGTTACCAACGACTGGGTCTGCCGATGGAAGACCTGGTGCAGGAAGGGATGGCCGGGCTGCTGCAGGCCGTCGAAAAGTACGACTGGCACAAGGGCACCAAATTCAGCACCTATGCCGTGTGGTGGATTCGGCAGGCGATTACGCGCGCCCTCTCCAATCACAGCCGCACCATCCGCCTGCCGTCGTACCGCGTCGAACAGTTGAGTAAGATCTACCAAACGCGTGACCGCCTGGCACAGCGCCTGGGTCGCGAGCCCAACATGGCCGAAATCGCCGAGCTGCTCGAATGGGATGCCGAGCAGGTCGCCAGCACCCTGCGTCTCGGCGACATGGAAGCCACGTCGCTCAACGCACCCATGCATCGCGACGACACCGATGACGCCGAACGCACGCTGCTCAACCGCCTGCGCGATCACCAGGTCACCGATCCCATGGACGAGGCGTACCGGACCGTGCTGTTGGACGCCCTCCAACGCGAACTGACGCACCTGGACCGGCGCGAGGCCGAAATCCTGCGCCTACGCTTTGGTCTTGGCGGCACCCAGCCCCACACCCTGGCCGAAATCGGCCAGCGCGTGGGCCTCACCCGCGAGCGCGTCCGTCAAATCCAGAAAGAAGCTCTGCTCAAACTTTCCATGTCCTCCGACCTGAGCAGCCGCTACGAGCCAGACTAAGTCATGACAGAGTTGCCAACTTTTGAAAAGTTGGCAACTCTGTCAACCCCGCATCCCCCATCCCGCAACCTCCACCCAATTGACTCCCGGCCCCCCGGCTGGTAGAATGAAGCACTACGTACCAACAAACATCCGTCCACCAAACGAGTGACAAGGAGGTCTCTCCATGCCCAACCGCGTAGCCCTGTATCTGCAAGACAAACATGACATCCGCGAAGGAATGGCATACGCCCAGTACGCCGAGGACCGCGGCTTCGAGGCGGTGTGGCAGGCCGAATCGCGCCTCGTGCGTGATGCGATCGTGCCCATGGCGGCCTTTGCGGCGGTGACCAAACGCATCAAGGTCGGTTCCGGTGTCATCAACAACTGGACACGCAATATCGGCCTGCTCGCGGCCACGTTTCTGACCCTGGACGACCTGGCACCGGACCGCATCATCTGCGGCATTGGTGCGTGGTGGGATCCCCTGGCGCGCAACGTGGGTATCGAACGCCGCAAGCCGCTGGTCGCCATGCGCGAGACCGTCGACTTGATGAAAAAGCTGCTGGCGATGGAAAATGTCACCTATCACGGCGAATTTCATCACGTCACCGGGATCGAGCTCGACGTCGTGCACGGACGCCGCGAGCCACGGCACGTGCCAATCTTCATCGGCGCCACCGGCTTGGAGATGATGCGCCTCACCGGCGAGATTGCCGACGGTGTCGTATTGAATTATTGTGTGCCACCCGACTACAACGATTCGGCCCTGGTGGCCCTGGCCGAGGGGGCCGCACGCGTGGGGCGCACCCTGGACGATATCGACCGCCCCCAGCTCGTCGTTTGCTCGGTGCACGACGACCACGACGCAGCGCTGGACGGTGCGCGCGAATTGTTGACCCAGTACCTGGCCCAACAGCCGCACATCGCCAAAGCCAGCGGTGTATCACAGGACGTCGTGGCCCAAATCCAGAGCACCCTCGGCTGGCCGGCCACCCACGAACAGGTGCGTGCCGCCATGCGTTTCGTCCCCGATGAGCTGGTCATGCGCATCACCGCCAGCGGCACACCCGATGAAGTGCGCGCCAAGGTGCGTGAATACGCGGCCCACGGCTGCACCTGCCCCATCCTCTACCCGTTAGGCGACGTCAAACTAATGATCGATACCTTCGCCGACGGATACGCGTGACGGTTTGCGCGATGACAATGCCGGCGTGGAATACCTACTTTGTGCCCGCCACCCTCGACCAGACCCTGGATCTGCTGGCTGCACACGCCGCACAGGCCCGTGTCATGGCGGGAGGCACCGATCTGCTGCTGGAGATGGCGCGCGGCGTGCGCCAGCCGCGTGTTCTGATCGACATCACACACCTGCGCGGCCTGGATGCCATCACACTCGACGAGCGCGGGGTCATCCACCTCGGTCCGCTGGTCACGCACAACCAGGTTGTGGCCTCGCCGCTGCTGCGTGCCCGCGCCTGGCCGCTCGTGCATGCCTGCTGGGAAGTGGGCGCCCCGCAGATTCGGAACCGCGCAACGATTGCCGGAAACCTCGTGACCGCCTCGCCCGCCAACGATACGATCACCCCACTCGCTGCGTTGGACGCCACGGTAACCCTGGCCAGCCGGCGTGGGGTGCGCACCCTGGCCCTTACGGACTTCATGCTGGGTGTCCGCCGCACCGCCCTGGCCGCCGATGAGCTGCTTCTGGACGTGAGTTTTGCGGCGCTGGCACCCGGGGAGCGCGGCACCTTCGTAAAATTCGGTCTGCGGCGTGCGCAGGCCATCTCGGTGGTCAACCTGGCGGCGGTGCTGACCTGGGACGGTGCGGCGGTGCACACGGCGCGACTGGCGTTGGGCGCCGTTGCCCCTACAATCGTACGCGCCACCGCTGCTGAACAGGCGCTCGCCGGGTCGCACCTCGACGATACCACGATCGACGCCGCGGCGCGCCTGGCGGTCCGGGCCACCACGCCGATCGATGACGTGCGCGCCAGCGCGGCCTATCGACGTGCACTGGTGGGCGTTCTGGTGCGGCGAACGCTGCAGCAGCTGCGGGATCACGAGCCCACCGGCGACGCCCTGACCCACGCCGTGACGCTCGGCCCCAGCGCCTGGCCCGCCGCCGTCCCATCACTCACCACCTACGATGCCCACAGCCGCATCAGCTTCACACTCAACGGCCGGGCCACCACTGTGTTGCTCACAGCGGGCCAAACCCTGCTCGACGCCCTGCGCAGTACCCAGGCCGACGGCGGTGCCGCGGCCACGGGCACCAAAGAAGGGTGCGCCGAAGGTGAATGTGGTGCCTGCACCGTGCTGCTCAACGGCGCAGCCGTGATGAGCTGCCTGGTGCCGACCGCCGCTATCGCCGGTTGTGACGTGGTCACGGTCGAGGGCCTGCCGCAGTACAGCGCGCCGCTTCCGGAGCAGCGCGTTGAAACCGGCCCCACACTGCATGCCGTCCAGCGTGCGTTCGTGGAAGCCGGCGCTGTGCAGTGCGGTTACTGTACGCCGGGACTGCTGGTCGCGGCCGCCCGTCTGCTGGCCGAACAGCCCCAACCCGACCGGGCTGCCGTCGAAGAAGCGCTGGCCGGCAATCTGTGCCGCTGCACCGGTTATGCGCGTATCGTCGACGCCGTGGTGCGCGCGGCCGCCATGAACGAGGGGGGTTGACATGCGAGCCGTTGGCAGCAGCCAGCCGCGCGGCGACGCGTGGCCAAAAGTCACCGGTGCGGCCCACTTTCCGGGTGACATCGATCTGCCCGATCAGCTGTGGATGAAAGTGCTCTTCGCGGGCCGTCCCCATGCACGGATTCGTCGATTGGATACGACGGCAGCAGCGGCCGCGCCGGGTGTGGTTGCCGTGTTGACGGCGCGCGACGTGCCCAACAACCAGTACGGCCTGATCATGCCCGATCAACCAGTGCTGTGCGGACCGTTGGATGGCGAACAGTCCACACCGGGCAGTGACGTCGTGCGCTTCGTCGGCGACCAGGTTGCCCTCGTGGTGGCCGAATCGGCGGCGGCGGCCGCCGCGGCCCTCCCGTTGATCGACGTCGATTACGAGGACCTGCCCGGCATCTTCGATCCGCTCACGGCGATGTTTGCCAGCAGCCCGCTGGTTCATGCGCACACGGGCAGCAACGTGCTGCACAGTTACCACATCCGGCGCGGCGACGTGGCGCGCGCCCTGGCCGCCGCCGACGTGGTGGTGTCGCGCACCTACACCACGCATGCCCAGGAACACGCCTATCTCCAACCCGAAGCCGGTGTGGCCACGGTCGATGAGGCCGGTGCCATCACTGTGGTCGTGGCCGGGCAGTGGGTCCACGAAGATCAGGCGCAGATCGCCCACGCCCTGGGACTGCAGCCGGACCAGATTCGGGTGATCTACCCCGCCATCGGCGGTGCGTTTGGCGGGCGCGAAGACATGTCAGTGCAGATCATCCTGGCGCTGGCGGCCTGGCGCCTGCACCAGCGCGGCATCCACCGGCCGGTGAAGATCGTCTGGAGCCGCGAAGAATCGATCATCGGCCACCATAAGCGCCATCCCATGGTGCTGCAGGCCACCTGGGGGGCCAACCGTGACGGGCGCATCGTCGCCGCCGCCATGGACGTGACGTCCGATGCCGGCGCCTATGCGTACACGAGTACCAAGGTCCTGGGCAACGTCACCCTGATGTGCCTGGGACCCTACGACATACCCAACGCGTGGGTCGATGCCCGCACGGTGTACACCAACAACGTCCCGAGTGGCGCGTTTCGTGGGTTCGGTGCCCCACAAGGGCACTTCGCCGCCGAGATGCAGATGAATCACCTCGCCGCCGCGCTCGGCCTCGACCCGGTCGAGTTTCGCATGCGCAACGTGCTGCGCGAAGGCAGCCAGGTCGCCACCGGAAGCCGCGTCCCACCCGGCTGCACGGCGCACGACGTCCTGGCGCGCTGCGCCACGGCGGCGGGTTGGGTTGAGACGCCCGCGGGCTGGCAAGCCCCGGCGCCGGACCGTAACGTCGACTCAACGCCGGCACCGGTCGCCCGTCTGCGCACGGCGCTCGATGGGCTGCCCGCGGCAAGACGCCGTGGTACCGGCATCGCCCTGTCGTACAAAAACGTTGGCTTCAGTCTCGGCTTCGTCGACGAATGTTACGCCACCGTGGAGCTGCACGGTGGCGGCGAGATCGAGCGCGTGGTCGTGCATCACGCCGGCGCCGACGTCGGCCAGGGCGCGCACGCCGCCATGCAGCAGATTGCCGCCGAAACGCTGCGCGTCCCGCTCGACCGCGTCGACATGGTCGTGTCCGATACGGCGCTGACCGACAACAGCGGCAGTGCCTCCGCCAGCCGTATGACGTTCATGGCGGGCAATGCCATCGTTGCGGCGGCCCGCGCGGCGCGTGACCGGTGGGATGCCGAAGAGGAACGCCCGATCATCGTGCGCCACCGATACGTGCCGCGTGCCACTACCCTCTACGACAAAGAGACCGGCGCCAGTGACCCGAACATCACGTACGGCTACTGCGCCCAGGCCGCCACGGTCACCGTCGACGTCGATACGGGGCAGGTCCATGTTGAGCGGTTGATTTCGGTCAACGACGTGGGGCGCGCCATCAACCCGCTGCAGGTGCGTGGGCAAATCGAAGGCGCGGTGGCCCAGGCCGTGGGCTGGGTACTCACCGAAGATTTCAAACAGGCCGACGGCCAGGTCCTGACCAGCCGCCTCAGCACCTACCTGATCCCCACCATCGCCGACGTCGCCGATTCGGTGGATGCCGTGATCCTGGAAGTACCCGATCCGCAGGGCCCGTTGGGTGCCCGCGGTATGGCCGAAATGCCGTTCATCCCCACAGCGCCAGCCCTGGCCGCGGCGGTGCACGACGCCACCGGCGTCTGGTTCGATCAACTGCCGCTGACGCCGGAAAAGGTGTGGCAGGGACTGGCACACGCCTCGACACCCGACGACGGTTGATGTCCACACTGCCACTGGTCCTCATCAAAGGTGCGGGTGACCTGGCTTCGGGCGTTGCGTTTCGCCTCTTCCGCTGCGGTTTTCCGGTGGTCATGACCGAGCTCGCCCAACCGCTCGCCGTGCGGCGCGCCGTCAGTTTTGCCGAGGCGGTCTACGCCGGCACCACCGCGGTCGAGGGGGTCACGGCGGTGCGCGCGACGTCCCTGGGCGAAGTCACGGACGCCCTGCGAGCGCGCCGCATTCCGGTCCTGGTCGAACCGGCGACGGCGCTCTGGGCGACCCTGGCGTGCGGGGTGATCGTCGATGGCATCATGGCCAAAGTCAACACCGGAACGACCCGCACCGATGCTCCGCTGGTGATTGCCTTGGGTCCCGGTTTTGAGGCTGGCCGCGACTGCCATGCCGTGATCGAGACCCACCGCGGCCACACCCTGGGACGTGTCCTCTGGCAGGGCTGCGCTTTGGCCAACACGGGCACACCCGGCCCTGTCGAAGGCTATACTGTGTCCCGCGTCCTGCGCGCCCCCACGGATGGTTACGTCACCCCACGCATCGCCATTGGGCAGGTGGCCACAACGGGCGTCACCCTGGCGGTGATAACGCCGCAGCCCCATGGTCGCGACGGAACCCCGGTCGTCGCGCCCTTTAGGGGCGTTTTGCGCGGCCTGGTGCATCCCACCCTGCCGGTGTCCAGCGGCCTGAAAATCGGTGACCTCGACCCGCGCGGCGAACCAGAACACTGCTTTACGATCTCCGAAAAATCGCTCGCTGTGGCGGGCGGTGTGTTGGAGGCTATCTTGACGCACCGGCGCGAGATCATTGGGTAGGTCACGGCTCCAGCAGTGACCCGTGCAATCCGATGTCACGTGTGGAGGAGTCCGCATCTGGGGATGCGGACTCCTCCACACGTGCAAATATCTTGGTGCGACGCGAAGGTGACGAAATCGGGGGGGTGTGGTATACTGCGGCACCAACGCACCGCAGGCCGGGATGGTAGGGCAGCTGTGGGGGCGCATCTGAAACACGAACAGGTCGAGCAGTGCAGCTACACCATGCCCTCCGTGTCGGCGCGGGCGACGTCATAAGTTTTACCGGCGGCGGTGGCAAAACCACCGCTATGTTTCGGCTGGCTTCCGAGCTGGCCGCGACCGGTTTGCGCGTGGTCACCACAACGAGCACGCGGATCTTCGCTGCCCAAACCAGCCTGGTGCCCTTTCACGTCGAAACGAACGGTACCGCCCTGCCCGATCGGGCGCAACTGCAGGCTCTCCTGACCGAATGGGGCCAGGTCCTGGTGACCGGGCCGGTGGGAACGGGAACCGGCAAGGCGGCCGGTGTGACGCTGGACGTGATCGAAGACATCCATCGCCTGCCGGACGTCGACGTGGTACTGGTCGAGGCGGACGGCTCGCGCATGCGCCCGCTCAAGGCGCCGGCAGCGCACGAACCGGTGGTGCCTGCCAGCACGACGATCCTTGTGCCGGTGGTGGGTCTCGATGCGCTGGGCAATCCCCTGGACGACGAGCACGTTCACCGCGCGGCCATCGTGAGCGAGCTCACCGGTCGGCCGGTGGGTTCCCTGGTCGACGATGAGTCGGTCGCCAGACTGCTGACGCACCCCGCAGGGGGCGCCAAAGCCTGCCCGGCGGGAGCCCGCCTGGTGCCGCTGCTCAACAAGCTCGATCTGTTGTCTCCGGCGGGTTCGTCAGGCCTTCCCGCTGTTGTCCGCGACATCGTCACCCGGCTGTTGGGTGACGCGCGGGTCGATGAGGTCGTGGTAGGCGCTGTGCGTGCTCCCGACCCGGTGGCTGAGGTCTGCGGGCGTGCGGCGGGTGTCATTCTCGCGGCCGGGGCCGGACGGCGTTTTGGGGGCCTCAAGCAGTTGGCATCCTGGTATGGCCAGCCGCTGCTGCAGCACGTCGTCACGGCGGCTCTCGCCAGTGCAGCGCTCGATCCGGTGGTCGTCGTACTGGGTCACGAAGCAGATCAGGTCCTGCCGTCGCTGCAGCCGTTTGGCAGCCACATCACCGTCGTGCACAATGCGGCGTGGTCACAGGGCCAGTCCACGTCGCTGCACGCAGCACTGCAATCATTCGAACACAGGAGTCAGCCATTATCCGCGATTGTCTTTTTGCTCGCTGACCAACCGGACGTGACGCCAGGTGTGATCGACGCCCTGGCGGGCGCCCACCGGCACAGCCGTGCCGACGTGGTGGTGCCCCATTACCGCGGGCAGCGCGGCAATCCGGTGCTTTTCGACCGCAGCACATTCGGCGCGCTGCGCGCCCTGCGCGGTGACGTGGGGGGTCGCGCTTTATTCAGCGAGCCGGCGTGGCACGTGTTGGCGGTCGATGTCGATCGGTCACCGCCGCACGACATCGACACACAGGCTGACCTGAACGGTCTATGAAAATCGGACTTCTCGTCGACGCATACAAACCAGTCACCAACGGTGTTACCAACTTCGTCGGCCTGCACAAACGTGCGTTGGCGGCGGCCGGTCACGAACCCTGGGTGATTACGTTCGGCAACACGCGCGACGCGGATGAGGAACCCAACGTCCTGCGCTCCCCTGGCCTGCCGTTGGGCACTACCGGCTATTACGCCAGCGCGGGTTATAGTCCGGCGACGCGGCGTGTCCTGGCGACGCTCGACATCCTGCACGTGCATCATCCGTTTGTGAGCGGTACCCTGGCAGCACGGTTGAGCCAGCGCTACGACATTCCGATGGTTTTCACCAATCATACACGGTACGACCTGTATACCACCGAACATCTGCGGCAGCTGCCCGCTGGCCCGGTCGATGCGGTCCTGGCTTCGTTTTTCGAATGGTTCACGCAGTACTGCCAGGTGGTCATTGCCCCCTCAGGCAGTATTCGACAGGTTCTGGAGAAGTGGCACGTTCAATGCCCGGTCGAAGTCATCCCGAACGGAATTGCACTCGAGGCCTTCGACGACCCGCCATGGCAGTCGAACCGTGAGGCGGAAAGTATTCCGACCGACGCCGTCGTGGCCATTTTTATCGGGCGCATGGCGCCGGAGAAAAACATCGAGTTCCTGCTGCGTGCGTTTGCGGCGGCTGGCCAGGAGGTGCCCGAAGCCTTTCTACTGCTCGTGGGTGGTGGTCCGGACCTGCGGCGATACCAGGCGATGGCCCAGTCCCTGGGTATCGAACGCCGCGTACGCTTCACGGGTGCCATGCCCTACACGCGGGTGCCCGGTTACCTGGCGCTGGCCAATTTTTTCGTCACGGCCAGCGTGACCGAGGTGCACCCGCTGACCGTGTTGGAGGCGATGGCGGCGCATCTGCCAGTGCTTGGTATCGATTCACCTGGCATCAGCGACACGGTGACCGACGACGTCGATGGGTTTGTGGTGGCCAACAACCGGCCCGCGCTGGCCGGCAGCATGGTGCGCCTGTTTCGCGACCGCGCCCTGCGCACCCGCCTCGCCGAAGCGGCCGGGCGCACGAGTCACCAGTATGACATCCAGCAGACTGTGCAGCGCCACCTGGCGCTCTACGCCGAGATCATCCAGCAGCGCGCAACGCAGACCCTGTCACCTTGATCTGGCGGTACCCGCATCGCGAGCGACTGTGCCGGCGCACGATTCACGCGCCGCCCATGCCTGCATTGTGACGCATTGCGCAACAAATTGCGTACAATCAAGGCGCAAAATATGATATAACGCATACAGATGCACAGTTACGGTGCATATAATCACTCTATTGTGATTTTGTGCACAAGAGATTCCGTATTCATGTACGCATGCACAACGATCAAACGCAAGAAACCTCAGGAGGACCTTTTCGATGGCCGGACTAGACAACGAAACGCTCAACATGATTCTTTCGACGCTGCAGAAGTTCGCCGATCGCGAGCTTAAGCCGGAGTTTCTACTCGAGCTGGACCACAAGGACGAATTCCCCACCAAAGTTCTGGCGGACCTCTACGGCCCCCAGTTTGGACTTCATCTGTTATTCATTCCTGAAGAATTCGGCGGCATGGGCGGTGGCGCCAACGACATCTACCGCGTCTCCGAGGCCATGGCGGCGATCGACCTGGGTGTTGCAACCGGTGTATTGGCAACGTTCCTGGGCACCGATCCCATCACGGTGGGGGCAACGCCGGAGCAGAAAGAGTACTGGATGGGCCGCATTGCTGAAGAGGGCCTGCTCGTAGCCTACGGCGCCACCGAACCCCAGGCGGGCAGTGACCTCGGTTCTCTCAAGACCAAGGCCGAGCCTGTCATCGAAGACGGCAAGGTCACCGGTTACAAGATCACCGGTCGCAAACAGTGGATCAGTAACGGCGGCGTGGCGGCGGTCTACACGATCCTGGCCAATGCGCCGGGTGGGCCGACCTGGTTCGTCGTCGAGCACGACGCCGAAGGGTTCAACAAGGGCAAACCCGAAGACAAACACGGCATCCGTGCCAGCAACACCGCCGCGCTGTTCCTCGAGGACGTTTACGTCCCGGCCGACCGCCTGGTGGGTCTGGTCGAAGGCCAGGGCCTGGTGCAGGCACAGGCGGTGTTTGGTTACACACGCCTGATGGTTGCTGCCTTCGGCCTGGGTGGCGGCTGGGCTGCGCTGAAGCGTGCCATCCGCTACTCGCAGGTGCGCATCCAGGGCGGGGCTCCCCTCTCCCAAAAGCAGGGATACACGCACAAACTGATCGTGCCCAACGCCGTACGCCTGGAAGCCTCACGCGCCTACATCGAATGGACCGCCGAGCGCATTGACGGCGGCGAACCGGACCTGGCCACGGAGGGTGCGGTTGCCAAATACATGGCCACGGAGGCCGGCAACAAAGCGGCCGAGGATGCCATCCAGGCCCACGGCGGTTACGGTTACACCAAAGAATACATGGTGGAGAAGATCAAACGCGACGTGCGCATCACCACCATCTACGAAGGTACGTCCGAAATCATGGAATGGACGATTGCCCGTGACCGCTGGCAGCTGCACCTCAAGAGTCGCGGTGCCTATTACAATGATTGGGCGGCACGCCTGGAGAAAGCCCAGCGCAGCGAGCCGGACAACGGTGCCGGCGCCGCGGCCCTGGCGCTGCGCGCCCTGGCCGTCGTCCTGGAGCGCTGCCGTATCGACCGCCTGACGCGCAACCAGCACGTACTGTTCCGCCTGGGTGAGCTGATTGCCTACGCCGAGACGGCGGCGATCTTCTCCGAGCGCGTGGCCAGCCATCCCACGCACGCCATTCCGCTCGACGTGCCGACGCGCCAGGCCATGGCCCGCATCCACGCCCGCGAAGCCGCACTCAAAGTCGGCGCGGAAGGTCTGCGCTGGGCCATCGGCGCCGGCCAGACCGATCCCAACCTCGCCGGCTCCCTGAACCTGCCGGCCATTTACCAGGCGCAGGCTGGACTGATCGACGACATGGATTTTGTGGCAACAAAGCTCAGCGAAGCTTTCCCGGCCGAGTAGTAGCACGCGCGGTGGACGGTGATCCCACCGTCCACCGCGGCCCGCCAACGAGCGAAAGGAGACCAGCATTATGAGTGATACTGCCGACCGGGCAGTGGCCGTGGTAGGTGTGGGTGCCATTTTCCCCGACGCCCAGAACGCCGCCGCGTATTGGAACAATATTCGAACGAAACGCTACAGCATCAGCGAAGTACCACCCAATCGTTGGAGCATTGCCGACTACTACGATCCTGATCCTTCGGTACCTGATAAAACCTACAGCAAGATCGGCGGCTGGGTACGCGGCTTCGAGTTCGACTGGAAGACGTTCCGCATCCCGCCGCGTGTCGCCGGCGCGATGGACGAGGGCCAGCAGTGGGCCGTGACGACTGCTGCGGAAGCGCTGGCCGACTACGGCTATCCCAACCGCCCGCTCGACACCGAACGTACCGGCGTCATCGTCGGTACGGCCATGGGCGGCGAGATGACTTACATCACCGGCCTGCGTATCTTTTTCCCCGAGTTTGCCCATGCCCTGGCCGAAGCCGGGGAATTTAGCCGCCTGCCTGCAAACGTACGCGAGACCATCGTAGCCGAATGGCGGGATCGACTGAACGAGCGTATCCCCGACATTACCGAAGACACGATGCCCGGCGAACTGCCCAACATCGTGGCCGGACGGGTTGCCAACGTCTTCAACCTGCGCGGTCCCAGTTTCATTACGGACGCCGCCTGTGCCTCGAGTTTTGCGGCGGTCGAAGCGGCCGTGGAAAACCTGACGAACTACCGCTGCGATGCAGTGCTGACGGGTGGCGTCGATCGTAACATGGGACCCACCACGTTCGCCAAGTTCTGCAAAATCGGCGCGCTGAGTGCCACCGGCAGCCGGCCGTTTGGCGACGGTGCCGATGGCTTCGTCATGGGCGAAGGCGCGGCGCTCTTCCTGCTCAAGCGCCTGGCCGATGCCGAACGCGATGGGGACAAGATCTACGCCGTGATTCGCGGCGTGGGCGGCGCCAGTGACGGTAAGGGCAAGGGCATTACGGCCCCCAACCCGATTGGCCAGATCCTCGCCACAGCACGAGCCTGGGAGAACGCCGGCATCGATCCCGCTACGGCCACACTCGTCGAAGCCCATGGCACCAGCACCAAGGTGGGCGATGTCGTCGAGGTGGAGTCTCTCGCCAAGATCTTTGGCCGCGCGCCGCGCGACACGATCGCCCTGGGTTCGGCAAAAAGCAACATCGGCCACCTCAAAGCGGGTGCCGGTGCCGCTGGTCTGCTCAAGGCGGTCATGGCAATCCATGACAAAGTGCTGCCGCCGACGCTCAACGCCGAAAAACCGAACCCGAACATCAACTTTGCCAATACGCCGTTTTACATCAACAGCAACCTGCAGGAGTGGAAACAGCCCAGCAACGCACCGCGACGTGCCGGTGTCAGCGCCTACGGGTTTGGCGGCACCAACTTCCACGTCGTACTGGAAGAGCACGTCCCCGGCATGCTGACCAGCGTCCGATCGCAGTACACGGGCGTCGACGTCCCCAAGCCGCGTGTCGGTTCACCGGAACCCAGTCAGAAGCCTCCGCTGCGTGGCATCTTCACCCTGGGCGCCAGCACACCGCTCGAACTGAAAGACAAGCTCGATGCCGCCTTCGTGCGTGTGCAGGAGGGCTGGGTGCCCCCCGTGGGACCCCCGCCGGTCGCCGATCTCACCGCACCGGAACGCCTGGTCGTCGACTTCGGCAACCAGGAAGAACTGCTCGATCGCCTGGGCCGTGCGCGCAAAGCCATGGGCTTCGACAGCGTGCAGGCCTGGCGGCCGCTGCAGGGGCAGGGCATCTTCCGCGGCAGCGGGCCCAAACCCGGCAAAGTGGCCTTCCTCTTCCCCGGCCAGGGCAGCCAGTACCTGAACATGGGCCGCCAGCTCGCCGCCGTCGATTCCCTGGTGGCCGACGTGTTCGTCGAAGCCAACAAGGTGATGAAGCCGATCCTGGATAAACCGCTGACCGATTTCATCTTCGTGGACAAGGCCGACGGCGAAGCCATGAAACGCGCCGAGCTGGGCCTGATGCAGACCGAAATTACCCAGCCCGCCATGCTCACCATCGACACGGCGATCTTCATGCTGCTCGGTGAATACGGCATGCACCCCGACATGGTGATGGGTCACTCGCTTGGCGAGTATGCGGCGCTGATTGCCGCCGGCATCATGCCCTTTGCCGACGCCCTGGAAGCTTCGGCAGCCCGCGGCGCCGAAATGGCCAAGGTCGAAGTCGCCGACAAAGGCTGGATGGCCGCCGTCATGGCGCCGTATGAGGTGATCAAACGCACCGTCGAAAGCATCGACGGTTACGTCGTGATGGCCAACATCAACAGCTCCAACCAGTGCGTCATTGGTGGCGCCAGCAAGGCAGTCGAACAGGCCATGGCCGCCTTCCAACAGGCGGGCTACCAGGCGATTCGCCTGCCGGTCAGCCACGCCTTCCATACGCAGATCGTAGCACCGGCCAGCGCGCCGCTGCGCCAGGTCCTGAACCGGCTCGACATCAAAAAGCCGCGTCTCCCGCTGGTGGGCAACGTACACGGCGATTTTTATCCCAACGACGTCGAGGGCATCAAAGACCTGCTCGAACTGCAGATCGCTTCTCCCGTGCAGTGGGTCAAGGGTCTGGAAACCCTGTACGCCGCCGGCGTGCGTACGTTCGTCGAAGTGGGTGCCAAGAAGGCGCTCAAGGGCTTCGTCGACGATGTGCTGGGCAGCAAAACCGACGTGGTCTCGTTGTTTACGAACCATCCTAAGACGGGTGAAATCGCCAGCCTCAACCAGGCGTTGTGCGGTCTGTATGCCGCCGGCTATGGGCTGGGCAGCGGCCAACGTCCCGCCGAACCGGCCATCGTGACCCGCTCGACACCCGCCGCTGCGGCGCCATCCGCGCCGCCGGCACCCGCACCTGCGCCGGCTGCACCCATGCCTGTGGTCGCCAGCCAACCGCTTCAAAGTGAACAGGAAGTTCTTATGCCAGGTACCACACCACTTCCCTCTCAGACCTTTGCCGCCATGGGCCAGATGTTTGCCCAGATGCTGCAGCAAATCAGCACCGCGGCGGTGCCCGCGGCGGCCTCGACGAGAGTCTACGATCGCAACGACCCGCCCCAGGGGTCGATCATCGTCACCGGCACCGGCCTGGGGCTGCCCGGCACCGGCAAACGGTTGATGGACGCCGACAACGCCATGCGCATCCTGCGCGGCGAACAGTTCGTGGACCTGATTCCCGAACGTTTCCGGCGTGCCATCGCCGACAAACATGTCACCCGTGTCGTCAAAGCGGCTGACGGCAGCGGCAGTTTCGAAACCATCACCGACTCGGCTGAAGTCATCAAGCTGGCGGCGCGTGCCGGCCCCTTCGATCTGAGCGAAGAGTACGGTGTGCCAGAGAAACTGGTCGAGGCCCTGGACATCACAACCCAGCTCGCCATGGCCGCCGGTATCGACGCCCTGCGCGAAGCGGGCATTCCCCTGGTGCAGACCTGGCGCCCTACCAGCACCGGCCGACATCTGCCGGACCGCTGGCTGCTGCCCGAATCGCTGCGCGATGAAACCGGTGTGGTTTTCGCCAGTGCCTTCCCCGGCGGGGACCGCATGGCCGACGAGTTCAAGCGTTACTTTGTCTGGCAGGATCGCCAACACAGCCTGGAGCTGCTGGAGGACCTGCGTCGTTACGCCAACGAACCCGCCGTGCAGCTCGAGATCGACCGTCGCATCACCGAGATGCGCGATATCCTGACCCGCGAGCCCTACTCCTTCGACCGGCGGTTCCTTTTCCGTATCCTGGCCATGGGTCACAGCCAGTTTGCCGAGTACGTCGGTGCGCGCGGCCCCAACACCCACGTCAACGCCGCCTGCGCCAGCACCGCCCAGGGCATCGCCATTGCCGAGGATTGGATTCGCACCGGTCGCTGCCGCCGCGTCATCGTGGTGGGGGGTGACAACGTCACGGGCGATCATCTGATGGAATGGGTCGGTGCCGGTTTCCTGGCCACCGGCGCCGCCGCCACCGACGACAAGGTCGAGGACGCGGCGCTGCCGTTCGACCGCCGGCGCCACGGCATGCTCCTGGGCATGGGGGCGTGCGCCCTCGTCGTCGAGAGCGAAGACGCCGTTCGTGAGCGCGGCATGCGCGGGATCGTCGAAGTGCTCAGCTCCGAAACCAGCAACAGTGCCTTCCACGCCACCCGCCTGGACGTCGAACATATCTCGATGGTCATGAACAACCTGGTCACCGCCGCCGAACGCCGCTACGGCATCGACCGGCGCGCCGTGGCAGCCCAGACCGTTTTCGTCTCGCACGAAACCTACACGCCCGCCCGCGGCGGCAGTGCCTCGGCGGAAGTCATGGCCCTGCGTCGCACCTTCGGCGATGCCGCCAGCGAAATCGTGATGTCCAACACCAAGGGCTTCACCGGACATCCGATGGGCGTGGGCGTCGAAGACGTGATTGCGGTCAAGATTCTCGAACACGGCATCGTGCCGCCGGTGCCCAACTTCAAAGAAGTCGATCCCGAGTTGGGCATGCTCACGTTGAGCCGCGGCGGCCGCTATCCGGTGCAGTACGCCATTCACCTGGCGGCGGGCTTTGGCTCACAAATCGCGATGACCCTCCTGCGCCGCATTCCGGGTGCCCTGGATCGTGTCGACAACAAACCACTGTACCACCGCTGGCTCGACGACATCAGCGGCTACGATGACACCCAGACCGAGGTCGTCAAACGCACCCTGCGTGTCGTGAGCACGCACGCCCCGCAGCGCAAACCGGCAGGCAGTGTCTGGCGCTACGGTACCGGCCCCATGCAGCGCGCCATCGCCCCCGGACCGGCCGATGCCGGTACGGTGACTCATCCGATACCGATGGTCGTCCCGTCGGCGGTCAGCCCGGCTGCACCGGCGCGTGTGGTTGCACCACCGCCGCCCGCCGTGGTGGCGCCACCACCACGGCCGGAACCGGTTGCGGCACCACCCGCGCCCGTGGTGCCGGCACCAGCACCAGTGGCCGCTGTTCCCGCACCAGTGCCAGTGGCACCCGCACCGGTACCCGCGGCCCCGGTCGCCCCGCCCAAACCGGCGGCCGACCCCGTGGTCAGCCAGATCATGGCGCTGGTGGCTGCCACGACCGGCTACCCCAGCGACATGCTCGACCTGGAGCTTGACATGGAGGCCGACCTCGGCATCGACACCGTCAAACAGGCCGAGACCTTCGCCGCCATCCGCGAGGCCTTCGACATCCCGCGGCAGGACGACATGAAACTGCGTGATTACCCGACGTTGGGACACGTGGTTCAATACGTTCGTGACAACCGGCCGGATTTGGCCGGAGGAACGATCGTCGTCGCGCCGCCGCCCCCACCACCGGCATCCGGGCCGGCCGCGGCACCCGTGACGGCCGCGAGCGCCGATCCCGTCACCGGCAGGGTGTTGGCCATCGTCGCCGAAAAGACCGGTTATCCCAGCGACATGCTCGACCCGGACCTCGACATGGAAGCGGACCTCGGCATCGACACCGTCAAACAGGCCGAGACCTTCGCCGCCATCCGTGACGCCTTCGAGATTGCACGCCAGGATGACCTGAAACTGCGTGACTACCCCACCCTGGGCAACGTCATCGACTACGTGCGCAAGAACCGGCCCGACCTGGTAGTGGCAGTCGTGGCGGCACCGCCGCCCGCAGCCGCGGTGGTAACACCGCCACCTGCCGCCGCAGCGCCGGCTCCAGCCGCCGCGCCGGCGGGCGACACCGTCGTCAACCGGGTGCTGGCCATCGTCGCCGATAAGACCGGCTATCCGCAGGATATGCTCGATCCAGATCTCGACATGGAGGCCGACCTCGGTATCGACACCGTCAAACAGGCCGAGACCTTTGCCGCCATCCGCGACGCCTTCGACATCCCGCGGAGCGATGACCTCAAATTGCGTGATTATCCCACGTTGGGCAACGTCATCGACTACGTGCGCCAAAACCGGCCGGATTTGCTCGTCGCTGCGATCGTCGTCGCGCCGCCCCCACCACCGGCACCCACCCCGACCGCGGCACCCGCCCCTGTGGCACCCGCGGCATCGGGCGCCGATGCCGTCACCGGCAAGGTGCTGGCCATCGTCGCCGATCGCACCGGCTACCCCGAAGACATGCTCGACCTCGACCTCGACATGGAGGCCGACCTCGGTATCGACACCGTCAAACAGGCCGAGACCTTCGCCGCCATCCGTGACGCCTTCGACATCCCGCGGCGCGATGACCTCAAGCTGCGTGATTACCCCACCCTGGCCAGCGTGATCGGCTTCGTGCACGACAACCGGCCCGACCTGGCGGTCACCGCCGCGACCCCCGCGGCACCCGCGGCCCCGCCCGCGCCGGCGGTCACGGCACCACCTGCGACCCCTGGCGGTGATCCCGTCACCGGCAAGGTGCTGGCGATCGTCGCCGACCGCACCGGCTACCCGGAAGACATGCTCGACCTCGATCTCGACATGGAGGCCGACCTCGGCATCGACACCGTCAAACAGGCCGAGACCTTCGCCGCCATCCGTGACGCCTTCGACATCCCGCGGCGTGATGACCTCAAACTGCGCGACTACCCCACCCTGGCCAGCGTAATCGGCTTCGTGCACGACAACCGGCCCGACCTGGCCGGCGCAGCCGCACCCGCCGTCGCAGCACCACCGGCCATCACGGCGGCTCCGGGCACCGACGTCGTCACCGGCAAGGTGCTGGCGATCGTCGCCGACCGCACCGGCTATCCTCAGGACATGCTCGACCTCGACCTCGACATGGAGGCCGACCTGGGCATCGACACCGTCAAACAGGCCGAGACGTTCGCCGCCATCCGTGACGCCTTCGATATCCCGCGGCGCGATGACCTCAAACTGCGTGACTACCCCACCCTGGCCAGCGTGATCGGCTTCGTGCACGACAACCGGCCCGACCTGGCGGCCGGCGCAGCCGCGGCTTCGGTCGCAGCCCCGGTCGTCGAACCCGCACCCGCCGCTGCGCCGCCCAAACCCAAGGTGGCGGTCAAGACCTTCGGTTCGCTCGAAGAGTCCGAAAAGGCCCCGCGCCGTGTCGTCGTGCCGGTGCTGCGGCCGGCGCTCGAATTCTGCAAGCCGACCGGGGTCACCCTGGACGAAAACAGCCGCGTGCTCGTGGTCATGGACCGCGGCGGCGTGGGTAAGGCCCTGGTGACCCGCCTGAACAAACGCGGCGTCACGACCCTGGTCGTCGACGAGGTACCGGATACCGACGCCCTCGACGCCCAGGTCAAGGCCTGGCTGGCCGCTGGCCCGATCCAGGGTGTGTACTGGCTGCCGGCGCTCGACGTCGAGCCCAACATCGAGGACATGGACCTGGCGGCCTGGCGCGAGGCCAACCGCATCCGGACCAAGAACCTCTACACCACGATGCGTGCTGTGTTCGACAGCGTCAGCGGGCCCAACAACTTCCTGGTTGCCGGTGTCCGCCTGGGTGGTCTGCACGGCTACGGCCCCGACGGTGCGTTTGCCCCGCTGGGCGGCGGTGTCGTCGGCTTCAGCAAGGCCTACAAACGCGAACGCGACCAGGTCCTGGTCAAAGCGGTCGACTTCGAGCCGGGCCGCAAGACGGTCGAGCCGGCCGAGGCGCTGATCGCCGAGACGCTCACCGATCCAGGTGCGATCGAAATCGGCTACAAGGATGGGCTGCGTTACGCCGCCAGCATGCAGGTGCTGCCGGCCCGCGACGGCACGCCGGGTATGGCGCTCGGTGCCGAGACCGTCTTCGTCGTCACCGGCGCCGCGGGTGGCATCACCAGCGCCATCACGACCGACCTGGCCGTGGCCAGCGGCGGTATCTTCTACCTGCTGGACGTCGTGCCCGCACCGGCCCGCGACGACGCCGACATCACGCTGTTCCGCAGCGACAAGGAGGCGTTGAAGCGCAGCCTCATCGAGCGGGCGCGTGCCGCCGGTGAAAAACCGACCCCGGTGCAGATCGACAAACAGATCATCGGGATCGAGCGCAGCGAAGCGGCCCTGCGGGCCATCGAGTCGGTCGAGGCGGCGGGTGGCACGGTGCACTACCACGCCATCAACCTGCTCGACGAAACCTCCGTCAAGGCGGTGGTCGATGATGTGCGCACTCGCTACGGCAAGATCGACGTCATCCTGCACGCCGGCGGCCTGCTCATCGACCGGCCGCTGCCGGACAAGGAGCCCAACCAGTTCGCCCTGGTGTACGACGTCAAGGCTGACGGCTTCTTCAACCTGCTGCGCAGCGCACGCGGCATGCCGATCGGTGCGACGGTGTCGTTCAGCTCGGTCGCCGGCCGCTTCGGCAACGCGGCGCAGAGCGACTACAGCGCCGCCAACGACCTGCTGTGCAAGATCAGCAGCAGCATGCGCACCTGGCGCCCAGGAACCCGCGGCATCGCCCTGGACTGGACGGCCTGGGGCACGATCGGCATGGCCACCCGCGGCTCGGTGCCCAAGATCATGGAGATGCTCGGCATCGACATGCTGCCGCCCGAAGTCGGCGTGCCAACGATTCGCCGTGAGCTCACCTACAGCAGCTTCCGCGGCGAGATCGTGGTGGGCCAGCGCCTGGGTGCGCTGATGAGTGAGTTGGACCCGACCGGCGGCCTGGACCCGGACAAGGTCAAAGCCTGGCTGGCCAGCCGCGAACGCCCGCTGCCCATGATGGGGGAGGTCAAGTCGGTGCGGTTGTACGGTGGCCTCGAGGTGGAAACCACGCTCGATCCCATGCAGCAGCCGTTCCTGTACGATCACCAGATCGACGGCGTACCGGTGCTGCCAGGGGTCATGGGCACGGAGAGCTTCGCCGAACTGGCGGCCCTCTTCGCACCCGGATACCGCGTGGCGGCGATCCGCAGCGAGCAGTTCCTGGCGCCGTTCAAGTTCTACCGTCACCAGCCGCGCACCCTGTACCTGCAGGCGGTGATCGCTCCCAATCAAAGCGGTGAGCTCGTGGCGCATGCGGTGCTCTCGTCAGTGACGATGCCGCCCAAGCCTGAGCTGCCGCCGCAGATCAAAGAACACTTCGTGGCCGACGTGGTCCTGACCGCGACGCCACCCGAGGCGGAAGCCGTCGTCCTGGGTGATACCGAGCGGACACCCACCGGTGCCACCGTTGGCGCGGCCGACATCTACAAGATCTACTTCCACGGCCCGGCCTACCAGGTCCTCGACCAGGTTTATCTGGCGGGTGAACGGGTGGTCGGTCTGATGACCCATAACCTGCCGCCCAATACCTCGCCGGCCGAGGCAGAAACGCTCATCGCCCCGCGTTTGATCGAGTTCTGCTTCCAGACCGCGGGCATCTGGGAGATCGCAATCACCGGCGTCATGGCCCTGCCGACCGCAATCGGCGCAGTGACGACCTACCGCCAGCCGGAGGGTGCCCAGGGCCAGCGTCTGTTCGCTCTGGTGACCCCGGTCAACGGGGGTGAATCGTTCGACGCCACCGTCGTCGATGAGTCGGGTAACGTCTACGTCGAGATGACGGGTTACCGCACGGTGCGGCTGCCGGGCGGCGTCGCCGACGAACTGATCCAGCCCTTGCGGGCGATTCTCTGAAGGGATTAGCGGGGACGGTGGCGTCAGGTCATGCCACCGTCCCCGCTCAACTTACCGCGTGTCGCATGATCTTCTGGCTTGTGCAGTCGACCGCCGATCACCCGGACCTGGCCAGGGGTGCTGCACCCCCGGGGCTGTTGAGTTCACGCGAACAGGCACGCCTGGCCGAACTGCGTACCCCCAAACGCCGGCACGACTGGCTGCTGGGACGCTGGACGGCCAAACAGCTGGTGCAGCGTTATGTGAAGCAAGTAGCGGGTGAACAGGTCGCACTGCCCGCCATCGAAATCGTCAACGACCGCGATGGGGTGCCGGCGGTCGAACTGGCAGCGACGTCACGACCGGCGACCGGCAGCGAGGCCGCAGCGCCGTCCTTGTCCATCAGCCACTGCGAGGAATACGCCTTGTGTGTGCTGCTGGCATCCACCGGCAGCTCGTTGGCGCGCGAATCCGATGCGGGGCACCTGCACCCACCGGCGAACGATACGCCCGCGGTGGGTGCTGATATCGAGCGGATTCGGCCGCGCGACCGGTACTTCGTGACCGACTATTTTACGCCGGCCGAAATCGACCTAGTCGATGGGACACCCGCCGGACTGCAGGATACGATCGTGACGGCCATCTGGAGTACCAAAGAGGCCGCGCTGAAGGCGGTGCATCTGGGGCTCTCGGTCGACACGCGGCGGGTCGATTGCCAACTGTCGGTGATGGACGCACACGAGCGCTGGCAACCGCTGGTGGTGACCTACTGGCCGTATCCGGATGACAGCGGCACGGTGAGCAGCCGCCAACTGTTCGGGTGGTGGCGCACGCTGGACGCTTACGTGCTGACGATCGTCGTCACGGAGGAGATAAGGTCGTTACCGGAGCAGATATGAAATACGTTATCCTGAAACATCGTCATTCCTGGAGGTTTATTTGCTGTGGAATCCTATATCAAGAAACTACGTGAACGCAAAGGCATTGCGGCGGGCTCGACGAAAGAGGACGAGCGCCAGCATGCCAAAGGGCGGCTGACCGCCCGTGAGCGCATCGACATCCTTTTCGACCCCAACACCTTCACCGAGATCGACACCCTGGTGCTGCCGCGCAGCGAGACCTACCTCGACGGGCGCGCCTCACGCTTTGGTGACGGCGTCATCACCGGCTTTGGCATGATCAACGGCCGGCACGCCTACGCCGCGTCACAGAACGCGGCCGTGATGGGTGGCTCATTGGGTGAGATGCACGCCAACAAGATCGTCAAGGTCATGGATATGGCGCTGCGTGACGGCTGCCCGTTCATCGCCATCAACGACTCGGGCGGTGCCCGCATCCAGGAAGGCGTCGACAGCCTGGGCGGTTATGCCCGCATCTTCAACGCCAACTGCGAATCTTCGGGGGTGATCCCGCAGATTTCGGTCATCATGGGCCCTTGTGCGGGCGGTGCCGTCTATTCACCGGCGCTGACCGACTTCATCTTCATGACCGAAAACAGTTACATGTTCATCACCGGCCCCGACGTGGTCCGTGCCGTCATGAACGAAGAGGTGTCGTTCGAAGAGCTGGGCGGCGGCCTGGTGCACAGCCAGGAGAGCGGCGTCAGTCACTTCCTGGCGCGCGACGATCGCGAATGCCTGCAGAAGGTGCGTGATCTGCTGGCGTACCTGCCGTCCAACAACCAGAACGACCCGCCGTACATGCAGCCGGTCGATGACCCCAACCGGCTGTGCCCCGAACTTGAACGGATCGTACCGGTCGATCCGCACAAGGGGTACGACGTGCGCCAGGTGATCGGCAGCATCTTCGACGATGGGCGTTTCCTGGAAGTGCACGAGCTGTGGGCGCAGAACATGGTCGTCGGTTTTGCACGTCTCAACGGCTGGGTCGTGGGTATCGTGGCCAACCAGCCCGACGTTCTGGCGGGCACGATCGACATCAAAGCGTCGATCAAAGCGGCGCGTTTTATCCGGTTGTGCGATGCCTACAACATTCCGATCGTCACCCTGCAGGACGTGCCGGGCTTCCTGCCGGGCACCCACCAGGAGTACGGTGGCATCATCCGCAACGGCGCGCGCATGATCTACGCCTACAGCGAGGCGACGGTGCCCAAGATGATGATCATCCTGCGCAAGAGTTACGGCGGTGCCTACT
>CAYUCC010000052.1:0-38105 GCA_964443225.1 uncultured Anaerolineae bacterium
GTCGTTCTGCACGCCGTTGCCGCCGTTGACCTTGAACAGGTTGCCCTGGATGGTGACCACCCCGCCGAGGGATACGGTGCTGTCAACCTGCAGGCCGGCGTCGGTGTTGCTGTGAATCCAGTTGTTGACCAGCTTGAAGGAGGTCACACTGTTGGCTACCTCCACACCATCCGCCCATTCTCTGACTTCCACCCCATTGAGGATGAAATTATCGCCGCCGGTGGTGACAAGGATCGCGGGGTCCGTGCTGCCGTTGCCGTCCAGCGTTCCGGGGCCGATCACGGTCATGTCCGCCGAATTTACGGTCAGGAAGGGTGATCCGGGACCGAAGGTGCCGCCGTTCAGGTTGATGGTCACGCCAGCGGTATTGGAAGTAGCACCGCCGCCGATCGGTCCGGTGCCAACGAATTTGATCTCATGGCCATACAAGGCAGCGTCCAGCGAGCCTTGCAGATCGTCGTACGCTGAGGTCGTGGTATTCTGCCAGTTGCCAGTGGTGCTCGATCCGGCACAGCCATCAATGATCCAGGGCTGGAAGTCGATGTCATCACTGACCTGATTACCTGTACCGGCCGGGTTCTGGGTCAGGTTGTATGGTCCAGAGGCGTTGCCCCACCAGTTGCTCTCGCCATCGACCGTGATATAGCCGGCATTCGAACGCATGCCATAGGTGTTGTTGTACAGGCAGTTGTATTTGGCCGTGACGCTGGTGAAATCACCGGTGTCACATCCGGACTGGCACTGCCATATTTCGATGCCAACCTCGAAGCCAGATACTGTGTTGCTGTTGGCTGTCACGTTCAGATCATCCACACCATAGCCGGCATCGGCCTCGATACCGAAAGCCGACGTGTTGCTACCCCCAACGAAGGTGACCGTGTTGCCGGAAACGACTACGGTCAACGTGCTGTTGGGAGCTTTGGGTCCATCCCCCGTTGCCGCCAGTAAGTCCTCGTCGCCAAACGGCGAGGGCACTGCATCCGGCGGATCGGTTGCAATAACGCCCCACACGCCGCCATTGCCGACCTGAGCGACATCAATGTCATTATTCAGGATATCGCCGGAGCCTTCGATGAAGTAGACTCCAACCTGGGCTCCAGTCACTGTGTTGCCGGTGATATCGACGTCAGCGTAAAAATCCAGGATGCTGGTCGCGACCCACTTGGTAGGATCAAGAGTGTTGTCGTAGCCGATGCCGTTCACGGTGTTATCTGTGATCGTTCCGGTCAGACTGCCGCCCGACTGGTAGACCTGAATACCATTCTGGGCCGTGACAGTTGTCGTACCCTTGCCCTGAACATCGTTGTCGTCAATGTTGACCACAAGGATCGACGAACCGCCGGTGGTGATCGCCATTCCGTTCTTCTGGAAATCGCTGATATCGTTGTTCAGGACATCCAGAGCGCGAGAGGCAGCGTCGTCATTGTAGAGGTTGATGCCGACACCATGCTGGCCACCGCTGAACGGAGTGTCTTCGATGTTGTCGATAATGCTATTCTTGACTGCACCACCAGAGTTCCGGAAAGCCACGCCCATGAACTTATAGTTGGCGTTTCCGCGCCCTGCACCGTCGATCGTGAGTGTATCGATCGTCGCAGTGGAGCTGTTTTTGATGCAGATCACCGGGTGCCAATCGTAGGATGTGGACGTGCAGGTTGGAATCGAGGTCGGCGCTTTGACGATAGCAGCGAGGCTCTCGCCCTTGAGGGTGACCGTCTTGGCGTCGATGACGACGGCTTCTTCGTAGGTACCGTCCGCAACCAACACAGTGTCACCTGATTGGGCGTTGTCCACCTCTCCATTGCAGTCGTTGCTGGCGCAGCCTGCGCTGTGTGCCTTGCTGATCGTGGCACCAATACGGCGGACATCGTTGATCGTGCCGTAGCCACCGACGTACGAATACGAGCGCACATTCGCCGGATTACCGTCGGTGGTTGCCATCACGGCGCGGTCGAACGTGTTGTTCCAGTACGAAGCCCAGTCAAACTGGCTGTTGTCCACAGTGCCACGGGAACGGATGTATTGTTCGCCACCACTGAACTGATTGCCCGTGATCACGGCGCCGCCAACCGAATAGACAAACCAGGGCACGCCGGTGCCCGAGCCGTTGAAGCTGATCACCGGCCAGTATTGGCCAGTGTCCAGCGAAAACTTATTGTTGAGGATGTTCCGTCCACTGGCGAGACCTGAATATCCAGCGCCGCTGGCCAGATCGATGCTGGTACCATGGGCCAGCCAGTTGCCATCGATCGTGTACGACTGAACATATGATGTGTTCGTGCCGGTGTTGAAGCGCCAGTCATTAAAATAGATCGAGCCACCATCGGGTGAAATATCCAAATGGCAGTACTTGATCGTAAAATTGTCACCGATGACCTCGATGGTCTTATTGTCACTAGGCAAGTTGGGCAGGATCTTCAGGCCCGTGATCGTGACATCATTCGCTTCGACCCAAATGCCACTGTAGCCAAAGCTGTTGGTGGCATTGGTGGCCACGTTGGCCAGCACAGCACTGTAGCTGGCGATCGGAGTTCCACCCGCGTCAACACCCTGGACCGTGATTCCGTCCTTTCCGACCCCAACAAACAGGCCGAACTGATAAGGACCACTTAGGTCGTATAGGATTCGACCGGATGCAGTTTCGCTGTAATTGCCTGGATAAACATTGACCATTCCATTCGAATCCACTGCATCGATGCCATCCTGGATCGCCGCAAAGGAGTCGGTACCGAAAGCAGTGGCTGGACCAGCACCATCAGGGTCGGTTCCCAATGTAGTCCCCACCCAACTGTCATCAACGTAAACAATAGCAACCAGTGGTAGATGTAGAGCCTCTGGTGCGGCAGACGGCTTGGTCCACCGGTCCCAAGGGGCACTGGTAAAGGGATAAGCGTCAGGCTCTCGCGGTCCGCTTCCCCCTTGGGCAAAGGCGGTTGAACTGAACAGAATCAGTAGCCCGAAAACCACAACCACGGCTAAGACGGATTTTGCTGCAGCGAACGGCTGCGAACTCTTGCGTTTCATACTCATTTCCTCCTCGGATTTGTCTCTTCATTGATGAGACAGCGCACTCCAAACATGGATACCAACCATTAGACCGTGATCAGGTTGACAGAGCGGTGTCTGCGCATCTGGCAGGCTGATCACGGCTCAGCCAGTATCCTACCTTCTGGGGCACCTGAATACCATTTATTAGGCCAGGACTCCTTGTGCATCCCACTGCCTCCAGGCCCAGGAAGAGATAGATGATTGGCTCACGCCCTGTGCCCATGTGCGCAGCAAATCAGTTTCCCACTCCCTGCACCTCCACACTTCTTACCACCTCCACATACTTGACCCGTCCCTCCTTCACCACCACATGCACCGCCCCGTACCCCCCAACCTCCACCAAACTCCGATCGATCAACCCTACCAGCTGGGCATTTAACACCCGCAGCGGCGCATTCAATACTAGTCGGACCAGAACCGGCTGGCCGCTCACATGATCGGGGTTCGTCGTCATATGCACCTCCAACTTCCTCCATCAGGGAACCAGCCAACCGGTTCAGTCCACCGCCGGCATTGTCACGCAGGCACGGTGCTGATGTTCTGCCCCGGATCACACTCCAAACAAAAAGGCCGCCTTGCGTGCCCACGTACTGTGGACACACCAAGCGACCTTCGGGAATTTTTCGCCTCTAACAAGGTCACGCGGTCATCGCGCTCTTCAGTTATTCAACATGGATCGTCAGGTTGGGTCGGGTCTGACGTGCACCATTGGGCCAGCGAAGGCTGCTGTCCAGACTACTTATCGGCTGGTCTGTAAACAAAATCCCAACACGCTCTTTAGAATACATTAAGCTCTATCTATTGAGTATGATATAGCTCATGTTTCAGGACCCTTTGCTGTCCACACTCACCGCCACTTCGACCACTGGTGGTGTGACTTTCGATTCCGGTTTCCCCAGACCGAGAACCCTCCCTAAACAAACAGCGGCGCATACTCCCCCGCCCCACCAATCAGCCCTTCCTGCTGCGCGGCGCTGAGCGGCGTGAAGCGCTCGCACGCCGCCAGCATCGTGGGCAGCAGATCGACGTCACCCACCGTGCATAACCCGGTCACGTCCTGCGACAGGGCAAAATCGACCGCCTGCTGGATATCGTGCGGCGTCTCGAACGGGCGGTACCAGGTGGTGTGCGTCTTGGGCTGCGCACCCCACGGCGCCCGCGTGATCGATTTGATGATCATGACCCCCACGTCACGCGCCCGGCACAGCGCCAGCAGCTTCCCGGCATCCTCGCGAAACACGGGGTTGGCGTACTGCACAAAATTGATCGGAAAGAGTACCGAATCGAAATCGAAACGCTGCAATGCCTCGATGAACACCGCCGGGCTGTCGACGCCATGCCCGGTGATACCAATGTAGCGCGTCAGCCCCAACTTCTGCGCCTCGCGCAGCGCATCCAACGCGCCACCCGGTCGCATCGCTTCGTCCAACTCGGCCAGGCTGGTGATGGCGTGAATCTGGTAAAGATCGAAGTGGTCGGTCTGCAGGAGGTTCAACGAACGCCGCAGCTCGGCGAGTGCGCCGGCTTTGCTGCGTTCCATGGTCTTGCAGCCCACAAAAAAGCGGTCACGTTCCCGCGCCAGCCAGGGACCGAGGCGCTCTTCGGCCAGACCGTACGACGGCGCAACGTCGATGTGGTTGATGCCCGCCTCGATGACCTGGCGCATGGTGGTATCGGCCTGCGCCTGATCGACCGACCAGAAGGCGGCTGCACCGAAGATGGCGACCGTACTCATATGGCCAATACGGCCAAAACGACGTGTTTGCATGGATGGCTCCTCCCCAGGGTTATGCGTGTTTTCACGCACGCTCGGCTGCCACCATCATGCCAGCATACGGCGATTCTGTCCAGAATCTTCGTCATATGGCGTTTCTTTCCTCACACACCGGACGTGGTAAAATAGCGGCGGAGGACTGGCCGTATGGACACATCCCGCTTCATCCTGGCGATCGATTTGGGCACCTCGGGCCCCAAAGTGGGGCTTGTGTCCGCGGCGGGCGAGGTGATCGCCCATGAATTCGAGGCGACACCGGTCATCCTCCTGCCCGGCGGGGGCGCCGAACAGGACCCCAACGGCTGGTGGACGGCGATCGCGCAGGCCAGCCAACGACTCATGGCGCGACAGCTGGTGCCCGCCGAGGCCATTGCCGCCGTCTGCTGCACCAGCCAGTGGTCGGGCACGGTCGCGGTCGACCGTGCCGGCCAGGCGCTGCACAATGCGATCATCTGGATGGATGCACGCGGCGCGCCCTACGTCGACCGCATCATCGGCGGACCCCTGCGGCTGCAAGGCTATGCCCCACTGAAATTGCTCACCTGGATCCGGCTCACCGGCGGTGTGCCGACCCGTTCTGGCAAAGACCCGATTGCGCATATCCTCTACCTCAAACACGCACAGCCCGACATCTACCGTGCGGCCGACAAGTTCCTCGAACCCAAGGACTACCTCAACCTGCGGCTGACCGGGCGGGTGGCCACCGCTGCCGATTCGATCACCCTGCACTGGCTGACCGACAACCGCCACCTGGACCGCGTCGATTATCACCCGCGCCTCCTGGCCCTGGCCGGGCTGGATCGCGCCAAATTCCCCGATCTGAAACGGGCGGTCGACGTCCTGGGGCCGCTGCTGCCGGCGGCCGCACGCGACCTGGGCCTGCCCGCATCCGTGCCGGTAATCGTGGGCACACCCGATCTGCACTCAGCGGCGCTCGGCTCCGGCGCCGTGCGCGACTTCGATGCGCACCTCTACCTGGGCACCTCGTCCTGGCTCACCTGCCACGTGCCCTTCAAAAAGACCGACCTGATTCACAACATGGCCTCACTGCCTTCGGCCATCCCCGATCGCTATTTCCTGGTCAACGAGCAGGAGAGTGCGGGCGGCAGCATCGGCTATTTGATCGACCACCTCCTGTATCCCAACGACGACCTGCCGACGTCCCCGCGGCCGGCCGACGTTCACGCACGGCTGGACGCGCTGGCCGCCACGGTGCCTGCGGGCAGTGACCGGCTGATCTTCACGCCCTGGCTCTATGGTGAACGTACCCCCGTCGACGACCACACCGTGCGCGGCGGCTTCTTCAACCAATCGCTGCAAACGACGCGCGCCCACCTGGTGCGTGCCGTGTACGAGGGCGTGGCCTACAACTCGCGCTGGCTGCTGACCTACGTCGAACGTTTCGTACGCCGGCGGCTGGACGGCATCCACCTCATCGGCGGCGGCGCCCAATCCGACTTCTGGTGCCAGGTGCATGCCGACGTGCTCAACCGCACCATCAAACAGGTCGGCGACCCGCTGCAGGCCAACCTGCGCGGCGCTGGCTTCCTGGCCTGGATGGCCCTCGGTGAACTCGCCGTGGCCGACATTCCCAGCCGCGTGCCGATCGTGCGCACCTTCGCCCCCAACCCGCAGCACCGTGCGCTGTACGATGAGCTGTTCCAGGCCTTCGTGACGCTGTATCACAACAACCGGCGCCTCTACGCCCGGTTGAACAAGACGTCGCCGTCGGCGGCCAACGAGACGCCTCGCTGACCCGCCGGCGCGGATACGCCGTGGAGAATCAGAGATGGACATTCTGCAAACCACCACCCGCTGGCTCAGCCGGCTCGACCCGCGGCTCACCGCGGCCGCCGAGCAGCGGCTCAAGCACATTCCCTTCGTACAGCGCCAGCTCGACCAGCAGTACGACAAGATGCTCCACGAACTGGAGGATGCGGTCAGGCCCTACCGCGCCGGTTATGCCGCCTACACCCACCTGCCGGCAACAGGCCTTGCACGCGATACGATCGTCGAACAGGTGCAGTCGCTGGCCAGCCAGGAGGAATCTCGCTGGCGCAGCGGGTTTGCCTCCGGTGCGGTGTACCACGGTGATCCCGGGCACGTCGATTTCGTCAACCACATCTACGCCCTGACCTCGCAGAACAATCCGCTGCACGCCGATCTCTGGCCCAGCACGGCCAAGTTCGAAGCCGAGATCGTGGCGATGACGGCGCACATGCTGGGAGGTGCGGCACCCGGCCAGGGACAGCCCCTGCTGCGCGGCGACCGCGACGAGGTGTGCGGCACCGTCACGTCTGGCGGTACGGAGAGCATCCTGTTGGCCATGAAGACCTACCGCGATTGGGCGCGTGACCAACGCGGCATCACGCGGCCCGAGCTGGTGGTGCCCGTCACCGCCCACGCCGCCTTCGACAAGGCTGCGCAGTACTTTGGCATCACCCTGCGGCGCATCCCGCTCGATGCCCAGGTCCGCGCCGACGTCGACGCCGCACGGCGCGCCATCACCGCCAACACGATCGCCATCGTTGGCTCGGCGCCGGCCTTCCCCCACGGCACCATCGACCCGATCGCCGACCTGGCCGCGCTGGCGCAGCAGCACGGCATCGGCTGCCACGTCGACGCCTGCCTGGGCGGGTTCGTGCTGCCCTGGGCCGAGAAGTTGGGTTACCCCGTGCCCCCGTTCGACTTTCGGGTGCCCGGTGTCACGTCGCTGTCGGTGGATACGCACAAATACGGTTACGCGGCCAAGGGCACCTCGGTCATCCTCTACCGCGGACCTGCCCTGCGCCGCTACCAGTACTACACGGTGGCCGACTGGCCGGGCGGCCTCTACTTCTCGCCCACGCTGGCGGGCAGCCGGCCTGGTGCACTGAGTGCAGCCTGCTGGGCGGCGATGCTCTCCCTGGGCGAAGCGGGTTACCTGGAGGCGACGCGCGCCATTCTCGCCGCCGCCGCCGTGATCAAACAGGGCATCCGCCACCTGCCAGACCTGGAGATCCTGGGAGACCCGCTGTGGGTGATCGCCTTTGCCTCGCCGACCCTGAACATCTACCAGGTGATGGAGCGTTTGGCCCAGCGCGGCTGGAGCCTCAACGGCCTGCACCGTCCGCCGGCCGTGCACCTGTGCGTGACCCTGCGCCACACCCAACCCGGCGTCGCCGTGCGTTTCCTGGCCGACCTCGAAGCCAGCGTGCGCGACGTCAAAGCCGCACCCAACGCCCGCGGCTCCCTGGCACCGGTGTACGGGCTGGCCGCCAGCCTGCCGCTGCGCGGGGTCGTGAACGATCTGCTGGCGCGTTATGTCGATGTGCTGTATCGTGCCTGAGACGCAGGCCGCTTTCTACGCAGCAGGAGCGAGGTTATGTCCAAGGTATCCGTGCAAGCAACCGTCAACCCTGAGCTGAAGAAGCAGGCAGAAGCTGTCTTTGCTGCACTTGGGCTTTCGACCGCCGATGCGATCCGGATGTTCTTGCATCAAGCAGTCAACGTGGGTGGTCTTCCTTTTCAGCCGTTGGTCAAGCGCCCAAACGCCGATACGTTGGAAGCGATGGCGGAATTGGAAAGCGGGGGAGGACGGCTGTTTGACACACCCCCCGAATTGTTTGCTGACTGGATAAGCTAAAAGCGCTGTGCCGGTCATTTGACATCCGGTCAGATCGTGCTACACTTCTGCGGCGACGGTTGCCCAGACCCCCGTGGCTGCAACGAATGCAGCCCGCATGATCGCCGCCGCACCCTCGTTTCAAGAATCGCTGCGACCGTTCGTCATTCCCAAAACGAAGTCCACTGCGAGTTCTCACACGTTCCTGTCCTCGATTGAGGCCGGGATCGAATCTTTTCTGCCGTTCAGCGAGGGTTTCGCCACGCGCCGGCGCGCTGTTGGGTTTTCCAACAGGTAGCGTGATAGGCGCGTAGCGTAATAGCAACATCGTTCCGACCAGGTCACAGTCTGTGCAGAGACTCCGCACGTCAGGCAATCGCAGTGCGGGAGACATCCGGACAAGCCCCTGGTCGATGAAAGAAGGAATTTATTATGAGTCACAAAGTCATCGTCATGGAACACGACAAGAAAATTGCCCTTGTCGCACACGACAACAAAAAACGCGATCTCCTGGAATGGGCCAGGTTCAACCGAGACCTGCTGGCCCACCACGAGGTCTACGCCACCGGCACGACTGGGGCCACGCTGGAGCGCGAGCTCGGTTTTCCGATTCACAAGCTGCAGAGCGGTCCCCTCGGCGGCGACCAGCAGATCGGCGCCAAAATCGTCAGCAACGAGATCGATTTCCTGATCTTCTTCTGGGACCCGCTCGAGCCGATGCCGCACGACCCCGACGTCAAGGCCCTGCTGCGTATGGCGGTCGTCTGGAACATCCCGATCGCCTGCAACCGCGCCTCGGCCGACTTCATGATTTCTTCGGGGCTCATGGACGGCGAGTATGAGCGGCGGATCCCCGACTACGACACCTACCGGCAGCGCAAGATCGAGCTGGGGCCGGTGGCCGTGGAAGTTCCCCAACTGTCGGAAGATGACGTGCTGGCCGAGCTGGACGAGCTGTTGGCTTCAGCCGCCTGATTAGTTAGCAGGTTATAATCGATGGGGCCGCGCACCGCATAGGTGCGTGGCCCCGTTTTGTTGAAGTGAGTCAGCTCCGTGGAGCCTGCTGCCCCTCGCGAACCGCACTCCGCTCCCGTATGGATTTTGCCCGCAGCGTAAGCACGTGTATACTGTCCGTCTCTTGCCGCAGGCAAAATCAACCGATGGAGCGAACCCAATGTCACGCACACAACTTCTGGCCGTTTTGGTTTTGTTGAGCATGATCATCGCCGTTAGCAGCACGCCAGTTTTCGCCCAGGGCGGTGGCTGTATGCCTGGGGCCAGTTACGATCCTGCCTGTGATGTCAACCATGATGGCATCGTCGACATCAACGATATCCAGCTCACCGCCGGCCATTGGAATCACGCCGGCACCTACACCGACACCAATTGGAGCCTCACCGGCAACGCCGGCACCGATCCTTCGCTCAACTTCATCGGCACGACCGACAGCCAGCCGCTGGTCATCCAGCCGGGGGGTGGTTACACGGGCGTGGGCACGTCCGCCCCGCAGGCGCCGTTCAACGTCGTCGGCACCAGCTGGTTCCAGGGTGACAGCACGCCGCTGTCGGACAGTGCCGGCCAGGGTATTGCCATCGGGTTTGGCGGTGAACAGGGGTACATTTTTGGTTTCGATTATACGACCTATGCGCCCAAAAATCTGCTCCTGCAGAACCCCGGCGGCAACGTCGGCATCGGCACGCTGAATCCAGCCAGCGGCCGGCTGCACGTCGATGGTGGTTCAGGTACGGCCGTGTATGCCACTGCGTACAGCGGCATCGGCACCTACGCAACAAGCGTTACGAATGCCGCCGTGTATGGCTACAGCTCGGACGACTACGGTGTCGACGGACGCAGCTTCAACCATATCGGTGTCTATGGCCAGTCGTATGCGAGCGGCGGCATGTTCGCGTTGGGTCCCTACATTGGCATCCAGGCAAACTCGTCCGGCAGTGATGCCAACCGCCAGGCCGTGCGCGGCGACAACTACGGCAGCGCCACGGGTTATGCCGGGCTGTTCAATGGCAACACCTGGGTCACCGGCACGTTTTACAAAAACGCCGGTGCTTTCCGCATCGACCACCCGCTCGATCCGGCTAACAAATACCTCAACCATTCGTTCGTCGAATCGCCCGACATGAAGAACATCTACGACGGTGTCGTCACCACCGACGCCGCCGGCAACGCCATCGTCGAGCTGCCGGCGTGGTTCGAGGCGCTGAACAAGGATTTCCGCTACCAGCTGACGGTGATTGGCCAGTTTGCCCAGGCCATCGTCGCGGAGAAGATCAAAGATAACCGCTTCCACATCAAAACCGACAAACCGAACGTCGAAGTCTCGTGGCAGGTGACCGGTATTCGCCATGACCCCTATGCGGAACAGAACCGCATCCCGGTCGAGGAGATGAAGCCCGCCGACAAGCGGGGTTCGTACGTCTATCCCGAAGGCTTCGACCAGCCGCATGCAGCCAGCATCGCCGGCCAGATGGGGCTGCCGATCGGACCCGAGTTCCCGGCATCACCGCGCTGAGACAAGAAAGACCCGAAGGGTTTTGGAAAACCCTTCGGGTCTGCTGTTGACCAACAAAACCCGCAGGAATCTCGGATTCCTGCGGGTAGGATGGCATCGATCAATACGCTGGAGCACTTTGCAGCGGTACCTGATACGAGGGAGTCGTGGGCACATGATCCATCGCCTGGAAGCGGTCGACCGTGCGCACCACGTAAATCGTCAGCATTGCTGCGACAATCGTCACGCCGATGGAACCCATCGAGATCCAGCTGGCGTTGATGATATCGTTCACCGTGCTGGCCGCGTTGTAGGACCGGGTCTCGATGGCCGAGACGGCGTTCATCGTCAGATAAGCCACCCACCACCAAACGAGCATCCTCGCAGAATTTGGCGGCTGCGCCGGGTTGGTGCTGTCAGCCGACGGCATACTGGCCTGCCACAACTCACGCATCGCCTGGTAGGGCTTCCACCAGCTCAGGATGGGTACAAACCACCAGCCCACTGCCCAGCCAGGTGTGAACTGAAGTGGCGTGCTCGCGAAGGTTGATGTATACTTGTAAGCGCCGTGAAGCCAGACGAGAAACATGATCGAAGTTGCCCAGAAAACACCGAATTGCACGATACCGAGGACCATCTCGCTCAGTTCCAGTGCTTGCGCTTCTGCCGGCGTGCACGCTGCGCCGGCCAGACAGCGAGAACCAAGATTGATGGTCCAAAGGCTGATTGCAGCAGCCAGCAAACTGCCGACGATCAGTACGACAAAGAATCCAATCACCCACTTTGCCCGGCGATGTACCGAAGCATAACCTGGGTTCGAGCCACTCGTAGTCATGGTAGCCCTCCTTGACCGTCGCTGTGATCCACCATGCAGTGATGGACGAGACACTGTCGGTTCATTTCGGGGTAATCTCTATGACATCACTATAACACCATGGGATCGAAAAATCAAGGGTAACTGCCTGAGGTTGGGCTGAGGAATTGCTCAGGTGACCGGAGGTCCGATGAAAACAGTCGAAGAGGTGCTGGCCCAACTCCAGGCCTGCGCCCGGCCGGACCAGCTGGCGGGCATGGCCCGTTTCGGCCTGACCGGGGTGGATCGCCTGGGGGTCTCGGTGCCCGACATGCGCCGCATCGCCAAAGCGGTGGGTCGCGATCACGCGCTGGCGCTGGAACTGTACGCGACCGGTATCCCCGAAGCGATGATGGTCGCCTCGATGGTCGACGTGCCGGCAGAAGTCACCGACGCCCAGATGGAAGCCTGGGTCGTCGCTTTCGCGGCGTGGGATGTGTGCGACCAGGTGTGCATGAATCTGTTCGAAAAGACCCCGTTGGCCTGGCAGAAGATCCACGACTGGTCAACGCGCGACGAGGAGTTCGTCAAACGCGCCGCCTTTGCGCTGATCGCCTGCCTGGCCTGGCACAACAAAATCGCCACAGACGATCAGTTCGTCGCCTTGATCCCACTCATCGAAGCCGGCGCAACCGACGAGCGCAACATGGTCAAAAAAGCGGTGAGCTGGGCGCTGCGTAACATAGGCAAACGCAGCACTGCGCTGCGCGCGGTGGCTCTGCAAACCGCCGCGGACATACAGCAGCTGAATTCGCGTCCCGCACGCTGGATTGCTTCGGATGTCCAGCGCGACCTGAGGGCGAAAGGTGACATTCTGAGTACAAAGTGAACATTCTTTGGACTGTTCGGCAGCCAGGGCATGCCGTATACTCTGACGTATACACGGATCGACACATCAGCCGTAACGGTACCCAAGGAGGTTTACCATGCCCAGCACCGACTCGAACAAACAGGTGGCCCGTCGTTACCTGGAAGATTTCTGGAACGGCGACGATGTCTCCGTCATCGATGCGCTCGTCACACCCGACGTCACCGGTTATCCCGGCTCCGGTCAGGCCCTGCAGGGATCGGAAGTGTTCAAGCAGCGCCATGCCGCCCTGCGCCAGGTCTACAGCGAGCCCCATTTCGCCGTCGAAGACCTGATCGCCGAAGGGGACAAGGTTCTGCTGCGCTGGTCCTTCTGCGGCCGGCACAGCGGTCCCATCATGGGCGCCGCCCCCACCGGCAAACAAATCACCGTCGGCGGCATGAACCTGTTTCGTTTTGTCGATAGCAAAATCGCCGAGCTGTGGGTCAGCGCCGATGACTTCGGCGAAATGCAGCAGTTAGGCGTGATTCCAGGCGCCTGACATCCAAACGATCGACAACCCATCTCGAATCCAGACTGTCACACCCAGAAAGGAAAGCGCACCGTGTCCGAAACAAACGTCATCAACTTCATTCGCTCGCAGTTCCAGATGGTTCACTACGGCTGGCTGGAAGGCACCATGCAGAACGTCACCGAGGAGCAGGCACACTGGCAGTCCGCAGGTCGCTCATCCCCGATTGGCGCCCAATATGCCCACCACGCCATTGCGCTCGATTTTCTGTTTTTGGGTTTTACCCGAGGTGGTGCACCCCTGGCAGTTTCATCTTTCGCGGGCAAAACCGGGATGAGTCTACCCTATCCGATGGAAGGTGACTGGGACGAATGGGCACGCACCGTGCATATCGACCTGGCTGCGCTGCGCCAATATGCCCAGGCCGTCTACACCGCCTTCGACGCCAGTGTCGCCACCCTCTCCGACAGTGACCTGGCCACACCCCTCGATATGACCGCCGTCGGCCTCGGGCAGCAAACGATCGGCTCGTTTCTTACCACCCTCCTCATCCACGCCGCCGCCCACACCGGCGAAATTTCTGTGGCCAAGGGTCTGCAGGGGCTGCAAGGCTATCCGTTCTAAATCCCAATAATCCATTCCAGCGAGCCGCCGCCAACAATGGCGGCGGCTCGCGCAGAATCCGTTCCCATCCGTTCCCCGGGGATGGGACCGTGTCCCACCCGCGTTGACAGCCATCCGTTCAATCCGTTCCCCGGGGATGGGACCGTGTCCCACCCGCGTTGACAGTCATCCGTTCAATTCGTTCCCGGCGCAGTCGTCAACGAATGAGGGCAACGAATGAACGAATCGCACACCGCCGCCAAAATCCGTTCGATCCGTTCCTACAGCCGCCAGGATGGCGGCGCTCCCACAAACCCCCAACCCCTGGCCCCTAACCCCCAACACCTATTACCCGAATCCGTTGACAGTAATCCGTTCCGCCCTTCTCACCGCACCATCGTCACCGAAAGCGCACTCGCCATCGCATACGACACCATGCGCGACTCGCCATCGACATCGACCAGCAGCGGGCCCTCGAACGGCGACCGCTCCACGACACGCACGCGTGCGCCGGGGTATAGGCCCAAATCACCCAAATAGCGCAGCCGCGCGCTGTCCTGGATGTAGACACGACTGATAGTGGCCAGCTGGCCGGGTGCCAGTGCACTCAACGGCCCGTCGGCAGTCTGGTCTGCCAGCGCACCGTCCTTACTCGGAATCGGATCGCCGTGCGGATCGACGGTCGGATACCCGAGCTTACGCGCAATGGCCTCCTCCACCTCTTCGCTCAGGACGTGTTCCAACCGCTCCGCCTCGGCATGGACCTTGTCCCAGGGCATGTCGAGAATCTCGTGCAGAAAAAGCTCGATCAACCGGTGGTGTCGCACGATCTCGAGCGCGGCGCGTTCACCCTCAGAAGTCAGACGTACGTCGTGATAACGATTGTATTCGATCAACCCGGCCTCGGCGAGGCGCTGCACCATGTTGGTCGCCGACGCCGGTGCCACCCCCAGGGCCTGCGCGATCGCCGAATTCGTCGCCGCCTGCCCGCGGCTGTGCAGCAGGTAGATTGTCTTCAGATAATCTTGATGCGCCGGCGAGATTTCCGTGATTTTCATTAGCTAATGCCTCTTTTAGTATAGCCTAATTTTAACGACCTTCCGTACAGCTGTCAAAAATAACAACCATCCAAACCCCACATTCCTTCGCCCCCCTTCGCGCCTTCGTGCCCCCCTTCGCGCCTTCGTGCTCCCCTTCGTGCTCCCCTTCGCGCTCCCATTTGACAATTCCACGGCCCTGTGATATTATTTCAACATTGAATCATTTGACGTGGATAGAGTTACCGATGCCAACCCATTACGCCGGAACGCCGGACGAAGTGCGAGCACTGAATACCTGGATCAAACTCACCCGGGCCGAGGAATCGGTGAATGCCCGCATCTGGCGTCGCGGCACCATCGAGGACCTGACACCAACGCAATTTGCGGTCCTGGAAGCACTGCACCACCTGGGGCCAATGTGCCAGCGCGCTATTGGGGACAAAATCCTCAAGAGCAGCGGCAACATAACGTTGGTGATCGACAACCTCAACAAACGCGGCTTTGTGCGGCGCGACCAGGACCCCGACGACCGCCGGATGGAAATCGTATCATTGACCCCGACCGGCGAAGCAGTGATCGCCCGTATCATGCCGCAGCACGTGGCGGCGATCGTCGACGAAATGAACGTGCTCACCCCTGAGGAACAAGAAACGTTCGCCGGGCTGTGTGTGCGCCTGGGCAAACATCAAACCAGAGGAGAAGACAACCCTGATTGATCACCTAACTCTCTTTTTTAACCTAATTGTTCGATGTTAAGGGCTTGGCAAAGAATAACTTCCTGCAAAATGGCCGGAATTCGCCGTCAAACACGGTAAGTTATTCTTTCATAAGCCCTAAGATATCTTGATTCAAAATACTTAAGACAGAGAAAGGATTTTTACACCATGAAGTGGACACTGGATGCTTCCCATTCCGAGATCAACTTTACCGTTCGCCATATGATGATTTCCAATGTGCGCGGTCGTTTCGAGAAGTTCGACGTCGATCTGACGTTGGATTCGGACGACCCGGCGACCAGCCAGGTCGTCGCCACCATTGATGCCAGCAGCATCAGCACCAAGGACGAGAAGCGCGACGCCCACCTGCGTTCGCCCGATTTCCTCAACGCCGATGCCTATCCCACCCTGTCCTTCAAGAGCCGCCGCGTGGAACGTGTGGGCACCGGCAACGCCCGCGTGACCGGTGATCTGACCATTCGCGACATCACCCGCGAAGTGACCCTGGACGTCGAATACAACGGCATGTCCAAGTCACCTTGGGGCACGACGAGCGCGGGATTCAGCGCCACCACCAAGATCAACCGCAAGGACTGGGACCTCACCTGGAACGTCGCCCTGGAATCAGGCGGCATCCTGGTCGGCGAAGAGGTCAAGGTCGCCATCGACGTCGAGCTGATCCAGGTTCCGGAACCGGTGACCGTCGCGGCTGGGATGCCAGCCGCAGCGGCGTAAGTTCGGCCGACACAGCCAGTTCCGGCTGCGAACATCGCCGGCGGCCCTCTGTTTTCAACGGGTAACTTCGCCGATGAGGAGTTCGCACCTGGGGGTGCGAACTCCTCTGTCGGGGGCGTCGTGCCGCACGCCCACGTGCGAACTCCTCTGTCGGGGGACGTTTTTTCGTAGAACGCCATGGCGTGATGAATCGCTCCGTGGCGTTTCTTCTCGCTTATAGAACCTTATCGAACGTATACCCGCGAAACGCCGATTCGCTGAACCCCAGACGCGGCAGCATCGTCTGTGCGACCGCCTGCTGGTGTTGGACGTGCGCAATCATCTCACCGCACCCGCGGCTGTGAAACTCGTTGATGGCTCGCTGCACCAACCAGCGCCCGATCCCTTTCCCCTGTTCAGCTTCGATGACCGCCGCCTCACGCAGGTAAACCACCGGGCGGTCTCGCTGCGCCGACAATCGGTCCAGCGTCACAACGCGCACCCGTCCGCAGGGACGTACCGCGTGCGGCTGGTAAACAGCCATTTCCCAGGCCGGCGCTACCCCGGCCGTCTGTGCCACCCGCAGCCGCGGTCCGGGCAGCCATTCGGTGACCGCCTGGGTCAGGTCCATACTGTAACACAACCAGCGATCGCGTAAGGTGTACCCCGCTTCGATCAGTGCACTCAGGCTGTCATAGTTGCGACCACCCAGCAGGCCGACACCCGCGTGGTAAAATGGATAACCAGCACTGTGGTGCCAGGCCACCATCGCCGGCAGTCCAGCCGCTTTGGCGTATGCCTCGGCGGCCGCCAACAGGCGCAAACCAACGTCGACGCGGCCAGGGTTGAATGCCAGGTATCGCACGACACCGCGCCGCAGCAAGGTATCACTGTCAACCTCCGATACCGACCCTCGACACACGTGTCCGAAGCCAACGACCTGCTCGTCCAAACGCGCCACCAACACCCCGCCAGGGTCCGGTTCCAATTCAGCCGCGTACAGCGCGGCACTGGTGGAAGGTTCTCCCAACATCGCGGCAAACTCGACGGCGTCGACGGCGTGACTGTAGGGAACCTCGGTCGCCACGCTGTTGACCAGGTCCACGACAGCGGGTAGATCGGCGGGATTCATTAGGTCGATCGTGATGTTACTCATCCGTATTACTCACTTGCGCCAGCGCAGCACGAGCAGCAGAACGCCACACACGACGGTAACCACCCACGCGGCAATCACCAGCATGACATAGAGGTTGTTTGCCCACAGGCGCGGCACCAACAATCCGGCGCCCGTCAGGATGGTGCTCATCGGCAGCGTTGCCGTCAACACCAGCTGCGTCGCCAGGTAAAAGTTCGACACCGGTCGTGCGGCCTGGCTCAGGGTACGGTTCAACCGTACCAGCACCACCAGCGGGTACGCCAGTCCAAACAGAATCAGGACAATCGCCAGCAACGTGGTCACCGCACATCACCCAGACTAGCTGCCATGGTTTTTCAGGTGCGTCGCGTCGTTGTTTCGATCGATGATGTGTACGCTCATCACGTCCTCGGTTTTTCTGGTTCCAAAACCAGGTCCACAGCCGCGTCGAAGTCGCTGCCGGGGAAGGGATCATTCAACCACTGTTCGTACCGCGCCCGCTGATCTGCACTCGCCTCGCCGAGCGATATAATGTCGGCATGATCGAAGGCGCGCGTGCCAAGCATCACCGTCACCTGGCGCAGCTCATCACGCCGGAAGAGGGTCAGCGTGACCCGATCCCCCGGTTGGCGCTCGTCCAGGCGGTCGCGCAGCGTGCTTTCGCGCACGCGAAAACCATCCAGAGCCAACAGCTCGTCGCCCGGCGCAATGTCGACGCGTCCGCAGGCGCCGTCGGCGAAGACCGTATCGACTTCGGTGCGGCCATCCTTTTCGACGATGCGCAGACCCAAACCGGCCCGCGGCTCGGTATCCGAACGCTGATCGTGCGCGATCTTGTGGGCAAACCGCAGTTCCAAACCCGCCTGGGCCAGCATCTCCGCAAACGGCAGCTCATCGACCCCACGCACGCAGCGGTTGAAGAACTCGTCCAACGGCTGCCCCACCACCGCTTCAACAATGGCCTGGAACCCGGCTTCGGGCAGGCCCCGCCCCTGTGCGCCATACGCGTGCCACAGCGTGCGCATGACGTCGTCCAGGCTGCGCGCTCCTTCTGTGACGTGCCGAATCTGCAGATCGAGCAGCATCGCTACCAGGGCGCCTTTCAAGTAGTACGAAATCGAGGTGTTTTGCGTGTTTTCATCGGGGCGGTAGAACTTGATCCACGCATCGAAGCTGGCCACCTCGAGGCTCTGCACGTGACGTCCCGGCGTCTGCTGCAAGCGCAGGATACGCCGCGCAATTTCGACGAGCACGTCGCGCGCTGACCACAGACCGGCGCGGCGCAGAATGAGCAGCTCGAAGTAGGACGTCCACCCTTCCATCACCCACAGCAGACCGGTATAATTCTCGCGGCGGTAGTCGTAGGCCAGAAAACCTTCCGGTACGATCCGCTTGACATTCCACACGTGAAAGAACTCGTGCGCCAGCAGGGCCAATACCCGTTCGCGGTACTGTTCCGCATCGGCAAAGCTCCAGCGCACGACGGCATTGCTGCTCGAATTGCGGTGTTCGAGCCCACCCCCGCGCGCGTCGATGGCGTGCAGGATGAAGAGATAGTGCGCATAGGGCAACCCACCAAAGATGGCGCCCGCCGCCTCGACGATGCGCTGTGTATCGCGCGCCAGCTGGTCCAGGTCCTCGTTGCCATGCCCATAGAAGGCAATGCGGTGCAGCTTGCCCAGCGCTTCGAACGTCACCAGCTGGTGGGTGCCCACCTCCGTTGGGCTGTCGATGAGGTGGTCGTAGTCATCGGCGTGGAAGTGGTTACCGGTCGCGGGAATCGGATCGAGCGGCGTTGCGATCTCCCAGCCAGGGTACGGCTCGATCACCAGCTCGACAGCATCGCGGGCTCCCTCCACGGCCATGAAGACGTTCGCACCGTTGAAGTAGCCATGCGTGGTGTCGAGGTGGCTGGTGCGTACCGTCAGGTCATGCGCATAGACCTGGTACGTGACTACCACCTCCGCCGCACCGCGGGTCGTCACCTCCCACGCGTCTTTGGCGGTCTTGCGCCAGGGCAGTGCAGCGCCAGCCTCGTCGTACGCCGCAAACCCCTGCACGTGGCGCGCAAACTCACGAATCAGATAGGAGCCGGGTGTCCAGGTTGGCAGGAGGAACGTGCAGCCCGGCTCCTCCGGCCCCGTGACGCGAATGCTCACTTGAAACAGGTGCGTCACCGGTTCCGGCATGGCGATGGTGTAAATGAGTGTTGGTTTCTTTTGATCTTGCATGATTCACCGTCAACGAGTTTATACAGGCCCCGCGCCCCAGCCGGCAGCAAAACGCGCCAGCAGAAGTGCTGCCAGGCACAGCGCCACCGCCGCACACACCACCCAATCGGCCGCGGCAAATCGCACCTCGTGCCATACGCTGCGCGGATGGGGTGCGCCAAAACCACGCGCCGCCAGGGCCAGGCCCAATTCATCACTAAAACGAAGCGAAGCGATCACGACGGCCACCAGCACCGGCAGGTACGCGCGCAGACGTTCCCACCAATGCTGGCGTTCGGGTGTCCAGCCGCGCACGCGCTGGGCATCACTGATGCTCAGCCACAACCCGTAGGTGGTCGGCAGGTAACGCAGAGCCAGGCTGAAAGTCATGCCGTAGTCGTACGGCAATCCCAACCGCACCAGTCCCCGCACCAGATCCTGCTGATCGGTCACGAAGAGCAGGATGGCAGCGGTAAATGCCATGGCGTTGGCACGGAGGGCGAAACTCAACGCATCCCACACACCGCCCACGGTGATCGTCACAGGTCCCACCGTCAGCAGCACGGCACCCTCGCCGCTGGCAAACAGCGGCTGCAGAAGCAGGATGAACAGGGTCAGCGGCGCCATGCGTGCCCACAGCCAGCGCAGCCGATCCCACGGCACCCCGGCCGACCGCAGCATCACGTGCGTCAGCAGCAGCAGCCCCGCCAGGAACACGAGGTGACGCATGACCAGGGCAGCCAACAGCAGCGCGCTCACCAGGAACAGTGTGGCCCGCGGATCGAGCCGGTGCAGCCAGGAATCACCGGGCACAACCAGGTCAAACTGCATGGGCCAGCTCCGCCGGCGCGAGCAGCGCGCCCGCCAGGGCATCGGGCGTCATTGCCGGCAAACCCAGCTGCTGCGCCAGACCGACCAGCACCGGGGTCTCCAATCCCGCCGTGTGCAGAAGTTCTGGCTGCGCCAACACGGTGCCGGGCGTGCCGTCGGCCAGAATCGTGCCCGCGTGCAGCACGACCAAACGCTCGGCATAGGCAGCGACCAGCGCCAGGTCATGGGTCACCAGGATGATCGTGGTGCCCTGCTGGTGGCGCTCGACCAGCCAGTCCAACAGCAGTGCCGCGGCCCTCGGATCGAGCCCCACCGTGGGCTCGTCGAGGACGAGGATCGGTGTGGCCAGGGCCGCCACTGCCGCCAGGGTCACGCGACCGCGTTCGGCGAAACTGAGCAGGGCGGGCGGGGCTCCCGCCCGCCCGGTCAGCTCGAATCGCGCCAGGGCCTGCGTCACCCGCCGATCGATCTCCGCCGCGGGCAGACCGAGGTTGCGCGGGCCAAAAGATACTTCTTCGCGCACCGTGGCGCTGAAGATCTGGCGTTCCGCATTCTGGAAGAGAAAACCGACGTGCCGCGCCAACCCGCCAACGGGCAGCCTGGCCGCATCCTGCCCGGCGATGGTCAAGCGACCACGGTGGGGCCGCAGCAGGCCAACCAGGTGTTTGGCCAGGGTCGTTTTGCCCGAGCCATTGGCACCGGCGAGGGCCACGAACTGGCCCGCCGGCACCTGCCAGGTGATGCCGTCGAGCACCGGCTGCTGGGGCTGGTACGCAAACACGAGGTCAGTGCAGTCCACCGCCAACGCCGCAGCGGCGTGGTCGCGGTGGGTTGGCTGATCCAGTGAAACCCCCGTCTTGCGCGCGGCGGCCAACGGACCCAGGGCTGCCACCGCCGCCGGCACCGTGGAAAAATCGTACCGCGTCCCGTGGCGCGCGTTCAGCCGGTTGGCCAGCGCCGCCAGCGGCGGTACCGCCACGCCCCACGCCGACAGCTGCGTTTCCTGGTTAAATACGTCAGCCGGGCTGCCGGTGGACACGATGCGTCCGCCGTGCAGGACCGCCACCTGGTCGGCGAACCGTGCCACACCATCGGCGTCGGCTTCGGCCATGATGACCGTCACGTGGTGGCTGCGGCGCAGGTCGTGCAGGGCGGCCAGCACCTCGGAACGGCCCTGCGGATCGAGGCCGCTCAGCGGAGAATCGAGCACCAGCACCGATGGCTGCATGGCGAGCACGGCGGCCAGGGCCAGTCGACGCTGCTGACCACCTGACAGCTGGCCCGGAAGACGTCCCTGCAAGCCGTCCAGCCGCAGGGCATGCAGGGCCCACGCCAGGCGTTCTGCCATCTGCGGGCGCGACAAACCGAGTGCTTCCAGGCCCCAGACGATTTCAGCCGTCACCGTGGGATTGAACAACTGGCTCTCGGCATCCTGGAACGTCAATCCTATCACGCCGAGCAGAGCCGCCGCGGGATGTTGGCGGGTGTCGCGCCCGTGGATCAGCACCTGTCCCTGAAAGCGGCCCCCCGTGGCATGGGGCACCAGCGCCATCAGGGCGCGGCAGAGGGTGGTTTTACCGCACCCGTTGGCACCCATCAGCGCAACCCAGGTCCCGGACCGCACACGCAGGTCGATGCCGTCCAGAACCCAGCTGTCAGTACCAGGGTACTGGTAGCGCAAGCTCTCGACGGCCACGGCCCATTCAGCCGTCATCACCACTCACTGGTCCGTCCACGTCCGCGTCGACTTCCACTGGCCCAGCGGCGGGTATGCACGCAGCACCAGCAGGTAGAGCGGAATACCGATGAGTCCGCCGGCCAGCGCCTGCAGGGTATTGGGGATCATCTCGGACACAGCGGCGCCAAAGCCCAGCAGGATGGTCCCGGCGGCCAGGTAACCCAGCACGAGGACGATGCCACCGACAACCGTGGCCAGCACCAAACCCGCCAGGCCCCGCACCCGCTGCGAAACGATGCCCGCCAGGAACCCCTGCAGGCCGTGGATGAGCAGTGAAAACACCGCCCACTGCGCAAAACCGGAGTTGAGATCGGCCAGCGCGGTGCCTAAGCCACCGGCCACAGCGCCCACCCACGGGCCAAACGCAAACGCTGTGAAGTAGATCGCCGCATCACCCAGGTGCACGAAACCCTGGATCGGCGTTGGAATTTGCACCAGGCGTGTCAGAACGAACACCACCGCCGTCATCACGGCGGTCACCGCGGCCACGCGGGCATCCAGTCTGCGGTTCATGCGGTCCCCCCCGGCTGCAGCAGCCTGAGTTTGATCAGCAGCCAGGGTGCCAGCCACACCATGACAAAACCGACCAGCGCATAACGCAGAAAACGCCAGATCACGGCATCGGGCAATACGGCGCCGGGGATCAGGTAGAAGGCCAACAGCACGATCAGACCCACCACGTAGCGTATGATCCGCTGGCCTGTGGTGCCGCCCGGCGAAAAACGCAGGGTCTGCGCCTCCAGTGGCAGGCCAATGCCCACACCAAAGAGAATACCAGCGGCCCGTGCGCCATCATCGGTTGGGAAGAGCGCGAAGAGAATCAACGGCACGATCGTTCCCAGCGCCATCTGCTGCAGCCACGGCCAGCGGATGACGACCCGTTCGATGGCGGGCACCAGCCAGAGGGCCAGCACCACGACCGCCACGCCGATCAGAATACCACCAATCACATCGGCCGGATAGTGAACCCCAAGGTAGATTCGCGAGAAACAGATCGCCGCGATCAGTACGATCGTCAGCACCCAGAACCACGTCCGCCGCAGCTGCATCGCCAGGTATCCCCAGAAGATGGTAGCCCCCTGGGCGTGGCCGCTTGGGAAAGCGAAGCTCGTTTCTTCATATAATACGGCCACCTGCGAGCTGTCGGGCCGCGGGGTCTGGAAGAAGTCTTTCAAGACGTTGTTGAGGTAGTAATAGCCGATGAAGAACACGTACGCCAGGCGAATGGCGATCTTCTTGTCCACCGCCCAATACAACAGCGGAAACAGGGCGATGTACACGATGTCGCTGTGCAGGAACGTCACGATGAGAAAAATCTGGTCGAGCAGGGCACTGCGCATGGTTTGCACGGCAATGATAACCTGGATTCCCCAGTCGTTCATGCCAATGAGCCAATCGGTCATGAGCCTGTCCTCCTTTCATAAAGATGACCCGATGGCACATTATACGTCATAACGCTGATTTGGTTAAGTTCTCACCGTGAGTTTACAACGGCTGGTTTACATGCTATAATTTTGACACATTCAAACGGGCAGTGGACCGCCGGGCAAGGTCCATGAGAGGTATGGCCAAAACTGGCACTGACGCGCACCACGCACCATCATCCACCGCCGCTATGCAGCCGACACGGCAGCGCATTCTGATTGCGCTCAAAAAGCAGGGCCCCCTGACCGCCGGTGAGCTGGCCGAGATGCTCGGTATCACGCCCATGGGTGTTCGCCGCCACCTGACTTCTTTGCAGCAAGATGGTCTGCTCGCCAGTTCGACCGTGCAGCGCGGTTTTGGACGGCCCAGCCTGGCCTACCGACTGACCGGCCAGGCCCAGGCGCTGTTTCCCACTGCCTACGCTCAACTGACCAACGAACTCCTGAGTTATGTCGAATTGTTCGATGGCAACGGACAGGTCGATGCCCTGTTCCAGCAGCGGGCACAGCGACGCATTCAGCAGGCCGCGCGGCGTCTGCAGCCGCTCGCTTCGTTGTCCGCCCGCGTGGCAGAGCTGGCCGCCATCCTCGACGAAGACGGGTACCTCGCCGAATGGGAGGAGGTCGATGCCGATACCTTCCTGCTGCGCGAGTTCAACTGCGCGGTGCACAGCGTGGCGCGCCGCTATCACCAGGCGTGCGGCTCCGAGCTGGCCTTCATCCAGGCGGTCCTGCCGGAAGCAGACGTCGTACGGCAGCACCACTTGATGGGAGACGACACCTTCTGCGGTTACCGCATCACACGGCGGCCCATCACCCACAGCGAGCAGTCCTCATGACAACGCCCGAACCAACCCTGCCGCCGCGCACGGTGGCCGCCTACATTCCAGACCTTCTGTTCGGCATTCGCGTCGCTGACGCCATCCGCGCCCAGGGTGGCGTGCCCGACATGGCCGATTCGGCCAACAGTCTCTGGGAGGCCATCCAACGCTGGCCGGTGCTTGTGCTGATCGATCTGACGGCGCCCGGTGATTGGCGGGCCGTCGTGCAGAGGGCCAAAAACCTGCCGCACACACGGCGCATTCCGATCGTTGCGTTTGGCAGTCACCTCGACACCGCAGCCCTCAAGGCTGCCCGCCAGGCGGGGGCCGATCATGCCTGGGCACGCTCGCATTTTGTCGAGCAGCTGCCGGACCTGGTCAAGTCGCACCTGGCGCAACCACCGCAGTTCTTGGCCGGCTGGGACGATACGCCGTCGGCACTGGCGTTCGCTGGGTTCGAGGCGTTCAATGCCGGGCACTATTGGGAACAGCACGAACTGCTGGAACATGCGTGGAACGCCGAACCGCGCGCGGTGCGCGAGCTGTACCAGGGCATCCTGCAGGTCGGCGTGGCTCTGCACCAGATCGAGCAAGGAAAATGGGCGGGGGCGATCAAGCTGATGCGGCGTGGTTTGAACCGGCTCGACCCGCTGCCCGCGGTGTGTATGGGCGTCGACCTGGACAGCTTCCGGCGCCAGGCCCACATCGTGCATTGGCAGCTGCTCGAGTGCGGTGCCGAACGCCTGGCTGAAATCGACCGCACCGAGTTTCCACGTATCGTATTTGCCGATCAGACAGTTCCGCAGCCTGGCAGCGGACCCAACGATACGACAACGACGTCGAATGAGCCAAAGGGGGAATTGAGTTGAACATCTTGCGCCGTTTTTTGCTCGCCCTGTCGCACAACGCACAGGCGCAGGATATGATCGTCGCCGTGCCCGCGTCACGCCGCGCCGCGCGGCGTTTCGTGGCCGGCGAACAGCTGGAGGACGCTGTCGTGGCGATTCGCCAGCTCAACAACCAGGGGATTCTGGCTACGGTCGATTTCCTGGGTGAATACGTTTCCAGTGAAATGGAAGCGCGCAACAACGCCGACGAATACCTGCGGCTGTTGGATGCGATCGCGGCGCATGGTTTGTTGGCCCACGTGTCGGTCAAACTGACGGCGATGGGACTGCACATCGGTGATGATTTTTGTTACGACAACGTGCAGCGGATTGCGGCCAAAGCCGCCGCCACCGGCAGCTTCATGCGCATCGACATGGAAGACTCGGCGGTGACGAGCCGTACGCTCGACATCTACCGCCGTCTGCGTGCCGACTACGCAACGCTTGGCATCGTTCTGCAGGCGTACCTGTATCGTACGCAGCAGGACGTGGCGGCCCTCATCGACGAGGGCCTGGCCCGCGTACGGCTGTGTAAGGGGGCGTACGACGAACCACCCACGGTGGCCTTCCCACTCAAGGCGGACGTCGATGGCAACATGATCACCCTGCTCGGACAGCTGCTGATGGCGTGCCAGGAGGGGGACCCGGCCACTTACCTGGCCATTGCATCACACGACAGCCGCATCATCGACTTCGCCAAAGCATTTGCCTACCACCATCACATCCCACGCGACCGGTTCGAGTTTCAAATGCTGTACGGCATCCGGCGCGACCTGCAGCTCGCCCTGGTTAAAAAAGGGTATACGATGCGCGTCTACGTACCCTACGGCACCGCCTGGTACGGCTATTTCATGCGGCGCCTGGCCGAACGCCCCGCCAATACGATTTTCTTCCTGCGTGCGCTGGTCGGGCGATGACGACAGTGCCGGGCACGACGCTGGCGGGCAAAACGGCGGTCGTCACCGGCAGCGGTCGCGGCATCGGGCGGGCCATTGCCGTGGAGCTGGCACGCCGTGGGGTGAATGTGGCGGTCAATTTTCTGCGCCGGCGCGAACCCGCCGCTGAGACCGTGGCCGCCATCGAGGCCCTGGGCGGGCGGGCTATCCTGGTCAAGGCGCACGTCGGCCGGCCCGAAGGGATCGCAAGCCTCATCGAGCAGGCAGCAGCGGCGTTTGGTGGTGTCGACATCTTCGTCGCCAACGCCGCCAGCGGCGTACTGCGGCCGGCGGTGGAACAGGACACGCGCACCTGGGACTGGACCATGAACATCAACGCGCGGTCGCTGCTGTTTGGTGCGCGGGCCGCCGTGCCGTACATGCGGGCGGCGGGCTGGGGACGCATCGTCGGCATCACCAGCATCGGGTCCGGCCGCGTGCTGCCCGAATACGCCATGGTGGGCATTTCCAAGGCGGCTCTGGAAGCGGCGGTGCGTTACCTGGCCGTGGAGCTGGCACCGTTGGGGATCACCTGCAACGCCATCAGCCCCGGTGTAGTCGAAACGGAAGCCCTGAACTTCTTCCCCAGCAAGGACCAGATTCTGCGCGAAGGTTTGCGCCGGACACCAGTCGGGCGGTTCGTGACGACCGAAGAGGTGGCGCAGCTGGTCGCGTTCCTCTGTTCCGACGCCGCAGCCATGATCGTGGGGCAGGTCATTACCATCGACGGCGGGTACGCCCTTCTCGCGTGAGCGGTGGGTGCCGCGTTTGAATCGCCCGGACCGGGTGTGGAATCATAGAAAGGATCATCGATGGAGATCGAAGAAAGAAAAAGCCGCTTGCGCAAAAAACTCGACACCGCGCGCCGCGAGCTGTTGGATGTTCTGGCCCAGGTGCAGCCGGACGACGAGGCGCGCTCGACCGAAAACCCCGCCTGGACCGTGCATGACCTGGTGGTTCACCTGGCGGTGGCGGAAGTCGGCCTGCAGGGCACCGTCAAACGGTTCCTGGCCGGCACGGTTCTACCAGTCGACTTCGACCTCAATACCTGGAACGAGCGTATGGTCAAACGCGCGCAGAATCGTCCGCTGGCCGATCTTCTGGCCGGTCTCGAGACATCACGCGCGCAGACCTTCGAACTGATCGATGCCCTGACCGCGGCCGAACTCGATGTCGAAGGGGTTCATCCCGCCGGTATCGACACGACGGTCGAAGGGATTTTTAAGATCATGGCCTACCACGAACGCCTGCATGCGGCCGAAATTGCGCGCGCCATGGGTCTCGCGGCCCCGCACGTGCGCCCCTGGCCTGGTTGAAGCCTGCGATGACTGCGGGAGGACGACGGGTTACTGTCACCGGATCCGGGGAACGGATTGCTGTCAACGGATTCGGGGAACGATGACGTTATATGATTCCTGCGATCCATGTGAGCTCGATTCTGCAAACCAAGCTGCACCCGCCGCTGCACGCATCCGGACTGATGCGCCGGCCGCGGCTGCTCACGCGCCTTGATCAAGGTCAGACCTGCACGTTGACTCTGGTTGTCGCGCCGGCTGGATCGGGGAAGACATCACTGGTTAGCCAATGGTTGGAGGAGCGAGCGCTGCGGGCGGCCTGGCTGCAGCTGGATGCCAACGACGGTGAACCATCGGTGCTGTTTACCTACATCGTGCATGCGATGCGGCGCGTCATCCCGGGGTTTGGCAATGAGACGCAGATCCTCCTGCAGAGCGCACGCATGCCTCCATTGTCTGTGGTAAGCCACACACTGAGTAACGATGTCAGCTATCTTGGTCTGGATGCACCGTTGTTGTTGATATTGGACGACTATCACATGGTGCAGAATCCGGATATCGATCGTGCCCTGGCAGACCTGATGGCACGACCGCCGCGCGGTTTTCGCGTGCTTGTCATGAGCCGGCAGGCGCCATCATGGCCGCTGGGAAAGCTGCGCATTGAGAACCGGCTCTGCGAGGTGGGTGCATCCGATCTGCGTTTTACGCCGGAAGAGACGGCCACCTATCTGCGTCTGAATGGGGTAACTGCGCTCGACGATCGCGCGACGCGGCGCTTGCAGAAGCACACCGAAGGATGGGCCACCGGTCTGCAATTGGCCGTGCTGGCGCTGCGACAAAACATTGATACCCAAGATATGCTGGCGCGCACAGGTGCGTTCGTCGGGAGTGACAACCGTTATCTGCTGGAGTACATGGTCGATGAGGCGCTCGCAGTCCTGTCCGAATCGATTCTACACTTCATGGTCACAACCTCGATCTGCCCCCGTTTCTGCGTTCCCCTTTGTCAAGCACTTACCGGGAGCAACCGCGCCAGCGTGAAGGAGGCTTTACGCTTTCTGGAGGAAGCCAATCTGTTTCTGATCCCACTCGAGGACAGCGCCAGGCCAGCAGCGGGAGATCATTTCATCTGGTATCGCTATCACCACCTGATGGAAGAGATCCTGGTCAGCCGCTTACAGGAATCCACCGAGCCGGAAACGATCTCCGAGCTCCATCAGCGCGCGGCGGCGTGGCTGGGCGAGCAAGGTTACGTGGATGAGGCGGTCGACCATCTCGTGGCGATTCCGGATTGGGATGCTGCCGAACGGTTGCTGATGTCGGAATTGAGCGAGCTGCTGGATCGCGAGGATCGACGCACCGTCGACCGCTGGCTCTCCTGCTTTCCCAAGGCTGAGATCATGCAGCGGCCAGGTCTGCTGCTGATGCAAAGCTGGAGCTGTTTCTTCAACCTCGACATCGCTGGTCTTGCGCACACTGTGGATAGAATACGCGAGCTTACCGAGGGCGCCGACCCGGATCGTCATGCAAGTCTGTGGCTGTCTGCGCTGGTGGACGGGCGGCAAGAATTTGACGGTCAGGTTATGCTGCTCCAGGCCACGGTAGCTTATTTTAGCGGCATGGTGGACGCAACGATTGCCACTATCCAGAAGGCGCTGGCGTTATTGTCAAAGTCGAGTGCGTGGGTATTCTACACTGCCAACTACTTCCTGACCAACGCGCTGCAACACGCCGGCAGAGGCGATGAAGCCGAGGAGATGCTGCTGCAGGCTTATCGAAGCGAACAACCGAAACCCACGCAAGCCAGCGCCCGCCTGTTGTTTGCGCTGGCAGCGGTACGCTTTTTTTCCGGTAAGTACACTGCCGCCTATGAAGCCGCCGACTTGCTTTTGCGTGAGACCCGTGCTTCCAATCTGGCTCTGATGGAGGGATGGGCGCATGACATTCTTGGTCGCATTGATTACGAACGCAATCGGCTGGATGCGGCAGCCGTTCACTTTGCGGCATTGACCGAACGTTGTTACGCCATTCACCGCAGTTGCGCCTACGACGGGTTTGCCGGCTCGATGCTCATCGCTGCGGTACAGGATCGCAAGGGCACGATCGCCCAGATCGAAGACGCATGGCGCAGCTTCGAAGAGGCTCTGTGGGGGCTGCCAGGCCCGCTCTACTATTCCGCACGGGCCAGAGCCGCGCTCTTGACCGGTGATGTAGACGCGCCGCGTCAGTGGGCCGCTGCGTTCACGGCACCCCTGCCGTCGGCACCGATGATATGGCTGGAGTCCAGTCACGTCACAAAAATCCGCTGCCTCCTGGCGGCAGGTTCGGCACAGGGCCTGACGGACGCGGGAAGTTTGGCAGATCAATGCCTGGATCAGGCAGAGCGCACACACAATGCGCCGGCGCTGGTCACGCTGCTTGCCATGCGCGCGCTGCTGTTCGAGAGCGCAGGCGACCACAAGGCAGCCATCGAACTGCTGACGCGCGGCGTGCGCTTGACTGCCGCCGAGGGGTTTGTGCGCACCTACGTCGACCTGGGGCCGCGCATGGCTGATCTCCTGCGCTTCGTCGACGAGCCTGGCTTGGAGGGCTATATCGCCAGCACGCTGGCCGCCTTTCCGACCGCTACGCCGACTTCGACGAGCTCAGTCGAGCCGGCACCTCGTACACTTCCTCAACTGATGGCCAGTCCGGCAGCAGCCCTTACCCAGCGCGAATTGGAAGTCCTGGCGCTGCTGGCCACTCCCATGACTTCCGAAGAGATCGCCCAAACACTCTCCGTCTCCTACAGCACGGTCCGTCAGCATACGTCGCACATCTATGAGAAACTGGGTGTCAACAAGCGCCGCCATGCTGTCCTCATGGCGGCTGAGCTCGGTTTGCTCAAGTAACCTCCCCAATATAGGAAAAAAATAGGCAGGTTTTGCCAATACGCGCGCCCCGAATCCGTGCTATCATGGAACGGTGGATGTTGCCGGGACGCGTTATGCATGATGGGAGGAACCAGGGGAATTTAATGGCGCTTGGTCCATTGCAGCTGGTTGTCATTGGATTCGATACCCTGGCTTTGGATGGGTCCCTCCTCCACGAACTGGCTGCGGTGCGCAGCCCGGGCTGTATCCGTCTGATTGATTTCCTGGCTGTTCAAAAAGACAACGAGGGTGCGATCTGGTCGGCCGATGTGAACGACCTGCCCAATGAAATGACCAACCTGGCTGGCGCTGCCATCAGTGCGCTGATCGGTCAGTGGGTGGCCAGCGCAGAAGACATCGGGATGGGGACGATCGAGGCCGGGCGTGGCGTCTTGGGCATTTCGCCGGAAAACATCCTGACCATCGCCGATCGAATTCCTGTTGGCGGCGCGGCGCTACTCGTACTGGTGGAGCATACCTGGTTGATCCCCTTACGCGATGCAATCCGCGCCCAAGGCGGCGTCTTCATTGCCAATGATTTTCTGGGTACGGAGTCGTTGATCGGCATCGGTGCTGAGCTGGCCGCCCTTGACGACAGAACTGCCTGACGGTTGCCGGAGGATCAGGGGGCGACCCTGCGGGAGACAGCGAGGCTCCCGCAGGGTGAATGAATAACCAATCATCGACGAGCATCGTGACGTCGAATGATCCATCATCACCCATCAAGGAGCAATCGCTTATGTTAGGTCGTGGACGGCGCGAAGAGCGCCATGAAGATCGACAGCAGTTTGGCATCGGCGGCAGCGCCACGCGCTACAAGATGCGTCAGAAACTGGTTTCATTGGGCGACGATTTCTGGATCGAGAATGACCGGGGCGAGCGCACCTACAAGGTCGATGGCAAAATGCTGCGCGTGCGCCAGACCCTCATCTTTGAAGACACACAGGGTCAGGAACTGTGCAAGATCCAGGAGAAGATGGCGCGCGTCAAAGACAGCATGGAGATCGAGGGACCGAACGGCGAGCGTATGGCTATGGTCAAGAAGGCGCTGATTACCCCGCTGCGCGAGCGCTGGGTCGTGAAGATCGGCGAGGGACCCGATCTACAGGTACAGGGCAATCTGCTCGATCACGAATACAGCATCGGCGAAGGCCGCGACAAGATCGCCGAGATATCCAAGAAGTGGTTCCGTATCGCCGACAGCTATGGCGTGCAGATCGAGCAGGGCCAGAACGATATCCTGGTGCTCGCGGTGACTGTGGCCGTTGACATGATGGCGCATGCCGGGCGCTAATACCGACTGCGTAAGAAACCGGGCGTTTCAGCCGTCCGCACCGTGCAGGAAACGCCTGGTTCCCGTTTTGATGCAGAGCATCCATGTGTAGTCAAGGCGCGCGGCGTTGGACACCTGCGACTCAAGGAGCACTGACATGACAGAGGAAGCGGTTCAACCCCGCAAGCCCAGCAACGCCTACAACATTTTTATTCTCGTCCTCACCGTCCTTTCCCTGGCAGTGATGGTGTTAATGTTGCTGCCCACATCGGAGGCAACTCGCAAGTTGCTCGAGGTCTATGACGCCGCCATCTGCGTCATCTTCCTCATCGATTTTTTCCTTCACTTGCGATCGACCTCCAAGAAATCGGACTACTTCTTCCGGCAAGGGGGATGGCTCGACCTGCTCGGCTCGATGCCATCCCTGGGGATCACTCAACTCGGCCCCCTTCTGCGGCTGGCCCGCTTGAGCCGGCTGGCGCGTATTACTCGTCTGCTGCGCGGCGAACAGAAGACGGCGCTGATCAAGGACGTCCTGGATCACCGCAGCCAGTACGCCGCGTTCATAACCATTCTGTTGGCATTCCTGGTCCTGATCAGTGCCAGCGTGCTCGTGCTCCAGTTCGAGAGCAGGTCGCCGGATGCGAATATCACCACGGGTGGCGACGCGCTGTGGTATGCGATCGTGACCATCACCACCGTGGGTTACGGCGATCGCTATCCGGTTACAATGTTCGGACGGATCACCGCTGCATTCATCATGTTTGCGGGCGTCGGCATCATTGGCGCCCTGGCCAGCATTCTGGCGAGCTTACTGGTGGGATCATCGTCCCCTTCTGAAGGAGAGGACATCCCGGCAGCCGCTCCCGCGCGATCAGTCGAAGCCGAGCTCAAGGCCGTCAGGGAGGAGTTGGCTGTCGTGCGTCAGATGCTGGAAAAAATGGGCGCCGGATAGCGCACAGACCGGGTCTTTGCGGTGGCACCGCGACGCGCGGTTAGCAAGTGAGCTGTACCGGAAACCGGATCAGAGAGGAGCTTCACTATGGCAAACCAACCCGACAGGCATTTACGTTCCGTGCTGCCCATTCCCGGCCGCAGCAGCGCCGGACTGGTCAAATACGACGCCAAAGACCCCGAGGCGCAGTTTCCACCCATCGAGCCGCTGCGTCCGCCGGTTGGCGCACCCAACGTGCTCGTCATCCTGCTCGACGACGCCGGCTTCGGTTCGGCGAGCGCGTTTGGCGGCCCGTGCGACACGCCCAACTTCGAGAGACTCGCAGCAAACGGTCTGCGCTACAATCGTTTTCACACGACCGCGCTCTGTGCGCCTACCCGGCAAGCGCTGCTGACCGGACGCAACCACCACACCGTTGGCATGGGCAGCATCACCGAGCTCGCCACCGCCGCACCGGGCTACAACTCGATCCGTCCCAACACCTGTGCACCCCTGGCCGAGACGCTCAAGCTCAACGGCTACAGCACGGCGCAGTTCGGCAAGTGTCACGAGGTGCCGGTATGGGAGACCAGCCCCATGGGACCGTTCGATGCCTGGCCTACCGGCGGCGGTGGCTTCGAGTATTTCTATGGCTTTCTCGGCGGCGAAACCAACCAGTATTACCCCGCGATCTACGAAGGCACCACCGCACTGGAACCGGCAAAGACACCCGCCGAAGGCTATCACTTCACCGAAGACATGACCGACAAGGCCATCAACTGGGTGCGGCAGCAGAAGGCCCTGATGCCCGACAAGCCCTTCTTTGTCTACTACGTGCCGGGTGCAACGCATGCGCCGCATCAGGCGCCGCAGGAATGGATCCATAAGTACAAGGGCAAGTTCGACCAGGGCTGGGACCAACTGCGCGCGGAGACTTTTGCGCGGCAGAAGGCTTTGGGCGTGATTCCCCAGGACGCCGCATTGACCGCGCGCCCGCCGGAGATTCAAGCGTGGGACGACATCGATCCGGCACTCAAGCAGGTACTGGCGCGCCAGATGGAAGTGTATGCCGGGTTCATGGAGCATACCGACCACCACGTCGGACGACTGTTGGACTCTCTGGACGACCTCGGCATCCTGGAGGACACGCTGATCTATCTCATCATCGGCGACAACGGCGCCAGTGCCGAAGGCACACCCAACGGCACCTTCAACGAGATGCTGAACTTGAACGGCGCCGCCGCACTGGAGACGGTCGAGTTCATGACCTCAAAGATCGACGAGTTCGGCGGCCCCAAATCCTATAACCACTATGCGGTGGGTTGGGCGCATGCCATGGACACGCCCTATCAGTGGACAAAACAAGTCGCCTCGCACTGGGGCGGCACGCGCAACGGCACGATCATCCACTGGCCCAACGGTTTTGCCGCCAGGGGCGAAGTGCGCACGCAGTTCCACCACGTGATCGATATTGCGCCCACCGTGCTCGAGGCTGCGGGGCTGCCTGAGCCGGCCTTTGTCCACGGTATCCAGCAGAAGCCCTACGAAGGCGTGAGCATGGCGTATAGTTTCAATGACCCCAGGGCCGCGGAGCGCCATGAAACCCAGTACTTCGAGATGTTCGTCAACCGCGGTATCTACCACAAGGGTTGGACGGCGGTGACGCGCCACAGCACGCCCTGGTTGGCAACACAGAAGCTGCCGGCCTACGATGACGATGTCTGGGAGCTGTATGCGCCCGATGACTGGACGCAAGCGCACAACATCGCCGCCGAACATCCCGCCATGCTCAAGGAACTTCAGCGCCAATTCCTGATCGAAGCGGTCAGGTACAATGTGCTGCCGCTGGACGACCGCCGCGTCGAACGCTTCAATTCCGACCTGGCAGGCCGGCCTACGCTCATCAAGGGCAGATCACAAATGCTTTTCAGCGGCATGGGGCGGCTCACCGAAAACGTCGTTCTGAATCTTAAGAACAAGTCCTGCGCCGTGACCGCCGAAGTGGTCCTGCCGGGCGGCAACACTAACGGCGTCATCATCGCCCAGGGTGGTGAGTTTGGCGGCTGGTCGCTGTATGCCAAAGACGGGCAGCTCAAGTACTGCTACAACTTGTTTGGCCTGCACCGGTTCACAACCGGGTCCACCGCGCTCCTGCCGGCGGGCAAACACCAGGTGCGGATGGAGTTTGCGTACGCGGGCGGGGGTTTGGCCAAGGGCGGCCGCGTCACGCTGTATGTCGATGGGCAACCAGTCGGCGAAGGCCAGATTCCTGCTACCCAGCCCATGGCCTTTTCGATGGACGAGACGTGTGATGTCGGCCGGGAAACCGGATCGGCCGTCAGCGACGACTACACCGCCGAGACGAGCCGGTTCAACGGCACGATCAACTGGATTCAGCTCGACCAGGGCGCGGACGATCACGACCACCTGATCAGCCCGGAAGAGCGTCTAACCGTGGCGATGGCACGGCAGTAACAGTTCATCGCCTGACAGACTTCAAGGCGCAGCCTTCGATGGCGGCCAGCCTGTCAGATATCTTGTCTGGTCGGGAGGCGACCTATGATCGATTCACAAGCCAAACCGGGGGCCTACATCAAGCTCCTGACGCTCGTCGTTGTTCTCGGCTTGATCAGCGCACTGGTGACCTTTAGCTTCATGGCCCTTGTCCATCAGGGTGTGCATCTGTTATGGGAGGAAGCCGCACTGGCCCTGGGTGTGGATCCCCGCCTCTTCACCATTCTCGTCTGTGGCATTGGTGGCTTGCTGGTCGGGCTGCTGGTCAAGTTTTTTGGCGATCACAGCGGCATTTTTGCCGAGATCATGAATGAATTCGGCAAGACCGGCCGCTTCGACTACCGCCACGCCCCCGGCATCGTGATCACCGCCTTCGTGTCGCTCGTCTCCGGCGCCAGCCTCGGCCCCGAAGCGCCGCTGGCCGACGCCTGCGGCGGCATCGGCACGTGGATGTCCGACAAGCTCAAACTCGATGACCGCGGGACACGCACGATGGGCTATTCCGGCGTCAGCGGCATGCTCGCCGCCTTCATCACCTCACCGTTCGGCGGCGCGCTGCTGGGTCTGGAATCGGCGCAGGGCGGCGCCGGGGGGATGCAGACGTATTTTTGGGTGCTGTTTCCCAGTCTGCTGGCCTCGGCCGTCGCCACAGTAGTGTTCGTCCTGCTGAGTGGGACCTTCTTCGAGACGCTGTATCGGTTCCCAGCCTATTCTCCCCGGTTAGTAGACCTGTTATATGCCGTACCGCTGGGCCTGCTCGGCGGGGCGGTTGGTCTGCTGTTCATGCTCTCACTCAGACGCCTGCAAACGCTCTTCCAGCCCATGAAAGGACGCGTCGTGCTGCGCGGGCTGGTCGGTGGCCTGGGCATGGGGCTCATTGGCGCGCTCCTGCCGCTGACGCTTTTCTCAGGTGAGGCCGAAACAGCCGACCTGATCGCGCAGGCGACGGAGATTGGTGTGGTGATGCTGATCGTGCTGGGGCTGGCTAAGCTGCTCGCCACCTCCTTGCTGTTGGCCACCGGCTGGAAGGGCGGCTACATCTTCCCGATCATGTTCGCCAGCGTCGCCCTGGGCCTGGCCGTCAGTCTCCTGGTGCCCGACATTCCGGTGGCGGTTACCGTGGCCGCGACGATGGCGGGCGCGCTCGTCGCGGCGCTGCGGGCGCCGCTGTTTGCGGCGCTCTTTGCGTCGGCCCTGGTGCAGAAAGAGACGGGGGTCGTAATTGCCGTCGCGATCGTTGTCAGCGCCTTGCTAACCGCGCTGCTGGCGCTGCGCGTCGCCCGCCGCGCCGCAGAGCAGGCGCCGCTCGCTGATGTGGGGACGGAGTAGCACAACGACTGTGCAGGATGAGACCCGAGGCGGTGGTCGCGATCATGACCGCGTCCGCCGTGACGTCACAGGAACGGCACCGCTCGCCGCGTTGCTCGCACTCCTCATCGTCGTCCTGGCGCGGCTGGGGTTCATCACCGACATCTTGCATGCTGCATCAAGTTCGTCTGCAAGCTGGTTACTCTGACAGGCTGCTAGCCAGCGCGGCCGCCCATGGCGCGCAACGCCATTTCGAGGGTTTGTGCCGCCGTGTCCTCGTCGATGTTAGCTTCCTGGCTGAACTGTTCGGCCAGGCCTGACTGCCGTACGTAGTCGGTGTCCAGGGTACCGTCGCCCAGGCGGGTCATGACGTCGGTGGCGTCCACACCGCTGCGGGTTGGATTGGAGAGGGTCTGGAGCAGAAACCCCATCGCGGCCTGGATCAGTGCTTGTGAGACGCCGCCTTGGTCGGCCAGGCCCGACGTGGCAGGGCCGCCTGCGCCGCCGCCCAGGAGACTGCCGAGGAGGCTGCCCAGTATGCCGCCGCCGCCCTGGCCGCCGCCGAGTGCAGCGGATAGAAAATCGTCGGGGCTCGCTGCGTTCTGATCAGCCCCACTCCCCATCAGGCTGCCAAGCAGCGTGCCCAGGTCAGCGCCACCACTGGGCGCCGCGGTCCCGGCACCGCCGAGGCCACCCAGCAGGGCGCCCAAATCGGCCTGCTCACCGGTGGGTGCACCGCCACCGCCCAGCAGCCCACTCAGCAGTGCGCCCAGGTCTGCCTGACCGCCTGCGGCGCCCCCACCGCCGAGCAGACTCGCCAGCATCGCACCGGGATCTGCCTCACCGCCACCGGCCAAACCACCCAACAGGGTGCCGAGATCGGCCTTGTCATCCAACGGTGCGCCGCTGTCACCCTGCAGGTTGCCCAACAGGGCGTCGAGCGGATCATCACTCTGTGGTTCGTTCGACCCACGCCCTGCCGTGCCCGGCCGGTCGTTTGTACTCATGATCTTGCCTTCCTCTGATGAGATTGGAGCCTATCCGAATAACCTGATTTTGGCCTCGATCACGCGGCCGAGGGGAGTTGTTCGGATCGGCCCTTAATGCGCCTCGATCTGACTCAACGCCTCGTGCGCGGCGATCGGCACCAGGCTTTCGGCATCGCTGTGGTCGAGCGCCTGGAGAACCGGCGCAATCGTCTTGCCAAGATATGACCCAGCCATGTCCCGCAGAACATGGTGCGCACCTTCGCGCAGCCAGGTCGAATTTGCCCGATCGACCAGGGCATGCAGCACGGCAATCACACCTGCTTTGCCCATGGCGCTCAAGCTGTGCGCAGCGACCCAGCGATTGCTCAAATCGCGATCCTCGAGCATCACCACCAGGGCCGATGCCGCTTCCCCGTCACCCACGGCACCCAGCGCTTTGCCCGCCTCCCAGCGGCGCTGCGAGTCGTGATCCTGCGTCGCTTGCACCAGGTATGGCACCGCCGGCGTACCGATTTTGATCAGCTCCTCACGTGCATGCTGCCGTTCCTGCCCGTTATGATCTTTGCCCAATTTCACGATCAGGCCCTCGATCGTAGCCTTCTCCGCAGTCATAAACGCTCCTTTGTTGGATTCCATCAAAATCATCCATCGTATCCCTATTATAACCAATCGGGGGGGGGGGGGGGGGGGGGGGGGGGGGGGGGGGGGGGGGGGGGGGGGGG
>CAYUCC010000053.1:0-37717 GCA_964443225.1 uncultured Anaerolineae bacterium
GCCCGTCGGCAGAGCCAGGTTCCAGCCTTATCCCGAGAAAAAGTGACGGCCACCCTACTCCCTCCCCCGTATTGGAAAAAATCTTAACATCGGTTACAATGACAACGAACGCCTACCCGCTGCTCAGGCGTAGACGATACAGGAAGAGGGAAAGATCGTAATGCCAGTTGAGCAGGAGGGAACTGCGGCGCATGGCGCTTTCTTCGAAGTTCTGCGCAACGCCCCGTTCTTGCGGCTCTGGGGTGCGCAGGCCATCTCGATGACGGCGCAGTCGATGGTCAACTTTGCGGTGATCGTGTTCACCGAACGGCTCACCCAGAGCAGTTTCTTTACCAGCCTCGCCGTACTTTCCTTCACATTGCCAGCCGTCGCTGTCGGCACCTTTGCCGGCGTGGTGGTGGACCGCTCCAACAAAGCGCGTGTGCTTTTGATCAGCAACGTGCTGCGTATGGTGTTGATGATCGGGTTCTTTTTCGCCGAATCGGAAGCGCCGGCCGCCCTGCGTCTGGCGGTCATATTTACGCTGACCGCGGCCTTTTCAATTGTCAGCCAGTTCTTCGGTCCGGCGGAAGCAGCCACGATCCCTCTGGTTGTGCCGCGTCGCCATCTCCTGGCAGCCAATGCCCTGTTTGCAACAACCTACAACGCATCGTTGGTTCTGGGCCTCGCGGTCATCGGGCCGCTGTTGGTCTCGCTGTTGGGTCTGGGGCGACTCTGGTTGTTTGTCGCCATTCTATATGCCGTTAGTGCACTGCTGGTGGCGCGCCTGCCGGCGGGAGAGGCCAAGTTGGTGGAACAGGCCGTGGGAACCGGTCCGTGGACCCGTTTCCGGCAGTTGTACTGGGAACCGGTGCGCGAGTCATGGCAGTTCATGATTCGACAGCCCGCCATTCGCACAGCCACGATCAATCTTTCCCTGGCAGCAACGATTTTGTTGGTTGTTTCGACGTTGGGGCCAGGTTTCGTCAGCCGTACCTTAGGACGTAATCCTGAAGACCTGAGCCTGGTGGTGCTGCCGGCCAGTCTCGGCATGCTGACGGGCATCATCCTGGTGGGTCGCGTGGTGATACGCGTCGGGTCCCGCAAACTCATTGGCTTCAGCATGGCGGGTGCCGGGACCTTGTTGATTCTGATGGCCACGACGCAGTCCTGGTCTGGCGCAATCGGTCAATTGGTGATGGGAGACCAGTTCGATGCCACGATGCAGGACACGCTGGCGATTGCGGGTGCGATGGTGGCTGCCTATGGGTTGGGCATTGCCCATTCCTTTGTCACCGTGCCCGCCAACACCGAACTGCAAGCCGAAACCAGCGAGGAGATGCGGGGCCGGGTTTTTGCATCGCTGTTCATGATCATCGGCTTTTTGTCGATGCTGCCGGTTCTATTTGCCGGGGCCCTGGCCGACATCATCGGGCTGATCACCGTGATGGTGCTGGTGGCGCTGTTGATGATCTTCACCGGGGCGATGACGCTGCGCCGCGGTGTGCACAAGGAACCCACGCCAGCGCCGTGAGATGAACTGTCAATCCACCGCAGCAAACACCTCGGCTGCCCGCACGCGGACCGTTTGTGTGAACTGCTCGATGTTCAAGCGCAGCAGGAGCCACAGTGCAGCGGCGACCCCAATCGCCTCGACGGCAAATGCCAGCCCGTAGGCCAGCGCATAGTCGCCGCCGGTCAGCATCACCACGGCATCACGGATGCTGGCGCCCAACAGCCCCGAAAATCCACGCCCCATCAGCTGCATCAGGCTCCACATCCCCAGGAACGTGCCCGCCAGGCGTGGATCGGACATGCGCATCATCAGCGCCAGCCCCCCCACGTTGAAGGTGCCCATGCTGAGGCCAAGCAGCATGATACCGGGCACCACCGCCGCCTGGACACTGGCCACCGACGCGTACGTCAGGACAGCAAATGCCAGACTGATCCCCACAGTCCCCACCGCTGTGATCGCCGTGTCGCGCGGGCGGCGTTTGCGCCCGGTGATCGCCAACAGACTGATCATGCCAAGCAACACCCCTACGCCCCAGTACGCATTCCAGCGGGTGGTAATGCCAACCGGAAGTCCAAAGACGTCGCCGCCAAACGGTTCCAGGATCTGGTCGTAGGCAAACATGAAAAGGGCCGAGACGAACAGAAAGGCGGCGAAGATGCGCGCCGGCGGGTTATCCCACACGACGCGCAGCGCCGCCGAGAGCGGGACGCGGGTCTTTTCCTCCTCCGCCACTTCTGTCTGGGTGCGCGGTTTTTCTTCACCCCACAGTGCGATGACCACCAGCACCAGCGCCACCAGGGGGGCGACAATAAACAGCCGCTGGTACGTCACGGGGTCGTAATCGGGCAGCAGGCGCCCGTAGAGGATCGACATCGTCGAAAACCCGATGATCAGCATCAGCCAGACAAAACCGAGGGCGCGCCCCCGCTGGGCTTCCGGTGCACGATCGTGAATCAACGCCAGGTAGGCGGTCCCCGAAACCGCCCGACCCACGCCAAATATGATGAATGCCACCAGCGCAGCCAGCCACCACAGCGGTTCGCCGCGGGCAATACCCCAGCCAATCACCGGCAGGACAAAAAAGGGCGCCACCATGACCAGGCGACCGCCCAGGGCATAGGGCAGACGCCTGAGTCCCAGAATCGGGCGTTCGTCCGACAGGTAACCACCCCAGACGAACAAGGGCATGAGTAAATTGGGGAGCGATGTCACCAGACCGACCGGCGTGGCGGGCACACCCAGTTCGACGATCATGACGCGGTTCCAGATACTGACCACCAACAGGTCGATCATGGCCGATCCGACATGAAACAGGCCAAGCTTCAGCAATACCCACACAGGCAACTTCTGCTGCGCCACCGTGCGACTCCTCGACGTGAAATCTTATATAAACTGTAGAAATCTATAAAAAGCTGTGGAAATAATAACACCAGGCACCGGACTTGTCAAAGCAACTGGACGACGAAAAAGCCAGGAATCGATTCCTGGCTTTTTGTATTTTTGCTGTCTGCTGGTGATGGCAGTGGTTCAGGCCGCGAGCGCTGCTGCTGGCGGATTCATCACTGCCTGTGGCTCGGTAAACAGGAAATGGTCATGATAGTAATGCATCCAGAGGAACGAGAGAATGGCGATGTAATACGACCGGTCGAATGCGGCGTTGAAATCGAGCCGCAGGACGTAGTGCAGAATCGCAAAGATAGCGGCGGCAACCAGGATCGTTCCCAGCGTGAATCCCATCAACAGCATGTAGTACGAGCGGGCTTTACCCGGTTCAGAAACCTTTTGCACGACCGGCATCGCGTGCATCTGGCCTTTCTCCTCACGGATGCGGTTGATGAACCAGGTCAGGGCCAGGTACTGGAAGGAGTGCCAGGTATTCATACCCTGGAAGGCGGTATCCAGGTTGCCCAGGGCGGGTACGATGAGTGCGGTGGCTGCCGTAATTGCGATGAAGAGCGCTTTGGGTACGTGCAGGGTGTTGTTGCGCCACTCCCGTACCGACTTGATCACAAAGAGCACGACCGCCGTGGCAAACACAGCCGTCACCAGGTAGAAGAAGAAGGGTTGTTTCAGGAAGTCCGGAATCACGGCGCCCAGGTCGTTTTGGCCGATGAACATATCCTGGCTGATGATCAACCGGTAAGCGGCCACCGGGTAGAGTGCTGTGAGCACCACGGCATAATCGATCGCACGTGCAGGAAGCGCCAGGGCCGACGTCTTCTTCTTATCGTAGGCCTCGATGACGAAGATGATCTGGTGAAGCACGTGGATGGATGCCCAGAAGAAGAACACCGTCAGCAGAAGCTCGAGGTTGAACAGGGCCAGGGCAATCACCACCACGGGAATCAGAATCGATGACTTGACAATAGCGGGTCGTTTCGCCACGAAGTCCTTGTCCAGGAGGGTACGTGTGAACGTGGCGTACATGTGGGGACCACCGACCGCAAAGGCCACCAGCAGGTTTACGGCGTTGCGGGTATCGTCGGGGTTGGCGTGCAGCCGGTTCAACAAAAGCCACGTCAGATAGGGGATGGGTACGAGCACCACGCTGAGCGTGATGAAGGTCAAGTCCCAACGCCGCGTGCGCAGCCACAGACTGGATTGTTCGAGCGGGATCGAACGACTGAGGGGGAGCGTCGATGTTGCCATGTTTCCTCCTATGAAATGGATGAATTATGGGTGGTTGGTCGACTGACCGGCGAACGAAACGGGCCCTTACTGGATCAGCGTCCGGCTGTGGCCGTTGCTGGGTGGGCAAAAGTGCCCGCGCGCATCGATCGGTTGCCCACAGAGTGGACAGGTCGGTCGACCCTTAGCGACAACGGAGAGTGCATGCTCGCTCAGGTCGCGAATGAGGGTTCGGCTGGCGGCAAAACGGGCCAGCGCTGCACCGTGCTCGTCACCCTCTTCGGCGACCGCCTCCTGAACGATCAGGATCACGAGGTCGCGTTCTTCGTCGTAACCGAGTCCCATCTGGCCAATGATGAACGCCGGGTAGAGCGGTTCTTCGAGGGCCATCGCTGGATTATCAGGATCTACCAGGTCGGACCGCAGCTGGGGTGGTGCGTCACCCAACTGCTCCAGCAGCTCATTAATACCAACCGCAAGTGCCTGGACCTGCTGTTTTTCGACCTTCAATGTCACGATCTGTAATCCGCGGCGGGCCTGCATGTAGAACTCGCGCTGTCCGGGCGGGCCTACGGCGCCCACGGTGATACGCGAAACCGGGTCAAAATCATAATCGAATTCTGGCATACCATCTTCCCATCATAAGGCGGTCAAGGTGTTTTCGACAACAGTTCATCACCGGGCGAACCGGGCGTGGCGCCCGTTTCAGCGGGTGAGATTCAGGTGTTTGGTGTGGCCGGCGGCGTCTCACGCGCAAAACTGGGCAGCTCGCCGGTGTCGTTGAACCGCAGCAAACGTGGCACCCCGATCCCATCGAACTGGACAACCGACACCGAGGCCGGGTTGATGACGAGTCGTTGAAACAAGTCAAGGTGCATCCCGGCGTAAAACGCAACCACCGCTTTCAACACATCGGCATGGGAGACGATTGCAATCGTTTCCTGTGGATGGCGGCTGCGCAGCTGTTCCAGCGTACCAACCACGCGGTGCTGCACCTCACCCAGGCTCTCACCTTCTGGAAAACGCGCCAGGCTGGGTGCCAGCATCAGCACACGCCACAGATCCGTCTCCCGCAGCTCTTTGAGCGTGCCGCCGGTCCATTGGCCGTACTGCACCTCACCCAGGCCAGCCTCCACCTGTACCGGCAAACCGAAGTGGTTCGCCAGGGGTGCGGCCGTTTCGAGTGCCCGTTCGAGTGGGCTGCTGTAGATGGCGTCGATGGCCACGTGTGCCAACCGGCCAGCCAGCGCCAGGGCCTGCTGCTGCCCCGTTTCATTGAGGTGGACACCCGGCGTCCAACCGGCTAATCGTTCGCCTACCCAATCATTGGTGGCGTGTCGAATCAGAAGCATCGTTGTCATAGTGTGGCGCAATTATGCCACACGAATCCCCAAATCCAAAATCACGGCCCAAAAAATTACCAGGCTCACCGCCGTCATTGACTTTTGTGTTGCAATGCGTTATAGTTATATCTGTAACAAATGACCCAATAGGTATCTCAGGAAGTCGCCCCGTCTGGGTTATTCGGATAGGTGCTAAGGGAGCGCTCAGTATGACGATTCGATCGATAATGACCACAAACGTGATTACGGTCCAGGAAACGGCGCCACTGAGTGAAGTGGCCAGGATCATTGTGGCGCATCATCTGAGTGGTGTTCCTGTCGTCGACGACACCGGTCGCATGGTGGGCATCATCTCGGAACGTGACGTGTTGCGCGAGATGCACCCGCTCTTTTACCATCTGATGGATTCTCCGACCCCCAACCTGGCCCATTCGGCGCGCGACGAAGGATTCGAGGACATCAGCCAGGTCAAAACGGGCAGCGTCATGACACGCGAGGTGCAAACCATTGCGCCCGACACGTCACTGATGGAAGCTGCCGCGCTGATGTTCCTCTGGCACATCCGGCGACTGCCGGTTGTCGAAGATGGCCAGCTGGTCGGTATCGTCAGCCAGGGTGACGTGTACCAGGCCATCTTCAGTATGCAGTTCCCCCTGGCAGACAAGGACGAGTGAGGCACCTCTATGCTAAAGCCAAACCGCGAGGTAGGTATCGTAGGCTATGGCGCTTATGTGCCGCGTTATCGTTTGGCGGGTGAGGAGATCGCCCGTGTCTGGCGCGGGCGCGATGCTGGTTGGCCCATCAAACAAAAAGCGGTGCCCGGCATCGATGAAGACACCGTGACCATGTCCATCGAGGCGGCACGTAATGCACTGCTGCGCGCCGACATCGACCCCCAGGACCTGAAAGCACTGTGGGTAGGGAGCGAGTCTCACCCCTACGCCGTCAAACCTACCAGCACGATCGTGGCCGAAACGCTCGGCGCCTTGCCGGAAACGCAGGCAGCGGATTGGGAGTTCAGTGGCAAAGCGGGCACGGAAGCCCTGCAGGCCTGTATCGGGCTTGTGGGCTCGGGGATGGCCGATTATGCGATGTGCATTGGCATGGATGCCGCCCAGGGACGGCCGGGGGATGCGCTGGAATACACCGCTTCGGCGGGCGGCGCCGCGCTCATCATTGGACCCGCCGCCGAGAGCATCGCCGTGATCGAAGGCTCGTTGTCCTACGTCAGCAACAGCATGGACGTATGGCGCCGCCCCGGCACACGCTACTACAGCAATACACTGCGCTCGACCGGCGTCGACGCCTACTACGACCATGTCAAGACGACTGCGGCGACGTTTCTCGCCGAACTGGGGCGCACGGCCGCCGACTACCAGCACGTCGTTTTGCATCAGCCCGACGGCAAACTGCCGCGCCGCGTGGCCGATTCACTCGGTTTCACGTGGGACCAGCTCGCCGCCGGCTTTTTCGTCGAAGACATCGGCAGTACGCATGCCGGCTCGGTGCTGTTGGGCCTGAGTGGTGTTTTCGACGCCGCCCAGCCGGGTGACCGTGTGCTGGTTGTTTCGTACGGTTCGGGGGCCGGCAGCGATGCTTTCTCGTTTGTCGTGACCGAGCTGGTGACCGAACGCCGCCTGGCCGCACCCGTGACGCGGGATTATGTCATGCGGCGCAAAAATATCGATTACGCGACATACGCGCGCTTCCAGGGTAACTTCCGCTCCAACTGAGCGGCCGGTGTTCCCCCCAAAGGTGGGGCACGACGGTTTTCAGGATACCGGAGGCCTGCGTGCCCGATGGCGGACGCGTTGGCGCCCGCCAGTTGACAGGAGATTAACGATGCGTGATGTGTACATCATCGGCGTCGGACAAACGGTGGTCGCGCGGCATCCCAACACCAGCCTGCGCAGCCTGGCGGCCCAGGCGGTCAAGGCCGCGATGGCCGATGCCGGAGTCGAATCGGTACAGGGATTGTACGTCGGCAACATGCTCTCCGGCGTGCTCTTGTTCCAGCAGCACCTGGGCGCCCTGGTAGCCGATGCCGCTGGTCTGCGCGGCGTCGATGCAGCCACCGCCGAAGCCGCGTGTGGTTCGGGTGGTGCCGCCATGCGCTGGGGTACGATGGCCATCGCCAGCGGCCAACACGACATTGTCGTGGTGTGTGGCATCGAAAAACTGACCGCCACCGATCCGCGCGTCACCACACGTGGCCTGGCCATGGCCGCCGACTACGAACACGAAGCCTATCACGGCGTCAGTTTCGTCGCGCTCAATGCGATGATCATGCGCCGCTACCTGTACGAACACAAGCTCCTGCCCGAAGACCTGGCGTTCTTTTCGATCAACGCCCATCACAACGGGGCCCGCAATCCGAACGCGATGTTCCAAAAAGCGGTCGATATGCGCACCTACCGTCGTTCACCCATCGTGGCCGATCCCATCCGCGTGCTCGATGCGTCGCCGATTTGTGATGGCTCCGCCGCACTGGTGCTCTGTTCGGAGGAACGACTGTCCGATCTGTCGCGCAACGGCCGGCCCTACGTGAAGGTACGGGCTTCAGCCAACGCCACCGATTCGGTCGCCATTCACGATCGTTACAAACCGATGTTTTTGCAGGCGGCTTACGAATCGAGCCGGCAGGCCTATGCGCAAGCGGAGCTGGGTCCTCAGGATATCAATTTCTTCGAGGCCCACGACGCGTTCAGCGTCATGGCGGCACTTTCGCTGGAAGCGTGCGGTTTCGCCGGGCCGGGCCAGGCCCACATCCTGGCCAAGGATGGGGACATCACGACCGAGGGGCGTTTGCCGATGTCAACGATGGGCGGCCTCAAGGCACGTGGCCACCCCGTCGGCGCCACCGGCGTCTACCAGGTGGTGGAAGCCTGCTTGCAGCTCACCGGCCGCGCAGGTGCCAACCAGGTACAGAATGCCCGCATTGGTATGACCCAGAATATCGGTGGCAGTGGCGCAACCATCGTCACCCACATCCTGGAACGGATGAATTAAGGGCTTATCCGAATAACCTGATATTCGCCTCAATGGGGTGCCTGAGGGCGGTTATTCGGATAGGCTCTAACCCACACCGCCCGGTTTGACAAACGATGCGTCGTGATCGAGAATCCAGGGGTGAAGACCGGCATGATACGCCGCTCTTCACCCCTTCACGTCTCACGGAGCTGCCATGAAACTCGTTTCGTCACGCAACCTGGGGTTGGACCTGGTGCGCGCCACCGAGGCGTCCGCCCTGGCCGCCGGCCGTTGGATGGGTCTCGATAAACTGGACGAGGCCGACGAAGATGCGGCCGTGGCCATGTTTGGCATTCTCGAGACACTCGACATCGACGGCGAAATCGTCGTCGGTGAAGAAACACGCCTGGGCAAACACTCCCCCCTCGACAGTGGGCGCAAAATTGGCACCGGCAACGGGCCACCCCTCGACGTGGTGGTCGATCCGATCGAAGGTCGCAAACTTCTGGCCCAGGGCCGTTCAGGCGCCCTGGCCGTGGCGGCGGTCAGTCCGCTGGGATCCCTGTGGGCACCCCGCCCCGCCGTGTACATGGAAAAAATCGTAGTCAACCAGCAGGTGGCCGCGGCCCTGGTGTCCGAATGTATGGACGCACCGGCGGCGTGGACCCTGGCTCTGGTGGCGCGGCTCAAACAAAAAGCGGTACGCGACCTGGTGGTGTTCGTTCTGGATCGACCCCGTCACCACGATTTGATCGAAGAGATTCGCCGTGCGGGCGCGCGCGTCATGTTGCGCGCTGCCGGCGATGTGTCGGGGGCGCTCCTGGCTGCCAGTGACAACAGCCGCGCCGATATCCTGATGGGGATCGGCGGCATGTCCGAAGGGATCATTTCGGCGTGTGCGGTGCGTGCCCTGGGCGGTGCCATGCTGGGACGCCTGGCACCGCAGAGCGACGAGGAGCAGGCTGCCGTACAGGCGGCCGGCCTCGATACACGACGCATCCTCACAACCGAAGAAATGGTCACCAGCGATCAGGTCTTTTTTGCTGCCACCGGCGTCACCGATGGTCCGCTCCTCTCGGGCGTGCGCTATCACGGCGGCCGCGCCGAAACGCACTCGCTCATTCTGCGCGGCGAAACCGGTACGCGGCGCCTGGTGTATGCGGAGCACGCTATTCGCATCACGATTTGATGCGGGCTTTCCTGAGTTTGTGCTATAATCCAGGACAATCAGTTGTTACAGCCTAAACAACAGCAGGAGGCAACGGCATGGCTCACCAGGGACCACGATCCGTCGGTGTATTGACCAGCGGTGGTGACGCGCAGGGGATGAACGCGGCTGTGCGTGCGGTCGTGCGCACGGCCATCGAATCGGGCATGCAGGTCTATGCCATCTACGAAGGTTACCAGGGCATGGTGGACGGCGGTGACCGCATCCGTGCCATGACCTGGGATTCGGTCGGCGGCATCCTGCATCGCGGCGGTACGATCATCGGTACCGCACGTTCGGCCGACTTCCGCACGCGCGAAGGACGTCTGCGTGCCGCCAAAAACCTGCTGTATCACGGCATCGACAGCCTGGTCGTCATCGGCGGCGATGGCAGTCTCACCGGCGCCAACACCTTCCGCCAGGAATGGCCCGACCTGGTGGCTGACCTGGTTGCCCAGGGTGCCATCACCCAGGAACTGGCCGACGAGCACCGTTACCTGTCGATCGTTGGGTTGGTGGGTTCGATCGACAACGACTTCTACGGCTCCGATATGACGATCGGCACCGATACCGCCCTGCACCGTATCACCGAAGCCGTGGACGCCATTGCCAGCACCGCCGCCAGCCACCAGCGCACCTTCGTCGTCGAAGTGATGGGCCGCCATGCCGGTTACCTGGCCTTGATGGGGGCCATCGCTGGTGGTGCCGACTGGGTTCTTATCCCCGAAAGCCCGCCCGACGTCGACAGCTGGGAAGATACGTTGTGTGAACTGGTGCGTGCCGGCCGACGTGCCGGCCGCCGGGATACGATCGTGATCGTGGCCGAAGGGGCGCAGGACCGCCACGGCAACGACATCTCCAGCGACTACGTCAAACAGGTGCTCCAGGAGCGCCTGGGTGAAGATACCCGCGTCACCATCCTGGGGCACGTGCAGCGCGGCGGTTCGCCCAGCGCCTTCGACCGTAACCTGGCCACCCTCACCGGCTACACAGCGGTACAGCAGCTCCTGGAAGCCAAACCCGAGGACGAGCCCCAGGTTATCGGGATTCGTGGTAACCGCATCAACCGCACACCGCTGATGCATGCGGTGCAACAGACGCAGTCGGTGGCCTCTGCGATCAAAGCCCATGACTACGAACGTGCGATGGACCTGCGCGGCGGGAGCTTCAAAGACGCCTTCCGTACGCTGCGCACGCTCGTGCGCGCCCTGCCCCGCCCACCCGCCGAAGACCAGAGGCGCCTGCGCCTGGCTGTGATGCACGGCGGTGGACCCGCACCGGGCATGAACACCGCTGCGCGCGGCGCGGTACGCCTGGGGCTCGACCGTGGGCACGTGATGCTCGGTGTGCGTAACGGGTTCGAGGGGCTCATCGAAGCTGATATCCAAAACATGGGCTGGATGTCGGTGCAGGGATGGGCTTCGGCGGGCGGTGCCGAGTTGGGAACCAACCGCAAAGTCCCGACGGGTCGTGATCTGTACGCCATTGCCCGCACGATCGAGCAGCACCAGATCGATGGCATCCTCATGATCGGCGGCTGGACCGGTTACCAAAGTGCCTACACCCTGGTCAATGAACGCAAGAACTTCGAATCGTTCAACATTCCGATCGTTTGCCTGCCGGCGACGATCGACAACGACCTGCCCGGTTCCGAACTGAGTATCGGGGCCGACACGGCGCTCAACAGCATCATGGAGGCGGTCGACAAGATCAAACAGACCGCCGTCGCCTACCGGCGTTGTTTCGTCGTCGAAGTCATGGGGCGCTACTGCGGCTACCTGGCACTGATGAGCGGCCTGGCCACGGGCGCCGAGCGTGTCTACCTCAACGAGGAAGGTATTACCCTGCACGACCTCGAGCTCGACCTGCAGCATCTCATCCAGGGGTTCGAACAGGGCAAACGTATGGGGCTGATGATCCGTAACGAGTACGCCAGCCCGGTCTATACCACCGACGTCATGTGCGCCCTGTTCGAGGCTGAGGGCAAGGGGCTGTACGACGTGCGCTCGGCCATCCTGGGGCATATGCAGCAGGGCGGTACACCATCGCCCTTCGATCGGATCCAGGCTACCCGTCTGGCGGGCAAATGTATCGACTGGTTGGTCAACGAAGCCGAAGTGACGCCACCCGGGGGAACGTTCATCGGTCTCGATGCGGGCCAGATTCGCTTCCATGACCTGATCGACCTGCCGCGTATGGTCGACATGGAGCATATGCGACCCAAACAGCAGTGGTGGATGGACCTGCGTCGCGTGGCCGAAATCCTGGCCCTGCCCGGACCGTCGGCCGGCACGGAGGCGTGAGCGGTTGGGGCAGCACATCCCAGTATTGATCGCCGGCGCGGGGCCGGCCGGCCTGGCGGCGGCCCATGAGCTGGTTCGGCACGCCGTGTACCCGCTGATCGTCGAGAAGGGCAGCCAGGTTGGCGGTATCGCACGTACCGAGACCTACCACGGGTACCGCTTCGATATTGGCGGGCATCGATTCTACACCAAAGACGGTACGATCCAACGGCTCTGGCAGGAGATGCTGGGCGAGGCCTTCATTGAGGTCACGCGCCTGTCGCGCATCTACTACCAGGGCCAGTTTTTCGACTACCCCCTGCGCCTGCCCAACGTGATCTCCAAACTCGGGCTGGTCGAAAGTGCCCGCATCCTGACGAGTTATCTCCAGGCCAGGATTGCCCCGCTGCAGCCCGAAGAAACCTTCGAGCAGTGGGCGATCAATCGATTTGGGTACCGGCTGTACCAGGCATTTTTCCGGTCCTACACCGAGAAGGTCTGGGGCATTCCCTGCCACCAGATTCGCGCCGAGTGGGCAGCACAGCGCATCATGGGGCTCTCGCTGGTCAGCGCGGTGGCCGACGCCCTGGGCGGCACCTCCGGCACCCGCTCGCTGATCAAAACGTTCCACTACCCGGTCCTGGGTCCCGGCATGATGTGGGAACGCTTCCGGGACGTTGTCGCGGCGCACGGTGGGGAGACCTGGCTTGACAGTCCGGTGCAGCGGCTGGTCCACAGCGGCGGGCGCGTGACGCACGTCGACGTCGATCGCGCCGGCACCCGGCAAACCCTCGCCGTCGACCAGGTCATCTCGAGCATGCCCCTGAGTCAGCTGATCTTGCGCCTGGATCCAGCACCACCGGCCGATGTACAGACCGCTGCGCGCAGCCTGACGTACCGCGCCTTCATCCTGGTCGGCCTCATCGTGCAGCGACCGCACCTCTTTCCGGATAACTGGCTCTACATCCATGCACCGCACGTCCAGGTGGGGCGCATCCAGAACTTCAAGAACTGGAGTGCCGCCATGGTGCCGGATCCACAGAACACCAGCCTGGGTCTGGAGTACTTCTGCAACGAAGGCGATGCCCTCTGGCGACGCTCCGATGCAGAGCTGCTGGGCCTGGCTGCGCAGGAAATGGCCGCCCTGCGCCTGGCACCCGCTGCTGAGGTGAGTGACGGTGTCGTCTTCCGCCAGCCCGCGGCCTATCCCGTGTACGACCAAACCTACCGCCAGAACCTGCAGGTGATCCAGGGCTACCTCAGGAATTTCACCAACCTGCAAACGATTGGGCGCAACGGCCTGCACCGCTACAATAACCAGGATCATGCCATGCTGACCGGCATCCTGGCGGCGCGCAACATCTTCGGCGAAGGCCACGATCTGTGGGAAGTGAACACGGATCGATCGCACTATGAAGAGGTGGTGATCCCGTCGCTTGGGCGGCCGGGCGTTTGAACGCCAACCCACCATACACAGGTAACCCACTACGAAACCTTTCTTTTCCATCATCAACCCCACCCACAACCGCCCGCACGCGCTGCATGCCTGCCTGCGTGCGTTGGCCGCACAGGATTTCCCCCACGCGGACATCGAAGTGATCGTGGTCGACGATGGCAGCGTACCAGCGGTGACCGGCGCAGATATCACCCCCTGGGGGGATACGCTCGCTGTGACCCTCGTGCGCCAGCGGCCAGCCGGTGCGGCCGCGGCGCGCAACTACGGCGCACGCCTGGCGCGCGGCACGTGGCTGGGCTTCACCGACGACGACTGCCGGCCGGCCCCCACCTGGTTGACCACCCTGGCTGCGGCTGCCAGCGTGTACCCGGCGCACGCTCTCGGCGGGCGCACGATCAATGCACTGCCCGACAATCCGTATGCCACCGCCAGCCAGCTCGTTGTCGATCACCTCTTGCCGGTCAACGCCGCCGGGCCGAACAACGCTCGCTTCCTGGCCTCGAACAACCTGGCCGTACCAGCCAGCCCGTTTCGGCAAATGGACGGTTTCGATGTCACGTTCGGCGCGGCCGGCGGTGAGGACCGCGCATTTTGTGACGATTGGCGGGCCAGCGGTTATGACCTGATCTACCTGCCGGCCGCCATCGTCTGGCACGCCCACACCCTGAACCTGCGCACCTTCTGGCGCCAGCATATCGCCTACGGGCGCGGCGCGTTCCACTACCACACCCGATCCGCCGCCACCCATCACCTGGAGCCCGTCCGATTCTACGTTCGCCTGCTGACGTCACCCTTCACCCGACACCTCCCTCACCCCGCTGCGCTCACCGGTCTGCTGCTGCTGGCCCAGGCTGCCACAGCCGCCGGTTTCGTACACGCGATGTCCGCCACCGCGCGCAAAAACGTCAGATAGAAATCAGCCCGATCCGTTCGTTTTGTATTGACTAAACACATTGTGGCGCCTATACTGAAACCACAACAACCACCGTACACATCGGCGCCCCAAAAGGGTGCCCCCTGGACGAGCCAGCGGATCGAACCGCTAACCGCATGCGCGTTATTGTCGACCGTTGGGAGCACACATCATGGTCTTCAAGAATCTCTGGCGGCGCAAGACCCGCAGCCTGTTGACGATCCTGGGTATTGCCATTGGCGTCGCCGCCGTCGTGGCCATGGGTGCCGTGGCCCAGGGCATGATCCAGAACTACGGCGGCATCATCAAAACGAGCAATGACCTGCTCGTGAGCCAGGCCAATGCCTACGATACGATGCTGAGCACGCTTGATGAGGACGTGGGCTTGCGTTTGCAGTCTCTGCCCGGTGTGCAAAACGTCGATCCCGGCTTTTTCACCTTCGTTGCCACCGAAGACCTGCCCATCTTTCTGCTCTTTGGCTACGATCCAGATACCGTGGCCATCCAGCACTACCGGGTCGTGGAGGGAAAACCCCTCACCGGACCCAAACAGATGGTGATCGGCCGCCGCGCCGCCGAGACCTTGAAGAAGGGCCTCGATGATACGATCCGCATCTACGGCGCGCCGTACCGCATCGTGGGCATCTTCGAAACCGGCCAGGGGCTGGAAGAGTCGGGCGGGGTCGTCACGCTGGCCGATGCCCAGGCAATTGCCCAGAAGCCGCGCCAGGTCAGCCTTTTCCAGGTGGGTCTGCACCGCAGCGCCAACGCCGAACAGGTGATGCAGCGCATCGAAACGATGGACGATGAGTTGGCGGTCAGCCTGGCCTCGGAATACCAGGGCAACCAGGAGTGGACCGGGCTCATGAACGGTTTTGCGCTGAGCATTGCCGGCATTGCGGTCCTCATCGGTGGCCTGGGCATGATGAACGCCATGGTGATGAGCGTCATGGAACGCACGCACGAGATTGGCACGCTGCGTGCCGTCGGCTGGAGTCGCCGGCGCATCACCGGTATGATCATGGCCGAAGCGCTCCTCCTGAGCATCGCCGGCGGTGTCACCGGCATCTTACTCGGTGTGGTATTGAGCAACCTGGTTTCGTTGGTGCCTGGCATGGGCGCTTTTCTCCTCGGTTCTTTTACCCCCCAGATCTTCGTGCAGGGCATGCTCACCGCCATCTGCCTGGGCTTGATTGGCGGTGCCTACCCGGCGTGGACCGCCGCCAACCTGACGCCGGTCGAAGCGTTACGTTACGAGGGGGGCAGCAGCGGTGAGGTCACAGGCCGCCTGGCACGCATCGGCAGCCAGAGCTTCCGCAATCTCTGGCGCCGCAAGACACGCACGATCATCACCGCCACCGGCATTGGCGTCGGCGTGGCGACGATCGTGATGCTGGGCAGCCTGACGAAAGGCTTCATGGGTGAGCTGAACAGCCTGGCGGGCAGCGGCGGGACAGGCAACATCACCGTGGCCCAGCGCGACACAGCCGACCTGAGCCTGAGCACGCTGGACGAGCGTATGCTGGGGCAGATCCGCGGGATGCCCGGCGTAAAAACGGTCAGCCCACTGATCCTGGGATTTGTCTCGACCGAAGATTTTCCGCTGTTCGTGTTGGGCGGCGTCGACCCCAACAGTCCCGCCATGGATCATTACGTGCTGGTCGATGGGCGCCGCGTCCAACGACCGAACGAGATCATGTTGGGCAAAGCGGGCTCCAAGAACTACAAAACCGGCATCGGCGATACGATCACCTTGTACAACACGCGCTACAAAGTGGTGGGCATCTTCGAAACCGGTGTGGCCTGGGAAGAGGGTGGCGGAATCCTGGCCCTGCGCGAAGCGCAGCGACTGCTCAACCGGCCGCGCGCCGTCAGCTTCATCTTCGTCAACGTCACCCAGGCCACCGAGGCCGACGCCGTGGCGGCCGCCATCAACCAACGTTTCCCCGATGCGCGCGCTTCGTTGAGCAGCGATTTTGCGCAAAATACGCGCGACATGCAGTCGACCGAGGCCATCGCCCAGGCCATCGGCCTGCTGGCGATCTTCGTGGGCGGTGTGGTTGTGGCCAACACCATGATTATGGCCATCTACGAACGGACACGCGAAATTGGGACCCTGCGCGCCCTCGGCTGGCGTAAACGCCGTATCCTGAGCCAGGTTCTGCAGGAGACCTTGTTCTTGTGTTTGCTGGCCGGTATCTTTGGCACGGTTTTGGGAATCCTGTTCATCTGGGGCATTGCGGCCATTCCCGGCGCCGACGCCTTCATCAAACCGAGCCTCGATCTGGCGAGTATCGCACAAGGCATCCTGTTGGCCGTTGTGATCGGCCTGATCGGCAGTGCCTATCCGGCCTGGCGCGCCAGCCGCATGCAGCCGGTCGAGGCGCTGCGTTACGAATGACGAGTGAGGCAACCATGAATAAGCGATTGTGGATCATTGCAGGTGTGGTGCTGATCGTGGCCATCATCGGCTGGTGGGCTTTTTCGACGCTTGCGGAAAACACGGCCACCGGCGGCGCACCGCCCGCCGAAAGCACCGCCACGGCGCAGAACACGACCGACAACGTCATCTGGGCATCGGGCAAGCTGCTGCCGGCCCAGTGGGCGGCCCTGAGTCCCGCCACCGGCGGCACGGTGCAGACCGTGCACGTCCAGGAAGGGGACACGGTGCAGGCGGGTGATGTGCTCGTCGATCTCGACAACGGCGTCCTGCAAAGCCAGGTCGATGCTGCGGCCGCCGCGCTGGCCGAAGCAGAGGCCGCGCGCGACAAAGTGATCGCTGGTGCCACTGCCGCGCAGCGCGCCGCCGCCCAGGCCGACCTGGCGGCGACCCAGGCTGGTGTCGCCCAGGCCGAAGCAGCCCTCGACCAGGCGGGCAGCGGTGTTGCCGCCGCCGAGGCCCAGGTTGCCATTGCCCAGGCCCAGTACAACGAACTCGCCAGCCGGCCCAGCGCCGCGCAGCGTATCGCCGCGCAGAAGGAAGTGGATCGAGCCAGGGCGCTGTTGGACCAGGCACAGGCGGCGTACGACCAGGTGCGCGGCGATCCCAACATCGGCGCGCTGCCGCAGGCGGTTGCCCTGCAGCAGGCGACTGCCACCTACGAAGCCGCCGTAGCCGCCGCTGACGTGGCCCTGCAGCGTGCCACACCGCAGCAGCTGGCCGTGGCGCAGGCCCAAATCAACGCCGCGCGTGCCCAGGCGCAGGTGGCCCAGGCCCAGGTACCCGCCGCCGAAGCGACCGTTCAGTCGGCACAGGCCACCGTGCAGCGTGCCCAGGCCGCATTGAGTGAGACCGAGGCGGGCGCCACCCAAGAAGAACGGGCGATGGCCGAGGCACGCGTACAGTCGGCACGTGCGGCGCTGGCCACAGCCCAGGCGCAGCTCGACCAGGCGCGCGTCAGCGCTCCCTTCGCCGGCCAGGTTGGCAGCGTAACCACCCGTCCCGGTGAGCTGGCGGTGGCCGGCCATCCCCTGGTCACCATCGGCGACACCGCGGGCCTGCGCGTCGAAACTACCGACCTGCGCGAAACCGATGTGACACGCGTCCGTGTGGGCATGCCGGTCGAGGTGACGTTCGATGCCCTGCCCGGCCAGACATTCCAGGGCACTATCAACCGCATCGCACCCATGAGCACGGTCGAAAAGGGCAGCACCAACTACACCCTGGTGGTCGACCTCCCCGAGCTGGACCCCAACCTGCGCTGGGGAATGACCGCCTTCGTCAACATCCAGGCACAGCCATAAGTCAGGAACAGGCCATGGAAAACGAACTGATCCGCACGACAAACCTGACGAAACGCTACGGGAGTGGTGAAACCGCAGTACGCGCCCTGGACGGGGTCAGTCTATCCATCGCCAACGGTGAATTCGTCGCCATCATGGGACCCAGCGGCTGCGGCAAGAGCACCCTGCTGAACATGCTGGGGGCCCTCGACCAGCCCACCGAAGGGGAAGTCTGGGTGGCGGGCACAAATCTGGCCCACCTGCCAGACGTCGACGCCTTCCGCGCCCGCACCGTCGGTTTCGTCTTTCAGCTGCACAACCTGTTGCCCACCCTCACGGCCCTGGAGAACGTGGAAGTGCCGATGCAGGGCCAGTCCGGCGGGCGCAAGCAGCACCGCGAACGGGCGCGACATCTCCTGGCGCTCGTCAACCTGGGCGACCGGCGCGATGCCCTGCCCAGCCAGCTTTCGGGCGGCCAGCGCCAGCGCGTCGCCGTGGCCCGCGCCCTGGCCAACAGCCCGTCGCTGATCCTGGCCGACGAGCCCACCGGCAGCCTAGACAGCCAGAGCGGTGAAGAAATCCTGGCCCTGATGGCCGAGCTGAACCAGAGCCAGGGCACCACCTTTGTCATCGTCACCCACGACCGGCGTGTGGCCCAGGCCACACAGCGCATCCTGCGCATGAAGGATGGGCTGATCGTCGAAGATCACCGCCTGCGCGATCCGCTCGAAGAGGACCTGCGCATGCTGGCCCAGACCAAACTCGGCCAGACCGTACTCATGCAGAACGGAACCGATGTGGGTTTTCTGAGTGACGAAGAGCAGGAGATGCTGCGCCAGCTGCTGCTCAAGCTCGATACAGACCGCGGATAGGGGTGGTGACCGCGAATGGGCGCGAATCTGCGCTAAATCCGGGGTTGTGTGGTCTGGGCGATGTGTGTCTCTGGGCGCATTCATGGCCGTACAGGTTTCATGAATCTGTTCGGCCCGTTTGTTGACGTCCCGCGCGTGACCGGATATACTTCGCTCTGCGCACGCCATCCAAACGTGACGACATTGTTTCGTTCGGGAACATGTATGCCAAAGCCAGATGATCGAGGCATCGATAAACCCGCGGCCTGGAAGGAGCTGCCCATCGAGCACCTGTGCGGCACGCTGCACGTGATTGGTGCACCGGACACAGCGAAGAGACCACCCGGACATCCAAACCCTGCGCGTTGGCGACACGCCCGTCGATCCCACCACAATTCGGGATCAGACTATGATGCCCGGTAATCGGTGACATGACGTCGAAACTCATTCCGCGCTGCAACCTGTGGGTCGAAACCACTGACGATGTCGTGCTCAGCCGCTGGCGGATTCAGCTGCTGGAGATGATCGCCGAAACCGGTTCCATTTCGGCGGCCGCCGAGCGTCTGCACGTGCCCTATCGCGTCGCCTGGAGCAAGGTCAAAGAAATGGAACACGGCCTGGGGGTCTCCCTGATCGACACGCGGATCGGTGGCATCCACGGCGGTGGCGCCGAGCTGACCGCCGCCGCCCACGAGTACGTGCGGCGTTTTCACGAGCTGGAGACCGGCCTGGACGAGTGGGTGCGCCAGCGTTTCCTCGAGGTCTTCGGTGCCCAGGCATGACGCACGTCATTCATTTTTGCCCATCGTTATGACAGAAATGAGCAACGAGGGCGGAGCATGAATGAGATTCTCGATGGAATCGCGCAGGCGATGCAGCTGCTGCTCAGCGGCGACGAGCAGACCTGGCAAATCATCATCCTGTCGCTCCAGGTTTCGGGCGTTGCCCTGCTGTTCAGCACGCTGGTGGGTATTCCGACCGGGGCCTTTTTGGGGCTGCGGCGCTTCTTCGGGCGTCAGGTTATGATCGTGCTGCTTTACACCGGCATGGGGTTCCCCCCGGTGGTGATCGGCCTCTTCGTCTACCTGGCGCTGTCACGCAGCGGGCCGCTCGGCGAATTGGGGTGGCTGTTTACGCCACAGGCGATGATCGTGGCGCAGACGATCATCGCTTTTCCGCTGGTGGCGGGCTTTACGATGGCCGCCGTGATGGGCGTCGATCCGGCCCTGCGCACGCAGGTGCTTGCGCTGGGTGCCACCACCACACAGGCGACGCAGGCCATTCTGTGGGAAGCGCGCCTTGGCGTCATCGTGGCGGTTGTGGCGGGATTTGGTGGCATCATTTCCGAAGTCGGTGCCGTGATGCTTGTCGGTGGCAACATCGAGGGCTCGACGCGCGTTCTGACGACGGCCATTGTATTGGAAACGCGCAAAGGTGCTTTCGACCTGGCATTGGCCCTGTCCTTCGTGCTGCTCGCTATTACCTTTCTGATCAACATCGTGATGCTGCGTTTGCAGGGCAAGGCGGACTGAATCGTGACTGAGACCGCACCGCCAACCGCAACCGCTCATGGCAACGGCTCACAGCCGCCGGCCGCACCGCTGTACCGGCTGCTGGACATTACACACCGCTACGGCGAGCGTGTGGTGCTGGATCTGCCGCAGCTGGAGTTCGCGCCTGGCGAGATCGTGGCCATTGTGGGTCCCTCCGGTTCAGGCAAAAGCACACTCCTGCGCCTGCTCAACTTCCTGGAGCGGCCCACCTCGGGTACCCTCACGTTCCGCACCCACACCGTCAACGGCACCGGCGACGTCCCGCTCGACCTGCGCCGGCAGGTGACGACCGTCTTTCAGCGCCCGGTGCTGCTCAACAGCTCGGTCCTCCACAACGTCGCCTACGGCCTGCAGCTGCGCGGCGTGCGCGATGGGCGTCCGCTGGCGGAAGCTGCGTTGGAGGCTGTTGGGCTGGCGCCGCTGGCCGGCGCGCACGCACGTACCCTTTCCGGCGGCGAAATGCAGCGGGCGGCCCTGGCACGCGCCATGGTCATCCAGCCGCAGGTGCTGCTGCTGGACGAGCCGACCGCCAATCTCGACCCCTACAACGTGCAGGTCATCGAGGGTGCCATCCGTGAACTGCATCAGCGCCAGCAGACCACGGTGGTTCTCGTGACGCACAACGTATTTCAGGCACGACGCCTGGCTCAGCGGGTGTTGTTTTTGCTGGATGGGCGTGTGATCGAGAGTGGGCCGGCGGCGAGCTTTTTCGCATCACCGGTGGATTCGCGCACAGCGGCGTTCATTCGGGGGGATATGGTGTATTAGCCTGAGCCGGGTCTGGTGCTGCCAGGAACTCGTCCAGGTCCAGCCGGTGGAACAGGCGGGTACGCACTGCGGTGGGAAGATCGGGTTGGGGCAGTTCGTGGTAGAGCGCGACGGTCTTGCGCAAGGTGTCGAAGACGGCGTGGCATTCTGCGCAGGTCGCCAGGTGTGCCTCCAGCCGTGCGCAGAGATCGGGCGGTGTTTCACCGTCCAGGTATTCCGAAAAATGCGCCAGCAGCGCAGCGCACGCCGGTGTCGTCATCTTATTTCGGCTCGTTTGGCCTGTGCCAGGGCCAGTTCGGTGAAATAACCAGACAGACGTTCACGCAGCCACAGCCGAGCCCGGTGCAGGCGTGTTTTGACCACTTCGAGTGAGACTCCCAGGGTATCGGCGGTCTCTTGGGTCGACAATCCCTCCAGCTCGCGCATCACGAATACGACCTTTAGTTTTTCCGGCAGTTCGGCAATGGCGGCTTCCATCTGGTATCGCGCCTCCGTCGTGTGAAAGTCGGGTTCGGGCAGGCAGCACCAGTCGAACAGCTGGTGCGGCACCGGCAGGCTGTCGTCCGGTGCGGTGACCTGTTCCACGGACACTGTGTCGAACCGCTTACGCCGCAGCCGTCCCATGGCGGCGTTGTAAGCGATACGGTAGAGCCAGGTGCCGAGCTCGGCGCGTCCTTCGAACGATCCGATGGCCTTGAAGGCGTTCAGGAAGGTTTCCTGCACCACGTCTTCGGCCTCGGCCGGGTTGCGCGTCAGGCGCAGCGCCAGGCGGTACACGCCCGGGGAGTGCTGTTCGATACATTCTGCACAGGCCGCCTTGTCGCCGGCCCGCAGGCGGGCCAGCCACTGCGAATCGATCGGTTCTGTTGCCATAGGGCAACAGATTACCAAACATCGTTGTGCCTGTCAAAGCGCTGTCATCGCGTCACTCAGTGTCGTGGTGGCGACCGCAAACCGAGGCCGCCACACGCCAAAGGGGGCCAGTTCAACCGCCCGGTCGGACTACGTGCGTTCGCGCTCCAACCCGAGACCGTTCGCCAGCCAGCCCGTTATGCCCCCCAGCACGTTGTACACCGTCTTGAATCCCTTCTGATTGAGCAGCGCCGCGGCCGACTGGCTGCGGCTGCCGGTGGCACAGACGACGGCAACCGGCTGCCGGGGATCGAGCTCGCCGATCCGCGTCCCCAGCTGGCCCAACGGAATCAGCTGCGCACCCGGCAGGTGACCACCCTGGAACTCCCACGGCTCACGGACGTCGATCACCAGTGGACGCTCGCCGTTGCCGGCATCCAGCAGCTTCTTCAGCTCGACTGGCGCAATGTCCTTGACATCACCGCTGGTCAGGGGCAGGCCCAATGCTCGCCATGTGTCCAGGCTGTCGGCCAGATAACCAGCCACGGTATCATACCCCACGCGGGCCAGGCCCAAGACTACCCGGCGGTAATCAGCCGGGTCGGCCAGCAGCAGGATAATCGGCACTTGCGGCGGAATCACAAAGCCAATCCGGTTACTCAGCTGATCATCCGCTTCCATGTGCACCGAGCCTGGGATGTGCGCCTTGACGAAGTCGGCGCGTGGCCGCAGGTCGAGCAGAGCCGCCCCCATTTGAAAATGCGGGATCGCATTCTGGATCGTCAGCGAACGTGGTGTTGGCTCACCCAGCGGTGCCGGCCCCTGGCGATTCGTAGCCTTGATGCGCTGGTGATTCCCCGGCTGCTCCGGCAGCTCGCTGGTGGCGTAGGCGATGAACTCGTCGCGTGTCCGCGGCGCCAGGGCTGGATTGAAACGCCGCTCGAAACCAACCGTCGTGCTGCGCACCGAGCCGATCGCGCGGCCGCACAATGAGCCAGCCCCGTGTCCGGGATACACCATGACCATGTCATCCAGCTTGAGCAGGGTGTCGAAGAGACTCGTGTGCAAATCACCTGCCAGGCCGCGCGCCGCCGCTACCCCTACCAGATCGGGCCGGCCAATGTCACCGACAAACAGGGTATCGCCGGTCAGGACCATCCACGGCTCCGGCGCACGGGTCGTATCGCTGACCAGCAGACTGATGCTCTCCGGGGTATGGCCCGGTGTGTGGCGCACGTCAAGCCGCACGTTGCCCAGCCACAGCGTATCGCTCCCTTTCAGAGCCTTGTGCGCAAAGCCGGCCCCGCTCGCCTCGTGCAGGTAGATATCGGCACCGGTCCGCTCCGCCAAATCGGTATTGCCCGACACGTGGTCGGCATGCAGGTGAGTTTCTATAATGTGTGTGATTTTGAGACCACGCGCCGCAGCGGCGTCGAGATACATCTGCACATCCCGATCGGGGTCGATCACCGCCGCGACACCCTGGCTTTCACATCCGATCAAATACGAGGCGCATCCCAAACCATCGACAAAAAATTGTTGTGTATACATGATTTTTCCTTTACGATCTTCGCATCTACACGTTATCGATCAACAACAGCACACCGAGCACGATGACAAACAGCGCAAACAGGCGCCGCAGGCGGGCAGCGGGCAGGCGGCCGGCCAGGCGTGACCCCGTATAGGTGCCGGCCAGGCCAGCCGTCACAAACACGATGACCAGCGCCCAATCGAAGGCCCCTTCACCGAGATGCCCCAGAAAGCCCGCCGCGCTGTTCATGGCGATCACCAGCAGCGAGGTGCCAACCGCCTGGGCCATCGGCAGGCCAATCAACATCACCAGGGCAGGGACGATCAAAAAGCCACCTCCCACACCCAGGATTCCGGTCAGCAGTCCCACCCCTGCCCCGCTGGCCAGCACGACCGGCCACTGCAGCTGCACGTCGCCGGTCGTGGCGGCCGGCGGAGGGCGCAGCATCAACAACCCGATAACGATCATCAATCCGGCAAAGGTAACGAGCAGTGCGGCCGGACTGAGCCAGTTCCGCGACATACCAGCGGCCACATACGAAACCAGCATACCGGCACCGCCAAACAGCAGCGCCACGTGCCAGTTGAGTGTGCCTTGCCGACGATGAAAGTTTGCCCCCACAATACTGTTCGCACCCACGATCGCCAGCGAGGTGGTGATCGCGGCCTGAGGGCTCTGACCCACCAGGTACACCAACGCCGGCACCGTCAGGATCGAGCCACCGCCGCCGAGCAGTCCCAGTGACAGGCCAATCGCAAAACCAAGTGCAATCTCGAGGGGCAGACCGGCCATCAACGCCCGTTGCCCTGTTTGACAGGGAGTCCGGCACGCTGCCAGGCGATCATTCCGCCGTCCATGTTCACGACATCGAAACCCAACGGGGCCAAAAGGCGTGCCGCGCGGCTGCTGCGGTTGCCGGAGCGGCAAACACACACGATCTTACGGTCACGCGGCAGTTCACCGGCCCGCTGCTGCAGTTCGTGCAGCGGAATGAGCCGGGCGCCGCGAATGTGGCCAGCGCGATACTCATCCGGCTGGCGCACATCCAAAACAAACGGCTGCGGCTGGGTTGCCTGCAGCCACGCCTGCACATCCTCGGCTTTGACACCCGCTGCAGGGCTGCCGAAAAGACGCTTGATAAATTCCACGTTTCCTTCCTCGACTGGTGGGAATGTGCTTTCAACAACCGGTTTAGATGAACGAAGAGGCAATAGGTTACATGCAGGTGCGCGACGGGAATCACCACAGAGAACACAGAGAGCACAGAGTTTTTTTGGGTTTGCCGGTGTGTGTTGTGTGATCACGTCAGTCCAGCGAGGTATACCACCCAGTCGGCTTACAGCCGACTTGAGCTATCAGCCTGGAACTTGAGTTCCAGGCGTCCGCCGCGAATCGCCGCGTCCCGCACCCAGTCGGCTTACAGCCGACTTCAGCTATCAGCCTGGAACTTGAGTTCCAGGCCTCCGCCGCGAATCGCCGCGTCCCGCACCCAGTCGGCTTACAGCCGACTTCAGCTGTCAGCCTGGAACTTGAATTCCATGCGTCCGCCGCGAATCGCCGCGTCCCGCACCCAGTCGGCTTACAGCCGACTTCAGCTATCAGCCTGGAACTTGAGTTCCAGGCATCCGCCGCGAATCGCCGCGTTCCGCACCCAGTCGGCTTACAGCCGACTTCAGCTATCAGCCTGGAACTTGAGTTCCAGGCGTCCGCCGCGAACCATACCTCTCCGCATACACGCGGCTGATCTCGGCGCCCAGAAAGATGATCTGGGCCATGTAGTAGACGAAAACGAGGAGCGCCACCAGCGAACCCGCGGCGCCGTAGAGGGAGGTAATGGGACTGTAGCGGATGTACAGGTCGAGCATGAAGCGGCCGATTGTGAAGAGCAGCGTTGTCATGATGGCTGCCAGCCAGACGTCACGCCAGGCGACGCGCGTGTCCGGCAGGATACGAAAGATGACGGCGAAAATTACCGTGGCCAGGCCGTAGAAGACGACACCCTGCAGCACGGCCCATACGGTCCAGCCGTTCAACAGGCCGGGAACGAGATGTTCGACGACCCCCGCCAGTGCGGACACGATAGCACTGAGAAACAAGAATACGATCAGGATCAGACCCGTACCGACCACCATCACAAAGGCCAGGCCGCGGTATCTGGCAAACTTTTTGATATCCATGGCGGGGGGGTGCGCGTCCCAAATGGTGTTGAGCGCGTCCTGCAAGGCGGCGTAGAAGTTCGTCGCCCCGACGATGACGACCACTGCGCTGACGACCGTCGCCAGAACCGTATTGCGGGGCTGAGAGATGCTGATCATCAGGCCCTGCAGCGCCTCGGCCACCGCCGGACCCAGCGTGTCGGTGACGCGGTCGATGATGACGCCCTGGGCCATGGACTGGCCGACGATACGCCCGGCAATCGCAATCGCAATGACCAGCAGGGGGGCTGTCGAAAAGAGCGCGTAGTAGGCCAGGGCGGCCGCCAGGCGCGGCGCGCGGTGCTTGCCAAAACTGGCAAACACCGCCTGGACAAACGACACAACCGCCGCAAATCTCTCTTTCATGCGCCGACGTTCATCATTCACCTGTCGCCACCGGCCGCGCCGGATCGGTGATCCACTCGCTCCACGAGCCGGGGTAGATGCGCGTGTTGCCCAGGCCGGCATGCGCCAGTGCCAACGCCGCATGCGCAGCGTTGATGCCCGATCCGCAGTAGAAGATCGCTTCAGTCGGCGGCGTATTACCCAACAGGGCTGTGTACCGTACCCGCAGTGTGTCTACCGGCAGAAAGTGGCCATCGGAATCGACATTGCCCGTGTAGGGCGCATTGTGTGCACCGGGAATGTGGCCGGCGACGGGATCGATGGGCTCCCGCGCCCCGCAAAAACGTTCCGCCACGCGTACGTCGAACAGGTGTCGCGGCTGTCGCAACGCGATCAGCACATCATCGATCGTCGCCACCAGGTGCGGCTGGGGTGTTGGCACAAATGGGCGCGGTTGGCGTGCCTCCCGGACCGCAGTCACCGGCAGCCCGGCCGTGACCCACGCCTGCCAGCCGCCGTTCAGCACAGCCACCGCCTCATGCCCCAACCAGCGCGCCAGCCACCACAAGCGCACGGCAATACCGCCATCGGCGTTGTCGTAGGCCACCACCTGCACACCCGGACCGATGCCCCACTGCCCAAAACGCCGGGCCAATCGTTCGATCGTCGGCAGAGGATGGCGCCCGGTCTGTCCAGCCACCACAGGGTCCGAGAGGTCTTCGTCCAGGTGGGCATACACGGCGTGTGGTATGTGCGCCTCACTGTAGGCACGCCGCCCCTGATCGCTGTCGAACAGCGAAAAACGACAGTCCACGATAGCCCAGGTCGGGTCATCCAGGTGCAGTGCAAGGTCTGCGCTGTCGATCAGCGTGGTGAACATGTCAGCTGCGGTCCTTGAGCAGGTCGCGGATTTCGGTCAACAACTGCACTTCAGCGGTCGCGGCGGACGGTGCTGCCTCTTTTTTGCGTGTTACACGATTGGCAGTCCGCACCACCAGGAACATGGCAAATGCAATCACCAGGAAATTGACAATCGCCTGGATGAAGTTGCCGTACAGGATGCGCGCACCGCCCATGGTGATGTTCAGCCCGGTAAAATTGATGCCGCCCAGCAAAACGCCGACCAGCGGCATCAAAATGTCATCGACGAGTGAGGTGACAATCGCGCCAAAGGCACCACCAATGACCACGGCCACGGCCAGATCGAGCACATTGCCGCGATTGATGAATTCACGGAACTCTTTCAACACCGCGCGGTTACTCCTTTGGAGGCTCGTCTACACTGGCTGTATCTACCACACCCAGCGATTCCGCGGGGGGAGCAGCGGGAGGTTCCAGCACGGCCTGGACCGGTGATGGGGAAGGGGCTGCAATGACTGCCGGTGCGGGCCGCATGGCACGACCGCGCCCAATCAGTTCGAGGCCCTGGGTAAAGAGACCGATTTGGGCAATGCCCAGCCAGATCAAAACCAACCACACCCCCCACTTCAACCAGTTGAGCCAGGTCGAGACATTGGTTTGCAGATTGTTCACCTGCTGCTGCAAATCGGCCACGATGCCCTGGTAGTTACCGAGCACACCCTGCGTTTCACCCAGGCTCGTGCCAATACGTGCGATCGGGTCGGCAATCGTGGTGACGTCGCCCTTGATGGTTTCCAGGCTGTCGATGGCCTGGATGATGCCGGTTTGTGCCTCTTCCAGCCGGCCTGGGATGTCCTGGATGTTGGACGCCACATTCTGCAGGCTTTCGTGGAAGGGCACTTCAGGTTCGTAGGTGGCGATGTTCAGGAAGGGGATGCTGGAGAGGGTGCTCAGGAGATTGTCGATGACTTCGGCGGCCTGCGAAGCCGCGCCCAGTGACTGTTCCGTGGAGCGCAGCGTGTCCGGCACTTCGATCCCCAACAAATCGCCCAACGAACGGAAGGAGGGAATCACGTTCCCCAGGGCGGCGCCGCTCTGCCGGATTGTGGATTCCAGCGAGCCCACCGCGGCCTGCACGTCCTGCAGCGACTCGTCGGCCAGGCGCAGGCCGTCCGCCGTGGTCTGCAGCGTGCGGTCCATCAGATCGAGTCCACCGTTCAGGCTGACTTCGACAGCCGCCACCGCCTGCCCGACTACGACGATACCAGCAATAGAAAAAATGAGTCCGAAGACTGCGGCAATGACCAGAACCGTGCCAGAGACCAACAAAGCGGCTCGTTTCATGTAACTTTCTCCTTCGCGTGTGTGTTTGCGCGCCCAGAGGGCACGCCGGTTTTACGGGTCGAGGACCCTCGCCAGTCCACGACCCATGCCGAAAGAACACCCGATCTTTTCCTGGCTGGGTTCGCTGTCGGCTTCGCGCAGAGCGGCGTACTACCCCAGATCAGGCCGCACGACCGGCCAGCCAACCAGGATGAATGCCAGGTAGGCCCAACCATGCGTGCACCACCACAGCCAGGAAATCAGGAATGGCATGGCATTCCTAAACATTTAGTATATGTCCAGCTCTAAACCGGTTTGAACTGCTCGAACGACTGCCGGCAGGTCTGGCAGAAGTACATGGTCCGGCACAACGTGGTGCCGAACATCGACTCCAGCGTCGTGTGGGTCGAACTGCACCAGGGACACGGCACCGCCTCCAGCAGGGTGATGTTGAACTCCCCTGTGTAACGCCGCGGCGGGGCCAGCCCGAAGGCCTTCAATTTGCGCTGCCCGTCGGGCGTGATGCGGTTGCTGTTCCAGGCCGGCTCCAGACGCAGCTCGACCACCACCGCAGACGCACCAGCCTCGACCACGTGCGTCCGGATCGTGTCCTGGATCATGTCGATGGCAGGACAGCCGGTAAACGTGGGGGTCATGGCCACATAGGCCGTGCCGTCATTCACCCGTACTTCCTGAATCATACCCAAATCGACCACGCTGAGAGTCGGGATCTCGGGGTCCATGACCTGTTCGAGTGCTTGCCAGATGATGGCTTCGTTCAAAGACATGCGTAGTTCCTTCCCGACCGGCATCCCTACCAGGCAGCGCCGGGGTCGGCCCGGTAGACGAGCTGCATGTCGGCCAACAGCGCAGCCAGGTGCGGTGTGTGATGGCCGTAGCGGCCGCCGTAATGCGGATCGATACCCGCCGTCACGCGCCAGCCGTGTCCCGCTGCCTCCAGCGGCACGTGCAGGTGCAACCCGTGCAGCAGCGGCTGCAGCAGGTCAAACCAGGCCTGCTGCAGCTCCATCTCCGCTGGCTGAATCTGGTGAGCCAGCAGCCAGTCCTCCCGCGGGCCAGGTTCGAAGAGGCTCAGCGCAACTGGAAACAGGCGATCGAGGGCCTGCTGGACGCGGTCATGGCTGTCGTCATTGGCCAGGGCCAGTTGTTTGAGCCAGGTGCGGCCATGCAGGGCATGATAACGCTCCTCGTGGCGCAGCTTGCCTGCCACTACGACCAGCGGCTGGTAACTGGAATGCACCAGGGCCTCCAGGCGGACCTGTTCTGCCAGATCGTACAATACGTGACGCACCAGGCTGAAGGCGTAATCGGTGCGCGGCAGCTCAACGAGCTGTGCGTTGCGGAACTGGTCAGCCGTGCGCAGAAATACCAGCGCATCCGGGGATGGTTCGCCTAGGTTCTCGATGAGACGATAATACACCTGGGCGTGGCCGATCTCGTCCTGGGCCATGCTGGAGAAAGCGATGTCTTCCTCCAAAATCGGACCCAGCCCGGTCCATTCGGAATTTCGATGCCCCAGGATCAGCTCATCGTCGGCCAGCTGCAGCAGCAGCGCCGTGAGTGCGGCATGTTCCGCGCTCACGGGTCGCGCTCCAGATCGCGCAGTTTCTGGGCGATTTTGTAGCCGCTCGATTCGCGATAGCTCTTATCGGTTACCGGTGTAAAAAACTCTTCGTCTTCGAGGGCCCAGATCGCGTTCGCCGGCGTGACCCAAAGGCCGGCGCACGGTTCCCGCCGGGTGAACTGTTCTTTGGCCATGAGCAAGGCCATCTCGCCGTCGGTGGCGTGCACCGCGCCCTGATGAATGTAGGGATCGCCCTTTTTGCTCTGCCGGAACACTTCCCACACCGGCCATTGGGTATCCGTCATAAGCCCTCCATCGCGCCCGCCGCAGAATGCCGCACCACGGCGTGCAGCCTCCACGACTCAAGAATACCGGAGAACAGGAACGTCAAGCTTGCTGGCGTCTTGCCTGCCTGATCCGCTAATGCACCGCCAACTCTTCGCGGCGTGCCATAAAATCGGCCAGGGCGGTGCGCACCCAGGCCCCTTGTGCGTGCGCCAGGTTACGAACCGCCAGGCGTTCCTGGTTGCACGGACCATCTCCCTGGATGACGCGGAAAAATTCATCCCAGTCGATCGCCCCGTGCTGCCAGGTGTTGGTGGACGCATCGTAATGCAGCTCAGGATCGGGAATCGTGAGACCCAGGCGTAGAATTTGCGGCACGTAACGGCGCAGAAACTCCTGGCGAATCTCGTCATTGCCGATCAACTTGACGCGCCATTTGATCAGCTGGGCGGTATGGGTCGACAGGGCATCGGACGGGCCGTGGAACATCATTAACGGCCACCACCAGCGGTTGAGCGCATCCTGCAGCATGGCACGCTGCGCCGGCGTACCGGCCGCAAGGGTTACGCACATGTCATGGCCATGTTTGAGGTGAAAGGCCTCTTCGTAGCAGATGCGTTTCAGTGCCCGCGCGTATGGGCCGTAGGAGCCTTCACTGAGCATCGTCTGGTTGATAATCGCCGCCGCATCGACCAACCAGGCAATGATCGCGACATCGGCCCAGGTTTCGGCCGGGTAATTGAAGATGTTGGAATATTTGGATTTTCCCGTCAGCAGCTCGTCGATCATTTCTTCGCGCGGTTTGCCGAGCGTCTCGGCTGCCCGGTAGAGGAGTTGGGCGTGCCCCACTTCGTCCTGCACCTTCGCGATGAGGGCCAGCTTGCGTTTGAGGGTTGGGGCGTACGGGATCCATCGACCCTCCGGCAGGGCACCGACGATCTCGCTGTTGGCGTGCTGGTGGATGAGGCGGATCAGCTGCCGGCGGTAACCATCCGGCATCCAATCGTGTGGCTCGACCTTCTCGCCGCGCGCGACCCGGTCTTCGAAGTAAGTCGTCTTTTCTTGCAGGCTCATGTCGTCAGTGATCATGGTGCTCCTCTCGTGATTCACAAATAGCCCATCTTAAATGCAGCAGCCCTGCCGCCGCTCAGGCCTGGCACATCCACACACCACAGCGCCAGCCCCACCAACCCGCCCGCCTCTCAATCTAAAATCCAATCCAAAATCTAAAATCCAAAATCCAAAATCCAAACGGTCACCTCCCTGTCCATGTCGGCGGCCGCTTCTCGATGAATGCGCGCATCCCTTCCTTTTGATCCTCCGACGCAAACAGGTAATAGAACAGCAGCCGCTCGAAACCCAGACTTTCGGTCAACGATTCTTCGTACGCTTTGTTGACCGCCTCCTTGGCAAAACGCACTGCGATTGGGGCTTTGCACGCAATTTCCGCGGCCAGCTTGCACGCCTCATCCAGGTACACTTCCACCGGCACGACGCGTGAGACAAGGCCGTAGCGCAGTGCTTCTTCGGCGGTCAGCTGCCGGCCGGTAAGGACCATTTCCATGGCCAGGCTCTTGCCCACGGCATGCGTCAGGCGCTGTGTACCGCCGGCACCCGGGATAACACCGAGGTTGATTTCTGGTTGTCCAAACCGCGCACTCTCGCTGGCCACAATGATGTCACAGGTCATGGCAAGTTCGTTACCACCCCCCAGGACGTATCCACTGCATGCGGCGATCAGCGGTTTGGTAACCTTACGCAGCCGGTCCCAGCGCCCGATGCTGTTGCGCGTCAGCATGTCGATCGCCGTCGCTTCGGCCATCTCTTTGATATCAGCGCCGGCGGCAAAGGCCCGTGCATCCCCCGTAATGACGACGGCGCCAACCGCTGGGTCGGCGTCGAAAGCCTCGACGGCGGCGACCAGTTCTTCCATCACACGGCTGTTGAGGGCGTTGAGCTGTTTGGGCCGGTTGATCCTGACCAGACCGACGCCGCCAGGCCGGATTTCGGTAACGACATATTCGTGACTCGTGGTCTCAGGCATCCATCTACCTCATGTCGGTGTCGGGCAGCAGCTCGCCGCACGCGCCGCAAAAGCGAAATTGTGCCGGTAAATTGTTAGCACCACATACCTGGCAGGTCTGTAGGGATGGCCCCCAGTAAAACTCCGGCGCTTCGTCGTTGGCGCGCGCAGCACGCAGCATGGCATAGTCGGGCAGGCGCTTCTCGTCGAAGGCTGCGACCCCTTCGATCGTTTCCGGCGATACGTTGTGGATCGACAGCCAATCGCTGCCGTGACCAATCGTCAGGTGCCAGGCAAAATCGCGCCAGAAATTGAGCTGCTGGCGCGTGTAACGTGTCTTTTCGGGGAGCTTATTATACAGCTTTTCACACAAGGTGTCGACCGCCGTATCCAGCTCAGCTCGTGGTACCACCTGGTTGACCAGGCCCCAGGCCAGGGCTTTGTCGGCTGGGATTTCCTCATTCAGGAGCAGGATTTCGCGGGCCCGCCGTTCCCCGACAATCAGCGGCAAAAACTGGGTCGCACCCGCCAGGGCTACCGACCCGCGGCTGGTACCCACCTGCCGGATATAGATGTCGTCGGCGGCCACGGCCAGGTCACAGCTCAGGTTGAACTCGTTGCCACCACCGACGACGATGCCATTGAGCCGGGCTACGATCGGCTTGCCCAGGTTGCGCATCAGCTCGTGGGTTGTGACGAACTCACGCATCCATTTGAGGTAGTCGCGCGGGCGCTGCAAGAATTCTTTCTGCTCGTGCAGATCGGCGCCGGTGCAGAAGGCCCGCTCGCCCGCCCCGGTGAGCACAACCACGGCCACCCGATCGTCCCACATCGCATCTTTGAAGGCAAGTTGCAGCTCATGCAGGACCTCAAAATTGACGGCGTTGAGCACCGCCGGCCGGTTGAACGTGACCCGCGCCACGTAGTCGGTTTTGGCATACAAGATCGAGGCAAATTCAAAACTGCTCGCGTCCTGACCCACGTAGCGGCGCATGGTTCAGCCTTCCTCTTTACCGAACATCATGGTGACCAGGTGTGCGGCGAAGGTTTGCAGATTGGCCCCGGCGGCCGCCATCTCCGGAGATTTCATGGCGGCCTTGAGCGCGGTTTCGTCGTCGAAGCTCATTTCGGCCATCAGGTAAAAACCTTCGCCGGTAAGGGTACGCGTAAAGCGTGTAATATGGGTGCCCCGCAGGCCCGGCACGCGTGCCACCAGCGGGAGATGGGTGCCAAAATAGGCATGATCGAAGGCCACCGGGTCAGACGGTTGTTTGTAGAGGGCGATCAGTTTCACAGCATGTCTCCTTTCACGAGCTGCCTGGGGGATGATTTGGCTATTGACTTTTGCGCCTCGGCTGTTCAGCCGACGAATTCAAAAACCGCGGCGGCACCCTGCCCCACACCGATGCACATCGTAATCAATCCGTAGGGCGAATGGGCATCATGCGCCGCACGGCGCTGCATCTCGTGCAGCCACGTCGTGAAGAGACGTGCCCCCGTGCAGCCGAGGGGATGCCCCAGGGCAATCGCACCCCCATTGACGTTGGTGCGGTCGGCGGGCAGGCCCAGGTCATCCATACACGGCAGCACCTGGGCGGCAAAGGCCTCGTTGATTTCGATCAACTCCAGGTCTGGGACGGTCAATCCGGCCCGCTCCAGGGCCTTCTGGCTGGCTGGAATCGGGCCAAGACCCATCAGACGCGGGCTGACACCAGCCACTGCCGCGGTGACGAAGCGGGCCAACGGCTGCAGACCCAGGTCACGCGCCGTCTCGGCCGCCATGACCAGCACCGCGGCGGCGCCGTCGTTGATGCCTGAGGAGTTGCCGGCGGTCACGCTTCCCCCCGCCCGGAACGCCGGCGCCAGGCTGTTGAGCTGGGCAAACGATGTGTCCAGCACATAGCGCCCATTTTCGTGCCGGCCGCGTGGATGTTCGTCGGTATCCACGCGGCGTGTTTCCTGGCCAATCGTTACCGGCACCGGCACGATCTCGGCGCGGAAGTGGCCGGTATCGATCGCGGCGACGGCCCGCCGCTGGCTCTCCAGGGCAAAAGCGTCCTGCCGTGCGCGTGACACGCTGTCCCGGCGCTGCTCGGCCACGTTTTCGGCCGTTTCGCCCATCCCTTCCAAAGGATAGCGTGCCGCCAATCGGGGGTTAGGAAACCGCCAGCCGATGGTGGTGTCGGCGAGCTGCTGGGTACGGTCGAAGCCGCGCGCGGCCTTGCCGAGCACATAGGGTGCGCGTGTCATCGATTCGACGCCGCCGGCCACAAAAACGTCCCCCTGCGCCAGCTGCACCGCGCGGCAGGCCTGCACAATCGCCTCCAGGCCAGAGGCGCACAAACGGTTCACGGTGACGCCAGCCGCGGTTTCTGGCAGGCCGGCCAGCAGCGCCGCCATGCGCGCCACGTTACGGTTGTCCTCACCGGCCTGATTCGCCGCGCCCAGGATGACGTCTTCGATGCGGGTCGGGGCAATGCCCGCACGTCGCACCACTTCGCCGATCACCAGGGCGGCCAGGTCGTCGGGGCGGACACTGGCCAGGGCACCGCCAAAGCGCCCAACCGGCGTACGTACCGCATGCGTAATGACAGCATCGCGCATCTCAGTCCTCCTCCCCGCAGCTCCCGCTACAACCCGGTATCCAGAAGCGGCGCCAGGGCGTAGCGCTCAGCATCCTGCCCCTGCAGCCTGCGCAGCGTGGCGCGTACGGTGTCCAGCCCCCATTCGTCGCCCCAGGCCAGCGGCCCGCGTGGATAGTTGGTTCCCAGGCGCATCGCCGTGTCGATGTCGCCGGCCGTCGCCACACCTTCCCCCAATGCGTAGTAGGCCTCATTGATGACACAGGCCAGGATGCGCTGCTGGATCTCTGCGGCCAGCCCGGGATCCAGAGGGATGGCACCGATCACGGCCTCGGGTGTCGATTCGCCCGTGTAGTCGTAGAAACCGCGGCCGGTTTTGCGTCCCAGCTGCCCGCGCGCCACCATGTCGCGCTGGAGGGGGTGCGGAGCAAAGCGCGGGTGGTGATCGAAGCCGGCATACACAGCCTGGCTGACAGCACAATTGACGTCGATACCGATCAAATCGAGCAAACGAAACGGCCCCATCCGAAAACCGATCGCCTCCATCGCCCGGTCGACGCCAGGAATCGTGGCTTGCTCTTCACCAACAATGCGCAGCGCCTCGAGATAGTAGGGCCGCGCCACGCGGTTGACGATGAAGCCGGGCGTATCTGCGGCCAGCACCGGGGTTTTGCCCCAGGCCCAGGCCACCGCATTCGCCAGGGCTACGGCGATGGGACTGCTCTCCGATCCGCGTACCACCTCGACCAGCGGCATGACAGGTGCCGGGTTGAAGAAATGCAGACCAACGACACGCGTGGGGTCGGCAGTCCCCGCGGCAATCTCGCTGACCCGCAGGCTTGACGTGTTTGTGGCCAGGACCGCAGCGGGACAGGTCCTCGACAGCCGGTCAAACAACGCCTGTTTGACTGCAAGCTCTTCCGGTGCCGCTTCGATGATCAAACCACAGCTCGCCAGATGATCCAGGTCGCAGGTGGTGGTCAGGTGAGCCAGGGCGTCCACGGCGGCCGCGGTCGTGAGTTGGCCCTTATCGACCAGACGCTGCAGGCCGGCGGCAATTGCGGCCCGCCCACGCGTCACCAGCGCCGGCTGCACGTCGACCAAAATCACCGCATGACCGGCCCGCAGTGCCACCTGGGCAATCCCGCTGCCCATCGTGCCTGCGCCCACAACCCCTACCTGAAGCGCCGTGAGGTCGTTGTCCAATGCCAGCTACTCGCCCTTGTACTGAGGGGGGCGCTTTTCCAGGAACGCCATGACCCCCTCGCGGTGGTCGGCAGTGGCCCCGGCCACGTCCTGCAGGTAGGCTTCGTACTCGAGGGCTTCGGTCAGGGTACTGGTCAGTCCTTTGTTGAAAGCACGTTTGATGAGACCCACGGCGCGTGTGGGGGCATTGGCCAACGTTTGGGCCCAGGTTTGTACTTCGGCATCGAACTCCACCGCCGGGTAGACGCGGTTGATCATGCCCCAGGCGTAAGCGTCCTGGGCACTGACGCGGTCGCCTGTGATCATCATCTCCAATGCACGCGCCGCACCAACCAGTCGCGGCAGCATCCACGTCGAGCCGCTGTCAGGGATCAGGCCAATTTTGACAAAGGCCTGGATAAAGCTGGCCGTGTCACTGGCCAGGCGAATGTCGCCGGCCAGGGCGATGCTCATACCAGCGCCGGCGGCCACGCCGTTGATCGCCGTAATGACCGGTTTTTCCAGTTCACGCATATGGGTGATCAGCCGGTTGTAGCCGTGGCGCAGGTGTTCGCCAATACTGATCCCGGCCGCGCGCGCCTGGAAGTCGGCCAGGTCCTGGCCGGCGCTGAAGCCGCGCCCGGCACCTGTGAGCACGATAACCCGCACGGCCGTGTCACGCCCAGCCTGGCGGAAGGCATCGATCGTCTCGCGCGTCATCACGTCGTTGAAGGCGTTCAGCTTGTCAGGCCGGTTGAGCGTAATCCGCGCAATGGCACCGCTGACGTCATACAGAACAGTTTCATACATTGCGTTTGCCCTCTCTACGGTTTCTCACATCTCACACCCGACGCCTACATATCGCGCCGCGCCGGTGCCGCGTGCACAGTCGTCGCATCGAGCTGCCAGTAGCGTCCGGAGTAGAAGAGCAGTGGGTTGCGCGGTTCCGTTCCCTGGCTCAACGCCACAACCTCACCCATCACGATCCAATGATCGCCACCCTCCAGGATTTCACGGACCTTACAGCCAACGCTGCCCAGTACATGATTCAGACGCACGCGGCCGAGTTCGGGGTGACCTTCCCAGGGTAAAAATTCGAAGGGCGGCGGTTCCGGTTCCTTCCAGGCGTGGGCAAAAAAAGTCGACAGCGCTTCCTGATCGGCGCGCAGAATGTTGACGGTAAACGCCGAGGCATGGCGCAGGAAGGCCGCCATACGCGCCTTTTTACCGATCGAAACCAGCAACAGCATCGGGTCCAGCGATACCGAGGTAACGGCGTTGGCCGTCATGCCGTGCACTTCGGCGTCCACCTCGGTGGTGATGACCGTCACTCCGGTCGCAAACAGGCCGATCGTGTTCCGGTAGGCGCGTGCATCGATGGAAGATAAGGTGTTCATGTTGTGATCGCTCTCTCGCGGGTGAATTCTGGCACGGTCTATTTTCCGTGAAAGCGGTCATCTTGGCAAGTGCGGAGGGCGACCTCGCCGTGATGATTTTGACACATTGCGGAATCTGTGTTACATTGCGCCCTACAATCGAATAGCACTGATGCTCTTATCCAGAGAGGCTGAGGGACCGGCCCTGTGACGCCTCGGCAACCAAACGGGCTGCTGCTGGTGACGTGCGCTGACCGATCGTCGATGATGATTGGCGGCAGTGCACCCCACCCCACGGCAAACCAGTTATGGTGCCAAATCCGGCAGATTGAATCTGGAAGATGAGAGGCAGTGGCTTCATGGCCGCGCCCCTTCTCGCTTCGAG
>CAYUCC010000054.1:0-36191 GCA_964443225.1 uncultured Anaerolineae bacterium
CTGTGAGTATCTCTCACAGAGGACAGTATGTCAAATATTTAGTTTACGGTGTATTTAGCTTGGTTGGCGCCACCAGTGCTGAATTGCGGTTTGAGGTTTGGTACAACACTGTACCTCCTTTCGATGCCGTTGCCCCTTGCGCGTCAATAGACAACCGCAACTTCTATTGCTATGCGCTGAGTGGAAGTTCCAATGGCTGGCAGACTAGGACTCTCGATTTGAGCAGGGTACCAACTCTTGGAGACCTGCGCGGCCGCACACAAGTATGGATACTACTCTCCTTCACCAGGAATTCTAGCGGCAATCGTCCTGAAGGTGCTTATGTGGACGATATTGTACTGCGCAAGAAGGAGTGATGCTGGTCGCGTAACGTAATCGGCTTGCATGTTTGTGGATAGCTCAGCCTTGGTGTAAATCGGTTTCTTGGTCTGGCCTTTTGCCATCAGCGATTTTCACGAAGGATGAGTGTAACAAGAGGTATGACTATGATCCGCCGGCCTCGTCTGTTTCTGGCTTTGGTATTGTGTGTGTTAATTGGCTACCTGCCGGCAGGAAGCGCCAGCCTCGCAAATCCGGCTGAAGGCTTCCTGGACGCCCTGGCCCGCGACACGTGGGCCTACCTGCACGCCGACCAGGCCACCGCCCATCACCTGCCCTACAGTGGGTGGTCCGCTTCCCTGCCCGGCGGCGACTATGCCAATCCGGCCGAGATCGGCCTCTACGCGCTGTCGTGGCTGGCCGCCTACGACCTGGGCCGGCCTTGGAGTCCCTCATGGCCGGCGACCGAGGCCGAGCTCCATGCCATCCTGGATCAACTGCGCGCCTGGCAAACCGGCTCGCAGGTTTATCTTGAGGAGAACACTCATGAAACGGTTTCCAAACATATGGCTGACAGCCTTGCTGCTGTCCGCTTTGATCGCACTGGGTACATTGACGCTAACTGCAACTGCTCGCACTACGCTAACTGATCCACCACTGGCTGATCCCCACGTCCAGTTGGTGCACCACATGATCGACCCACTGGCGCAGCCGAACAGCCCGATCATCGATGTCGAATGGACGCGCGTCCACAGCGGCACGCTGGATGGCGTCTTCTACGACGATCTGTACTGGGGTGGCATCCGCAGAAGTTCCCCGACGCTGGTCGACATTGACGGCGACGGCGATCTGGACCTGTTTGTGCATGGGTGGAATCGCCTTTCCGGGGATCATGACGAGCTTCATTTCTTCCGTAATGACGGCTCGGCCACAGCCCCAAGCTGGACGCACGTGACGGAGAATTACTTTGGGCAATACAAGCGTCCGGTCCGCTTTGTGGACCTGGATGGCGACGGCGACCTTGATGCCGTATTGAATGGCTGGACGTGGGAACCGGAGGGCTTTATCTACTACGAGAACACCGGCAGCGCCTCCGAACCGGCCTGGGCGCTACGAACCACAGATATGCTTGGCAATGGGAGATCTGGAGAGGGCGACGGTGGTTTTGCCCTGGCGGACATTGACAACGACGGCGATGCTGACCTGTTCTTCATAACCACATGGCAAGAGGATGAAGATTGGTTCACCAGCATCGCCTTCTACGAGAACACCGGTTCGCCCACCGCACCGGCCTGGACGTTCGTGACCGACACCTACGCCGACATCACCTGCGAGGAGTATGTGTCCATCGCCTTTGCCGACATTGACGACGATGGCGACCTGGACCTTTTCTTGGGCCAGACAAATCGGATTACCCACTACCGCAACGACGGCACCGCCAATGCGCCGGTCTGGACCTTTGTCACGGACACGTATGGCGGTATTGGTCTCCCCTACGGGTGGGCGGTGATGCACTTTGTCCTGACCTTTGGTGACCTGGACGGCAGCGGTACACTAGACCTGGTCGTCGGGCAGCCGCTCGGTTGGCTGACCAGTTTCAAAAACACCGGCACGCCCGCAAACGCCAGTTGGACGCTGTGGGTGGATGGAATGCTGTCCATGGATTACGGCCTTTTCACCAACCCAGCGCTAGCCGACATCGACAATGACGGTGACCTGGATCTCTTCCTGGGCTCAGCTAACGGTTTGAACAATGCGCATTTCGTCTTCCTGCGCAACGACGGCACACCAGCAACGCCGCTTTGGACCTATGTCACAGGCGACTATGGCGGCACAGATCCTTACATCGGCCTTAAACATCCAACGTTCGTGGACATTGACGGCGATGGGGATCTCGATCTCTTCTTCGGCACCGGTCCGTTCTTCAGTTGGGATGACGGCACGTTGCACTTCTATGAGAACATCGGGACGCCGGAGATTGCCGAGTTTGCCTTCATTACAGACACTTACCTGAGCATCGTCGGCCCCTCTGCAGTTGTGGCGCCGGCCTTTGCCGACATCGACGGCGATGGCGATTATGACCTCTTTGTCGCTATCTCTGGTCAGATTCACTATTACCGCAACGACGGCGACGCGACCTTGCCTGTGTGGACATATGTCACGGACAACTATATGGGGATTGCCGCCTCTGCCATGGCCTTTACCAACGTGGACGGCGACGGCGACCTGGACCTGTTCACCGATCGGGCCTTCTACCGCAACGACGGCGACGCGGCCAACCCGGCCTGGGCGCCGGCGACGACGCCGCAGGGCCTGGCCTGGAGCGGCGGGCCGCCGGCCCTCGGCGACCTGCTGGGTGACGACGGCCGGCCCGACCTGCTGCTGGGCGGAAATGGCGGAGTGTACCTGTATCGCAATCTGACCCCGGCGCCCCCTGTCGTTGATTTCTCTGGCAGCCCGACCAGCGGCGTGGTCCCGTTACAGGTGCAGTTCACCGACGAATCAACTGGTACCCCCACCGGCTGGGCCTGGTATTTCGGGGATGAAGAATTCTCCGAACCCTGGGTGCAGCAGACCACTAGCGCCGCATGGACTGGCAGATGGGTGCATACCAGTGTAGCCCTGCCGGATGGAAGCATTGTTCTGATGGGGGGCTATGATTATAACCGCAGGAATGATGTCTGGCGCTCGACCGATCAGGGCGCGACCTGGACACAAATGACTGCCAGCGCTGAGTGGTCGGGAAGAAACGCCCATGCCAGCGTGGTGCTGCCGGATGGCAGTATTGTGCTGATGGGTGGTTACAGTGGCGTAATCGGCCTAAATGATGTCTGGCGCTCGACCGATCAGGGCGCGACCTGGACACAGATGACCGCCAGCGCTGAGTGGGTGAGAAGATATGCCCACGCCAGTGTAGTACTGTCGGATGGCAGCATCGTACTGATGGGTGGCGGTGGTGGCACTGGCTACAATGATGTGTGGCGCTCGACCGATCAGGGCGCGACCTGGGTTCAGATGACCGCCAGCGCCAACTGGCCGGGTAGAGCTGGGCATGCCAGCGTGGCGTTGCCGGATGGCAGTATCGTGTTGATGGGCGGCGAGGGTTCTGTTCGATTCAATGACGTCTGGCGCTCAACCGATCAGGGTGCGACCTGGACGCAGATGTCTGCGAACGCTGAATGGTCGCCAAGATATGGTTTTGGCAGTGTGGTGCTGGCAGATGGCACTGTGGTGCTGATGGGTGGCAGTGATGGTTACACTCTCTGGAACGATGTCTGGCGCTCGACCGATCAGGGTGCGGCCTGGGCGCAGATAACCGCCAGCGCCGACTGGACAGGCAGAACCGGGCATACCAGCGTGACATTGCCGGACGGTCGGATTGTCCTGATGGGCGGTTATACTCCTACCCCCAGTAATGACGCCTGGCGCTGGGAAACAGCTGGATCATACGAACAGCATCCATCCCACACCTACACCGAACCGGGAATCTACACAGTTGCCCTTCAGGCCTATCACTCGGCTGGTTACGGCAGTACGCTGAAAGCGGCATACATCACCGTGCGTTCGGCCTGTCCAATGGACATGGACGGCGACGGTCAGGTGACGGTGCTTGATATACAGGACGTGGCCAGTCGCTGGCTGGCCGAAGCTGCTGGCGGTCCGCCCTACGACATACGCTTCGACGTGGCGCCGCCAGGCGCGCCCGATGGCGTGATCAACATCGCCGATATCCAGACGATTGCAGCGGCGTTTATGAGCTGTCCAATCAATCCTTGAGCGGCGCACGATCCGATGGCAGTTCACCCGACTCTGGGGACCGCCACATGAACAACCAGGGCCAGCTCACGCACGAGCTGGCCCTGGCGCGTGGCGATCATGCTGGCTGCTGACGGATATTCGAGTTAGAATTTGACAACACCCTGATTTCATGTTAGTATAACTAATATGAAATCAGGCCCCACAACCCGCGCGTACCAGATGCGTGCCCGCGCCGAGGCAACTGCGGAGACCGGAAGTAAGATCATCCGGGTCACGACCGACCTCTGGCGCGAGAAATCGCTGGACGACATCACCCTGCAAGAGGTGGCCGACCGGGCCGGCGTGACCGTGCAGACGGTCATTCGCCGCTTTGGCTCGAAGGAGGGTTTGCTCGAAGCGTGCATCGTCTCCGGCGAGACCGGTGTGCGCGACGATCAGGATGACGTTCCGGTCGGCGACATCGAGCAGGCTTTGGACTACATCGTGGCACACTACGAGCGCGACGGCATCGCCGTACTGCGCACGTTGGCTATCGAAGACCGGCTGCCGGCGGCCAAACGCCTGACCGAACACGGCCGCCAGGCACACCGCGCCTGGTGTGCCCGTGTGTTTGCCCCCTACCTGCCCCCTGGCGACAGCGCCGACTATGCTGTCCGGTTGGACGCCTACGTCGCCGTGACCGATGTCTACCTGTGGAAGATTTTACGCCTCGACCTGGGCCGCACGGCGGATCAAACACGCCGCGTGATCCGCACGTTGCTGCGTGACCTGGCCCAGCACACCCATCACGACGATCGATAAGGAGAAGAACCATACGTAGCCATATACGATTACTTTGATTGGACTTTCTGTGGGCAATCGCGTACAATCATAACAGCGTCAGACCCCACAGCACCGCCCGCTTTCCAGGAGACACGACGATGAGCATCAAAACGAGCATTCTGAACCTTGTGCAAACGGGTTACGACCTCGTACTTCATTTTGTCGCTGGCTTGGACGATGACGCACGAACTGCCACCGGCGACGAAGGTCTGTGGTCCGCCAAGGACCACCTGGCGCACATCGCAGCCTGGCAGCTCCATCACCTGGAGCCACCGCCCGGTGACACGGAGTACGCCCTCACCTTCCATGACGTCAACGCCATCAATGCCGAGATCTACGCCAAACACCGTGAGCAGCCTTGGGCCGATGTTCTGGCAGCCGTGCGACGCGCCTACGAACTGGAGACGGCGCGGCTCACCGCGGTGAGCGAGGCAGACCTGCTGGCCAACGTCGCCGATCCGGGCCACCCTGACCGGCCCGCCTGGCGCACCACCATCGGCGATCATTATACCCACGTCCTGATGCACCTGGCCCAGTTCCATTTCGATCGCCAGCAGCGCGCCCAGGGCCTGGAATACTACCGGCTGATGGTCGACCCCCTGCTGGCCCTGGACGATGCACCCGGCTGGCGCGCCCTGACCCTGTACAACCAGGCCTGTCTCTACGCCCTGGCCGGCTCGCCGCAGGAGGCCATCACGGTGCTGCACCAGGCCCTGACACTGGCGCCTGACCTGATTCCCTGGTCCAAAGAGGACCCTGACCTGGACTCACTGCGTGCCGAGCCGGCTTACCTGGCGCTGATGGCCGAAATCGACCAGGTTCCAACCCCCGCGGAGGAGTAAACGATGCGCAATCGCCGCCGTCGGCGCAGCACAGCAGAGAATCGAGCCCCAATGGACGTGCCCGTTACTGCCGTAGACCGCACCGAATCGGACGACGACCTGCCCTCCGTCGACGCTCCCCCCATCGTCCTGGAATCGGTCATCCCGCCGATCACTGATCGCCGCATCCAGGTTGTTTCGGTCGTGGCGCGCAACCTGGTCGGCATCGTCGGCGCGCTCTTCCTGGGCTGGTCGGCGGCCGACCTGGTGTTTCTGTATTTCATCGACACCCTGGCCGGGATGTGGTCGATCTTCGCCGCCCTCATCGTGGAATTCTCCAACAACGAAAAGGCAGCAAGCGGCTTTCATCGGGCGTACAACCACGTCGCAGGCCAGGTGGCTGCCATCTTTTTGATGCTCTTCATGGCCTTTCCGCTGGGCGTGCCGTTGGTGTTCGTGCTGGCCCCTTTGCGCTGGTCACTCAACGATGTCTTCAGCAACCAGCTCTTCGTGGGGGCGTTGGCCGCCATCGTGGTGGTGGCGGTGGCCTGGGCCGTGCGTTATTACTACATCCTGCAGACAGGTGCCAGGGGCGAAGCCTCGCTCAAGCTGCAGTTTGGCATCCTGATGACGCGCTGGTTGCTTATGATCCTGGTGGTCTACTGGATCGCGTCCTGGACGGGTCCGCTGGGACCCTACTTGCTCATCATCGTTTATGCGATATCGACGATCGCCAGCGAGCTGTACCCCGAGCGATTCGTCAATATCTTCGAAAAGGGCAAACGTGGCACCAGCCGCGAAACTACGGACTCGTGACAAGCGTTATTACGAACGTGTGATGCTCGATCCCGAGAACAACCGGGTCGAAATCACACGATGATGGAAGGTTCCAATGACGGAAGCCAAACCAACTTTCTGGGCGGAGGTGGATGAAGAGGGCCGGCTGATTCTGCCGCCGGAGACGGCTGCCCGCTTTGGCCTTACGCCGGGTACCCGTGCCCGCCTCGACATCAGCACCAACGACATCCGCCTGCACCGCCCGGTGACCCACCTGGCCAAGGTGTACATCGAGCCGACCAACCGCTGCAACATCGCCTGTCGCACCTGCATGCGCAACACCTGGGATGTGCCGCTGGGTCGCATGAACAAACGCATCTTTGCCCGTGTGCTCGCCAGCCTGGCCGAAATCGGCCCGCCCCTGACCGCCTTCTTCGGTGGGGTGGGTGAACCCCTCGCTCACCGCGAGACGGTCGAGATGGTCCGCCAGGTCAAAGCGTTGGGCATGGCGGTGGAGCTGATCACCAATGGCACCCTGCTCACCGAGGAGCGGTCGCGTGGCCTGATCCAGGCTGGCCTGGATGTGCTGTGGGTGTCGATCGACGGCGCATCGCCGGAGAGTTATGCCGATGTGCGCCTGGGCGCCGAGCTGCCCAACGTGCTGGCCAACCTGGCCCGCTTCCGCCAGCTGCGCCCGCCGGCCCACCGCCCGCGACCCGAAATTGGCATCAACTTCGTCGCCATGCGGCGCAACATCCATGACCTGCCGGCTGTGCTGAACCTGGGCAAACGTTACGGCGCCAGCCGCTTCATGGTCAGCAACGTGCTGCCCTACACCGAAGCGCTGGCCGGCGAAATCCTCTACCAGCGCACGTTGAACGACATCACCTACCTGCCATCCCCCTGGCTGCGCCGTCTCAGCCTGCCCAAGATGGACATCGACGAAACCACCGGCCCGGTACTGCTGAAAGCGCTGACGAGCAGCTACAACGTCAGTTTTGCCGGCAGCAACCTGGGTGTCTCGAATGACGTCTGCACGTTCATCGAAAGTGGGGCCATCGCCATTGGTTGGGATGGCCGCGTGGCGCCCTGCCCACCCCTGCTGTACACCCATACCCACCGCCTGCGTCACTACGAGCGCGCCTCCTACGAGCACATCATCGGCTCCATCGACGAGCGCAGCCTGCGCGAGATGTGGCTCGATCCGGCGTACATTGCCTACCGCGAACGGGTTCACAGCTTCGCCTTTGCGCCGTGCACCACCTGCGGCGGCTGTGAGATGTCGCTGGCCAACGAGACCGACTGTTTTTCCAACGTCGCCCCCGCCTGCGGCGGCTGCCTCTGGGCGCAGGGCGTGATTCAGTGTCCGTGAGCAATCGGAGGTCCTCTTGGAGATGGATTACACCGCCACAATCTGCCTGGATCACCCGTCGACGCAGGTGCGGCGCCATCTCGAGGATCAGTTGGAGTTATCGCAGGCCGTGCAGCGTGCGCTGCTGCCGGCACACATATCCACCCAATAAACCACAGAAACTATTGGCGAAAATAGGCGCAATTCGCGGTAAACCATTCGCGGTGCGTAGAGGACTTGTGGGTAATCACCACAGACGCCAAGGGATTTGACGAAAGCGGTGGGGCGTGGTAACATGGCGGCCAATTGAGGGGCGTCATTCGGGGGGCGTGGTGTAGTGGTCAACATGTCGGCCTGTCAAGCCGAAGATCGCGGGTTCAAATCCCGTCGCTCCCGCTCGATTGATCCAAAACGTCTGTGCATCGTGCACGGGCGTTTTTTTGACCGCACGAGTCCGCGCGCATGCCCGCCTCGCGCGCCCCGCCGTAGGTCACCGCCGCCAGGTTCTGACGTTGAGGTGCGTCGGGCTGAGCGGATACCGGATGCCGAACGCGGTGCAGTTCTACGCCATGCCCCTCACCACAGGCTTATCTGTTCGTTGTCGTCGCCGGCGTTGGCCTCGGCCTCGCGCTGGGCCAGGAAGTGGTGCAGCGCCGCCAGCGGGGTGTCGCTTTTGTCCAGGATGTCCCGATTCCATATGAACAGCAACGACCGCCGGTCTTCCGGCGCCATCTTGTCGTAACCACCCTCGAACCAATCGCAGACGTTGTGCATGAACATCTCGGCGCGGTGAGTCTCGCTGCGCGCGCGTACGCGTTGGCGGTACAGGTCGTGATACCACAGGAGCAGCTTCTCGAAACTGAAGCTGCGCAGGATCGCCTCGGCGGCTTCCCGTGTCTGCTCGATGCCGACGAGGATGCCGCGGTAGACCGCCAGGTAGTAGTACGTGCCGGTGAACGCCCTGCACTGCTCGCAGTACAGCTCGTCGCGCACGATCCGAATCTCCTCGGCGTGTGCGATGCAGTCACCGATGCGGTACACATCCAGCGTGCAGTCGAACGCTTTCGTTTGGCCCGACCGGATCTCGGCCCCGCAGGTCGGGCAGGGGATCGGCGGGTCGAGGAGAATGGTGTCGAACATGCCCATGGGTGCCCCCTTTATGGCCAGTCAAAAACATGTTTGAAAAGCTCAAACACAAAATAAGAACTGGACCTGTTTGCAGTAACGCTCAACACCTTCGCCAACACCGGAGATGCGGTCGACCCCTAATCTTGACCCGCTTCTACCTCTTCGATCAGAAACAGCAGGTTGGGTTGACTGAAACTCAACCCAGGCGCAGGAATACGATGGTGTTTGATGTCCGGCGGGATATGCTTGTGATGAGGGTGTGTCGTAGCCAGGTCAGGATTATTTGGATGCGGCTGTGAGTCGTACCAGGGCAGCTTATTGCTGCCCAGCCAAACTTCGTAGCTGTAGCCTTCGATCATCAACGCACCGGTGTCCCAGGTTAGCCGTTCGTACACGCTAAGGCGATGGCCGGTTGCGAAAACGAGCTCACCCGCCAACTCAGCGTACAGGTGACTGCGTTGGGCAAGAACCAGGGTCGACATCCCAATGCCTGGGAACCGCTGCGGCAGGGTGTAGACGAAGTTCTCGTAGTCACGCAGCGACTGGAATGGATTCACGGCGGGTGGTCTTTTCGATCAACTTGGCGAACGAGCGGTTTTCGGCTTCCAGAGTCTGGATTGCCGCTTGATACTGGCCGCGACGACGCAGCCAGACATTGTATGCACTGGCCCAGGCAGTCCAGTCGCGCACCCAGGCGTCGTCAGAAGGTTCTTCACCTTTCGAATACGACGCGTAGAAGGTTTCTGAGAGAACACCATATTTGCGCTCATAGGTGCGCATCTCGTCCTCGAGCGCATAAATATCTTGGAGAAGGTCATCAAGTGTCATGGTTGACTCCTATGCCTTTGTACACGACCCGGACCCCATTATAGACGAGATGGGAGTAGAAGCCAAAAAGATCATTTAGAGCCTATCTGAATGATTGCCCTCAGGTGCCTTATTGGGGCGGATATCAGGTTATTCGGATAGGCTATTACTCGAACAACCCAAAGCCAAAACCCATTCCGGCCAACTCACAACCGTCACAGCACACGCTCGGCGGCGTGCTCTCCAACCAACTCCATCCCCTCCACCTCGACGTCCACCCGTACCGGCGCCAGCGTCTCGCGGCTGCCAGGATTCAGACGCTCGGCGACTAACCGGCGCACAGCCGGACCGTATTCCTTCGCCAGGTGGATCAGTGTCGGCAGCGCCGAAACCAGGATCACGCCTCCGACGATGAGCAGGAAGTAGTTGTCGATGTCAGGAATGGCCTGGCCCAGGAAATACCCCGCCAGTGTCACCCCCACACCCCACAGCAGCGCCCCCAACACGTTGAAGGCCAGAAAACGCCGGTAAGGCATCTCCACGGCGCCGGCAACGATCGGGGCAAACGTGCGGATGAAGGGCATGAACCGCGCCAGCACAATCGTCTTGCCGCCGTGGCGGTCATAGAACGCACTTGCGGCCAGGATATTCTTGCGCCGGAAAAGCAGTGAGTTGTCGCGGTTGAAGATGCGCGGTCCGGTCCGTTTGCCAAACCAGTAGCCCACGCTGTCCCCCAGGATCGCCGCCACCGGCAAAATCAGCAGCAGCACCGCGATGTCCAGCTGACCCTGCGCCGCCAGCAGTCCCGCCGTCAGCAGCAGGCTGTCACCGGGCAGGAAAAAGCCGAAAAACAGGCCCGATTCGGTGAAGACGATCGCAAACAAACCGATGTAACCGATCGTCTGGATGAGCTGTGTCAGGTCGAAGTGCATGGTGTCGCCACGGCCTCCCGCATTCTCTCGAGTTCGGCCGCCGGACAAAAAAAGCGAGACCCACGGCCTGAAAGTCGTGGTGGTCTCGCCTGTGGTGTCAGAACACGTAGAACAGCCGGGAGCAGTGCTCCGTATTGACGACTGTTCGCCCCGGCCATAAAACGCCGGGGTGGGCTACTCCCCAACCAGGCGCCAAGCTTAGCCGATGCGGCCGCTTCTGTCAAATTTGGGAGGCTGTTGGGCAACGCCCCACGGGCTGCTCACATCGCTGTCATCGGCTTTCCATTCTTGACATCTATCGTTATCGACACTACAATGTAGCCACAATCGTGGCCACACACAGCAGGGAGGTGATAACCATGCCGCGGGTCGGTGTACGCGAACTCAAAAACGATACCTCAGAAATCATCCGCGCCGTACGCGAAGACCACGTCGAATACGTGGTCACACACCACGGCCGGCCGGTTGCCGTAATTCTGCCGGTCGACGAAGCCTGGCAGGAGGTTGAGACTGAATACACCGTGGCCGCCGTCCAAGGCAGCCCTGATTTCTGGGATCGTCTGGCTGCATTACGCGCCGAAATCGCCGAAAAATGGCAGAGCGACAAAACCGCTGTACAACTACTGGAAGAACAGAGGCGCTAAATGTGTCCTGATCCCGCTTATGTTATCGACGCCAGTGTTTTTGTTGCGGATGCCCTGCCGCCGCAGCCCTTCCATCCCGATGCAAATCGTCTGCTCACTCTTTTGACGGCTCGCCGCAGCGTGGTGTACGTTCCGATCATTGCCCTCGCCGAAATCGCCGCCGCAATCACGCGTGGCCTGGACGATCCCCATTTGGCACGTGAGGCAGTCAAAATGTACCGCGCATGGCCCGGCGTGCACATCATTTTCGTGGATGAGAGTTTGGGCAATCTCGCTGCAGAGGTGGCTGCCACATACCGTATTCGTGGCTGTGACGCAGTCTATGTGGCACTGGCTAAAATGAAACAAGCGGTACTCATTACCCTGGACGGACAACAACGGGAACGGGCGCCTGCCCAAGTTCGTGCTCGTACCCCGGCCGGAGAACTTGCGGTGATCGATCGGGCATGAAACATTTGTACTACACCACTGTCGATCAATCACGCGTCGAGTGACAATCATGCCCACCCACCTCTACCTCGCCCCCGCCGCCGCCGGCAAAACCACCTGGGTTCTGCAGCACGCCCGCCGCGCTGCGCTTGACCTGGCCGCCACCCCGCGAATTATCGTGCCTACCCACCTGCAGGTGCGCGCCGCCCGCGCCCGCCTGGCCGCACTGGGCGGTGCCATCGGCGTACGCGTGCTGACCTTCGACCGCCTCTATGCCGAAATCCTCAATTCCACCGGTGACGTCTTCGTCGAGCTCAGCGAGCCGGTGCAGTACCGCCTGATCCGCGCCATCGTCGATACCCTGCCGCTGCACTTCTACGCCCCCCTCACCCACCGCCCTGGCTTCATCCAGGTCGTGCAGCGGCTGATCGCCGAGCTCAAAGCCGCCGGTATCGACCCCACCGCTTTCACCCGCGCCGTCGACGCCACCGGCAGCGAGCCGCGCCTGGCCGAGCTGGCCCACATTTACACCGCCTACCAGGACCGCCTGCAGACCCAGGCCTGGGCCGACCGCGCCGGCCTGGGCTGGCTGGCCGTCGAAGCCCTGACCACACGCACGTCCGACGTGGCACGCGACTGGCCACTGCTCGCCGTGGATGGGTTTGCCACGTTCACGCCGATCCAGATCGCCCTGCTGGCCGCCCTGGCCACCCGGGTTGGCGAGCTCGTCATCACCCTCACCGGTGAGCACGATACCCAACCGGCCCGCCTGGCCCAGCGTCGTTTTGACCGCACCCGCAGCACACTCGAAACCGCCCTGCACGTCCGCGCCGCCCCGCTGCCCGCCGCGCCAGCGCAATCCACCGCACCGGCGCTCGCGCACCTGGCCCAACACCTCTTCGTTCCCGCACCGGCCACGATCGACGCCGCCGGCGCGGTCGACCTGATCGAGGCGCCGGATCGCGCCGGTGAGGTGCGCGCCGCGCTGCGCTGGCTCAAACAGCGGCTCGTTCTCGATGGCTGCCAGCCCGGCGAAATCGCCCTGCTCGCCCGCCACACCGCGCCCTACCGCCCTTTTATCCAGCAGACGGCGACCGAGTTCGGTCTGCCCATCCGGCTCGTCGACGGGCCGCCCCTGGCCAACAATCCGGCGGTCGTTGCGCTGTTTGGCCTGCTGGGCAGCGCGCTGCCGCTCGACGACACCCACGAACAGCTGACCCTGCGCCGGCAGGACGTGGTGGAAGCCTGGGGCTCACCCTATTTCGACTGGTCCCTCCTGCCGGGTGGCGGCATCCGGGCGGGCGACGCCGATACCCTCGATGCCGTCGCTCGTTGGGGGCGCGTCATCGGCGGGCTGGCCCAGTGGCGCGAAGCCTTCGATCACCTGGTCGATCTTTCCGAAAACCAGGCCGAGGACGACGACCGCGGTATCCCGAGCACGCTGCCGCGCGGCGAAGAAGCCCGCTCCCTGCGCACCCGTTTCGAGGACTTCGTGGCCTATCTAACACCTCCCCGCGACGCTGCGAGCTACCGCGCCTTCGTCGGCTGGCTCGAAGCCCTGATCGGTGAAGATGACAAACCCAACCCCTGGGAGAGCCACACCGCGGAGCACTCGACGTCACTCCAGGTCGTAGCCCAGGCGCGCGCGGCGGACGCCACCGCCGAACGCGACGTCGCCGCACTGGCCAGCCTCAAGGACGTGCTGCGTGGCCTGGTGTGGGCCGAGGAGGTCCTGCCCGAGCGGGCACCGGTCGACTACACCCGCTTCGTCACCGAGCTGGCCGCTGCCGTCGACGCCGTGACCTACAACCTGCCGGTGCGTGCCGACCGTGGAGAAATCCTGGTCGTCGACGTCATCCAGGCGCGCGGGCTGCCGTGGCGCGCCGTCGCAGTACTTGGCCTGGCCGAAGGGGAGTTCCCGGCCACGCTGGGTGAGGACCCCTTCCTGCGTGACGCCGACCGCCGGCGTTTGCAGGCCGCACCCTTCCACCTGCCGCTGGAACTGTCGGTTAGCGGCAGCGAGGCCGAGTTCTTCTACGAAACGATCACGCGGCCCCGCGAACGCCTGCTGCTGACCCGCTCGCGTCTGGCCGACAACGGCGCCCCCTGGCCCGCCTCCCCGTACTGGGAAGCGATTCGCCAGCTCCTGCACGTCGAGCCGGTCCGCCTCACCAGCGAGCACGCGCCACCACCCGCAGCCGCCGCCTCCTGGCCCGAACTGCTCCAAAGCCTGGCCACGCATGCGGGCATGGCAGCCGTCCGGACCTGGGCCCAGGCGGCCGATCCGCCGCGTATGGCCGCCCTGGCTGCCGCCGTGACCGTACTGGGCCAGCGTACCACCGGCGCGACCAGCCCATTCGACGGTGATTTGAGCCATTTTGCTGAGTCATTCAGGAACCAGCTGGGGCCAGATTACACCTGGAGCCCCAGCCGCCTGGAGACCTACCGCCGCTGCCCGTTTTCGTTCTTTGTGACTTACGTCCTGCACCTGGAACCGCGGTCCGAACCAGTCGAGGGGCTCGACGTGCGTGCGCTGGGCAACATCTACCACCGCATCTTCGAACAGCTCTACCGTCAGACGGGCAACACGACCGACACCGCGCTGCTGCTGGCGGCCCTGCCCGCCGTCGCGCGCGCCGTGCTGGACGCGGCGCCGCAGGAAGAAGGTTTCCGCGTCACCGCCTGGTGGCAGCAGAGCCGTGCCGCGATCGAGGCCAACGTGCAGCATTCGCTCGAGGTATTGGCACAGCGCGCCGGCGAATACGTGCCCCTCTTCCAGGAAAAACGCTTCACCGGCGACAACCGGCTGACCATCCAGGACGGAACAGACTCATTTGCCGTGCAGGGCATCATCGACCGCATCGATCGCACCCCCGATGGCCGCCTGCGCATCATCGACTACAAAACCGCCGGCCCCACCACGTTTACGGTGCACGCACTGGAAGAGGGCAAAAAGCTGCAGTTACCGCTCTACGCCCTGGCCGCCGAACAGGCGCTTGGTCTTGGCACGGTCGCCGACGGGTTCTACTGGCACGTGCAGCATGCTGAGGCGAGTGCACTCAAACTGGTCGATTTCGACGGCGGACCGGCTGCCGCCATCGACGCTGCGCGGGACTACGCCTGGAAGGCGGTACGCGGTGCGCGTGATGGCCATTTTGCACCCCAGCCGCCCAGCGACGGCTGTCCCGACTACTGCCCCGCCGTTGCGTTCTGCTGGCGCTACCGGCCGCGGCGCTGAGGGATGGTAGGAGAGCCATGACCGACCCGACCGTTTTTCACCCCATCGTGACCCAGATGCACCCCAGCGCCGAACAGACACCGGCGGTGCAGGCGCGCGGGCGCGACGTGGTCGTGGTGGCCGGCGCCGGTGCCGGCAAAACACGTACGCTGGTGGCGCGTTACCTGGCGCTGCTGGCCGAAGGCTGCCCCCTGCGCGGTGTGATTGCGATCACCTTCACCGAAAAAGCGGCGCGCGAGATGCGCAACCGTGTGCGCGATGAGGTGCGCCGCTACCTGGAGCTGCCTGATTTGCCCGCCGCCGAACGCACACGATGGCAGGATCTCTACAGCGGCCTCGATGCGGCGCGCATCAGCACGATTCACAGCCTGTGCGCCGAAATCCTGCACAGCCACCCCGCCGAAGCTGACGTCGATCCGCACTTCACGGTGCTCGATCCGGGCCAGGCCGGCCTGCTGCGCCGCCAGGCGCTGGACGAGACCCTCGCCTGGGTCGTGGAAAAGCCTGACCTGGTGCCCCTCTTCGATCTGTTGGGCGAAGACGACCTGCGCACCACCCTCGACACACTCATCCAGCGCCGGCTGGAGGCCGCCGCGGCTTTCAGCGCGCTGCCCACCGATGTGCTGGCATTCTGGCAGAGGTCGCTGGAATCACAACAGGCAGACGCCCTGCAGGCGCTGCTTTCCAGTGAAAATTGGCTGGAGGCGGTCGAGGTTGTCAGTGTCGAAGCGGCCAACGACCCAACCGACCTGATCGAAGTCCAGCGCCAGGACGCAGCAGTGGTGCTGCGCGACGTCGCACAGGCGCGCGATGTGGAGGAGCGGCTCGCGATTTTGGCGAAGCTGGACAACATCAGGTTGACCGGGGGCAGCGCCAAAAAATGGCCCGGCGCCAAGGTGCAGCTCGACTCCGTCAAGGACGCATTAAAAACCCTGCGCGAATCGTGGCAGGCCAGCGAGATTCTCCGCCTTACCCTTACGCCGCTCGACGAAGCGCTGGCGAAAGCCATGCCGGCGCTCGGCGCCTGTTTCGAGTTTGCCCACAACCGGTACATAAGTCTGAAACGGGTGCGCGAGGCGCTCGATTTCGACGACCTGGAGGCGGGTGCCCTGCGGCTCCTGGCGCAGGACCCTGCCGTGCAGTCACGCTGGCAGGCCGAAGCGGTCGCCCTGCTCGTGGACGAATTCCAGGACACCAACGACCGCCAGCGCCAGCTGGTGCGTCACCTCAACGGGCGCGAGCACAAGCTCTTCATCGTCGGTGATGCCAAACAGTCGATCTACCGGTTCCGCGGGGCCGACGTGGCCGTCTTCCGCGACGAACGCGAGACGATCGACCATGCCGGTGGCGCGGTCTTCCCGATGCACACGTCTTACCGCGCCCACCGTGAGCTCGTCGCCGGCCTGAACGATCTGCTGCGCCCGGTGCTGGGCGACCGCGAGGACCCGGCACGGCGTTGGGTTGAGCCTTTTGCCCCGCTGCATCACCACCGCGAGGCGGCCGGGCCTGGTTTCAACGCGCCCCACATCGAGCTGCACCTGGCGCTGGGCAGCAAGAGTGACGATGGCCTGGCCCAGGCGGCGGATGTCCTGGCCGCGCGGCTGGTCGAGCTGGTCGAATCCGGAAGCACGCAGGTCGAAGACAACGGCACGCGGCGGCCGCTAGAGTATGGCGACGTCGCGATCCTGTGCCGTGCGTCTACGTCGTTCTCAGCCTACGAAAATGCACTGGAACGGGCCGGTGTCCCCTTCCTCACGGTCGCCGGGCGCGGATTCTACGGCCGGCCGGAGATTCGCGACCTGCTCAACGCCCTGGCCGCCCTTGCCGACCCCACCGACGACCTGGCGCTGGCCGGGTTGTTACGCTCGCCGGCGATTGCACTGACCGATGCGGCGTTGTTCCAGCTGTGCCAGGTGCGCGATCCTAACGACTCGCTCTGGCGGACGCTGCAAGTGGCCGACCTCCACCTCTCGCCTGAAGATGCCGGCCGCGCGGCGCGCGCCGTGCAGCTGATCGATGACCTGCACACCCAGGCCTGCCGCACGCCGGTGGCCGACCTGCTGAAAGCTTTTCTCGACGCCACCGGCTGCCGCGCCGCGCTGATCGCAGCCGGACAGGCACGCGCGGCACGCAACGTGGCCAAGCTGCTCGCCGATGCCCACATCAGCGGCATGGTGGGCGTCACCGAATTCCTGGCTTACGTCGGCGACCTGCGCGACAGCGGCACGCGCGAAAGTGAGGCGCGTGCCACCGCCGAAGGTGCCGTGCAGATCATGAGCGTGCATGCGGCCAAAGGCCTCGAGTTTCCGGTAGTGGTCGTGGGCGACGTCACCTACCAGTCGCGTACCGTTCCGCGGCTGCTGCTCGATCCTGACCTGGGGGTTTTGCTGGCCCGGAAGGACGACGATAAACAGCTGCCGGCCATTTATCGCCTGGCACGGTTGACCCATGACGACCAGGAAGCGGCCGAATCGGACCGCCTGTTGTACGTCGCGGCGACCCGCGCGCGCGAGAAACTGATCTTCAGCGGCTGCATCACCGCCAAACAGGATGGCACGCCCGGCAAACTGGTGGGCTGGCTGGGCCGGCTGTGTGGTACGGGCGGGCTGGGTCTGGACACGAAGCAGGTTGCGCTGGACGACGACGATCCCCACCCGCGGTCCATCGATTTGCCCGGGGGGAGTACCCCGGTGGCGTGTGTCTGTTACGGCGCCGGCTGGACGTCACCGGTGCCGCCGCGCCCGTCTGCGGCACCCGCCGATGTCGACGTCACGCTGCCGCCACCACTGCTCGCACCCGTTGCCGCTGAACCGGTCACCGTTGATGAACCCACGCGCGAGCAGGCCCGTGACCCTGGCCGGCGCGTCTGGCGGGTTGTGCCGGCGGTGGCGCGGGCGCGCGCACCGGCGTGGGTGATCGGCAAGCTGGTCCACGAGGCGCTGGCGGCCTGGCGTTTTCCCACCGCGGACGGCGCCTTCGACCGTTGGGCGGACGCCCATGCGCGCAGTTACGGCCTGACCGACATCGAGCAGGTGCGAGACGCCGCCGCGGCCAGCCGCCGGCTCCTGCAGCGTTTCCACGAACACCCCCTCTGTACCGAAATGGCCACCGCCAACCGCCGCCTGCACGAAGTGCCCTACAGCCTGCTGACGGACGATGGCCAACTGCAGAGCGGGATCATCGATGCCCTCTATCAACGTGATGGCCGCTGGACCATCGTGGAATTCAAAACCGACCGCCTGCGCGATGCGGCAGCATTGGACCAGCTGCTGGCACGAGAAGATTACCTGGCGCAGACGGCACGTTATGCGGCGGCGGTCGAGCAGCTGTTGGGTGCGCGGCCGGGTGTGGTCTTGTGTTTCTTCGACTTTGGCGGTATCGTGCGCCTGCTGAATTACCCTGAATTTACCCAAGTCACACCAACAAGGTAGGTCATGACCGATCATCTCATTGTCTGGCAAACCATCCGCAAGCGGCAGGTGCGCTGACCCATGACCCAAGATTCCTGGCACTGGGTGGGCGACGCCGTGGCGGCCCGCCTCACGCAGGTGCATCAGCTGGCCGGCGGCACGCCGGCCGGTCCCCTGTCCGAGATCCTGGAATGGGCAAAACAGGCGGCGCGCAGGCAGCCCGGGTTTCTGCGGCTGCCCCTGCTGACCTGCCAGGCCACGGGCGGGGAGCCGGTCGATGCCGTTCCGGTGGCCGCGGCCTGGCACCTCTTCTTCTGTGCCGCCCAACTCGTCGACGACGTGGCCGACCAGGACGAGGTCCCGCTGCCGCCCAGCCTGACGATCAATGCCGCTTTTGGGCTGACCTTTTTGGGCCAGCTCAGTCTGGCCAACCTGGACCACACGCGGCCACCGGCCGCGCATAGCTTGACCCTGTTGGAAGTGTTCAACCGCGCAGCGGTACGCGTGGTCGAGGGCCAGGCTGCCGACCTGGCCTGGGATGCCCGCACAGCGACCCTCGACGACTACTGGCATATGATTGGGGCCAAAGGGGGCGAGTGGTTTGCCCTCGCCTGCCGCGCTGGTGGATTGTGCGGTTTTCCACCGCACGACGCGGATCGTTATGGGACATTTGGTTATCACCTGGGCGTGCTCATTCAGCTCAGTGATGACCTGGGTGCACTCTGGCGGCCGCGCAATCGTGGTGACCAGGCGACGCTCGACCGGACGCTGCCCGTAATGTACGGCCTGACCGTCGCCCCGCCCGCGATGCGTGACCATCTCCTGGAGATGTTGGCGCAGCCGGCACTCGACGACGCCTCCCTCGATACGCTGCGCTCGGTGTTGGCCGACCTGGGTGCCCTTCACTACCTGGCGCTGCAGGCCAGGCACCACGCCGCCCTGGCTCGCGAAACGATCCTGTCGTCGCCGCACGCCCATCCTGCGCACGACGATCTGTTGGCGATCGTGGACAGCGTATTCCCCGCTGTGACACGAGACTCGTCATCACGCTGAACCTGACGGTTCTTGCCCTGCGGCGTGTCGATGCGACGTCAGGTTTTCTGCACGGACTTGGCCGATCAATGGCCCTGTGTTATAGTATAGTCGTAACTAGCTTAGTTTAGCCTCGCTTGGGTGGTGAGCCATGTTCATCAATCGCGTACGCGAGTTAGCCTTCCTGGAACGGCGTTATGCCTCCATCCAGGCTGAGCTGGTTGTTCTCTACGGCCGGCGACGCGTGGGCAAGACCGAGATGCTGCGCCGCTTTTGCGAAGGAAAGCGCCATTTTTTCTTTGTGGCTGACCTGGGCACTGAAGCCAGCACGCTGGCAGAATTGGCAAGACGTTACGGCGAGTTGTTTCACGGCGATCCGCAGAGCACTCATTTTGCCACCTGGGACCAGGCCATCAAAGCGCTGGCACGTCAGGCTGAACAGCAGCGCCTGATCGTGGTTCTCGACGAATTCACCTACCTGTTGCAGACCAGTCCCACCCTACCGTCCATACTCCAACGCCTTTGGGATGAGATTCTGCAACAAACCCAGCTGATGCTGATTCTCAGCGGAAGCTACGTTGGCATTATGGAACGTGAGGTGTTGGCCTATCAGGCACCGCTTTACGGCCGGCGCACAGCACAGTGGCACCTGCAGCCGCTCGGTTTTGCAGATGCCCGGCTCTTCCTGCCCAGCTACAGCGTGGGCGACCAGGTGCGAGCCTATGCGGTGCTGGGTGGTGTGCCCGCGTATTTGCGTCAGTTCGCAGATCGACGGCCACTGCTGGATAACATCGAGAACGAAATTCTCAGCCAGGGTGCATTCCTGTACGATGAGCCGCGTTTTTTGCTGCAAATGGAGCTGCGCGAACCGCGCGTGTATTTCGCCATTTTGGAGGCAATCGCCACCGGCCGTGTGCGCCAGCACGAGATCAGCCAGGCGGTCGGAATTGGTGGCGCTTCCGTGGGTTACTATTTGAACACGCTGCGCGACCTTGGTCTCCTTGAACGCGTGGTTCCGGTGACCGATTCCGAACCAAGCCACTCGCGCCTGGGCCGCTACCAGCTGCTCGATCCCTTCTTCCGTTTTTGGTTCCGCTTCGTCTACCGCGAGCGTGTTCACCTGGCGCGCGGCGATACCGCCCCGGTGCGCCAGGTGGTACACGATCAGCTTGACGCACTGGCCGGGCTGGCTTTCGAGGACATCTGTCGGACGGGCGTCTGGAATTTGGCAGCGACGGGCCGCATCCCCTTCCGGCCACAACGGGTAGGCACGTGGTGGGATGCACAGGCTCAGGTGGATGTGGCTGCCCTCGACGAGGAGTACATCCTGTTGGGCGAATGCCGCTGGCGTTCGCGTCCCATCGGCACGGAAACACTGGCAGAGTTGAAGGACAAAGCGGTGCGTATCCCTGGCACCCGTCACCAGGTTCTGGCCCTGTTCTCACGGAGCGGCTTCACTGAATCGCTGCAGGCCGAAGCCGCCAGCCAGGGAGTGTTCCTGTTCGGGTTGGAGGACGTTCTCTGATCTGCAGACGATCACCGCGGGGGAGAGCCGCACTCCAGGTGCGACTCTCCCCCGCGGTGAAAAAACAGGGAAAATTACGTCGCCGCGCGACGGCGCGCCAGCTCTTGCAGCGTTGCCTCGTGTTTGGCCTTGGTGATCGGATACAGGTAGACCAGCACCATGCCGGCGGCCAGGATCAGCGCGGGCACCGGGCCGATCATCAAGCGGATCGCAATCAGGGCACTGTCGGGCTGTTCGATGGGCGCAGTGACGTTGGCGGGCGGCGTGATGTAGCCAGTCAGGTTGAGTGCCTGGCTCACCAGGAAGAGCCCCAACGCCAGACCCAGCTTCTGCAGCAGCACGAAAAACCCGTAGAATACCCCTTCGCGCCGCTTGCCCGTCTCCAGCTCATCCTCTTCGATCACGTCGGGTAACATGGCCCACGGCACCAGGTAGGCCGTCGCCACACCCACACCGGCCAGGACACCCAACACGACGACCACCCAGCTCGGCCAGTCGGGCTGCACCAGGAACAGGCCAAACGAGACCACGATCCAGAAGACCATGCCGCGGTAATAGACGCCCTTTTTGCCCACCCGCCGGCTGACGGCGGTCCAGATGAAGAGCCAGATCAACGCACTGCCCTGCACGGATAGAATCACCACCGATACCATGTCCGGCCGGCGCAGCCAGTAGGTCATGAAGTAAATCACGATCGTCGAGACGGTCTGCACGACCAGCCACGACAGCAGATAGATACCGGTTACGTAGCGGAAGGCGCGGTTACCAAAGGCCACTTTCACGCCTTCGATGAAAGGCATCGATTCTTCTTCTTCGGCGGTGTGTCGCTCGTAGGTGCCCCAGAAGGCAAAAAAGAACGGAATCGTGCACAAGACGGCAAAAATGAGCGCCGAGACGGCGTAACCCATCTGCTGGCTCGAATTCTGCGCCACGGTGCCGACGATAATGGGGTGCAGAACGGCAGCAATCAAACCGGCGGTGATCGAAAAGGCAAACCGGTAGGAGTTGAGGGTGGTACGCTCGTCGTAGTCTCGCGAGAGTTCGGGTGTCAACGCCGTGTAGGGCACGTTGACGATCGTGAACATCGTGTCCAGCATAAGGGTGACCACCAGGAAGTACACCACCTTGCCCGTCTCGCCAAAGGGGGGGACCAGGAACAGCAGGAAAAAGGTCAAGCCAAACGGCACGGCACCAAACAGAAACCACGGCCGGCGCCGGCCCCAGCGCGTGTGCACCCGATCCGAGAGGGTGCCGATGATCGGGTCGTTGATGGCATCCCAGATTTTACTGACGAGCAGGATCAGCCCGGCCGCGGCCACGCTGATGCGCGCGACGTCGGTGAAGAAGTAAAGCAGAAAGAACGACATGATCGCCGTGGCGATCGCCGGACCCACGTCGCCCGAACCGAAGGCCAGTTTCGTAACGAGCGGGACGCGTTCGGAGGTGGAATCAGCAGGTGGTTTCATCGCTCAACCGTGTCGCTGCATGAAACGGTACATCTTTTCCAACGCCCGCTCGATCTTTTCGTAAGCCGTCGCATACGAACAGCGCACGTAACCGTCACCGCCCAGGCCAAACGCATTGCCCGGCACCACCGCGACGTGTTCTTCGTTCAGCAGCCCGTTGGCAAATTCCTCGTCGGTCATCCCCGATTTTTTCACCGACGGGAAGGCATAAAACGCCCCCTGCGGTTCGAAACAGTCGAGCCCAATCTCATTCAGGCCCTGGACGATCAGCCGGCGGCGGCGGTCATAGCTGGCGATCATCGCCAGCACGGCGTCTTCGGCCTGCGGGTCGGTCAGCGCCACCGTACCCGCCATCTGGCCCGTCGTAGGCGCCGACATGATCGTATACTGGTGCACCTTGCGCATGGCGGCGAGGATGTCGGCGGGCGCGGCGACATAACCGATGCGCCAGCCGGTCATGGCATAGTTCTTGGACAGCCCACCGAGCAGCACCGTGCGCTCGCGCATGCCCGGCAGTGAGGGCACGTGGGTGTGCGCCACACCGTAGACCAGGCGGTCATAGATTTCGTCCGACAGGACGAGCAGATCGTGCTTTTTGGCCACGTCGGCAATTTCCAGCATCCGTGCGCGGTCCATCACCGCACCCGTGGGGTTGTTGGGATAGCCGATGAGCAGGGCCTTGGTGCGCGGCGTGATGGCGGCCTCGATTTGGGCCGCCGTCACCTGGAAGCTGGTCTCGACGTAGGTTGGGACCGGCACGGGCACCCCGCCCGCAAAGACCACCTCGGCGGTGTAGGCGACGAAACAGGGCTGCGGCACGATGACTTCGTCGCCGGGATCCAACACGGCGGTCATGGCCAGGTACAGCGCCTCCGACACGCCCACCGTAATCAACAGCTCGGTTTCGGGATCGTAGACCACGCCGTACAGCGCCGCCAGTTTGTCAGCTACGGCGTGTCGCAGTTCGACCGTGCCCGAATTCGAGGTATAACGTGTCTCCCCGCGCTCCAACGAGGCGATGCCCGCGCGGCGGATGACGTCGGGCGTCACGAAGTCTGGCTCGCCGATGCCCAGCGAAATGACGTCGGGCATGGTGGCAGCAATGTCAAAAAAGCGGCGGATGCCCGAAGGGGGTACCGACTCGACGCGTGCCGAAATACGATTTTTCACGATCCTACCTCATTTTTAGGCGTTGGCGAAATCGACCTGGGACGAGTCGCCCACGTTGAGTTTGCGGTAAATGCCGCGCACCAGCGCGTCCTTACCGATCAACGACTCTGCCAGCATCGTATCTTCGATGACCGCGCCCTCGTCGACGATCGAATCGCGCACCAGCGAGTCGCAAACCGAGGCCCCATCGGCGATTGTGGCGTACGGCCCGATGATCGAGTTGCTGATACGGGCGCTGTCGGCGATGTAGACCGGATCGATGATCGCCGAATTGGTAATCTGCGCCTGGCCCACGTAGGCACCGCCGGTCTCGAGCAAAAAGCGATTGGTGTGCAGCACCGTTTCGGGCTTGCCGCAGTCTTCCCAGACGCTCACCGGACGCGCAACGAAGCGCGCACCCTGTTCGATCATCACCTGCAGGGCATCGGCCAGGTAGTACTCACCCTTGGTCTGGCGGTTCTCGACCATCAACTGGTCGATGGCGCGCATCAGCCACTGGCCGTCACGCACATAGTACACCCCCACGATTGCCAGCCGGTGTTCGAACCCGGCCGGCTTTTCGATGAGGCGCTGCACGACCCCATCCGCACCCACCATCGCCACACCAAAGCGGCGCGGGTCTTCGACCTCTTTGACGTAGAGGATGCCGTCGGCAGCGATGTTGGGGATTTCGAGGAGATCGGCCTCGAAGATCGTATCGACGAAAATGATCAACGTCGGCCCCGTGACCGTTTCACGGGCCAGCCAGATGGCGTGAGCCTGGCCGAGCAGCTCGCGCTGTTCGACGTAGCGCGCCGGGAAGTCGTAGTGGGTTTCGACGTACTGCCGGATCTGGTCACCGAGGTAACCGACGATGAAAATGACTTCCTCGAGATCGACGCCGGCCAGTTTGTCGAGCACGTGACCCAACACTGGTTTGCCCGCCACGTTCAACAGTGGTTTGGGCTTGGTGTAGGTATGCGGCCGCAGGCGCGTGCCAAAGCCGGCCAGAGGGATGATGACCTTCACGCGTAATCGCTCCTTTGCGATAGATCGTTGTCTGTCATGACGAAACGAACTGGCCAATGGACGGCCGGACCGTGTGCCACGGCGTCGCCTGCTCGTAGGCATGGGCCACGCGCAGGATCATTTCTTCACCAAACGCGGGACCCAGGATTTGCAGACCCACCGGCAGCCCGCTCTGGTCGAACCCGCAGGGTACGGAGAGCCCACAGTTACCCGCCAGGTTCAGCGAGATCGTAAACACGTCTGCCAGGTACATTTGCAGCGGATCGGCGGCTTTTTCGCCGATGCGGAACGCCGTCGTGGGCGATACCGGGCTGACGATGACGTCGACCTGCTCGAAGGCGCGCTCGAAATCGTGGCGGATGAGCGTGCGCACCTTTTGGGCCCGTAGGTAGTAGGCATCGTAATAACCGGTGCTCAGGGCATACGTACCAAGCATGATGCGCCGTTTGACTTCGGCCCCAAAACCGGTGCCGCGGGTCACGCGGTAGTTCTCCCACAGGTCGCCGGCGCCCGCCGAATAGCCGTAACGCACCCCGTCGTAACGCGCCAGGTTGGCCGAAGCCTCGGCCGGGGCGATCAGGTAATAGACCGGCAGCGCTTCCGCTGTATTGGGCATGCTCACGTCGTGGATTTCAGCCCCCAGGGCGGCCAGCTCCTCGACTGCGCGCCGCACGGCGGCTTCGACGTCTGGCTGGATGCCTTCGATGAAGTACTCCTTGGGCACCCCCACGCGCAGGCCGCGCACGTCGCCGGTCAGCGCCGCACGGAAATCGGGCACCGGCACCGGCATGCTGGTCGAATCGAGCGGATCGTGGCCGGCGATGGCACCTAACAGGATCGCGGCGTCGGTGACGTCCTTGCCGAAGGGGCCAACCTGGTCGAGTGACGAGGCAAAAGCCACCAGCCCGTAACGGCTGACGCGGCCATAGGTCGGTTTGATCCCCACCACACCGCAGAATGCCGCCGGCAGGCGGATACTGCCGCCGGTGTCGCTGCCCAAAGCACCCAGGCAGAGGTCAGCGGCTACGGCGGCGGCGCTGCCACCGCTCGAACCGCCCGGCACGCGCGTCAGGTCCCAGGGGTTGCGTGTGGTGAAATAGGCCGAGTTTTCGGTGGACGAACCCATCGCAAACTCGTCAGTGTTCGTTTTGCCCAGGAAAACAGCACCCGCCGCCTCCAGCTGGCGCACCGCCGTGGCGGTGTACGGTGCAACGAAGTTTTCGAGCATGCGCGAGCCACACGTGGTGCGCACCCCCTCGATACACAGCACGTCCTTGATCGCCAGCGGAATGCCCAGCAGCGGGCCGTCTTCACCGGCGGCGCGGCGCTGATCGGCGGCGGCGGCCTGTTCGAGCGCCAATTCCGGCAGCAGCGTCAGGTATGCCTTGACGTCGTCATCCAGGGCGATGATCCGGTCGAGAATCGCCTGGGTCAGTTCGACGGCGGAAATTTGCCCGTCTGCCAACAGATCGTGTGCGGCATGCAGTGTCGAAGTGGATAGGTCCATGGTCAAGACTCTTCCAGCACGGCGTGCACGCGAAAATAGTCGTCCTCGGCAGCGGGTGCATTGGCCAGCACATCAGCGACCGTCAGGCAAGGCACAACCTCATCGGCACGCCAGACGTTGTGCAGCGGCACGACACTCGCGGTCGCGGTGGTGTTCGCCGTATCGATCGATTGCAGGCGGGCGGCATAATCGAGGATGGAGGAGAGCTGGGTACGAAAGAGCTCTTTTTCTTCGTCGGTGAGGCCCAATCTGGCCAGTTCGGCGATGTGTTCGACGTCTTGTAGGGTTAAGGACACAACGTGCTCCGGGTTACATGGAATCGGGTAGATGGATTGAAAAAATTATAGCACTTTCATTCGTGACGGGCAAGTGGGGAGGGGATTTGATTTTGGATTTTGGGTTGGGGGTTGGGGATTTGGGATTGGGGGTTGGGGATTGGGGGTTGGAATTGACGGCGGCATTACCCACGAGGGGGATGGGTTTGTGGTACAATCACCTTCTCAAACTGAAACAAAGGGGGATGTGGCGATGAAACGAGACCAGGTGAGGCGCATGGGCGTGGTGATGGTGATGGCCGTGTTGGTGATGGCTGGGTGTACCCAGGCCGGCCCCACCCCCGTGAGCGAGGTGCCGGCGGCGAGCAATGCGCAGGGTGTGGACGAACCAGCAGTGCCTGCACCGGCATCGACCAGCTCACTGCAGCCAACGACCGCACCGGCGGCGACCAACTCGCCGCAGCCAACGATCGTACCGGCGGCCACTGCGCAGCAGGAACCGACCGCCGCCGCAGTCCCCACCGAAACCGCCACGGCGCAGCCAACGGCTGAACCGGGGCCGGCGGATTTGCTGGCAGGCTTTACGGCAGCCCCCACGGCGCAGGGGGACGTCGTGCTGCTCACTGGGCGCGTGCTGGATACCAACGGCAATCCGATACCCGACGCCGCTGTGGAGATCTGGCATACCGACGTGAACGGCATCTACGACCATCCTGGCGACCGGTCGACCGGCAACCGTGACCGCGGCTTCCAGTTCTATGGCACGTCGATCAGCGACGACAGCGGCACTTATGCCTTTCGCACGATCATGCCCGGCGAGTATGAGCCGCGGCCGCGCCACATTCACGTCAAGGTCAAACAGAACGCACGCGAACTGCTGACGACCCAGTTCTACTTCGAAGAAGATCGGGCACTGCTGGCGCAGGAAGGGATTTTTGCCCAGGCCGGCGACCAGGGCGAGAGGCTGATCCTGAAGGCGGTCGGCAACCTGCCCGGTGTGACGGCGCGCGTGCTGAGCAGCGATCTCGTCATCGACACCGGCAGTGGGGCCGGCAGTTTGACGCGCACGCCGGCCCAGACGGAAGGACCCTATTACCCTCGGGTCAACGTCGCCGATTTCGACAACGACCTGGCTGTGGTGCCGTGAGGCGACGCGGGTCCACCTGACGCACGCGGGGGCAGCAAAGATTCCGATGCTGTCCTCGCGTCGTTTCAAGCTGCGGTATAGCCCTGACGACTACGAAACTGCCAATGCGGCGCGCAGCTGTTCGAGTGTCGTATTGCCGCCGGAGCAAACCAGCCCAACCTGTTTCCCAGCCAACGTCTCGCGCAGCCGGTACGCAGCAGCCAGCGGGGCGGCGCCGGCGGCTTCGGCCAGGGTATGGGCGCGTTCGATCATCCACACCATGCCCTGACGAATTTCATCTTCGCTGAGCAGGCAGAAATCGTCCAGACCCTCCCACAGCATGCGCTGCGGCAGGCTGAACGGCGAACCAGTCGCCAAGCCCTCGGCAAACGTACGGTTCGGCGCGTCGACCAGCGTGCGCTGCTGCCAGGAGAGGTACGCCGAGGGTGATGCCTCGGCCTGCACGCCGATGACCTGCAGCCGCGGTTTGAGCGCATGCCCCGCCAGGCAGACCCCCGCAGCACCGCTGCCGCCGCCAATCGGTACGATGATGACGTCCAGCTCGGGCTGATCTTCGAGCATTTCCACCACTTGGGTCGCCACGCCGGCAACGAGCAGCGGTTCGTTGCCCGAATGAATATAGCGGTAGCCATGGGTCTGCGCCAGGGTTTCGCAGTGCTGGCGTGCCTGGTCGAAGGTGGGGCCGTGAAAAATTACTTCCGCCCCCATACCGCGCATCGCCGCGACCTTGCCGGGGTTGGCACCCGCGGGCACCACGATGCGCGCCGTAACACCAAACAGGCGCGCCGCATAGGCCACCGATTGGCCGTGATTCCCCGTCGATGCCGCAATCACGCCGCGCGCCCGTTCGTCTGCGCTCAGCTGGGACACCAGGTTGATGCCCCCGCGGATTTTGAACGCCCCCACCGGCTGGTAGTTTTCGTGTTTGACGTACACCGCCGTGCCGATCAACTCGTCGACCGCCGGATAACGATGCTGCGGCGTGCGCGCCAGGTGCGGGCGAATCTGCCGCTGGGCCAGCAGCACGTCTTGAAAGGTTGGTATTTGCATCCTTGTACTCCCTTGCGCCACTGAAGGCCACTGAGGAGTTCGCACCCCCAGGTGCGGACCCGTGCCACGTGGAAAGCTCGTGCCGCACCTGGGGGTGCGGCACTCCTCTGAATGCCACCGAGGATGCCACCTTGCCATCGAGGGGTCCGCATCTGGGGATGCAGACCCCTGCCACGTGGAAAGCCCGTGCCGCACCTGGGGGTGCGGCACTCCTCGATGAGGGGGGTGGTTATTCCTCCGAATACAAGACGTCGGACGCCTGAAAGGCGTCCGACGTCCCAAGTCCGATTCAGCCGCCGTAAGGTGACTCCGTTACGGCTGCCACAACGTCGTCTGCCCTAACAGCTGGCGCCGAACTGGGCCGAGACCAGCATGATGTCGACGATGTCGACGATTCCGTCGTTGTTACGGTCGTAACGGTTGTTCCAGTTGGGTGACGCCACCGTCGTGCCCCAGGCGCCGGCGACCATGCCGATGTCGGCGACGTCGATGCTGCCGTTACCGTTATAGTCGGGGCAGGTGCGGAACGGTGCGCTGGGCAGCGGCCACACGTACGCACCGCGGCTGCGTGTCCACAGCGCCAGCGTCGTCGCGCCGCTGTCGATCGTCATGTCCCAGATCATGGCGTTGGGCAGGCCCGCCTGGAAGCGGTACCACACCGGTGTCGCGGCGTCGATGTCGTTGGTGTAGTAGAGGCCCCAGTCGGTGCCCGCAAACACCTGCTGCCGGTAGTTGGGGTTGACCATGATCGAGTCGACGGGGATGTTGGGCAGGTTACCCGACTTGTTCAGCCAGGTGAACGTGGCACAGTTGGCCGTGCAGGTGACCTGGAAGACGTGGCCCGGCGTCGCCGGCGTGTTCTGGTCGAAACCACCCACCGCGGCGTAACCGATCAGCGGGTTGGCCGTGTCCTGGAAGACGTCGAGGATTGGCCGGTTGGGCAGGACAGCGTTGAGACCGGTGACGTTGACCCAGGTGGCGCTGCTGGCCACTCCCGTACCCATGTTGAAGCCCATCTGCACGTTGCCGTCGTTGGTGCCGACGATCGCGCGCGTATTGTCGCTCCAGGCGTAGTTCAGCTGGTTGATGATGGAGCGGTCAGCCAGGGTGTTTTTGGTCAGGTCACCGCTGTTGATGTACCAGCGGGCAGCCTGCGTGGCCCCGATGGCGCCGTTGACCGATTCGAAGACGCGGTACGAGCCGGCGATCATGTGCGTGCAGCCGCCGGCCGGGCAGCCGTTCTTCTGAATCTCGTACGGGAAGATGAAACTCAAGCGGTCGCCGGTCCAGCCCCCAGTTGCGGTCGTCTGGCTGCCGTAGGCACCGGTGGTACTCACCGCCAGGGCACCGTTCTGGCTTTCCTGGTACCAGCGCTGGCCCAGCATCGGCTCGATGCGGGCGAACATGCCGTCGCCGCCCTTACGCAGCTGCCACACCGCGGACGCCGGGTTGCCGGCGTTCCACACGTAGACTGCCGAGCCGTTGTCCTGCATACCGCCGTTGATCCCGGGTTGGGCCGCCGTGGCAAAGTTGCGCGTGATGTCACCCGAGTAGAACTCGAGCGTGGGCAGCGTATTGTTGAGCTGCGAGAAGGTCGGCGTCGCTGCATTGGCATTCAAGGTGACGTACGCCCCACCGTCGCTGCCCGCCAGCATCGTCGTCGACGAGCCGGGCACGTAGGCCAGTGCATGGTGGTCGACGTGCACGGTGTTGCCGCCAGCGTAACCGCAGGTCTTGTTGACGAAGGTCGTGCCGCCGTTATCCGACCTGAAGATATCGATCGCATCCAGGTACACCACGTCAGGGTTGTTTGGATCGACCGCGACTCCCTGGTCGTACCAGTTTTGGGTACCGTCACCGTCACAGCCAGTCAAGCCGCTCGTGCTCGAACGCTGCTGCCAGGTCGTGCCGCCGTCGGTCGTGCGCCAGACGCCGAGTTGGCCGCCACGCTGCGCACCGCCGGTGGCCAGGATGGCCTGCACCTGTACGTAGATCACGTCAGGATTGCTGGGGGCAATGGCCACGTCCAGGCGACCCAGGCGGTTGCCGGTCAGCGTGGATGTGTTGACCGGAATGCCGGTGGCGGTGTCGGCGGGCCAGCCGTTGTCAGAACGGCTGAGGGTTTCCCAGTTGGCGGGGCAGCCGCTGGCTGGCAGGACCGCCCGGTACACGCCGTTGGCCCCGTTTTGATCCAGGTCGGGCTGGACCGTCGTCTTGAAGCCGCGCGTGCCGATGAAGGCATAGATCTGTGTAGTAGCGCCGATGTCGCGCAGAATCAGGCCGGTGATGTCCTGGCGCTGCGTCGTGAAGTTGTTGGTGAGACAGGCACCGGTCCAGGTAGTACCGGCATCGTACGACAGGAAGAGGCCGGTTTTGGTGCCAACCACGACGTTGTTGCTGTTGTTCGGGTCGACGCGCACCTTGCCAATGGCCTGGTACTGCGGGAAGACACCCGTCGGCTGCGGGTAGACCGGGTTGAACACGTCGGTGCCCAGCATCGTCCAGGTTGCGCCCTGGTCGGTGCTCTTGAGCAGACCCGCCGCGCCGAAGGAGAACGAGCCAAAACGCAGGTCACCAGTGCCGGCGTAGACTACGTTGTGGTTGTTGGGATCGAGGTGCAGGTCGCCGATAGCGATCGTCGAGAGCAGCGGGTCGTCGGTGACCGGTGTCCAGGTCGTGGCCGCGGTGCAGCAGTTGGTCGTCTTCCAGACGCCGCCGCCGTCGGCACCCAGGTAGGCCACGTTGGGGGTTACCGGGTCGATCACGATGGTGTTGACGCGACCGGAAACCAGGCCGTAGGAGTAACAGCCCAAGCAGCCGTTGCTCTGCAGGGGAAGGGGACCCAACGACGTAAAGCGGTTGGGGCTCAGCGCCAGCGGTGACTGCGACTCGGTCGGATTGTAGGTTACCTCACCGGCGGGCACGCCGCGCTCGATCGCCTCATCTTGCGCCGCCGCGTCCACGACCCAGCGGGATTCGAAGTTACCCGTGGGATACGAGACGCGGTGGTAGAAGAAGTCGCCCATGGCAAGCAGGTCTTCGCTCTCTTGGCCCGGTGCTTCGCCCGGCTCGGCCACGTATCGCTCACGCACATCGGCAGCCGTGCCCAGCAGGCCGGCGGTGGGCGTTGTCGTCGGGGTGGAACCCGGCATCAGTACAAAGATGGCTAGTGCCACCAGGATGGCGATACCCAACAGGGTACGCAACAGCGGTGATTTCAACGCAGTGCTCCTTCTTCGTCTCAACGATTGGCCTGTCACGGAGGGACTTCAGATTACACCGAATTGCCGATTCTGACAAATATTCGGGGGTAGTTGTGGGTGTTTGGAAGTCAGATTCCCGTGCTATACCTGGAATTCACCGTTTTTATAGAACAGCGTGCCATCGACATAAATCTCGCTGTCCTGGCGCAGGTCACAGATGAAATCCCAGTGCACCGACGACTGATTCTTGCCGCCGACTTCGGGGAAACCGGAACCGATCGCCATGTGCATCGTGCCGCCGATCTTTTCGTCATACAGGATGCTTTTGGTGAAACGTTGGATGTTGTAATTGGTGCCGATCGCCCATTCACCCAGGAAGCGCGCCTGGGGATCGACGTCGAGTTGGCCCAACAGGTAGGCTTCGTTCTTCTGTGCCGTGGCGCGCACCACCTGGCCGTCGCGCAGCTCGAAGGTCACGCCGTCGACTTCGACGCCGTAGCGCACCGAAGGGTACGTAAATCTGACCCAGCCGTTGGCCGAGTCTTCCACCGGGCTGGTGAAGATCTCACCGCCCGGCATGTTGACGTGCCCGCTGTCGTTGATGAAACGGCGCCCGGCAATCGACAGCGTCAGGTCGGCATTCGGGCTGCGCACGACCACCTGTTTTTTGCCGTCGAGCCAGTCGACCAGGCGCTGCTGGCGGGCCTGCATCTCCTGCCAACACGCCACCGGGTCGGGTTGGTCGATGAACATCGAGGCATAGACAAAATTCTCGAAGTCGGGCAGGCTCATGTCGGCGTCCTGGGCATAGCCGGTGGTGGGATACAAGGTACCGACGGCGCGCAGCGAACGGGCGGCCATGCGCCGCATGTAGGTGCCGATCAGATCGCGGCGGGCGAGCTGCTGCACCTGCAGGCGGCGCGGTTCGATGTTGGTGAGGGCATGCGTATTGTGCGCAGCCATCATGGCGATGTAGACATCGGCCTGGCCCAGCATCATCTCTTCGATGGGCGAAACCCACTGCAGCTGTTCGTCGGACGCTTCGCGCAGCGCGATCTCCTGCAGCTCGTCGCTGCTGAGCAGTACGCTCGGCCGGCCGCCGGCGCGCAAAACCTGACGCAGCAGCGCTTCGACGAGGGGCATGGCGGCAACGTGCCCGCGAATGAAGACCCAGTCACCCGGGCGCACCGCTGTGCAGTAATTGACCAGGACGTCAGCTAATTTGGTCACGCGTGGATCGGGCATGATTCAACCTTTCATTGTGTAAATGTGTAGAGTACGTGCTAAGCCTGGAGGCATGGGCCAAAGACAGTTGGAGTTTGTTTGGCTCTGCTGGATTGCAGTATAGTGGAATGTGCCGTGTTCTCCAAAGTCGCCTGCCCAATTGTGTTTTTGTGTATCATCCGGTACAATCGGGTGGACTGCCGAGTCAGCGAAAGGAGCAGTAGAGACATGAAGCTACTGGTTGTTGGCACCGGGTTCGTTGGTTTGACCCACGCCGCGGTCTGTTCGGAGTACGGGCACCAGGTCTATGCGTACGACATCGACCAGGCTCGCATCGAGGCGTACCGCAGTGGCCGGCGTGAGGCCATCGAGTCGTACGTCAACGAGCCGGAGTTGTCGAACGTGATCGGCGAGAATCTCAACCGGCACCTCTTTTTTGTTACCGAGGTCGAGCCGGTCATCGAGGGTGTCGAGGTGATATTCCTCTGCCTGCCGACACCACCCCTGCGCAGCGGCGCAACCGACCTGAGTTTTTACATGAAGGCGGTGCATCACCTGGCGCAGGTGCTGGCCCGCCGTCAGAACAAACGCCGCGTGGTGTTGGTCAACAAGAGCACGGTACCGATTGGCACCGCCCGCCGCCTGCTCAAGGTGCTGCACGAGCACCGTGTGCCGAACGTGGGGGTTGCCTCGAATCCTGAGTTCCTCCCCGAAGGCAGCGCCGTCGAGCGCTCGCGCAAACCGGACCGCGTGGTGGTGGGTGCCGACACGCCGGAGGATTTCGAGCTGCTGCGGCGCGTGTATCCGCAGTTCGTCGATCACGTGCGCATTCGTTACATCGAAACGACGCCTGAAACCGCCGAAGCCATCAAGTACGTGGCCAATACCCTGCTGCTCACCTACATCTCCTTCTGGAACGGCGTGGGCGCGCGCCTGGCCGAGACGTTCGACAACATCGACATGTCCGAGCTCAAACAGGGGGTCACGGCCGACGATCGGATCAGCACCTGGGGCTCGTTCGTGAGCAACGGCGCCGGCGGGAGCTGTTTTGGCAAGGACGTCCAGTCGCTCATCTACCAGCTCAGCCGGCATGGCAAGTCGACCGACCTGCTGCGTTCGGTGCATCAGATCAACGAGTACCAGAAGGCTTATTTGGTCGAGCGTGCCATCCACGAAGCTCATTTCGATTTCAACGAAAAAACGGTTGCGCTGCTGGGTCTGGCCTTCAAAAAACGCACCAACGATATGCGCGACTCATCGGCGCTGCGCATCGTCCAGGACCTGCTCGGGCTGGGGGTCAAATCGATCCGTGCCTACGATCCGTTGGCCATGGACGAGGCGCGCAGTTACTTCAACCCGCAGCAGAACCGCCTGTACGAAAAGATCAGTTACCACGCCAGTGCACGGGCCGCGCTGGAGGGCAGTGACGCCCTGTTCATTTCGACCGACTGGGAGGAGTTCCGCGGGCTGAGCAGCGAGATCGAGCAGACGGTGCGCCCTCCCTACCTGATCGTCGACGGCCGGCGTATGATTTCCGATTATGCCACGCTGGTCAACGGGGGGTATACCTACCTGGCGGTTGGCTCCAAAACCTTACTGCCGGCCACGCACGAACCCGCCGATGGATCCGCCGGTGCCGATGTGCTGCGCGAGGTGGATGAACTGCTGGCCGAGACCGACTGACACGCGAGGTTCTGATGGCTGGACTCTATTTCGACGACCTGCAGGTGGGCATGCGCATCCAGCACAGCCTGGGGCGCACCGTGACCGAAACCGACAACGTGCTCTTCAACGCCCTCACCATGAATACGCAGCCGCTGCACCTGAATGAAGATTTTGCGGCGCGTACCCAATTCGGCCGGCGCATCGTCAACGGCATCTTTACCCTCGGCCTGGTGGTGGGCATCACCGTGCCCGAACTCACGGAGGGCACGATCGTGGCCAACCTGTCGTACGAACGGGTCGTTCACCCCAACCCGCTCTTTCACGGTGACACGGTCTACGTCGCGAGTGAGGTGCTGGAGACACGCCCCTCACAGTCCCGCCCCGATCGCGGCATCGTGCGCCTGCGTCACGTCGGGCGTAACCAGGACGGCGTGACCGTCATCGAGGTCGAGCGTACCGTGCTCTTCCTGCGCCGGCCCGTCTGACCCGGCGTACCGCAGCCGTCGCACTCCAAACAACGGAGGACTCCAATGATTCGACCACGACGCGCCGTGCTCTTTATGCCCGGCGACGACCTGCACAAGATCAAGAAAGCGGCCGCGCTGGCCGTCGACAGCGTGATCATGGACCTGGAAGATGGGGTCGCGTTCAACCGCAAGGCCGAGGCGCGCCAGACCGTGGCGCATGCGCTGACCCAGCTCGACTTTGGGGCCAGCGAACGCCTGGTGCGCATCAATCCACCCAGCTCGGCGTTTGAGATCGATGACCTGAATGCGGTTCTGCCGGCGCACCCCGACGGCATCGTCATTCCCAAAGTCGAAGGGGCCGACCAGGTCCAGTACATCTGTGACATCATCGCGCACGCCGAACAGGCCGCGGGTTGGGAATTGGGCGCCATTCGTGTGCTGGCCATCATCGAGACGGCGCGCGGGGTCATGAACCTGCGTGACATCGCGGACGCCGACGCACGCATGGACGCCTTGATGTTTGGCGCCGAGGACCTGGCCGGCGATATTGGGGCGATTCGTACGCCTGAAGGCTGGGAGGTCTTTTACGCCCGCAGCGCCGTCGTGACCGCCGCCGCCGCCTATGGCCGGCAGGCGATCGATAGCGTGTTCGTGACGTTAGACAACCTGGAGGGCCTGCGCCGCGAAACGCAGCAGGCACTGGCCCTGGGGTACGCCGGCAAGATGGCGATTCACCCGCGGCAGGTGCCGGTGATTACGGAGGTGTTCACACCGTCCGACACGGCGGTGGCCAACGCCCGCCATTTAATCGAGGCCCACGCGGCGCATCAGGCCGCCGGCAGCGGGGTATTCGTCTGGGAAGGGCGCATGGTCGATATGCCGATGATACGCGCCGCGGAACGGGTGCTGGCGCGTGCGAGTGGGTGAGGGTGGGGGTTGGGGGTTGGAGGTTGGGGGGTGGGGGTTGGAGTTTGGGGGTTGGGGGTTGGAGGTGGGAGGTTGGAAGGTGGAGGTCG
>CAYUCC010000055.1:0-35686 GCA_964443225.1 uncultured Anaerolineae bacterium
GCCAGGGTTTCCACCAGCTCCTGGCCAAAGCCGCGATACTCGATGCCGTCGTACATGCGGCCCAGCACGCGCGCCGTGTCTTTCATCGATTCCTTGTGTCCGATCTGGGAGCCGGACGGCCCCAGGTAGGTGACGTTTGCGCCCTGGTCGTAGGCTGCCACCTCGAAGGCGCAGCGCGTGCGAGTGGAAGTTTTCTCGAAGATCAGGGCGATGTTTTTGCCTCGCAAACGCTGCTGCTCGAAGCCGCCATACTTGGCGGCCTTCAGGTCGGCCGACAGCTTGAGCAGGAACTTGAGCTCTTCCGGAGTGAAGTCCAGCTCCTTGACGAAGCTGCGGTTGCGTAGATTGTAAGCCATGTGTCGTTCTCCTTAAAGTGATGCGGTTCTGGCCCACGCTGGCCATCTCCGTTGAGGGTTTCAGAAGCCGGTCATTTTATCCGAGAAGTGCGCCCACCGCCAGCACCAGCATGCTGAGAATGGCCAGCAGAATGATCACCGGCCAGGCAAAGCGCCACCAGACGCCGTATCCGACCCGGGCGATGGCCAGGCCGCCCATGACCACCGCCGACGTGGGCGTCACCAGGTTGACCAGGCCGTTGGCGGTCTGGTACGCGGTGACCACCAGATAGCTGGGGACGCCGGCGAAATCGGCCAGCGGCGCCATGATCGGCATGGAGACGGTGGCCAGGCCGGAGCTGGAGGGAATCAGGAAGGACAGCGGCAGGTAGAGCAGATAGGTGACGAGGATGAAACCGACGCCGCCCAGACCAGAAACCGCCTGCTCCGCCCAGTAGAGCACCGTGTCGGTGATCAGGCCGTTGTTCATGACCACGGTGATGCCGCGCGCCACGCCGATGATCAGCGCCACGCCCAGCATGTCCCGGGCGCCGTCCACGAAGGTGTCGACCAGCGTCTTCTCCGGCAGCCGGCCGATCAGGCCGATCAGGATGCCGAAGAAGAGAAAGTTGGCCGTCATCTCAGGGAACCACCACCACCAGGTGGGGACGGACAGGCCCAGATCCTCCCACGGGATCACGCCGTAGACCATGACCACAAAGGCCAGGAAGAAGAGGGTCAGGATCACCTTGTGCCGGCGGGTGAACTCACCGAACTCGGCCCCGGCGTCGCCGCCGGCCAGGAACTGCTTCTCGTTCTCGGCCTTCTGATCGTAGATCAGCGACTTGGTGGGGTCCTTCTTGACCTTCTCGCCGTACCGCATCACGAAGAAGATGCCGATGATGGTGCCGATCACCAGGATGACGACGCGTCCGATCAGCCCCTCGCTGATGTCGGTCCCGGCAAACCCCGAGGCGATGCCGGTGGCAAACGGATTGACCGTCGAACCCAGCACGCCGATACCGGCGCCCAGCAGAATCAACGCGCCGGCTGTCAGGCCGTCGTAGCCGGCCGCCAGCATCACCGTGATGATCAGTGCGTAGAAGGCCAGCGTCTCCTCGGCCATGCCGTAGGAGGTGCCGCCGATGGCAAAAATGGTCATCAGGATGGGGAACATCCACTTCTCTTTGCCCTTCAGCCTGCCGACGACCCAGGCAATGCCGGCGTTGATCGCGCCAGTCTTCATGGTCACACCCAGGAAGCCGCCGATGATCAATACGAACATCGCCACGTCGATGGCGCCGAAGAGCTCGCCGTAGTTCCAGACGTCGACGTTGCCTGTCTCGTCCTCGATGCCGTACATGCCGTTGATGGGGCCCTTGAGCGCGCTTTGCAGCAGCTTCTGCGGGTTGGACGCCACCTCGTGGTAGGTGCCGGGGATCGGTTCGCCGTCGGCGTTGTAGTCATATGAGCCGGCGGGGATGATCCACGTCGCGAGGGCAATCAGAATGAGCAGAATGAACAGGATTGTGAAGGCGGTCGGGAAGGTAAATTTCCTCTTGGCCGGTGCAGTTGTCATCGCTCGCAGCTCCTTTCTCTTCATACAAAGCCATTGCCCACGGTTACCTGGCTCCGGCACTGGTCAACCGCAGCTCCACGCCTTATCGGTTTGCATCCTCTGTCGCGGGCAAGGCACTGAGTCGCTCGACTTTGAGCAAGGGATATCCCATATCATACAGCACGTTCAACACACCCATCAGCGCGGTTTGGTCTCTGACCTCACCGGACAACGTCGTGATCGGCTGCTGGCTGGCTGGCTGTCGTGTGGTGATCATCATGTTGCTCAACTGGGTGGACCAACCCGCACTCAGCTGGCCCTGAACGCGTATGCGATAGCGGCCTGGGAGATCGAACAGGAGATGTTTGCCAGACTGGTTCATGTTGTCACTCCTCAGACTGCTCAAGCTAACCATCTGTGCCCCAAGTATCGCGCCATTTTGCGCAGGAGACCACCGCCAAAGGGTCGTATAAAGGGTGTAGAAGAATCACGCGGCCCGACCGGCTGGGCTTGTTGTGACTGAAGGTCGTACGCAGACAGGTTGCCGATGGTGTGGCGAGTGGGATGCGGGGAGGTGACGAATGAAGATGGCCGCGCCGGAGCCGCCAGTCTCACCGGCGATGTCCTTGCGGTCTGCGCCGCCGCGACGGTCGACCAACCAGTCGCCGGTGAAAAAGGCCAGCGCGCCAAATACAAAAGCCAGCGCTGGCCTGGTCCAATCACAGGATCAACGAACACCCAACTTTTCCACGATGGGCTTCCACCAATTGCGGCCAATTGCGGCCAATTGCGGCCTATTGCGGCCTATTGCGGCCGGAGTAGTATGATAGCCTGGCCTTTGTCATTCAGCAGATGCAGCTGCGGCGCAGCGTCGTCCAGCTTGAAGCCGGCCACCGCCTGCAGGTTGTCCAGGAACACCGTTTCCTGCGCCATGACCTCCTCGGCGCAGGCCATCGCCGTCGTGGCCAGTGGGCCCGGAATCGTGAGGGACGTGCCTTCCAGCTCGTACGCCCCGCGGTAGGTGTTACAGCCGGCGGAGCCGCTGACCACATTGTCGGCGCTGAAGTTTGCCGTCAGGGTGGTGTCTTTGAGCACGTTAGTCATCCCGGTCGTGTTGCGCGGATCGGCATAGTCGGTGACCTGCCAGTTGGTGCTCGCCAGCGGATTGTCCCCAGCGGCGCAGGCACCTTTCAGTGACGAGACACTGCTCGCGTTGACGAAGTTCGCCGTACCCACGTTGTTAAGCATGTACCACTGACTGCTGCCATAATCGGCCAGGACACCCACTTCGTACTCACCGGCGGGAATCTCGCCGCTGGGTTGGCTACCCAGGGTATTCGAGGTATGGGCCGGTGCCGGTGCCTCCAGCACCGCTGTGCACTCGCCCGGCTCGAACACAGTCGTGGTGGGTACCTGGTTGTAGATGTCGGGGTCGACAGTGGGTGTTGCCGGGTTGGAGACGCTGGTGGCCGGCACGCATCCCGCCACCGCCACAACCAGCAAGACCATCAATACAAAAGCGACCTTGTTTCGCATACGAATCTCCCATTTTGCCGTTATATTGACCACATGTGTGCAAACGGTCAAAGCACTTGACCGTGAGCGGAGGGCAGCGTCTCAGGGACCGGTGAATTGACGCAATACCGATCCCCTGAGACTTTGCTGCCCTGTGCGCACGTGCTAACCAGGCAAGATCAAGGCTCCTGGCCGACAACTTACGGCTAGACGGTAACCACCTGGGGAAGATCTTTGGCCGCTTCGATCGCTTTTGCGACCTGCGCCACACCTGGGACGACGCGCACCAGCTTGCGACTGGCGTTGACAGCTACCAGTTTTTCATGCAGGTCGGCGGCCTCCTGCTGGGCCAGATCGCTCACCGTGGCCACACCGGCCGCCTGGAGCAGCTCTGCGCTCTGCGGGCCGACGCCTGGGACCCGCGTAAGATCGACGGCGCTCACCCAACTGGCGACTAGTTTCTCGCTGATTTTGCTTTGTTCGGCGACCTCGGCCCTTCCTTCAGGCGTGGCGCCGCGATCCAGCAGGTCCTGCCGGGTAGCGATCCCGATCGCAGCCAGGGCTGCGCGTCGTTCGGGTCCGATACCCTGGACGGTATTCACGGCCCCCTTGAGCACGGCCGCCGGCGGGATGTCCTCTTCGGCCACTTCCACGCGCTCGTCGACGTGATCGGTGGCCTCGCCTGCTACGGACTCGACATCGGTCGACTCCTCAACCTGCTCGATCGTTTCTTCAGGCACCGCGTAGTCCTCGGCCTGACCGCCCAGGCGAGCCAGCTCGACCGCGGCTGGGGCGACCTCATCCTCGTCGGCCATGACGACGACTGCTGCGCCGCCGCCCTGCAGGTACTGTTCGAGCCGATCCCTGTCGGCATCGGACAAGCCCAGGCTCTTGTGGAACAGCGAACCTGCCACGGCGCCGCCGATGGCGCCGGCCGCGGCGCCGCCGATGAGAGTTACACCACCGGAGAGGATGCCCGTGGCCGCGCCCAGGATCATGCCCCACTTGGCGCCCGTACCACCGGCGCGACGGCCAACCTTGCGCGTCCTGAGCTTGCCATTTTCCCAGGTCAGGATGCCGATGCCACCCAACTTGATATCGTCGTTGGCTTTGTCCCAGTCCTTGAGCTGGCCTGCCGCTTCAGTTGCTGCTTCCTCGGAAGGAAAGTAGCCGATGATGACGTGTTTGTTCTTGTTTCCCATGATTGGATATCCTTTCGTATCGTTCAGAGTGATTTGTCAAAACTTGATACAGCTAACCAGGGGGGCGCCCTTCGATTGGGCATGTGGCACAAGTAATTTATGACCCGAAACACCTCCTCCACTGTCTGGCACCCCGGACTGGCATCGCTGCTTCTGCTGATCGATCAACGGGGACTGGGGCAACGATTCCGATACGTCGGTAAAGAGCAAATCTGCGCCGCTGACGCCTTTCTTTCTTCAGGCGCCCCGGTGCTCAGCCGAGTCGTTCGACTTGTAGTAAGGGATATCCCATATCGTACAACGTATTCAGCACGCCCATCAGTGCTGTTTGATCCCGCACTTCGCCGGTCAACGTCGTGACCGGTTGTTGGCTCGTCAATTGCTGCTCCGTGATCGCCATGTCTTCCATTCGGCCGGTCCAGCTTGCACCAAACTGGCCCAGGACACGGATCCGATAGCGGCCGGGCAGATCGAAGAACATGAGTTTGCTGTTTGGGTTCAATGTGGTGTCCCCCAATCACCAAGGGCTCGTAAAAGAATTACTTCCAGCCATTATGCTGGAAGGTTTTCTTTTACCAGCCCTAAGCATCGCGCAATCCGGAGGGAAATACTAGCCCCAAAAAGTAGCAAAAGGGTGCAAAAGGGACCACTGCCCTGCCTGGGTCTTACAGCAAGCCGAGATGGTGCGCTCTGGCGACCGCTTCTCGATGTCCGTTGACCTGGAGCTTCCGGTAGATGTTGGCAGCGTGTCGTTTGACGGTGAGTGGTGAGATAGCCAATGCCCGTGCGATTTCTTTGGCGGCCAATCGCTGGTTCAGGAGTACCAGAACCTCATGCTCGCGATAGGTCAGGGATTCGACCAGTTCCCTCCGGTCCACGGGTGAGATAACCGCCCTGGTCCGTGGAATAACGACTGTGGATCCACCGCATGCTTGCAGAACCTGGTCTGCGTAGCCCGGGGCATCCTCGAACTGGCGCAGCCGGGCGAGCAGGTTTGCCAGTCGTGGTCCGAGGTCGGCGAAGAGACGAATGAAACCGCCAGGTTTGGCCAGTGCCAGCGCCTGTTGCAGCAGGGCCAATGCCACCTGCACTTCCCCCTGTGCATCATGGAGTAGAGCCTGCAGCGCCAGCACCTCGATGGTGAAGCGGGTGTTGTGGATGGACGTGACGAACGTATGCAGCCGCGACAACACCGCGGCGGCCTGCTCGCGGCTGGCTGGGGTATCTTGTGCCAGGAGGAACTTGGGCAGTGTGAGTTGTGGCATGAAGAAGTACGGCATCGCCGTCAGCGGCAGATACGGGGCGATGGTCGTCGCCCAATGGCTGGCCGCGTCGAGATCGCCCTGCCTCACAGCGAGCTCCGCCTGGAACGCCTGCGCCAGCGGAAGGAGTCCTTCGCTGCGGGTCTCGCTCAGGAAATCGAAGGCCAGTTCAAGCTTGTGCTGTGCCTGATCGGGTTGACCACGTGCCTGGCAGATCGACGCGAAGATGAACGCACTCTGCAGATAGGTCATCATTCGGCCGGCGTAGCGAATGACTTCGCCTGCCTGGGCGTGGACCTCAGCCGTCGCCAGGTCATTTTGCTGGTAAGCGGTGCTGGCAAGGAAATAATGCCCCCAACCCAGTGATTCGTAGCGGTGGTGGGCCTTGGCCACGGTCACCACGCGGACCGCTCCCTGCCGCATTGCGGGTAAATCACCGGCCATCCACTCGACGAAACAACGTGTACCAGCGATCCTGATGCGCACTGCGCCATCTTGAGACACATCTTCTGGCTCACCTTCGGCCAGGGCGGCATATGCCAGGTCGAGGTGGCCTGTCATCTGGTAGGCAAGGGCCAACCGCAGCCAGGCGACGGCACGTACAAAGTATTGCGTATGCGGCGTGGTGGCGAGCGCGTGTGTGGCGAGGGCAATCACGTTTTCGAGGTCCCTGACCTCCATGTAGCCGGCCATAGCGCGCATGGTGTCGATCTCGCGCCAGAGGAGAGTGGCGTTCAGTGGTGGGTCCACCGCCTGAGTCAGAAGCACCGCGGCACGGTCGACTGTGTTCTTGACATACGTTGGATCAGACCGGTTCAGCTCCGTGAGCCAGGCGTTTGCCAGGAGCAAATCCGGATATTCGACGACGGTTTCTACCGGAAACATTCGCAGCAAGCGTTCGAGGATCTGCCACCGTTCGGCATCCATCAGGGCATGGCGCTGCTCTGACAGCAGGCGAACCGCTGCCGGCGTGTCGTGTCCCAGCAGAGCGTGGTGCATGGCCTCCTCCAGCGCACCCTGGCGGGCGAACCAGGCACTGGCCCGGGTGTGCAGCGTCGCGATTTCACCGGCGCTGGCCTCGCGCGCCAGCTCATCCCGCAGGAGCCCCTGAAAGAGCTGATGGTAACGATACCACTCGCCGCGCGAATCGAGGGCCAGCGTAAACAGGTTGGCCTGCTCCAGCCACGCCAGGCATGCCTGCGGCTGACACTCAGGATCCTCCGGGCCAACCACGGCCTTGGCCAGCGGGCCACACACCTGGTCGAGAATGGAAGTTTTTAGCAGGAAACTTCTCATCGCGGGCGGCACGTGCGACAACACCTCATGCGTCAGGTAGTCCAACACGTGACGGTTTTCGGCATGCAGCCCGGCGAGCTGACCGCCAACATCCTCGCTGTGGCGAAGGGTCAGCATGGCGAGCCGCAGCCCGGCGGCCCAACCCTCCGTTTTCTCAGTCAGCACGGCCAATGCCTCGTCAGTCACCGATTTGCCCAACGCTCGCCCGACGAATTCGGCAACTTCATCGTTGGAGAAACGCAGATGCTGGCCCCGAATTTCAACGACCTGATCGTGTGCTCGCAGCACTCCGAGGCCCACCTGCGGATCCTGACGAGTGACGATCACCAGGTGCATGCCGTGCGGCGGGTGCTGGAGCAGCCGACTCAGCAGCTCGTGGATCGGCTGCGTATGGATCAGGTGGTAATCGTCCAACACCAGGATGAAGTCGTGTCCGAGGTCATCCAGTTCGTTGATGAGGCTGCTGGCTATCACGGCAACACCAGGGAGGCTGAAACCGGCCAGAAAGGCCTGGGTCTCCGGCACGGCGCGGGGGAAGAGCGTTTGTACGGCAGCCAGGAAGTAGGCCAGGAAGACGCCGAGGTCATTGTCGGTGTCATCCAGTGACAGCCAGGCGTGAGGGAAATCGCAGGTTTCCAGCCAGGCGCTCGCCAGCGTGCTCTTACCAAATCCGGCCGGCGCAGCAACCAGGATCAGTGGGTGATCCAGGCCTGTGTCCAGCGCTGCTTCCAGGCGCGCACGATGGACCAGGTCGGCAGTCACGCGCGGCCGGTAGAGCTTCGTGTGCAGAAGGACCTGCGGGCCAAAGTTCGTGTTCATGCGGTTGATGGTCGGGCCGAACGTATTGGGGGGGGGGCGTTACATGAATAACCAGGTGCACGCAAAAGCGGCACCTGGTTATTTTAGCCAAATTCATGTAAGGCTGCAACTTTGGCTGTCTGGTGCCGGGATTTCCCCAGGTACCGGCGTTGCGGCCAGGCTTCAGTGTGAGGATCGGCTCTTACGAAGTCTTTGCGACTCTCACCTTCGTTTAGTTCGAACCGCCCACGAGGTGCGAACGCGACAGCATGCCGCCGGCGATATTGCGGGCCTTGAACCCGTTCTGCAAGAGAATCCGCGTCGCGTAATAGGCGCGCTGGCCGGAACGGCAGAAGACGAGGATCTCGCGGTCGCGCGGCAGTTCACCCAGGCGGGCGCGCAGTTCGGGCAGCGGAATGTTGACCGCGCCCGGCACGTGCTCCACCGTCAGCTCTGCCGGCTGGCGTACATCGAGCAGGAACCCGCCCTCCACCGCGTCCCAGTGACAGATTGGCATGTCGTCGCGCAGGACATCCACCGCGACCATCCCCGCAAAGTTGACCGGGTCCTTGGCGCTGCCAAAGGGCGGCGCATAGGCCAGCTCAGATTCTTCCAGGTCGTACACGTTCAGGCCGGTCTGGATCGCCATCGCAAAGGCGTTGATCCGTGAGGGGACGCCGTCCTCGCCCAGCATCTGTGCGCCGAGCAGGCGTCCGTCGGACTTGCGGAAGAGAACTTTCATCGCGATGTATTTGGCGCCGGGATAGTAGCCGGCGTGGGAGTTGGGGTAGAGATAGATCTTCTCGTAGTCGGTGTCCCCGAGCCGCTTCAGCGTCTTCTCGTTGACGCCTGTCTGGGCGATGACACCCTCGAAGATCTGGCAGATCGAGGTGCCCTGCGTGCCGCGGAAGCGGGAATCGCGCCCGGCGATCACTTCGGCCGCAATCCGGCCCTGGCGGTTGGCCGGCCCGGCCAGCGCGACCAACGACCATTGGCCGGTGACGAAATCCCTGACCTCGACCGCGTCGCCGACGGCGAAGATGTCGGGGTCGCTGGTGCGCATCTGTTCGTCGACGCGCATGCCGCCGCGCTCCCCGATCTCGATGCCCGCCATTTTGGCCAGCGCCGTCTCCGGGCGCACGCCAATGGCCAGGATCACGATGTCCGCTGGCAGACGTTTGCCGGAACTGGTGAGAACTTCCAGCGCGCCATCGGCCGTCTGCTCGAAGCCGGCCACGCCGTTGCTTAGTTCCAGCTTGACGCCACGCCGCACCATGTAGCGCTCGACCAGGCGCGCCATCTCCGGATCCAGCGGGGGCATGACCTGGTTGAGCATCTCGACCAGCGTCACCTCCAGCCCGCGATGGGTCAGGTTTTCCACCATCTCCAGGCCGATGAAGCCGCCACCGACCACGACGGCGCGCTTGGCCGGGAGCACCGTCTGCATGCCGCTGTAGGCGTGCATGCCGCCGCGCGCCACGGCGTCGCGGTCCAGCCACTCGCGCATGGCCCGGGCGTCGGGCACGGTGCGCACGGAGAAGATCCCCGGCAGGTCGATGCCGGGCAGCGGCGGGCGGATCGGCGCCGCGCCGGGTGACAGCACCAGCTTGTCGTAGCCCTCGGTGGTGACTTCGCCGGTCACGTGGTTCTTCAGCTGCACGGTCTTCTCTGCGGCCGAGATGCCGATCACCTCGCAGCGCGTGCGCACGTCGATGGCGAACTGCTCGCGGAAGGTCGCTTCCGTCGCCACCAGCAGGCTCGCCTCCTGTTCGATCTTGCCGCCGACATGGTAGGGCAGGCCGCAGTTGGCGTACGACACGTACGGTCCGCGTTCCACCATGAGGATTTCCGCTGTTTCATCCAACCGGCGCAGGCGCGCCGCACACGACGCGCCGCCAGCTACTCCGCCCACGATGATGACTTTCATATAATCTATACCTCGCTAAATTGAATGATGACCTTGACGTCATCGGGTTGTCTTTCCAGCGCCTTCTGGAAGTCCTCCGGCCTCTCGCGGCGCGTGATCACGCGGCTCAGCCACGCCCGGTCCGAGCGCATCAGGTTTTGCCCGGCTTTGTACCAGTGCCGCTTATTGGCGTTGACGCTGCCGACAATCACGTTGTTCTTCAGAACCACCGCGGCAGCCGTATCGGCAACAGCCCCCATGGCGCTGCCGCCGGCGCCGATTCCCGTGAGGCAGAGGATCCCACCTGATCCGATCTGCTGGATCGAGTCGGCAATCACCGCGCCAACACCGGTGCATTCGACGATCACGTCGGGCTCGAAATCGAGCTCTGTCACCCGGCCCGAGTGATAGGTGCCACCCAGGGCGCGCACCAGGTCGGCCTTCAGTCCGGTTTCAGCACGATCCAGCACGTGAACCTCCAGGTTATTCGCCTTCAGCCGGAGTGCCGCCAACAGGCCAATCGGCCCTGCGCCGGTCACCAGCGCGGTTCTGGGTTCCCAGAAGGCGCGTTGGCCTGCCATGGCGACCTGCTCCAGCGCTTTCGTGATCACCGTCATCGGTTCGAGCAGCACGCCCAGGATGCCCAGAGTCGGGTCTATCCTGATAAGGTAATCAGGCTCGCTGCGCCAGCGCTGCGACATGAAGCCGTGGATTTCTTTGATCCCGCGCTCGGTGTACTGGCCGTTGGTGCACATGTCCCACTCGCCCACGGCGCAGTTGGGGCAGGGTACCGGATCGGGACGGCGGACGATGCCGACCACCAGGTCGCCGGTCTTGAGCGAGCTGCCCGGACCCGCATCGATGACGCGGCCCAGCGATTCGTGACCCAGCACCAGGCGGGTCTTGCCAGGCGGTGCCCAGCCGTATTTGCCTTCGACGATCTCGACGTCTGTCCCGCAAACGCCGACCGCTACGGCCTCGACCAGCACCGAGCCCTCGCTCACATCGGGTTCGGGGAACTCCTCGTAGCGCGCCGACCCTGGTTTCCTGGGTTCGACAGAGATTGCTTTCATGCGTACTCTCATCTCCTTATCAGTCTCATGCTACCAATACCCTACAGTATTGCATGGATGGTTGCAGGGGAATACCCGCCAAAGGGTGTAAAAGGGTTGTAGCAATGGTTTCAAGCGCTGGCCAGCTGCAGGCAAACGGGCGTTGGCACCGCCGCCACGTGTCCGGTGGGCCGCAGCATCCCGGACTCTGGATCGATCCGGAACGTGACCACGGTGTCCGAATCCTGGTTGGCCGCCAGCAGCAGCGTGCCGGATGGATCGATGGTGAAGGCGCGCGGCCCGACACCCTGCGATGATTCATGCCCAACCAGCGCCAATTGGCCGGTCTGCTGGTCGACGGCATAGATCGCCAGGCTGTCGTGCCCGCGGTTGGAGGCATAGACAAAACGACCGGAAGGCGCCGCCACGATCTCCGCGCCCAGGTTCTGTCCTGTGAAGTCGTCGGGCAGGGTGGAGATAGTCTGCAACGCCGCCAACGTGCCCTGCTGCGTTTCATAGCGCAAAACCGTGATCGTGGATTGAAGCTCATTGATGACATAGACGATAGGCTGCTGGGGGTGAAAGGCCAGATGGCGCGGGCCGGAGCCGGGCGGCATCTGCGTCCAGGGGGTGGCGGCCGGGCTGAGCGTGCCCCGCACCCTGTCCAGGCGGAACACCATCAGCCGGTCCGTGCCCAGGTCAATGGCCAGCATGAATCTGCCATCGGGGCTGGGCACAACCATGTGGGCATGCGGGCCTTCCTGGCGCTCGCGGTTGGGCCCGGAGCCGGAGAACTGAACAGTATCGGTTGCCTCTCCCAGGCTTCCGTCTTCCTGGATCGGCAGCACGCACAGGCTGCCGGTCTCATAGTTGGCCACCAGGCAGCAGCGGCCCTCAGGATCGACGCTGGCAAAGCAGGGCGCCAGGCCGTGGGTCGATTGCTGGTTCAAATAGCGCAGGTCTCCGGACGGCGGGTCTACGGCGAACGCGCTGACCGTGCCATGCGGGCCCTTGCCCCCGGTGATCTCGTTGACGGCGTAGAGACAGTGTCGGTCCGGCCCCAGGGTCAGAAAGGAAGGGTTGATCGTGCCAGCGCCCGCCACGGTGGCGGCGTAGGTCAACTCACCGGAGCGGGGATCCAGGTGATAGATGTAAATACCCTCCGCTTTGCCGTCGACAAACGACTCGCGTCGGGTATAGGTGCCGATGTAGGTGGTGATCCTGTCAAAGCTTACCACGTCGATAGCTTCTCCTGATGCAATAGATGTGTTCAAGTTGCCAAGGGGTCAAGTCGCTCGACCCTGAGCAGGGGACAGCCCATGTCATACAGCGCGTTCAACACGCCCAGCAGCGCAGCCTGATCCCGCAATTCGCCGGTCAGCGTCGTGACCGGTGGCTGGTTCGGCGGCTGCCGCACGATGATCACCATCTTTCCCAGCATACAACCAATCGGGGAAAAAGGCTTGCCCCAATAGGTCGTATTTAGGATGCAGACGAAGTGACCCTTATAGCAAGCCGAGGCGGATTGCTGTAGCAACGGCCTCCTGCCGGCTGCTGGCTTCGAGCTTCTGATAGATGTTGGAGGTGTGTCGTTTGACCGTCAGCGGGGAGATGACCAGCGTCCGCGCGATCTCTTTGGCGGTCAGGCGCTGTGCCAGCAGCACCAGGACCTGGAGTTCGCGATCGGTCAGGGGTTCGACCAGTTCCGTTTGGCCTGGGGGCCAGATAGCCGTATGCGGTTGGGGAGCCGGTGGAGCCGCCTCGCCAAATGCCTGCAGGATCTGGCCTGTATAGCTCGGGAGGACACCTGTCTGGTGCAGCCGGTTGAGCAGGCTCGCCAGCCGTGGTCCCAGGTCAACGAAGAGGCGAATGAAGCCGCCAAATTCGGCCAGCAACACAGCCTGCTGCAAGCGCGCCAGCGCCGCACGCTCGTCCCCTTGGGCATCGTGCAGCAGGGCTTGCAGCGCCAGCACCTCGATGGTGAAGCGGGTATTGTGGGTGGCTGTCACGAACGTTTGCAGCCGCGCCAACACCTTCGTTGCCTGCTCCAGACTGGCCGCCGTGCCTTGTGCCAGGAGGACCTTCGGCAGCGTCAGGTGCGGCGTATAGAAGTACGGCATCAAGCTGAGCGGCAGAAACGGTGCGATCGTCGTTGCCCAATGCCTGGCTGCGCCGGAATTGCCTTGTCTGACAGCCAGCTCGGCCTGGAACGCCTGCGCAAACGGCATGAGACCTTCGCTGCGGGTCTCTTTCAGGAAAGCGAAGGCCAGATCGAGCTGCTGCCGAGCCTGGTCGGGCTGACCACGCGCCTGGCAGATCGACGCATAAACGAGCGCGCTCTGCAAATAGATTACCGGCCGGCCCGCATAGCGCATACCCTCTGCAGCCCTGGTGTGGGCCTCGGCAGCCGCCAGATCGTCACGCTGGTAGGCGACGCTGCCGAGCAGGTAGTGCGCCCAGCCCTGTGACTCGCGGCGGTGGTGGGTCTCGCCTACAGCCAGGAGATGGGCTGCTCCCTGCGGGATCGCCTGCAAATCACCCGCCATCCACTCGATGAAACAGCGTGAACCCGCGACCCGTGCGCGCACGGCGCCGTTCTGCGCCACATCCTCTGGCTGTCCTTCGGCCAATGCGGCATAAGCCCGATCGAGCCGGCCGGTCATCTGGTAGGCGACTGCCAGGTACAGCCAGGCGGTGGAGCGCACGTAGTAACGCGCCCGCGGCGTGGCTGCCAGCGCCCGCTGGGCGAGGGCGATCGCGGTTTCGGGATCACTGGCTGTTTCGCTGGCCACAATGGCGCGCAGGGTGTCGATTTCGCCGCCCAAACAACCCGTGTGTTCCGCCTGATCTGGCATCTGCGCAACGAGACTGGCGGCCCGCTCGACCAGCTCCACTATCTGCGCCGGGTCGAACCGTCCCAATCGGGCCATCCAGGCCGTCATGAGCACCAGATCCGGGTGTTGCGATACGACATCGGCTGGGACCATACGCAGAAGGCGCTCGTGCAGTTGCCACTGTTCGGTGTCCATCAGGGCGTGGCGGTGTTCTGCGATCAGGCGGACAGCCGCCGGTATATCGTGCCCGAGCAGTGCGTGCTGCAGTGCCTCTTCCAGCAAACCCTGACAGGCGTACCAGGCGCTGGCGCGGGTATGCAGTGTCGTGATCTCGTCTGCAGTGGCCTGGCGCGCCAGCTCGTCGCGCAAGAGCTGCTGGAAGAGATGATGGTAACGAAACCACTCGCCATGCGAGTCCAGGGCCATGGTGAACATGTTTGCCTGCTCCAGCCAGGCCAGACACGCCTGCGGCTTGCACTCGGGGTCATCCGGTCCGATCAACGCCTCCCCCAGTGGACCGCACACCTGGTCGAGGATCGAGGTCTTCAGCAGGAAATTCCGCATGGCGGGTGACACCTGCGACAGCACCTCGCTCACCAGGTAGTCGATCACGTAGCGGTTCGCGGTGCGCAACCCGGCGAAGTGACTGTCCGCATCAGCATCCTGGTGGAGCGTCAGCATGGCGAGACGCAGGCCGGCGGCCCAGCCTTCCGTTTTTTCTGCCAGCACGGTCAGTGCCTCATCATCCAGGGATGCCCCCGTCGCCTTCTTCGCAAATGCGGCAATCTCGGCCCTGGAGAAACGCATATCCTTCCCCCGCACCTCGGCGACCAAATGGCGGGCGCGCAGCACCCCCAACGACAAGGGAGGATCCTGCCGGCTGGCGATCACCAGGTGCATACCCTGCGGCGGGTGCTGCAGCAGCAGGCCGAGCAGCTCGTGGATTGGCTCCTCACGAATGAGGTGATAATCGTCCAGCACCAGGATGAAGTCACGGCCGAGCCCGTCCAGCTCGTTGAGCAGGCTGCTGGCGATCACGGAGATCGCCGGGAGGCTGATGGCGGTCAGAAAGGCTTGTGTCCGCGGCAGTGCGTCGGGAAAGAGGGTCTGCATGGCACCCAGGAAATAGGCCAGGAAGACGCCGAGGTCATTGTCGGATTCATCCAGGGATATCCAGGCGTGCGGGAGTTCGCACGTGGCCAGCCAGGCGCTTACCAGCGTGCTCTTGCCAAAGCCGGCGGGTGCCGCGATCAGGATCAGTGGGTAGCCCAGGCCGTCGTTCAGCGATTTCTGCAGGCGCGGGCGATCAACCAGGTCGGCCGTTACGCGCGGCTGGTGGAGCTTTGTTTGCAGCAAGACCTGCTGGCCGATGCGCGTGATCACAGGGTTTCTGGTCAATCTGGCATTAGTACGATAGCAGCACAAAACGTGTCAGGCGCGGGCGCGAAAAACCGCGCAAGGATTGCGCGGCTGTATTATAGTGGGGTTGAAACAAAACGCAACTCGGAATGGAAGATCAGAAGATTATGCCGTGTCGGGAGGGGGAGTGCTCGGGGCGATCAGGATAGGGACTGATCGCCCCAAGGCTGGCTAATATTGGCCGGAATATCCCGGCACACGCCGGCGGGCAGCTGCGCCCGACCACCAGCCGATATCGGCCAGAAGACCAAGGCCAAGCCACACCCAGTCGAAGCCGGTAACGCCTCCCGGAACGACGAGCACGTACATCATGGTCGTCCAGGGCACAAAGATGAAACCGAGGATCGGCCAAAGCAAATTCTGGAAGGCGGCATTCCAGCGCGCCGGCTGGACCAGCCACCAGATAAGGATACCGGCACGGGGACCGAGAAAGACCAGGACGGTGAAGAAACAACACATAAGGACCCCCCTTGAACGAACTGATGAAAAAGGCCCTTCGGATTTCAAATAGTTCTGAAACCCGAAGGGCCTGTCGTATCGACTAGAGGCCGAGCAGTTTCGCTTTCTGCGCGGCAAACTCCTCTTCGGTCAGCAGCCCCTGGGCCTTGAGCGCACCCAGGCGTTCGAGCTGCGTGATCACGTCCTCTTGAGCGGCGGCGACCGGCGGCGCCTCAACATAGACGACCTGCTCGGCGGCTGGCGGCGGTGCGTTGGCCGCGGCGGCCTGCGAATAGGCGGCCATGTTCTTGTCCGCCTGCCGGCGGTTTACGGCGTTGCGGGTGGCGGTCGCTGTACCAACGACGGCCGCGGTACGGGCCATCCCGCGCATGAGTCCTGGCATGGTAGCCTCCTTTAGGCGTTGCCAACCAACGAGGTGTACACCTCGTCGACGACGGTCGCCGGCACGCGGAATTGAAGGGCCAACTCCACACCGGCCTTGTACACAGCGTTGACCAGGTCCACCGCCCAGGCGTGCTCGATAGCCAGGGCAACCACGGCTGAGCCGGGCACCATGCCTTCGAACAGCACGCCGGCATCGTCGGAGTCGAAGAAGCCCCGTGTGCTGGTCTCGATGAAACCGACAGCCACCTTATCCTCTTCGGCCAGGTCTTCGAGATCGGTCCGCCAGCAGGTGCCCGCGTCGTCCTTCAGGAGAATCATCGCGTCCAGCACGCGGATCGTGCCGGCGGCTGCCTGGCGTCCCAGCTCGGCATAGACGCTGCCATTGAAGCGCGGCTCACCGGCAGCCAGGACAATCACATCCACAGGTCCAAATTTGAGCATCGGTCATTTCCTCCTAACGGCCTGAATGGGCCATCTCGTCGATAGCGATGGCGATGGCCAGGATTACGCCTGGGTCCTGGCCGGCCTCGACCTCGATGCCGTAGGTGTCGCGCAGCCGGAACCACTTCTTCGACACCTCGGCCACCTTGTCACGGCCCTCGCCGATGGTATACTCGTGGTCCAGGATGTTGCCCTGCACGTCCAGGTCGGGGCCGTTTTTGATCTTGACAACCCAACGCTCGCGGATGGGGGTGATCATCGCCTTTTTGACCATTCCGATCTGGTTGCCGTTGGCGTCTTCGATCTCCATGCTGTCCTTGATGCGCAGCATGCGTTCCTGAATCTTGGCAACTTCGTGGCCATTGCGATCTTCCAGGATCAAGGTGCTGCGCACGCGCAGTGCTTTGCCGTCGACCTTGTAGACCTTCTCACCGCGGTCGTTTTCGATCCAGAAGTCGTCGCCGATGGCGAACATCTTCTGGCGCATCTGAAAGTGGGTGGCGCCGCCGCCCCCCGGACCGTCGTGACGATCCTCGCGTCTTTCCTGCCGGTTATCTCGACGTAACATGGTTTATCTCCTGTTTCTGAGTCTGTGGGATTGCGCGACATCACTGTAGCAGGGTTGCCAAAAAAGCACAAGAATGGTTATCTGTTGTTTCACAACATACCGCGCGCCGCTGGCGGTGAACAGCGCCAAAAGTATGTAGAAAGGTTGTATGGCTCGTCTCTAGTCGGCAGGGGCCAGTTGGGCTACCGGTTCAACGTCCTTGGACGCTGAATGCATCCAGGGCGTGCCAAGACGCGGCAGCAGCCAGCGGTCCAGACCATACCAGCCGGCAACCTTCCAGGCCAGGATGAGCAGGATCGAAAACAAGAACATCAACGGGTTGCTGCTGGCAACGCCAGCCAGCATGAAGTTGAGATTCAGGAACCCGCCCGCAAAGGCAGCGATGCCGGTGAAGGCACCCAGGAGCAGCAGGATGCCGGTGGCCAGTTCGGCATACGCCATGAGTGGCCCAAACCACGAACTCCAGCCCGCATCGATCATGAACTGGAGCAAGCTGCGGTACCACTCGTAGGTGATGTTTCCGGTTTCAACCGATACGGCGTTGCTCCAGAAGCCTTCGATGGCTTCCCCGCTCATCCACTTGGGGTTGTTCATTTTGCCCCAGCCCGCCGGTATCCAGGTGGCAGCCAGGAAAAGCCGCAGCAGCACCCACAACCAGGCCACCCGAACCGTTTGGAACAGTACGAACGCGACCTTCGGATCGGGGATCAGGATCTCACCTTTTTCACCCACAATTTTCGAGTTCATCGGTTCATCGCTCCTTTCGATGAGAGAAAATGGGTATGTTTCACGCTTCCTTGGGGGGGAAGAGGGGGGCCGCGATGTCCACTGGTGCGCAAGTAGGGCGAACAAATGATATCATCATTGTCCTGCAAACCCCAAATCCCGACACGGTCATGCGCGATCTATCTGAGATGATGATTTCTACACCGTTTGTACACCCTTATGACGCTGTTTATCCCGCAACCGATCGCGTAAACTGTGGGGTGAGGTTTGCACCTGGCGTGTGATCGTGTAAAATTCACGATGCACAATGGCTCGTTCGTATCGGGCCCGGTCGAATCCAATCCAGCACAGAGGAGCTCAACAAAATGGCAGGCAAATCGAAGAGCGTTTCGGTCAGCAAGCGTCGATTGGCGGATACCGCCGTCGCAGCAGAGGTGGCGGGCATCGAGAGCGAAGTGGCGGGTGTCGTCGAGATGGCCGAGGGTATCGACACCCTGCAAATGGCCCAGGACGTCGGAACTGTCGGCAAGGCGGCGCTGGCCGCCGGTGCCAGTAACCTGACGCGCGCCGCCGACCTGGAGGTGGTGGCGGCACGTATGGCCCGCCTGGGTGATGTCGTTGCGGCGGCTGGCGTCATGGACATGGCGCAGGGTGCCGAGGTGCTGGCTGCATCGCAGGACATCGAGGTGCAAAGTGACCTGGTGGCTGCGCTGGGCAAAGAAGACCTCGGCTTTGGCATGGACCTGGGTGCCATTGCCGGGCAGCTGGCCGTTGCCGCCGATGTGGCGGCACTGCGCGAAATGCCGGTCCTGGCCGAATTCCTGGTGGTCAAGGGCAATGAGCTGCGCGAGCTGGCCGTCGACGCCATCGTCAAATTCGCCGCCACGCGCGCGCTCTCACAGGCGATGGCGGCTACTGGAGCAAGGGTCGGCGGTTACGGCGCCGACGAGATGGTCGAAGGTCTGGCGCGGCTGAATGTAGCCGATGCCGTGGCCGAACGCAGCGACGATCTGGCCGCAGCGGGTATCGGCTATGGGCTGGCTGGTGCACTCGAAATGGAAGTGGCTGCAGCGGCGGGCGAAGCCGCCCGTGAAATGGCGATCGAAGGCGTCGCCAGTGTGGCTGCAGGGGCCATGGAGATGGGCGCCGGCGCTACCCTGGAAGCGGTTGGCGAGGCGCTGGCCGAGAAGGCGATGTAGCCCTCCGGCGAATCCGGGCATTCGAGCCGGCAGAAAAGTCGTGTGGCTGCTGACAGGCCAGCGACTAAAAACCCGCGTGACCCAACAGAATAAGAAGAGGCCAGGCGACTCGGTCCTGCCTGGCCTTTTTCTATTCCTCGATACGTGTCGCGCAATCAGCCGGGCCGCGGCGGCAGGGGAAATGCCAGCACCTTGGCAACCGCATCGGCCAGCACAGGATCCACCTCGATACTGGCCGCGGTGACGGCGTTCGGGTCAGGTGGTCTCTGTGCCATGGCTCTGACCGCATCGACGATTTGTTGTGCCGCCACCTCGATCGAGAGGGAACCGGTATCCAGAATCAGATCGAAATCGGCGGTATCTTCCCAACGTTTGTTGTAGTACATCTGGAGAAAGCGGCGACGTATTCTGTCGTCGGCGTTGACGCGCGCTTCGGCCTCCTGCGGGCTGTCCAGGTTGTACGCAGCCTGGGTGCGCTGCACTCTGACCTCGATTGGGGCCTGAATGCGCACGTTGAGGACCTCCGCATAGTGGCCCACAATCGCAAACCCCCCGCGGCCGACGATCACAGCGTTGCCCCGTTGCGCCACGGCTTCCATGATCTCGTTGACCATCGAGATGATGAGCACGTTCGTTTCACTGAACACATCCAGAATGCTCGGCATCGAGGTGTAGAGGTCATCGAACCTGGTCAGGCCATACTGCCGGAAGATGCCCTCGATGATGTTCTTGTCCAGGTAGTCGTAACCCAGGCTGTGTGCCACGTGCCGGCCCACCTCAGCCCCGCCGCTACCCATTTCGCGTGAAATCGTGATGACTGCCATCGTTAGCGCCTCCTTGGCGTGGACACGGTCAGGCGGTCTCGGTGCCCACGGCGTGCAGCATGATTGCCTCTTCGCTGGCTTCGGCGCGTGACAGCTCCTTGACGATGGTGCCCTGGCGCATGACCATGATGCGGTCGCTCATACCCAGGATTTCCGGCAGCTCGGAGGAAATCATGATCACACCGACGCCCTTGGCCGTCAGGTCGGCCATGATCTGGTAGATTTCCGATTTGCTGCCCACATCGATACCGCGTGTCGGTTCATCCAGGATGAAGATACGTGTCCCGATGCTCAGCCAGCGGGCCAGAATCACTTTTTGTTGGTTGCCGCCGCTCATGTTGACCACGAGGAAGTTGGGGCTGGGCGTCTTGATGCTCAGCTGGCGGATCATTTCTTTGACCAGGTTGAGCTCGTCGCGCAGCCTGATCAATCCGTAACGGGTCAGCCGCTTGAGGCCCGAGATCGTGGTGTTGGTAGTGACCGGCAGCTTGAGGAAGAGACCCTGGGCTTTACGGTCTTCGGTGACGAGTGCGACACCGCGCGCGATGGCATCGGCGGGTGAGCGTGCTTTGTAGGGTTTACCCGCGATCTGCATCTCACCGGTGTAGGGATCGGCGCCGAAGATCACCCGCGCCAGCTCGGTGCGCCCTGAGCCGGTGATACCGGCGAAACCGACGATCTCTCCGGCGCGCAGCTGAAACGAGATATCGTGCACGAGCTTCGTTCGCGAAACGTTGGCAACGTCCAGCAGTACCTCACCCGGCGTCGCCGTTCGTTTTGGATAGACGTCCTGCAGGTCGCGCCCAATCATCAAACGCACCAGGTCGTCCATCGTGACCTCGGCGACGGTGCGTGTTGCCACGTAACGCCCATCCTTGAGCACCGTCACCTCATCGGCCAGCTCGAAGATCTCCTTCAGCCGGTGCGAGATGTAGATAATCCCGATACCGCTGGCTTGCAGTGAACGAACGACGTCGAACAGTTTTTCGAGGTCCTTCTCACCCAGCACAGCGGACGGCTCATCCATGATCAGGATGCGTGTCTGGCGGTTCAGAGCCTTGGCGATTTCGACCAGCTGCTGTTCGGCGACGGACAGGGTCGAGGTCGGGGTATCCACCGACAGTCCAACACCCAGGCTGTCCAGGATCTCGCGCGAGCGCTGCCTGGCAAAGGCCCAGTCGATGAGCGGGCCTTTTTTGGGGAGGTGGCCGAGGAAGATGTTTTCGGCCACGGTGAGATGAGGTGCCAGGTTGAATTCCTGGTAGATCGTCGAGATACCCAATGCCTGGGCATCTTGCGGGCTCTTGATTTCAACCGGCTTGCCCTCGAAAAAGATTTGGCCCTCGTCCCTGGAATAGGCACCCGACAGGATTTTGATCAGCGTCGATTTGCCCGCCCCATTCTCACCCAGCAGCGCATGGACCTGTCCTTCGCGCACGGACAGGTTGACCCCCTCCAGCGCCTTGACGCCCGGGAAGGTCTTGCCGATGCCCTTCATCTCCAGCAGTGTTTTACCGGGAGATTGATTCATGGTGGCATCCCTCCTGTTGGGCTACTTGCCCCGGTGCGACAGCTGATCGATCGACACAGCAACGATCACCAGTATACCGGTAATCAGCACCTGATAGATCGACTCGACGCCCATCAGCTGCAGGCCGTTGCGGAACACACCGACGATGAGCGCACCGATGAGGGTTCCGATGATGGTGCCGCGGCCGCCGAACAGGCTGGTGCCCCCCAGCACGACGGCGGTGATGCTCTCCAGGTTGGCAGTTTGCCCCGCCTGGGGATCACCCACGCCGGTGCGCGCCACGAGCAGTAGCGCGGCAATGCCGTAGGTGAGGGCGGCGGTGGCGTAGACACCAATCAGCACGCGGGTGGTATTGATGCCGGCCAGGCGGGCTGCTTCGGGGTTGTCGCCGACGGCGTACACCGAACGGCCGGCGGGTGTCGATCGCAGTACGAACCAGGTCAGCAAGTACAGAAGCAGCATCAACACCGAGCCGTAGGTGATCGCCGTGCCCCCGACTTTGAACGTGTTGCCGAAGAAGAGCAGCGCGTCGGGCAGGCCGGTGATCGTCGAGGTGGTGTAGATGCGGGTCAATGCAAAGGCGATGTTGAGCGTACCCAACGTTACGATGAAGGCCGGCAGCCGGATACCGGTAACGAGGGCACCGTTGACCACACCGAAGACCACACAGACCGCAATGCCGCACAGGATGGCGAGAAATGGATTCATCCCCAACTGGACGGCGAAACTGGTCATGATGACCCCACCCAAGGCCATCACAGCGCCATTGGAGAGGTCGATGCCGGAAGTCAGAATGACGAGGGTCTGCCCAATGGCGAGCGTGCCAACGACCACCACCTGCTGCAGGATCAGGGAGAGATTGCTGCCTGTTAGAAACCGGTCGGTTTGCGTAGTAAAGAAGATGCTAGCCAACACCAGCGCCGCCAGCGGACCCATGACTGGCGAGCCGCGAAGAACGCTCAAAAACCCGGAACGGCGCCTGGTGACTTTGCTCACTGCTGCGCTCATGAGAGTTCCTCCTCAGGAAGAACGGCGGTGGACACATCCACCGCCGTTCTTTGTGCTAATTATTCACCCCAGCAGTTCGCCAGACCGAATTCGGAGTTTTCGCTCGTAACGCCCGTCTGAGCCTGATCGGTGATGAGAGTCACACCGGTGTCAGTATAACCCGACGGCTTGTCACCTGTCTTGGCAAAGTTGACCACCGCTTCGACGCCCATCGAGGCCATCTTCAGCGGGTACTGCTGTGACGTCGCATCGATCGAGCTGTCCACGATGCCGCGCACGCCGGCGCAGCCGCCGTCGACCGAGACAATAAGGACGTCATTTTCCTTGCCCGCGTTCTTGAGTGCCGTGAAGGCGCCGAAGGCGGCGGGTTCGTTGATGGTGTACACCAGGTTGATGTCAGGGCTGGCGCTCAGGCAGTTCTCCATTGCGGTCTGGCCCTTGGTCTGGTCACCGGCGGTATCCTGGCTGCAGACGATTTCGGGTACGCTGATGTTGTCGGTTGAGGTACCCACGGCGTCGGGTGCCAGGCCGAAGCCCTTCAGGAACCCGTTGTGGCGCTGGGCGCCGACCGTGATGCCGGGCGCCAGGTCGAGCGTGGCGATGACCGGGGTCTTGCCCGCCATGGCGGCCTTGGCCCATTCGCCGATCAGCACACCGGCCTGGAAGTTGTCGGTGGCGAAGAGGGCATCGGAAGCCTCCATCGGGTCGGTGGCGGTGTCGAGAGCGATGACCAGCACACCGGCGTCGCGAGCCTTTTTGATGGTGGGCACGATGGCCTTGGTGTCACTGGGGGTGATCAGAATGCCCTTGGCGCCGGCGTTGATCATGTTTTCGATGGCGGTTACCTGGGCTTCGTTGTCACCGTCGAAGCTGCCGGCGGCGGTCAGCAGTTTGGCACCCAGCTCGTCGGCTTTGGCCTGCGCGCCTTCCTTCATCTTGACGAAGAAGGGGTTGGTCTCGGTTTTGGTGATCAGGCCGACGATGATTTCACCGTCGGTGGGTGCCGTCGTATCAGAAGCGGTAGTGGGTGCGGCGGTGGGTGCGGCTGGTGCAGCAGCGCCACAGGCAGCCAACAGCATGACAATCACGGCCAGCAGGATGATTCGTGGTAGGTACGACATGGTTCTTCTTTCCTCCAGTTGTAAAAATCGTAGGCGAACTTGTGAGCACAATCGAAACGGCGGGAAGCTGCAGGATGACCTGAGTAACGGTTTGTTTTTACTGTGTCTTGCTGCCCACCACCTCCTTTGGATAATCGCACGGATGGTTTTCCTTCTGCGGCGGGCGCTCGTCCACCAGCCAGGTGATGCCGGGCAGTGGTGCGCTGCACGAAGCCCTGATTTTCAGTTCCACCGCCAGCGGCGGCAGCGTCTCGATCGACTCACCCTTGATCATTTGCATCAAAAGCTGAGCCGCGGTTTGGCCGAGGCGGTACGTCGGTTGGCGCACGACGGTCAGCGGGGGGCTGAACAGCGGCGCCCAGTCGTGGTCATCGAAGCTGATGAGCGAGACGTCCTCCGGGCAGCGCAGGCCGCGTTCGCGGAACGCGTACAGCGTGCCCAGGGTCAGTTGATTGCTGGCGACAAAAATCGCCGATGGCCGGTTGGCAGACTGCATCAGGTGTATGAGCACCTCGTAGGCACTCGGCATCCCCGGGTGATGGGGCGGCGGTGGTACCACGGTGCCGTCAGGGTTGGACGAGATGCCGTAGAAGCGCGGGTCGGCGTGCACAATCAGGGACTCGTCGATGGGAAGATTGGCTTCACACAGGGCTCGTTTCCAACCGGACAGGCGCTCGGTCTGGGTGCTGACGGCGTCCAGACCCATGAGACAGGCAATCCGGCGGTGACCCAGCCCGATCAGGTAGCGTATCGCCTGATAGGCCCCGTCTTCGTTATTGACACTCACCAGCGGGGCGTCGAGGTCGGGGCTGCGACGGTCGAGCTGGACGACGGGCACGCCCGATTTGGCCATGGCCAACAACGGGTCGCTGCGCACACCCGTCGGCGCAATGATCAGGCCATCGATCTGCTGCGTGACCAGGAGGTTCAGGTATTCCGTTTCGCGCTGTGGGTCTTCGTCGGTGTTACAGAAGATCGTATTGTAACGTTGGCTGATCATTCCATCTTCGACACCACGCGCCACGGCGGTGAAGAAAGGATTCGTAATGTCGGAGACCACCAACCCGACGGTGCGGGTGGAATTGGTAACCAGGCCGCGGGCAATCGCGTTGGGTCGGTAGTTCAGGGCCTCGATGGCATCCAACACCTTCTGTCGCGTCTCTTCGCTGACAAAACGTGTGCCGTTGATGACATGCGAGACCGTGGCGATTGAGACGCCCGCACGTTCTGCGACATCCTTGCTGCTGGCTCTGGCCATCGTGTTCTGCACCCATGACGGTCGGTTCAAATAAAGGGTGGTTGGGCGGTTAAGCGTTTGCGTAAGCGTTTGCGTAAACGCTTACGCAGATAATAACACGAGTTGCACGGTTTGTCAATACCCAATTTGCCCCAGTTTGTGACGAATTTTGGCGAACCTGCCAGATTAGCGGCGGAGACGTTGGCGATCGAACCCGCGGCGAGCTTCGGCCAGCATGGCCTCATTGCGCCAGACGGGCGGCAGGACGAAGGCGGGCCGCTCGCTGACCTGTTGGCCGCGGATGTAGTAGTAGTTCATGCGCTTGGAAGGCAGGAAATATTCCTGCCGCAGGGCGATGAGCAGGTCCCAGACCTGGTCCTGGAGGGCGTCGGCACTGGCCGGGCGGTGAGACCAGCCATCGGCCGGGCAGGGTGTCTTTTCGCACCTGCATTCGACCAGGATACCCTCAGGGCTCAGGGTGATGGCGCGGGTTGCCAGCACGCGGCTGGTCGATCGCATCACGTAGGCCACGATCTGAGCGGTATCTTCGAAGACCTCGACGTTGATTTTGACGGCGCTGGCGGTGGGTCTCGCCGGGGGTGCGGCGATGGGTGAGGGCTTTTTGGCGACCGGTGGGGACTTTTTGGCGGGCGCTTTGGGTGTGGGTTTGGAGACCGCTTTAGGTGCCGGCGGTGGTGCGACGATGGGTGCCGGCGGTGCTGCGGGTTGGGTGGATGGCAGCACCACCGGCTGCCCGTCCGCCGCATGGCACAATTTCTGATGAGTTCCACACGTGTGGCGGCCGCACTCCGTGCACAGCCGCGCACTGTCGCGGCACACCGTCTGGCCGCACACGACGCACGTCAGGACCTGATCGCGGCACAGGCCGCAGTATTCGCGGTTGCATTCGATGCACTGTGGGGCCATGCAGCGCCGGTGTGCCAGGTGACCACCGGTGCACAGGCGCAGCCCGTCACCCGGCTCACCGCACACGTCACACACCAGCGGTTCCAGCCGGTGCATCAATGGATTCCAAACTACCGTGCGTTGGATCGTGACCCGGCGGTTGCCAATTTCCACGGGCAGCACGGTCTTGGGCAGCACGGTCACCAGCACGTTGATGAGCTCCAGCTCCACACGCAGCTGATGGCGAGCCTGCAGATCGGACAGTTTGGCCAGGCGTTCCGTATGCAGCGCCTCGATCTTCGAGACGATGCTGCGCTGCCGGTCCGGGTCCGCCAACTCGCTGCGCGCCAGACGCTGCTGCAGGTCACGCGCCAGTGAATCGTAATAATCGTCGATGCGCGCGGCATCCAGCTCGAACAGGCGCTGGGCGCGCACCTCCATGCCGGCCAGCCGGTCCTTCAACACCCGCGCGGCGGCTGTCTGTGCCCGTGAGAGCAGCGCCTGCACGACCGCCGGCGACAGCGGATCTGCCGCCACATCCCAGCGCGGCCGCGCCGCCTCCATGTGGGGGAAAGCCGAATTGGTTTCAGCAGATACCAGCCGTTCCAGCAGCTCGGTGTCGTGCACGGCATACCCCCCCTGCACGTCGAAGACGACCGAGACGATTTGCTCCTGTTTCTCGTCACTCAGAAAGCTGGCTTTGAGGTTGAGCTGCATGTAGTGATGCAGCGCAACCTGTTCGCTGGTGCCGCGTACGGGACTGAGCCGTGCATTGGGCAGGCTGACCGTCTTGACGGCCAGGTCGATCAGGCCCCGTTTGTCCAGGCGAACGTGGTTGATGAACACCTGGGCATGGCCGGGCACCTCGACCAGCTGTTCGGCTATCGTTTCCACCAGCGGATGGCCGACCGCCAGCGGCACGGCTTCAGGATTGTCGTGGGTCTCGACCGCAAGGGGCAGGTAAGGTTCGACGCGCAGACGCGCCGCCAGTGCATCGGGCAGCAGCACTTCCTGCACACCGTAGGCGGGCGCTGCGACGATACTGCCTTCGTGTTCGAGGTAGCCCACCACGAAGCGGACCAGGTCGAAACGCGGTTCCTGCTCTTGCTGGCTCATGCGGCGCCGAAGTCCTCTCCAAACAAGGCTTCATCGACCTGCTGGGTATGCTGGTAGGCGGTGCGTGCTTTGACGAGGTCGTCGCCCAACTCGTTCATGCTATTCTGCAGATCGGTTGGGGTTGTGGCGTCCGCCCAAATTTCGAGGACGATGTCTTCGAAGTCGCGTTCGTCGCCCATCTGACCCAGGATCATATCGACCTCACCGATCACCAGTTCGAACATGTTGAGCTTACGATCCAGGATGTCCAGCACGTAGTCCTCGATCGTTCCTTCGGCCGCCAGGTTGAAAATGTCGACCGGACGGTCCTGCCCCACGCGGTGAATGCGGCCGACGCGCTGTTCGATGCGCATTGGGTTCCAGGGCAGGTCGAAGTTGACCATGACACGGCAGAACTGCAGGTTGCGGCCCTCGCCCGCCGCCTCGGTCGAGAGCAGCACCGGCAGATGGCCCTGGAAATCCCGAATCGCCGCATCTTTTTGGGCAGGGCTGAGGCTGCCGTGGTACAGCGCAAACGGTATGCCCGCCTGGTGCAGGCGTTCGGCCAGCATGGCCTGCGTGGCACGGAACTGGGTAAAGACGAGTACTTTGTCCCCCTGTCCACCCGCCACCTGGGCCAGCAGCAGTTTGTGCAAGGCATCGGCTTTGGTGGAAGCGGTCACGGCCGCCGACTGCTCCGCCAGGCGCAGCAGTGCCGGCCGGTAAGCGATCATCCCTGGGATGTCAGCCAGTGACGTCAGTGTGGAGGTGGTGGCCCTCGCACTGCTGCCAGCCTCGCGCAGCAGCGTCGTGACGCCAAGGCGGTGCGCCGTGGTCAGTTGATCGCCCAGCATCTGGCGGGCGAGGGTCGTGATCTCGTCGTAAAGGGCTTGCTCGTCGGCATGTAGCTTCAGGCGCGTCGTGTGGGCGCGCCGTGGCGGCAGCTTGAGGCTGATCTGCGCCCGCGTGTGGCGTACCATGACGTCACCCAACAGCTCGCGCAGCAGGGCGCGGTTTTTGGGCAGGCGCGGGTCACCGCGTGCCACGAACTGTTGGCTGAACTCCTTGGGACTTTTGAGCTGGCCTGGCTTGAGGACGGTGACCAGGTTATAGAGCTCGGTCAGTCGGTTCTGCACGGGGGTGGCGGTGAGCAGCAGGATGTATTTCTTCTGGAGCGCATTCACCAGCTGCCAGGAAGCAGACGATCGGGTCTTCAGGTGGTGCGCCTCATCGACGATGACCAGGTCGTATTCCTGCGCCGTGATGGCCCGTGCATGTTCGGCACGCCGGGCGGTAGCCAACGACGCAATGACACGCGGAAACTGCTCCCACGCCTGCGTGCCCAGGCTGCGAAACTCCGGGCTGTTGCTGGTGACAAAATCGGTCAGGTTGAACTTGTTGGCCAGCTCCTCCTGCCACTGTTCGACCAACCCAGGTGGTGTGACGATCAGCACGCGTGACACCATCTGGCGCACCAGGTACTCTTTGAGCACCAGCCCCGCCTCGATCGTTTTGCCCAGCCCGACCTCGTCGGCCAGCAGACCGCGACCACGAAACCGCCGCAGCGCCGCACGCGCCGCACGAATCTGGTAATCGAACGGTTGGAACGCAATGTCTTCCAGCGCCAGCAGCTCGTCGAACCCCGCCACCAGCTGCAAGTGATAGGCCATCAGCTTGAGCTGGTACAGGACCAGGTCCGACAGGTCACCCCCGATGGGGCTCGCCACCGGTCGCAGGCGAATCTCAGAACGAACAGGTGTCCGCGGTTCCACGCACCCTTCCTTGTCTGCTTTGAACCGGGTCTGCTTTGAACCAGGTCAGCTTTGAATCGGGTCTGTTTTGAACCGGGTCTGCTTTGAACCGGGTCTGTTTTGAACCAGGTCTGCTTTGAACCTGGCTTTCAACCCAGTGCCGGTGCAGGGAACATACTCGGCGAATTTGCCCTGTTTTCAGCGGGCACGCCACCGAACAGCTTCTCCCCACCGGCACCAGACGGGTCGCCAGCCCGGTCCTGTGCGTTATTTTACCCGAAAAGCGGCACGCTCACCAATATAGTACAGTGCTGACGTTGGGCACCCATGTTGTGTCGAGTTCTGTGGCTTGACGCACCACCCGCCAACCCTTCGGGCGTATCAGCGAATCCGTTCCGCAATCCGTTCCCCGCGGGTGGGACACGGTCCCACCTGCGTTAACAGCAATCCGTTCAATCCGTTCCGCAATCCGGTCAATCCGTTCCCCGAATCCGTTGACAGTAATCCGTTCCAATCCGTTCCCTACTCCTTGCGATGTCCCAACTTGTGCGGTAGAATCAAGATAACCGTTTTTCACACCGTGGCCTGGCATGCGAGCCATTTCTGGGAAGGAGTCATTCATGCGTCAAGTTCCGACCGGTGTCAAGATCCTGGCGGCTGTTTACATCGTGCTCGCCGTTTTGTCGATTCTATGGAGCCTGTTGGTATTTGGCTTCGGCGGTTTGACCGTCATGACCGCCTCGATCTTTGGGTCCGATCCGGGTGCCAGTTTTGGCAGCGCCCGCGTCCTGGCCGGCGTGTCCGGTATGGCTATCGGCGTGCTGCAGTTGGTAGTTGGCATCGGCCTGCTGACGCTGAAACGTTGGGCCTGGATACTGGCCGTGATCGCCGCAGGGATCACGTTGGCCGAGGGTATCATTGGCATGTTCGGCGGTGGTCTGCTGGCCTTCTGCTGCGGTGGCCTGGGCATCGCCATTCCCGCCGGCATCGTCGTCTACCTGTTCCGTGGACACGTGCGCAAGCTGTTTGGCGCGTAAGTTGACTGGGAGACGTTATGCTCGAGATGGTCTGGCAGTACAACCCCTCGGAAAAGATCGCCCAAGTGAAGCCGGCGACCTTCCGCGCGGCCCGCACGATTCTCGAAACCGGCAACGATGGGTTTGCCGAGTTCCTGAACGCCGCCAGTCTGGCCCAGTCCAATGTGCGTAAGGTGATGCAGGTTGCCGCGGCCGACATCGGTTTATCGGAGGTGCGGGGTCAGGCGCCGCCGCAGGTACCCTTTGCCGCTGTGTTGAGCTGCGCCGATGCGCGCGTGCCGGTGGAATTGATCTTCGACCAGCACGCCAACGACCTGTTCGTGGTGCGCGTCGCGGGCAACATCCCCGGCACCGAGTGCCTGGGCAGCCTGCACTATGCCGTGACGAACATGGGAAGCATCCGCTTGCTGGCGGTCATCGGCCACACCGGCTGCGGCGGCATCACCGCGGCGGTGGAGGCCTACCTGTCGCCGAGCGCCTACATGGTCCTGGCAACCAACCCCAGCCTGCGTTCGATCGTCGATGGGGCGATCGCCGCGGTACGGGCGGCTATGGAGGCCCTCAGTCAGGTGTACGGCGTCGACGTAACACGGCACCGCGGCTTTCGTGCCGCCCTGATCGAGCTGTCGGTCATGCTGCACGCGGCTGTGACGGCCTCAGTGCTTGAGTACACCTTTCGCGACGTCCTCGGCGAGCATCTGGGGGTGGTGTACGGCGTATACAACCTGGGTAATCACCGCGTGGGGCTGCCGGGGGAGTATCGCAGCGAGGACAACTGGAACCCAGGCCTGTTTGCGCCCTTTCACGAACCGGACGGTCTGCCGACCCTCAGCCGGCGCCTGGCGCAGAGTCCGTTCATCGAGGATTTGTTGGATCGAGCATGAAAATCGGGTTGTCCTGGTTGGTCTGGCTGCTGTAGGCTCATGTCCATCTTGGATTCTGGACTTACATCTCGGTTGTGGCCTACACAACGTCAAACGCCACCAGGTTACCCAGCTGCCCGTTGACCTGCGGCCGGATGGCGTGCGTGCCGGGGTAGTAGACGCGGGTCGTGACCGGGGCGAAGCTGTGTTTCTTCCGGATGTGCAGCGTTTCGCCGGGCTGGATCGTGCGTTTGTTTAGTTTGAAGACCTTGGGCGTCTGGGAACCGTTGGCGCGTACCAGGTACACCACATAATCAATCACCAACTCCTGCGAAACCTCACCGGTCGATGTCACGTCGAAGGTCAACACGACCTCGCTGCCCATTGGAATCACTGCCGGCTCAACCACGACGTTGCGGATATCGATGGCGGGTGACTGCGCGTAACCGAGAAGCCCCAGCGCCTGGGGATCGCCAGCCTTGACCAGGGTGCGCAGCGCGTGGCTGATCAGCGCCGCCATCTCCCGCGAGCCATCCGCCTGCCAGCGGCGCAGCAGCTCGATGACGAGCGCCGGCTGATTCTTGGAAATGTCGTTGAGGTTGTTGGCCACGCTGCGCCGCACCATCTCGGAGGGGTCATCCTTGAGCACCTCGAGGATAGGCAGGATGGGTGACGGGTCGGCCTGCAGCGCAGGCAGGGCCATGCCCCAGGGCAGGCGCGGCCGGCACCCCTCACTGGCCAGGCGGCGCACGTCGGCGTTGGGGTGCTGCGTCCAGGCCAGCATTTGTGCCATGGTGCGTGACGGGTAACGCACGATGAAGGGCCGGATGGCAAATTCGGCCGACATGTGCTGGGTGAACAGCTCCAGTGCGGGCATCGATGCCTCGTAATCGTCCAACCCGTTGACTTCGACGAAGTCGGGGAAGACCATCTTCTCGAATCCCTGATGCGCCAGGTGGGGCAGCGCGGCCCGCAGTATCCCCAGCGCAGCACGGTAGTCGGCCAGTAAATGGTCGCCCAGGATCACTGTGATGTGCCGCATACGCTGTTTGAGCTCGCGCGCCGCCCAGCCATCGTCAAACACCCGCGCCAGAAACGCCGCACGATCGAACGCTGGATAGACTGCCAGCACCGCGTCGGCCAGCTCGCCGACCGAAGTCTGGTTGAACAGGTTCTTGAACGCTTTGTCTTCTGCCATCTCGATCCTCTCGCGCACTGGCTGCTGGCTTGCCGGTTTTCACCGCAGCCCGTCGAACTGGACATTTGACAACGTCGTAAAGGCTGTGTACCATACTACCACATCAAAAGGAACAGCCCATGATGAAACTCGAACAGCTTCAATCTGAGATCGAAGCGCTGCCGGAGAAAGATTTTCTGCGCTTGCGGCTTTGGTTTGCTGACAAAGACTGGTTGCGTTGGGACAATCAGCTCAGAAAGGATGTCGCCGCGGGCAAACTCGAATTTTTGTTTGAAGAAGCAGCATCCGCGAAAGTGCAAGGAACGCTTCGAGATCTATAGATGCATCGGTGACCACGACGAGTACGATCGTTTAACTGGTTGATCCCCTGAAGCAACTACGTGTAGCACCCGGGCTGGGTTATTGACCCCAGTCTATTATCCTCTCGTTATTGAAGTCCACCTGAAAAGTGATACCAGCCAGGGCCTCGGCCGCCAGCGGCCGCTGGTTGCTGCCGTCGGCGTTCATCACCCACAGCTGCCACGGACCCTCACGATTGCTCAGGAACACGACATGTTTGCCATCCGGGCTCACGGCCGGCGCATAACTGCTGATCGAGCGGTTGCGCAGACCGGGCGGGGCCGTCAGGGCTGCACCGCTGCCGCCGCCCGCCGGCCAGCGCCAGATGTCCCAGTGGTCCTGGGCGCGGCGGCTGCCGTACAGCCATTGGCCATCGGCGCTGAAAATCGCCGGGCCGAGCAGGTTGGGCGCCTGCACCAGACGCTGCGGTGCATCGTCACCCGTGGTGGCGGTGGCAGCCAGCCCATCGTCGTCGCGATAGACGACCCGGTCCTGGGTGGGATGGTGGCCCGGCGCCGCCGCCGTGACGCTGGACGGCAGGTCACGCGCGGTCGCCGTGGCCAGGTCATAGCGGGTCAGGTTGGTTTCGGACACACTGGCCAGCGTAAAGTCGCCGATACAAACTGGGCCAAAGGGGGTCGTGATACAGTCGCCACCGAAGCGGGCCCGCCATTCGTCGTCGGTCAGGCAGCCAAAGGGGGTGCTGCGGCAGATGCGGCTTTTGTTCAGCCGCTCGAAGATGATCGCGCCCCCATCGGGCGCCCATGTTGGTGAGCGCGCCGCGTTGGCGCCAAACAGAAACTGCTCGCCGCTGCCGTCGACGTTGATCACCCACAGGCCGCGCGGCTCGTCCCAGCGTGTAAAGGCCACCCGCTGCCCATCGGGACTCAGCGCCGGTTCGAAACCGGTCGTCAGGCGACGCAGACCGCTGCCGTCGGCATTCATGACGTAGATCGTGCCGCCGCTGCGGTCTTGGAAGACCAGTTTGCCCGCCAGCGTGCTGCCGCTGGCACGGGTCGCCGGTCGTGGAGTAGTCACCACGGCCGGCTGCGGTGCCGCGGTCGCAGTCGCCGGCACGGAGGTGGACTGTGCGATGGGTGTTGCAGGCTCATCGCTGGAACCCAGCTGCACGGTTTCGCGCTGCACCCAGCCGTGCGAGCTCACTTCCGGCATGAAGATGATTTCGTACCAGCCGTCCAGCGCGCGCGTGACGATGACCGCGGTGTCGGCGGGCAGCTCGCCCAGTCGCGCAGCGGTTGTATCGGGCTGGGCGTAGACCACCGCGGCGGTTGCTGTGCGGGCAACTTCCATGACATCCACCGGTGTGGGTGCAGTGACCACCGGCGAGACCGTGGCTGCACTGGCCCCGGTGGGTTGTTCGGCGACAGGTGACGCCGCCGTCGTTGGGGTGGGTACCGTCGCCGCGGGTTGATCGTCCGTGACAGGAGTTATATTGACTGGCGGTGGTGTCTGTTGATCGTTGCTGCACGCAGTCAGCAGCATCAGCGCCAGGAGTAGAACGAGCAGAATGGTTCGTTGCATGTTAGGTTTCCGTATCAATCCAGTTTGGCCAGACCATATCGCAGCGCAACCAGCGCGGCCTGGGTGCGGTCGTTGGCGTGTAGTTTGGCAAGGATCGTACTGACATAATTCTTGACCGTACCTTCGGCCAGAAACAGGGTATCGGCGATCTCGCGATTGTTTTTACCGCGCGCCAGCTCCTGCAGAATCACAAGCTCACGCTCGGTGAGCGCCTCCAAGGGTGGTTCCGCTGGCACCGCCGGCAGGTCCGCCGGTGGTCTCTGCGCCTGATGCGCCGTCAACCGGTTGAACTCACGCAGCACGCGGTGCGCAATCGCCGGGTCGAGCCGCGCCTGGCCCGCCGCCGCGTCCTTGATCGCCTGTATGATCGTACTACCGTCGCTGTCCTTCAGCAAATAACCACTGGCGCCGGCACGAATGGCGTCGAATACCCATTCGTCGGTGTCGTAGGTGGTGAGGACGACTACCTTGACCGCCGGACCCAGTTGGGTGATGCGCCGCGTGGCCTGAATCCCGTTGAGGCGCGGCATCTTCAAGTCCATCAGCACGACGTCGGGCCGCGCGGAAACGACCTGATCGACCGCCTCCAGCCCATCGGCGGCCAAACCCACCACCTCCATCTCTGGCTGATGGCGCAGAATGACGGCCAAACCCTCTCGCACGATCTCCTGATCGTCGACGATGAGCACACGAATCATGGCACCTCCAGGCTGACCGCGGTGCCCTGGCCGGGCGCACTCTGAATGCGCAGGTTGGCGCCGACCAACTGGGCACGTTCGGCCATCACCGACAGGCCAAAACGATCGTCGGCGACCTGGTCACGGTCGAAACCGATCCCATCGTCACGAATGTGCAGGGCGAGGGTCGGAGAATCTGACGATTGTCTGAGACGAATGGTCACGGTACTCGCTGCGGCGTGCTGTTCGACGTTGGCCAGCGCGGATTCGGCAATGCGGTACACCGCCTGTTCGGTCAACGGATCCAGGGCCGTGACACCGGCAATGTCGCACGTCAAGGTGATGCCGGTGCGTTCGACCTGCTGCCGGCAGAGCTGGCGCAGCGCCTCGGCCAGACCCAGGTCCTCCAGGGGCGTGGCGCGCAGCGCCTGGATAGCGCGGCGTGATTCCTGGATGCCCTGACGCACCGTGACCTGTGCCGCGTGCAGCTGCTGCCGCACTGCGGTTGGGTCGTGGTCCAGCAGGGTGTCCATCGCCTGCAGCTGGACGTTGAGGCCGGTCAGGGCATGCGCCAGGGTGTCGTGCAGCTCGCGCGCCAGGCGGTTGCGCTCACGACTTTCGGCCAATTGAGCCGTCGTGGCGGCGCGCTGGGCCAGCTGCTGGTTGGCGCGCAGCAGGGCGCGATGTTCGGCCTGCAGAGCAGTCCCCATGCGCATCACGATGTAACCGAGCAGCGCAATCATGCCCAGGCGACCCACCGTGGCAACAGCGGTGAGCCTGATCTCCTCGCCCGCCAGGTAGAGCAGCGGCAGCAGAATGGCCTGGCCCGCCACCAACACCCCCATCGCCACCAGCCAGCCGCGCCGGCCATACTGCCACGCCGCCAGCACCACCGGCACCAGCAGCCAGATCGACTCGACCGCCACACCCCCAAAACTGCGCGGAATGTCCAACAGACCGATCGAGACGGCATTGGTCAGCACGACGGCATACTGGGCAACCGGCGCCACCAGCAGCCAACCCAGCACCAGCGGCAGAAACCACCGGCCGAACCGCTGGCGCAGCGCCGGCCAGCTGACCAGCGCCAGCAGCGCTGCGGCCTCGATCACGATGACGGTTCCAATCTGGTAAAGGTTGACTGCCACACCAGACACGAAGCGCAGCGGCGGCCCAACCCAGATCAACAGCCCGACCGAGACCAGCACCAACAGCAACCGTAACGCTACCGCCTGCTGGAGAACGGGCAGCAGGCCGGGAGCGAGGACGTCGTGGTCACTATGTGTACCGGTTTCGACGATTGTCTGATCGAGCATGGTGATGGTTCCTTCCGATGGCCGTTTGTGGGCGGGTCCGCCTTGAGCTCAAGCTCAAGGCTGATAGCTCAAGGCCGCTGAAGCGGGCTGTGGGTCTGGCGAGATGACCCGCCTTGAGCTCAAGCTCAAGGCTGATAGCTCAAGGCCGCTGAAGCGGGCTGTGGGTCTGGCGAGATGACCCGCCTTGAGCTCAAGCTCAAGGCTCATAGCTCAAGGCCGCTGAAGCGGGCTGTGGGTTTGAACGCCATTCGGGCGCGACCCACCCCACCACCCAGTCCGCTTGAGCGGAC
>CAYUCC010000056.1:0-35685 GCA_964443225.1 uncultured Anaerolineae bacterium
AATTGGCATTCAACAATCCCAACCCCCATCCCCTAACCCCAAAAACCCATCCCCAAACCCCCCATCCCCCATCACGGCTGTTTGCTGGCGGCGCTGCTGGCTGGTTGGGGTGGCGGGGGTGCCGGGGCGCGGCGGCGACGCAGCCAGCCGCGCGGCGCAGTGCCACCGCCCTGGGAGCGACCCTCATCGCGCCCGTCGTCCTGGTTGCGCGGATGGGTGTTACCGTACTGGTACTGATAATACGAATAGTAGTAGTAGCCAAAGCCTCGGGCCGGGACACGGTTCAGCACAGCACCCACGACGTGTGCATTGACGCGACGCAGCGCTTCCAGCGACCGCTGTGCATAGGGGCGGCGTGTTTTGCCCGCTTCGAGCACCATCACCACACCGTCCGCCTGGGTCGAGAGGACCGCCGCATCCGACAGCGCCGAAACCGGTGGGCTGTCGAGCACGACGACCTCGGCCTCGGCTTTGAGTGCTGCCAGCAGACTGCGCATGCGCGCCGAACCCAACAGTTCGGCAGGGTTGGGCGGCAGTGGTCCCGAGGTGAGCACACGCAGGCCAGGCACCGCCGTCTCCTGCAGGATTTCATCAACGTTCAGCTGTTCGTCGAGCAGACCGGTCGTCACGCCCACGCTGTTGCGTACCTTAAAAAGACGATGTTGGCGTGGACGGTGCAGGTCGGTGTCGACCAGAATCACGCGCCGGCCGGCCTGGGCGATGGCCGCTGCCAGATTGGCTGCCGTCATCGACTTGCCTTCACTGGGCGAGGCGCTGGTGACCAGAAGAATGTCGAGCGGCCGATCAACCGCGGCAAACTGCAGATTGGTGCGCAGCACTCGATAGCTCTCGCGGATGGGTGATTTTGTATCACCGACCATGACCACCCCCGTCTCCTGGCCACCAACCTGGGGCACGATGCCAATGGTGGTTAAGTCGAGGGCTGCCTGCACATCTTCGGGTGAACGCAGCGAATCGTCCAGGTACTCCAACAAATAGGCAGCAGCCACTGCCAGCAGAAAACCAAGCACCGCCGCCAGCAGAATCGTTGCCGATTTGTTCGGACCAATCGGCACGACGGGCAGGGCAGCTGGTTCGATCACGCGAATGGCATTGATCGCACCACGCTGTGTGTTGGCCAGCATAGCCGCGTAGTTGGACTGCATCGTAGCGAGCTTATCCTGCAATCCGCGAATCGCGACCTGTGCATCGGCAATCTGGCGGGCACTCGACAGGCCGGCGAGTTCTTGCTGTTTGGCACTGATCTCGTTGCTGGTGTCACGGATGCTGGTTTCGAGGTCGTTGAGCTGCTGGTTGATGAATGCCTGGCGGCCCTGGTCCTGTTCGTTGGGATCGCTTGGGCTGAGACGAATGAGCTGATTCGCCAACTCATTGGCAACGGCCCGCGCACGCACGGGATCGGTATCCGTTACCGAAAGCTCGATCAGCTGTGTGTTGGCGACGGCCCGCGCGGCATATTCGGGGAGCCACGACAGATTGAGGACCTCCATCACGCCGTTGCGCACGTTCTCGCGCATCACAATGTCAGCATAGGTGTTGGCCAACTGCTGCGCCAGGTACACCTCGTAGCCAGACGGGTTCGGGTTTTCGATGGTGTTGCCAATCAGCACGGTGGTGCGGGTGCGGTAGATCGGCGGCTGTTGGCGCGTGGCCAGATAACTGACCGACGTGGCAATCACGGTTGCCAACAGAATGAGCCACCACCACTTACGGATTGGCTGGATGTATTGTTTTAGTTCCACGAAAAATCCCTTTCAGGGCCGTGCGCAATATGAACTACTGCCACGCCTGAGCCACAATTACGATGTCCAACACGTCGATGGTGTCGTTACCATCCAGGTCATAGCGCCCGTGGTAACGGCCATCCCCCACCACAGCCCCAAAACGCGCCGCCACACGCTGTACGTCGACGATATTTACCGCGCCGCTGCAGTTGACATCGGGTACGGCCAGGTCGATGTTGCTGCTGACCGTGCGCAGCCCACCCGCACCATCCTCTACCTGGCCTGCAATACTGATACGGCCACAGCTCGTCAGGGATGAAGTCACAATCGACGTTACCGTCAGGGCAACCGGCTGTTGAAAGAACACGGGACCCTGCCAGGTTACACGCCGCGTCGGTGGGTCGAACACCGGCGGTGGGACGCTGCCGCCCAGGGCGATCGGGTCGCTCAGCGCTGCGGGAACGGTCAAAGTGACCTCCGTCTGCGCCAGCGCCGCGGTACCGGCGTTGCTCGCCAGGACCAGCGTGTAGGTAACCGGCTGACCCGGTGGCACCCACGCACGGCCGGCACCGAGGGACGCCGAAAACGCGAACGGCGGACCGTTGACCTGGGTGGTCACATCGAGGTCGACGCCCGGTTGTCCATCCACCCGTACCGCTGTCGGGGCATGGATTGTGGTCACACCCGCTGGGAAGTTTACGTTCAACTGAAAGTCGATCCCCAGCTCGGTCGCTCCGGGTGGCAGCGCCGGCACCGTCCAGGTCAACACACCACCCGTATCAAGGGGTGGGGCGACACCAGGCGGCTCGCGCGTCGTGACGACCTGTCCATGGTCCTGGTCGTAGTCCAGTGCAACTGAAACGCTGCTGACCGTGTACGCGCTGGTGTTGTCCAGAGTCACCGTATAGACCAGGGTTTCACCGGGCTGGGCATTGGCCGTATTGACCGCCAGGGTCGATGTACTCAAATCGGGCTGACTGATCAGCGTCGTCGTCAGCGTCCGTGTGAGCGTTGGCAACTCATCCGTCGAGATACGCACCGGCACGGTGATCGTGTAGATACCGGGGGGTGCCACTGCGTCGGCCACCAGGCTGAAGGTGACGACCTGGCTGGCCGCAGGTGCCAGTGTCACCGCGGGCCAGGTCAGCTGCTGGCCATCATCGTTGGCGCCGCCTGCATTCACGACGCTGCTCAGAGACTCAGGATAGTCCGCTTCCAGCACGGCGTTCGTGGCTGTCATGATGCCGGTGTTGGTCACCGCCACCGTGTACTGCAGGATCTCGCCGGGGACCACTGACGTGCGATCCACCGACGCCGTAAAGGACGACACATCGGGTGCCGGCAGCTTCAGTTTGAGTGCCGGGTCCCCAAACAGCAGCTGGGTATCGATCACGTCGAAGCTGCCGCTGGCCTGTGCATAATAGAGACTCTTCGCCGCATCGAACGCCGCACCGATACGTTCGATGCGGTTCTGCAAGGTGCTTTTGACGATAGCCTGATTCAACTTCTGCAAAGCCGAACCCACGTGCAAACCACTGGGTGATATGTCAGCAATTCCCCCACGCTGTGCGGTCAGAAGCAGGGCTTCGCCCAGGGACTGGAATCCGCTGTCCAGGTTGATGAAGTAACCCGACCAACACGAGTACGATACGGTCACCGGCCATTCGCTGTTGGCCGCCAGGGCCGGGGGATCGTTGATGTTGAACATGCTCACCGATCCCCAACGGAACCGTGATGCATGGCCAAACCACTGCAGCATCAATGCATCCTGGTTCAACGCCGTGCGGATAGCAGTCCGCATGTCGTTCCCGGTGAAGTAGTTACCATTATAGTAGATCGGTACGTCGACGTACTCGTCGGGCAGCCAGTTGTCTCGAATATCGTTACTCAGGGCGTGGAAGTTACCCGCCGGATCTGCATAGTTGTCGGCCACAAAGACGACACGGCGCTGCCATTCGGCCTGGGTCGGGACTGATTCGTACGTCAGAATCTTTTGCACCACGTTCGTGACATCGGTCGCCGTTTTGGCCGGGATACGGCCAATGTGCAGTTCGGGTAAAAAGTCGCCTGGTCCATCCAGGGAAACAAACCGGTTGTCCGAAGCTGTCTCACCCAACCAGGGATCGACGTAAACCAGATACGGCGGGATCAGGTTAGGCAGGGCCGTGCCGGTCACCCCTTTGAAATCGTAGTGACCATCCCCGACCAGCAGAACGTACGTCGGCGGCTCCAGGCCGGCGTTCCAATTTTGGTAGGCATAGAACAAAAAGCTGCGAATCGCTTCGGGATCGACGCGGCCGCCGCTGAACTCGTCGTAGATGTCCTGAATATTCACCTTGGCAATCGCCAGGCCCTCGGCGGCACGGTGATCCAACAGCGGCTGCACGGCCTCCCACAGGGTGGAGTGAACGATCGCAATGTAATCGGCGGTGTGGCCCGGCGTGTGCCAGTTCGAGGGCGCATCCAAGACGATGGACGCCGGCGCCAGCAGTGCGGCGTCCGTACTGAGATAGTACGTTGGGTTGGGCAAGGCGGCGTCCCAGAAGTGCATCGAATACCCGCCCCCCACCGGTTCGGCAATGGCGGTCATCAGCTCAACGGGCTGGCGCGGATTGCGCACGTCGTAGACACCCACACCCGGCGCGGTGAATCCGCTGACGACGATCTCACTGGCACCGGGCGCAACCGCCTCGACAAACATGCGATCGCCCTCGGCGTCTGCCAGGGCCTGGTAGGTGAGCTCCACCCAATCGGGTGAGATCCAGTAATAGGCCACACCTGCCAGCTGGCTGAGCGCGGCATCGATGATCACCTGGTTGGGTGTACCATCGAGCCAGGTCGCAGGCAGGATCGAGGAGGTCGTCTTCTCGGTGCTGCCGTCCCACTGGAACGTGCCCACGGCGTGACTGTTGAGGCGCACGGCCATCGACTGGTCGGGATTGGCCGCCTGGTTCTGGCCGCCAAAGACCACGGTGCGCAGGATGACCGATCCACCACTCGTGATGGCGTCGTCCAACGGCAAATCGTACACCCGCGTCACGGTTGGCGTTGAGGCATTCGCGTACAGCTGGGTGTCGAAAAAGTGGTCAGCCGTCATGGGACGGTTGTACAGACTGCGGTAATCACGATCGAACTCGACGTGTACTGTCTGTGTCACCACGGTGACCACGGGTTCTGCGCCGGACGGTGTCACTGTACGTGTGGTCATGCGCGGACTGGGGCTGCCGCCGTAGGTGAACCAGTATACATTCCGGTTCATGTAGCGCCCCTGGTAGGGTTCGGCGTAGAACACCACCAGGTCACCAGGATCGAATGCGCCGTCGCCCTCCCCCGTCACCTGGATATCGATTGGCTGACCCAGGTAGGTCATGGCAAAGGTCGCCGGACTGGTCGTGGTAACAGGCACACCCGCCGTCACCAGGTCATCATAGGTCAGACGATAGAGGCCGCGATCGGTCGTGTAGATTCGTAGTGCACCGGACACATCATCAGGCACAGCTGGCACGACGGATGGCTGCACGGTGTCAGGCTGTGTTGACTCGCCGGGCGTGATGCGAATGGTGACATGAACATCGGGATGGTAGCGTAGAACACCGGCCACCGGGTTGTACCGAAAAGGAAATACACGCACGGCCAACATGCGTCGCCCGCGCTCCAGCTGCTCGCTGCCGGCAACCACCGCGGATTCCGGATAGAACCCGTTGGTGAGGTAGACGCGCGGATCGGGCCGATCGACGACCGGCACGGCGGTGGGTCCATTGTCTGGATTCCAACCTTCCGGCGGTGCCGGGGGCATGTTCGGAACAGGTACCGCCGGCAGCACGGCGGCCACAGACACAACCTGGCTGCCCGGGGTTGTGCTCGTGATGCGCCACGTCCCAGTCGCCGGCAGCTCGACTGTCGTACTCCACACGGGGAGCAACGGCATGCCGGGATCGTCATTGAAACCGTAGCCCGGCACACGAATCCCCTGAGCGTCCAGCTCATACGTCGGGGTTTGGACCCGCAGCTCGATCTCATCGACCTGGCTGACGTCAGGTTCGTCCGCATGCACGGACTGCGTGGCGGGCATGCCCGCCACGAGCAGAATCACTATCAACGCGGCACATGCGCAGCGAACCAACCGGCCCGTGCGCATGGCCCCATACAGTCCAGACTTCATGTAATTCCTAATACCTCTTACCGGTTTAGGTAATGAGCCAACCAGAGCGAGCCGACGCTCTGCCAGCTTTTAGAGACAGGTGCCGGTGCCACCCGATGTACCAAAAGGCCCCACAACCGGTGCCATATCGGGTGACGACTGCGGGGGCACACGCTGTGCCTGTGTCTCCAGTGGACGTTCCAGCACGATCGCCGGTGCTTCCCAGGGCTTGCGCGCCACGGTGGGTTCCTGCACACGACGGTTCGATGACGATGACTCCATGACTTCCTCCTTGATGATGTGTGGGGCGACCCGGCCGGCAGTTGCGGCGGGGTATTCCCTTCTATCCGTATAGACGGTTTTCATCGACTGGCGTTACGCCAGGCTGAGCAACGGGATTGTCTGCCGCAGAGGGCTGCGACTGGATGCGTTTCCGGTGGCCGATGTCTGTTTGGCCTGTAAGGGCGTCTCAGGAATTGGCTCTCCCGGGTGAACCTGAGCAAACCGCGCCTGCGCCTGGGCACACGCCAGGGTGTTAGCGGCGTACAGGTCGCCACTTTCTTTCCACGCCAGACCGGCACAGCGGCCTTCGCAGTAAGCATTGATCGGGCAAACCTGGCATTCGGGCAGGTTGGCATAGGTGTGACGGCTGCGCAGCTCACGAAAGATCGGCGCGCTGCGCCAGATCTCACCAAAGGGCTGTTCACGCACAGTGCCCGCGGCGATGCGCAGCTCGATGCATGGGAAGACCTCACCATACGGGCTGATGACACACGCCGCCAGGCCCACCTTGCAGGTGCGACTGGATGGCATCGGTGCCTGAGGCGCAAACGTGCCGCCATCCGCCAACAACACCTCGGTCATTTGCCGGCGTGACAGCTGGTGCGTCATGGCCAACGGTGTCCCATCGTCATTCTGCGAGATCTTGATCACCTGTTCATAACGTACGCCCAGCTCGCCCGCCAGATCGAGCATTTGTTGACGCTCGGCCACGTTCAGGTCCACCAGCAGTGTGTTCAGCTTGATCCGTACGCCCCGGTCCTGCAGCAACCGCACCCCGCGCAGCACCCGCGTAAACGTGTTGCGGCTGCCTGCCACGGCGTCGAAAGTCTCGTTGCTGGCACCCAGCAGACTGATATCGACCTGGACCGGTGCCAGGGCCGCCACACGATCGGCGGTTTCGGGGGTAAGTAGGCTGGCGTTGGTCTTCAGATACAGAGCAAACCCTCGCGTGCGGGCATGTTCCGCAATCGTGAAGAAGTCGCGCCGCGTGAGAATCTCACCGCCTGTCAAAGTCAAACGCAGCGTGCCAGCGGCGGCCATCTGATCGAGCAGATCGAGGCACTCGGCCGTCGACAACTCAGGCTGGTTACGCGGCACGTTGTAACACATGACACAGTGCAAATTGCACGTGTGCGTCAGCTCCCAGGTCACGCTGTAAGGAACGTGCTCGTGCTGGAGGCGCGCCAGGAACAGCGTATAAGGATCGCGCTCGCCCAGGTCGGTGCCACACGCATCGAACCCACGATCGACAGCGTCGATGACGGGGGGTGAGTGCAGTCTATTTTGGGACACTGTCATGCGCATGTTCTCCCTGATGGCGTGCTCCAGGACCCCTGAAGCGCACAGCGTTCAGGTGTGCTGGTCATTACGTCCAGGCCAGCATTCCTTTGGTCACGAGGGTTTCGACGAACTCCTCGGTACTTTGCACAGCCTGGGGGTAGGTAACCTCGTATTCGGTTGTCAGCACCATGGCAATCTCATCCACGGTGCGAGTGCCGTCCACCAATTCCCAAATTCGGGAACCGACCGGATTCAACATACGAACCATATTCTCGGCGGGGCTGAGAATTACAGCCTCGCCGCTGTACACCCGGGCAGCCACGCGCGGATGATGAGCGGGTGTCATTTCGTCTCGATTCACCACAGGAAATCTCCGATAACGGCGGATGGTGATACCGGCCACCCAGGCAGTCTCCGACCGGGTGGTGACTTGGAGCACGAAGGCCTGTCAGCCTGGCGTCCGTGCCAGCCCGATCAGGCGTGCAGAATCCCGCCTATTGTATCCAGATTTACGGTCTGTGTCAACTGCAATTGTTCGCACGGACTCCCTATGCGCCAGGTCACGCGGCTGCTTCCGCCAAAAACTCCCACAGGCCTGGCCGCAGCGAGACCCCCAACCGGTACACGGGCACCTGCTGTACCAGGTGCCCGACCACGGTCAGCCAGGCCATGGCGCTGCTGGTACGTTCGGCGGCTACCTTTTCGGTCAACGACAGGGCCACCACCGCCTGCCCCGGTGACAACCGCTGCAGTGAAAAATCAGTGGTGTGCTCCAGGGCATACAGGGCTCGCAGTGGCACCTGCCGGTTGACCCGTTGAACCATGGCGGGCGGTGTGCTGTGGCCCCAAAATGGTGTACTCAACAGCACGGGGCCGCGTTCGCCGGTACGAACGACGACGTTTTCGTCACACAGCACGTCGGCCACACCCGCCGCACGCTGTGCCATCGTCGTCTTTCCCGCACCCGATGGGCCAAAAAAGACGTGCCCACCCCCATGCCACACCACACCCGCACCATGCAGCAGGATCCCATCGTGCTCGCGCGGCAACGTTTGCATCAGCAGGTAAACCAACACGCGTTCGACCGCCGACGCAGATCGTTCTGCCGATGGCGCGCTCACGACCGCAAGGCGTCGGGCCAGATCGATCCAACCGCGGTAGGATAACACCCGAAAGTGTGTGGTGTCATCCTCGTGTTCCACCACCGGTGAATCGGTGACCGTCAGCGCTGGATCCCAATCCAACCGCACCGCCCAGGTCGCGGCCTTTGTCGTGGCGAAGTCGGCATAACGTTTCGCCAACGGCGCGTGCCAGGCCGGCTCCATCACTTCGATGGCCGCAGTCACGCCGGCCACGTCCAACACGATGGGCGAAACGTTCATGAGCCAGCCTGGCCCGGCACCCGGTTACCTCCACGATCGGCAGCCGCTGCCGCGGGAGTGGACGACAGGTGCGCCGATCGCTGCATGGTCTCAGGCACCCACGAAACGCCGCGCAGGGCCAGCCAACCCAGGTAACTCAGCCGCTGAGGCCCATCGAAGGCCGCCAGGGTCGTCTGAATACGGCGCCAGGCACGCCCGGGCCGTTCATCGCCGATCCCCCACATGACGCGTTCGATGGGCTCCATCGGCTGCCCGATCAACTCGGTCAGAACCGCTGCCGGCACCGGGGTTTGCAGAAGGTTCACTGCCTCTTCCAGCATCAGGCGCAGCGTTACCAGCAGACCCCAGCGGCGTCCGCGTTCGAGAACCTGATCCCAGGCCAGGCTGGTCGTGCGTACGAGGCGATCGACGTCGAGCAACCAGAGCAGGCGCCGGTCCTGGCTGTGATGCATCATCTGGTGCGCACAGCCGTGCAGCAGAAGCGTGGCCCCATCGGGCACCAGGGCACCAGGAACTCCGGGTGCGGGCAGGGCCGACTGCCAGACATCGCGCATCGGGATGCGCTCGATGTAGTACGGCAGCTCGAGCAGTGACCAGTGCAGCTCGACCAGCAAACGCCGCCGGTCGGCGGCCTGGCACACCATCGGCAGCTCGGCGCGGTAACGCCGCTGCCAGCGTCCCAGCCAGAACAGGCCCTGGGAACGGTATGCGCGCGCCACCAGGACATCGCGTGCCGCGTCGACCGCCTCGGCCGGCACGAGGAGGTCCAGGTCATTGACCGGTCTTTCGGCCGGACTGCCGTAGACCAGGCGGCCTAACGCCGCGCCCTTGAGCAGCACGACCGGCACGTCGGCGGCGTGCAGTGCCGCTGCGATCTGACACAGCTCGTTTTCCATCAGATAGCTGCGTACGCTGTGGGTTTGGAATGCCTGGCGCCAGTTTGCCTGCACGCTGGGCGGCAAAACAGCCCACTGCGCCGTCGAGCGCACGCGACTGTACAAAAAGGGCGCGACGTCATGCGCCGCCAACGCGTCCAGGACCTGGTCCCACGTCTCGGCGCTGAGATCGGGCAGGTCGTGACCAATGGCTGCGGCACGCAGGACCGCTACCCAAGGGGAGTGTGGTGCAGCGACGATACTCAACGTTTACTTCCCCTCACGTGGATCAGGCTCCGCCTGCGCCAGCAGCCGCGCATAGACGGTGTCAACTACCCGATAGACACTGCGCCAGCCATACGTGGCGGTCACCCAGGCCCGGCCGGCGGCACGCAGCCGGTTATTGAGTGCGGTATCGCGGATGAGGTGCAGGGTTGCCGCGGCAAATGCCTCGGCGTCTGACGCAATCAGGATATTTTCGCCCTCACGCAGCGTTATGCCTTCGGCCCCAATCGCAGTGGAAACCACGGGCAAACCCCACAACCAGGCATCCAGAATCTTCACCCGCATGCCGCCGCCGGCGTGCAGCGGGACGATGAACACATCGGCTGCCGCCAGGTAAGGCACGGGATCAGCAACGTATCCGGTGACCTGGATACGCGGATCGGCGCTCAGTGCGGTCACCTCTGGGGGCGGATTTTTGCCCACGATCACAAAACGTGTCTCCGGCATCTGCTGCCAGATCCGTGGCAGCACATCGTGTACGAACCACAACACCCCGCTGATGTTAGGCGGCCAGAACATCGTGCCCAGGTGCAGAATCGTGGGGTGCGCCGCGGCCTGGTGTGCCACCGCCGGCGTGTGGTCGGGATCGACACAGATGGGCACGGTGGTGAGTTTTGGCTGCACCGACTGGCGCTCGGCGGGAGGATACAGGGCCAGCAGTCGCTGCTGGTCCTCATCCGTCACCGTGAGCATGGCGTCATAGGCGCGCCCCATCGCGGCCTCGTAACGGGCCAGGGCGTGGGCCTCCCGTCGGGCGATCGCGCGGCGCAGCGGATTGGGCTCATTGGCCGCAATACGTTCGACCAGCAGATACAGCGCGTTGTGTTCGTCCAACACACCGGCCGGTCGCCGTCCTGCGGTGTCGCGTATCGCCTGCAGCCCGTAACCGGCCATCGAAAGCTGGTCCGCATGCACCACGTCGAACGCGTTCGTCTGCGTGAGGTGGCGCAGCTGGGTCTGCATGGCTTCGATTTCGTCACGAACGATGACGATCGGCAAGCCAGACCCAAGCCCACGCAGTCCGGCACGTAAGTTGCGTCCCAGCGAGCGCTGCATGGGCACGGTATGCACCGCCGCACACACCTCCTGCAGGTGTGCCACGGCATCCTGGGAATCGTCGGGCCGGACGAAGGCCGCCATCGTTACCGTGTGTTTCTGCCCCAGGTGACGCAGCATGTAGTACGCGCGCACCTTGGGGCCGGCATCCAGCGGGTAGGGCAGGACCTGGCACAAAAACAAGACCTGGGCCACAGCGTGACTGCCTAACGCCCCTGCAGCCGCAGAACGACCGCCAATGTCTTCAACAGAATCAAGGCTTCGAGGTAAAAACCGGCGTGCCGGACGTAGTACAGGTCGTACTCGAGCTTGACACGGGTGTCGTCAACCGAGCTGCCATATCCGTAACGAACCTGGGCCCACCCGGTGAGGCCGGGGCGTACGGCGTGGCGGGCGCGGTAGAACGGAATTTCATGCGCCAGTTGGTCTACAAATTCGGGTCGTTCGGGGCGCGGTCCAACCAGGCTCATCTCACCACGGATAACGTTGATCAACTGCGGCAGCTCGTCGATACGCAGCCTGCGCATCCAGCGTCCAAAGGGTGTCACGCGCGCATCATGGGTGGCCGCCCACACCGCCCCCGTCTGCGATTCGGCGTTGGGGATCATGGTGCGGAACTTGATCACCCGGAAGGTGCGTCCCCCCTTACCAACCCGTTCCTGGCGGTAGAGCAGCGGCCCGGGGCTGCCGAGACGATTGACCAGGGCAACGATCACCATTATCAAGGCCAGCGGCACCAGGCCGATGATTCCCAGCAGCACGTCCATCAGGCGTTTGATCGCCCAGTAGAGCCGATCGACCGGGCCGGTGTCGATGGGCAGAACAGCCCCCAGGTCGCGCCCGACATGGTCCATGGGGACACGGCCAAACAGCCGTTCGTACAGGGCCGGCATCGTGGTGATGCGGATGCCCTGCTCGCGGCATGCCATCAGCGCTTCGAACGTGGTCGTCGTGATGGTATGCCGGTGGGTGATGGCCAGAACAATCTCATCTGCTCCGAGTTGGCGAACCATTTGGGGTAAATCGACACAGTCGCCAAAAACCGGCAGGCCGGCCACCACCGCCTCTTCCAGTTTTGCGGGATCGTCATCGAAAAAGCCGAGAATGCGATAACCGGTGCCATTGAAGCGGTTGCCAAACGCTGGCACCGCCTGCAAGGCCCGCGCCAGGTAAGCTCCGGCCCAGCCAGCGCCAACAACCACAGCCTGTTCGTTGAACGCCGGCTGCACGAACAACACCGCATAGAGGCCGCGCCACAACGCGATCAGCCCAACGGCAATGAGAATACTCGTGAACAACAGACCGCGTGATGCCAGCGGCGGTGTGAGCCAGGGTATCAGGGAGTAGACCAGCAGCGTCAGTCCTGCGGCAGTGACGGCGCTCAGAATGCTGTTGGGTGCACTCGACGTGCGCGGCAGGTCGTAAGCCTCCAACAGCGTGGCTAGCGGCAGCCATACCAGGGCGAGGGTGACCCACCACTTGTAAGGTGCCAACACAGCACCCAGCGAGTCGAACCAATCGGTCTGCGTCGCAATGGCGATGATCAAGGCGCTGCACAACAGCAGAATGTCAACAGCCGCCAGCACGATTTTTCGTTCGGATGCGTTGAGCCGCAGAGCAGACCCGCGCACGCGCCGCTGGGCCGCTGCCCCAGCCAGGGGCACGGCACGACGCGCCGGATCAAAAATCGAAAAACTCTCTTCCGCCATACAAACGGTCTCCTCAAGCGGTGTGCGAACCACCGTTCTTTCGTTTTCGATGCGTCAGAGCTTATCCGACTGGCTGCCCACGGGCGCCCTGTTCAGCCGAATTTCACGTTATGTCGATAGGCGTCAGACCAACGCACCGTACATCCCGGTCAGGATGCGCCACTCGGCGATGCGTTGGTCGTCGTACCAGGCACGGCCTGCCGCACCCATGTCTACAAGACGGGCCGCGTCGGCGAGGGCGCTCTGCAGACCAATGGCCAGGGCATCGGCGTCAGCCGGCGGTACAACCCACCCCGTTTGCCCCTCGACGACGGACTCGGGCAGGGCACCGGTGCGGGTAACCAGCACCGGCCGGTGCAGCGCGTAGGCCGCGGCAATCAACGCCGATTGGGTGGCATCACGGTACGGCAGCACCAACAAAGAACTCGCGGCAAACAGTGCCAGACCTTCGGCGTCGTCGATGCGCCGGCTGCGCAGATCGACACCTGCGGGTGGCGGTGGCAAATCGACGCCGTTTGCCACAGGCCCGGCAATCGCCAGGCGAGCAGACGGGACGCTCGCCTGTACACGGGGCCAGGCGTGCAGCAGCAGATCGACCCCCTTGTACGGCTCTATACGTCCAAAAAACAGCGCCTGCCGATCGCTCGCCGCACCCGGTGATTCTACGGTGGATGCCGTCTGGGGGATGGTCTGGCCGTACCCCCAAAAGCCATGCAGCAGTGGCGCATACGTCACGCGGGCGGCGTCCAACCCCTGGGCAATCAACTGTGACCGGTAACAACGCCCGTGCACCAACACGTGTGCAGCCGATCGTACGATCAAACGATTCCACAACCGGATCAGGCGTGCAAACCGTACCCCTTGATGGGGATCCAGATCGTGCAGGGTATGTACCGCTGGCACCCCACGCCGGCGCAGCGCCCAAACGAGTGGTACATTCCAGAGGTGCACGCCGGTGACGTGCACCAGGTCGGTCTGGCTCAGTGCCGGTGTGGCCAGTATCGTCGCCAGGTCAGCGATGCGCAGACCCTGGTTGTTGAATCCGGTGCTGCCCATCGTCACCGGGGTGACCAGCTGCACCTGTGGATGGTAACGGTCCCGCGGCACCTGCGTGGTCGTCACCAGATCGACCCGATGGCCGGCCGCGGCCAACCGGTTGGCCAGGTCGGCGGTGTACTGGTGCATGCCGAACGTGGGCGAGAGCAGGACGTACGTAATATGCATTGCCGGGCCGGTCCCAATCACGGGTTTCTGGCGCGTTACAGCGTTCATTGCATCTACGGGACAAGCCGACATGCGCGGATCGTTGAGCATGGGCAAGGCACGGGTAGAGTGGTGCCACCGTTCAGGCAGATTATACCACGTCCGGGAGGACATGGGCTGACAAATGGCTTACAGAATGGTTTGAGTTTGGTGAAAAAACGCTAACATCGAGATTTCCAGACGTTCCAGAGCCATACCGCCGCCAGCGCAGCAATGCCGCGACGTCAGGGCAAACCGATCCGTGTAATTGACACGGCTACCATCACGTCGTATACTTACGCCGTATTACCTGGAGGTATTGACAGGATGACCATGAAAAACACACCGTCAGATTTCCATAAGGTTACAATCACCCTGCCAGCCGCCGTATGGACACGCTTGAATGAGCTGATTCCGGCGCGTCAACGCAGCCGCTTCATTGCCCAGGTATTGGAGGAACAACTGGTGATGGCCGAACAGCAACTGGCCCTCCAGGAAACGGCCGGTGCCTGGCTCGATGAAGATCACCCTGACATGCAAAGTGGGGCCGCGATCGACCAGTGGCTCGACACCCTGCGCCAATCGTGGACGGGGTCTGGGGGATCTGAACGTGGCTAAGTACCTGCTGGACACGGGATTGGTGCTGCGCCAGCTGCGCGGACAGCGCCGCACTGTGCAGTTTCTGCGCAGCCTGGGGGGCCTGGGACGTCTTTCCATTGCCACGGTGACACGACTGGAAGTGCATGCCGGGATGCGACCCACCGAGCGGTATGCGACACAGAAGCTGTTATCAGGCATGATGACCTATGACATGGATCGGGAAGTCGCCGACCGGGCTGGCGACCTCATCGCGGCCAGCCGAAGTGCCGGTACCCTGCTGAGTGTGCCCGATGCGATCATTGCGGCCACCGCAATTCAACACAATTTGAGTCTGGTCACGCTGAATGGCGCGCACTTTGTGCAGGTCAGCGGCTTGAGTTTGTATCCGCTGGACGAGGAAGCGTATCTGTAACCCGCGCCAAGGTCAGTGTGCCGACTCGAACAGCCGCGACCAGGTCATTGGCCAGCCATACGGCCAAACAAACGCCTGATCAGATCGACCACGGCCAGCGCCGCAAACGGCATGAGCACCGCATCGACGGGCAAACGATAACAGCGCCAGCACGATCCGGTACAGCACAACCATTCCATCGCAGTGACGTGCGCCGTGCACCGGCGTGCGTTGTCTCCGCCAGAATCAGGGATACTTTGCCTGAGGCATCATTGCGGTGACGAACGAAGATGCCTGCGCAAGAAGACCTGGGGTGCGCCAGCAGGGACCGCGGTTAGCGTGGAACCGTGGGCAGAAAGGCGGCAAAAGGACTGCCAATCGCCAGTTCTGCATCGGATGGCTCAATCAAACAAGAGCGGCAACCAACTCCGTCTTTTGGCTTCGGTCCAAACACAAGCATGCGTGGCCCCACTGACTGTTTGGCTCCAGCCGGCCACCTGGTCCAGATCATTGACACTAACGGCAGTGCTGGAGTCGCCCCCCAGCGTCTCCGGATTGATGGCACCCATTTCCGCATGCCACAGAAAGGCTGCCGGGGCGGAGGCAGGTCGAATTGATCGCCGGCCCACCACCTGGTCGCCGTTGTTGATGCCGTAGGCCCGGCTTTCGAAACCCAGGAGCGTGCCCAAGTCAGTGATGTTACCATTCGATGCCCACAGGACAGCATGGGCGGGAAAGGACCAACCGGGAAAACTCCAACCTGCAATAACGCCATGATCGTTGATCGATATGGCATCACTGGTGTCCCCAGCCAAAGCGCCCAGATCTGTCATACCGCCCTGGGCCGTCCACCTGAAGGCATGATGGCTGAGCCCGTCAGGATAATAGCTGCCACCTACCACCTCGTTGCGAGCGTTAATCGCCCTGGCCCAGCTCCAGTCGCCACCCAGGTGGCCCAGATCGACCATGCCGGTTTGACTTGTCCACAGAAAGGCGTGGTAGCTGCCCGATTCTGTGCGGCTGGTGCCTACCACGTGATCCAGTTCATTGATGCCGGCCGCGGTGCTCCATCCTCCGCCGAGGTCGCCCAGATCGATCATGCCGGCTTGGGCTGTCCAAATAAACGCGTGCTGTTGGCCTAAGGCCGTATCGCTCCAACCCGCTACGTGCCCAAGGTCGTTGATGGCAGTGGCCGCGCTGTCATCACCACCCAGCGTGCCAAGATCCTGCAGGCCAATGTGAGGCGTCCAGAGGAACGCATGGTGCGTACCACTGACCATCTCGCTTTCGCCCACTACCTGGCCAAGATCATTGACAGCCAGCGCCCAGCTCGCCTCCCCGCCCATTGTACCCAGATCTGTGATCCGCCAGTTGGGCTGAGAAGGGGTCATCAAGAACATAACCAGCAACACCAGGCCCATCGGTGCGATACTCAGCATGCGAACCGAGTGAGGATGCGTGATCGACAGTCCTCGTGTGGCTAGTCGAACCGGGATTGGGCGCACACGCAGCGCCAGCACTATTGTCATCATAACCACCCTACCTGACGCAACGCACAACCAGGTGAGCACGACGGCAAGACGTCCGGTCGTGCTTTCCGGGGCTGGCAGCATCGCCAGCTAGATCAAGACCAGGGCGTTACTCTGCTTCTGCAAAACGTCCCACTCTCTCAATGCGGGCCTCAGAGACGGTCGCAGTGGCTCTGGCCCTTTCCTGGGCATAATAGCACATGTAGAGATGTCCAATACCCACGCACCAGATATCCTTCTTTCCTATGATGTGATCGAGATGGAGCCTGATCGGTGTACCATCCGACCATTTGGATCTCCAGGGATGGAATGAGAATTTGTCGTTCGATCATCGCTTTTTCCGCCCCACGGCCAGCAGGGAGATTCCAAACGGCACCGGCACGACACGTTCCACCCGCTTGATCGTGGGGACCGTCAGGTTGAATAGCCGTAGTTGGCTTGAGGGCGGAGTCTCCTGTTTGCGCAGCCGGCCGTTGGCCCACCAGCCTAGCGCGCCCAACGCATTGATGTATTTCTGTGTCACAAGGTCCAGGTCAACCTGTTGGAATAGTTCTGCCATCATCTGTTTGTTGTAACGGCGGTAGTGCCCAATGGCGCGGTCGATGGTACCGTAGAGCCAGGCGTGAGCAGGTACGACCAGGATCAGATGGCCGCCCGGCTGCATAATACTCGCCGCGTTACGCAGGGCAGCTTTGTGGTCTTCAATGTGCTCGAAGACGTTGAGAGAGAACACCGTGTCGATGCCGTAGCGTGCAAAATCGGCAAAGGCTGGCGCGGTAGCATCGGCAACCGCAAACTGCATGGTGGCATGGTTGGCGAACTTCTCACGAAGCAACTCGATGCTTTCAGCCGATGTCTCGGTACCCAGATAGATTTCTCGATCTGTCAGGTGACGAGCAAAATTGCCCAGACCGCAGCCAATCTCAAGGACACGCTGGCCCAGGTAAGGTGCGATCTCCTCGTGCAGCCACAGGTCAACCGCGTCGATCAGCAGCCGATCCTCACGCACTTTTTGCAGAGCAACTTCGCTATATTCCATAACTGCTCCCAGCAGATTAAGTTTGCAACACGGCCATGCGCCGATTTTTCCATTTGGACAGCCGGCGCAAGAGGTGATCCATTCCATAGGCGGCAAACAAGATCAAAAAGGCATCAACCGGCAATCGATAGCGGACGTTAGCCCACGAAGCCAGATGGATTGCTGTGTAGGTGATGATGAAAAGCAAAAAAAGAACCAGGTAAGTCTGGCGCAGGTCGCTGGCGTCTAGTTCTGCATCAGATGGACGCAATGTTCCACCTGGTCGTATATCACGTATGGCCAGAACCAGACCATACAGCATAAAGGGTAGAAACAGACCAAAGCTCAGCACGCGTGCCATGTTACTCAAACCTGTCGAGTCGGGTGTCGGCCAAAACTGGAAATAGACTGGGATACGGCTGAGCGAAAGCAACACGTAGCGACCCGGATCGTCGCGCACGAACTGCAGGCCGCGAGCCAACAACGCCCGATCCAGTTGAGCCTCATTCAGGTTGCGCAGCTCTGGCGGAATTAGCTCCGGGTACGACACGCCGTGCGAGGGGGATAGAACTGCCTCGAAGCGTGTGCCATAGACGGGGTGGTTGCTCCAGAAGAAGGTAAAGCCCGCATTGGTGTTGGGCATGGCAAACTGGCCGAAGACGAGGTAATTACGGATGACAAAAGGTGAGATCAGCAGGAGGCAGGCCAGAGCGGTGGTGACCAGGGCAGCGGCCGCGGGGTATTTGGCTTGGTGGCGGATGGCCAGCCAGACCAGCCACAGCACCAACACGGCCAAGAAGCCGATGACCACCTGGCGCAGGAGCAGTGTGGCCGCCATCGCAACGCCCAACTCGAGGCCCAGCCGGACAGCGCGGCCGGAACCTGGCGGGCGGGTGGTCACAAAAGATTCGGCCAGGCGCATACCCACGTCCGTTACCCACAGGATGCCCACGATGTAGAATGCCTCGGACATGAGCGATGCTGCGTAGTGAACGAAGTAGAAGTACACGGCCACCAGGCCCGCGGCGATCAGACCAGTACGCACTCCAAACGCACGTCGGCCGATACGATAGGTCAGCCAGGGCATCAGCACACCCACGAACACGGCCTGGATCAGGCGGGCTACGAGGGGATGATAACCAAAGATGGCGTAGATGGCCGCCAGGTAGAGCGTGTAGAGGTAGGACCAGAAGGCCGTCGGCTCATTGGCACGGGCATAGGGCCAGGAATCAACTGCGAAACTGAAGCCATGGCCCTGGACGAGCCGTTGTGCCAGCATGTCGTAGGAGATCTGATCGTAGGTGCCGCCGCGCGTCTCTTCGAGGCTATCGCCGAGGTAGAAAGCCACGACGACACGCAGCGCCACGGAGAGCACCAGGATGGCGACAAAGAGCAGTCGGTTATGCGTAATGAGCCTACATCCCACGGAATTCAGTCAACAACCGATGATAGATTCTGGCGCGCTGCCGCCAGGCTGCGTCCAACAGATAGCCACCAATCTGGCGCTAACCTTCGCCTGGGTCAGCATCAGGCGTGGGCCGGGAAATCAGCATTTGTGCTGCGGCCAGATCCTCCGTTGCCCTCGTCAACCATTCATGCGTTATCGGCTTCATAGAGCACGATTCCCTTTTCCAAGACCTGGCGGGCAAAAAGACTGTTCATTTCGATGAACTTGCGGTGCATCGGCTGCGTATGGACGATCAAATCTACAGGCGTCCTGCGGCGAATATCCCGGAGCAAGCGAGCTACGGTGAGATAGGTGTCTTCTTTCTCGCGGTGCGAGGCCGGCAGCCGGTCATCGCGCAGAAACACGAGCAGATCGAGATCGCTGGCAGCGTCCGCGGCGCCGCTGGTCTGGCTGCCGAACAAGATGATCTTTGCCCGGTCGAGCGACTGCAACTGAGCGACAATTTCCGAAAGATAAGATGTCATCATCGTTCACCTCTTGGGAACCGGCCGTGAAAAGTTGGCAACTGTCACGGCCGGCCGCGTCATATCTCCGACAGCTCAACCGCGCGCAACCGCCTCGTGGACCCAAGATGAAGCATTTTCTGCTTCGATCAGATGCACTACGGATGACCTCGTGCTGAGGAACTGCTGTCATCCATACCCCACGCGGCGAAACTCAAGGTTTGCAGATCGCAGGTAGCTTACAGCCTAGTATAACACAGCGTGCTGGCGAGCAGAAAACGGTGTCAGGTTGGTAACAACTGCTGCGCAGGGCGTGCTCGGCGCCCTACATCCCGGGCAGTTCGGCCAGTAGACGGCGATACGTCCGGGCACGCGGCTGCCAGGCTGAGCAGTTATCGATCAACGCCGTCAACAGCTATCATCAGACCCAGGGTGCATCCCTCGTCACTTGCCAGTACATGCGCGGCGCACACAAGTATCACCAGACAACACTAATCGCACCCAATTTTCGAATTCATGAGAACGAGGCATCCGCGGGGCCAACTTCACGGATCGCTGCAGATCAGCACATGGGCAAAGGTGCGAAAAATGGGCTAAGAAGGGTGTCCTCAGAAAATGTATCTACCTCTCAGTGACAGGACTTTCCCTGGCAATAATGACCAACCCTCCAAAGAAGACCCAACTGAAGATCGAGAACCGGAAACCGCTCAAACCTACGTTATAAACAAATGGAATAAGCCAATCCACGAGAGCACTGGCTACCGCCATGGCTACAAGTCCGGCGAGTGCGCTTGCGACGTAACCGGCACGAAAATCCCCGCTTAACTGGCGACGCAGTCTGAGACCAAGGCTACCGATCGAAGCAAGTGCCCACAGAAGTAAGGCCAGCCCGATAACTCCCATTTGCGCAAAAACATCGATATAGACATTGTGCGCGTTCACGTTCGGCTCATACCAACTAGCGCTGCCTAGAAACAAGGGCGTGAATCTGGCGTATTGATGGTATGTGGTCAATCCGAGACCGAGGATTGGCTGGCGCAGCCCCAATTTCACCACCATATCCCACAAGACCTCGCGACCAGCGACACTGACATCACGTTCAGTTTGCCAGTCATAAATCTGGCCCAGCGCGCCGGAAGACAGAATTACGATTAACAATGCCAGCAGCACTAACAGCGGTCCAGCACGCCGGAAGCGCATTAACGCCAAAACAAGCAGCGCCAAAAGCGGTGGAAGCCAGCTTGATGCCCAATCTGTGTTCTGCCAGAATCCAAGGATAGGTACGGCAATCGCGAGGGTACCCAGCGCGAACCGCCAAGGCCGGCCAAGATCCTGGTTGAACAGCGCCTGGCCCGCCGAGAGGGCAGCCATCCACACAAAAAAAGTCCCGTTGCTGAAAGGAGCGGTTGTGAGCACCAGCGAAACCAAGCCACTGAAAGGGCCTCCGTAGCGCGCCACAAGCCCGATCGTCCCCAATACAATGAAAGCAGCCACCGTCCATCTGAGAGTCTTGATTGACTGCTGGGCCATGAGTATGAAGGCCACGGCAGACAAGGCGAAGATCGTCCACTGTGCTAGCTGTATGAACAATAGGTTCGACGCCTTGGGAACGGTGACATCCCACACTGCATTGCCGTAAATCCACGAGACGGTGGCCATGCCAGTTAGTAACACTAAGGGCACCATGGGCCGCGATGAGACAATGAGCAGGCGCTTGTTGTGGGCGCTGCGCAGTAGCCAAAGTAGGGCCAGAACCCCCAATGCGGGAAAAACGGGATTGATGGTGACTGAAGCACTCACGGCCACTTCAAAGGGGATCAAGAATGCAGTGCAAACCAGGGCCGCCATACCGAGATCGGGACGGTTCATCAAGAAGATCAAAGCTAACAGAGCAACCAGACCAGCCAGAAAATAGGGGGAAGGATACATGCCTATTAGAAAGGCAAGCCCAAGTGTTGCCGCACATGCCAACATGACCATGGCTCTGCGGCGCCACTCGATCTGACGCAACTTTGCAGGGAGGAACGAAAATGCGATTGGATCAGGTGTTGGTGTCATATAAGCGCTAAAGTATCTTTCCAGACCTTGTTCGAAGGCCAGTATGGTGACGCAATCCTTCGAACAGAATCGTTATCTTGGCGGTGCGCCGCAACTGCTCAACGGGTAGGTTATCGAACACGTGTTTTTGCCCATCCATTTTGATGCGGATGCCAGCCAGCTCCAGAACGAATGTGATCGCCAGCGCTGTGATTTGAGTGCCATGATTTGTGTGGAAAACAGAAGCTACATTCAATCGCTGACCTCCGTAGGTCTACCTGGCACTGATCGATTCATACACTGCGATGGTTTCTTGGGCGGTCCTTTCCCACGAGAACTGCCGGCAGCGCATCAGGCCCCGTTCACTCAGCGAGTCAGCCAGTCCTTGGTTAGTGAGAACGGCTCCTAAGGCTTCGGTCAATGCCGGCATATCTGTTGGGTCGACCAACAAGGCGGCATCACCCAGAATCTCAGGCAGCGAACTGGTATTTGATGCGATCACTGGCGTACCGCAGGCCATCGCCTCAAGGGGTGGTAAGCCGAAACTCTCTCGTAATGACGGAAACATCAGCACGGCAGCACCATTATACAAACGAAGCAGATCTTCGGGAGAAACGCCACCGATAACTCGAACGGTCTCGTCAAGGTGAAGGTGTGCGATCTCGTCTCGAAGAGCCTGTTGCGCGTGCTGGCGGGCACACACGATCAATAATCCAGTCTGCTCTTGCAGCGACGCACCCAAACCACTATATGCCCGCAGCACGCTAGGGACATTTTTTCTCGGTTCGTGACCAATGGCGAGGACGTAACGCGGGCCAAGTCCGTACGCGTTTCTGACCTGTTTCCTGGCGGCCTCACGTTCCAGTTCAGGCAAAGCGTAGAATAGCGGACTGGGCGCCAGGTGAATCGGGTGGATCTTGTCGGGCGAAAGTTTCAGGTGCTGTACAATCTGATCCTTTTCGAAGTCAGAGACTGTGATCACAGCCTTGCAGTTACGTGATGCTGCAGGAATGATATGGCGGGCATATTGCCCGATCATCCACTGCCAAAGGCGCTTCTGCGACAATAATAATGGTGCTTGTGGTTCAGTCAAAGCGATGACGTCATGTAGGGTCAGCACATGGGGTAATCGAGAGAATACCGGTGCCGTATTGGCAGTGTAATGGACAACAGAGCAATGTTCCTTCATGGCCTGCCGAGGCAACTGGATCTGCTCTCTAAGCACCTGGCGAATAATCGGAACACGATTCGAGACAACGATTCCATTGTCACTCGCCAGCAACGAGAGGGCCGTCGACGACACCTCGCGATCAAGAAAGACACGGAACGAGTGCTGTGACTTTGTCTGCTGAAGGGCTGCCAACAGGTTGGTTACGTATGTCTTGTAGCCACCTGGTTGGGGGTGTGAAAAAGCGGTGGCATCAATCCCGATGAGCATGATTTTTCTCTAGCGCAGTCTGACGCAGAGGCGCAGGGTTTCCCAGTTGGAGATTAGTTGGCGGAGAGCGGTGGGACGCCACTTTGGCAGCACTGCCAAGGCCAGCCAGATGGCCAACCGGCCCAGCGCGGCGACTGCGAACAAGATGCGCTGCACAAGGCAGTAAAGGTGATCATAATGTTTGCGGGCAAACAACATCCGGCCGCGATAGACCAGGGTGTGGCGCCGGTCACCCGGTTGGAAACTACCGCCGCCAAAGTGGATCGTGGTCGCCTTGGGCAGGTAGTGGACCTGCCACCCGGCCTGCCACAAGCGATACTGCCAGTCGGTCTCATCTGAGTAGATGAAATACTCCTCGTCGACTAGACCGATTTGCTCGATGGCCGTCCGGCGCACGACGATGCTGGCAGAACTGATCCAATCGACGGGACGGGGCTCCGGCCAGGTGCCATTGTAGGAAGGGAACAAAGGGTTCAGCGCTTTGCCCAAATGCGTCACCACCAGGAGCTCCTCCCTCAGGCGCGGGAAATTGTTGAAGCTGGACTGGAGGGTGCCATCCGGGTTGAGAATACTGCCACCCACAGCCCCGACTTCCGGGTGTTCGTCCAGGTAGCGGGTCATGGCCATGATCGACTCGCCGTTGACGATGGTGTCATTGTTGAGGATCAAGATGTAGCGGCCGGTGCTGTTGCGGATACATTCGTTGTTGCCGCGCGCCACGCCCACGTTGCGGCCATTCTGCACGATCCGCACATTGGGAAAACGCTCCGCCAGCATCTCCAGGCTGCCATCGGTGGAGCCGTTGTCGCTGACCACGACCTCATAGGCGAAGGGCAACCTCGCCACCGCAATTGACTCCAGGCACTGCCGCAGGTATTCCCGATTATTCCAATTGACTAATGCGATGGAGAGATCCATTATGCGTTTGAATGCCTACTGTCCAGTAGTGTCTGCACGATGCGCTCGAATGTGCGACCAACATCATCATGAGAAGTCGAGATCAATACATTGACCATTTCCAGCCATTTGAGCCGCAAGCCGCTTCCAGGCATTTCTCTCTGCGATCGCTGGATGTTGGGGATTCGTGAGCCTCAGCCATCGCCATTTCAGCTTACCGATGATCCAGCGAATGGGCATTCGCCTGCGAATTCGCCCGGCAAATACATCGTAACTCAGGCTGCGGGCGGTGCCGCGCATCAGTTCACTGGTCATGCTGTTGCGATGCAAGCGGTAGCGGTAGAGCGCCTGGGGAATTCGCTTCATTGCATAGAAGTGGGAAATGCGGATCCAGTATTCCCAATCCTCACCGTAGACGAACTCCGGGTCGTAAAGGCCAACCCGCGTCATGCACTCCCGACGGTACAGAAAACAGCACTGCACCAAATCGATATGCAGCAACAGATAGGGGTCATAATCAGGCACATTGAAACGACCCAGCTCATTGCCATCGTCATCGATGAGATAGCGATCAGCGTACACCAGGCCTACCGTACGATCGACGTCCAGTGCCTGGACCAATACCTGGAGCATGTCAGGCAACATGATGTTGTCTGAAGACGTCCAGGTCAGAAATTCACCCTGCGCAACTGCGAATCCTGCGTTCAGAGCGCGGGGAAGCCCTCCGTTGACTTGCCGAATCACCGTGAATCGATGGCGGCGCTGGTAATCCGCCAGCACTTCAGGTGTGGCATCGGTCGATCCGTCATCAACCACAATCAGCTCGTAGTTCGAATATGTCTGAGCAAACACACTGTCGAGAGCGGCCGGCAGATAATGCGACTGGTTGTACGCAGGGAGAACCACACTCACAAGAGCATTTGACCTATCTGGCTGGTGAACAGGCATCTCAGCGTACCCTTTCAATCATGGCTCAAAGAACGCCCATCTCGGTTCTGATTGCGCTTCTGCTGCCTGATGATGGCCAGCCGATAGACTTCAACCAACCTCTCTCCAATTGGCCGCCAGTCGTAGTTAGCTTCCACTGTACGCCGAGCCTGCATCGCGAGGCTTGTACGAAGGTTTTTTTCGTTTAGCAGACGAATAGCTTGTTCAGCAAATGCCTGTGGCGTATCTGCCGTCAGCAAGTCCGTTCCTGACACGATGTTGAGGCCTTCAGCGCCAACCTTTGTCGACAACACCGGAACTCCGGCCGCCATGGCCTCCAGAATCTTCAGCCGCGTGCCGCCAGCAATGCGCAGAGGAACCACCAGCGCGTGGGCGCCTCTATAGTAAGGTGACACATCTGGCACAGTGCCAGTGACCTGTATGCCTGGCCGGTTTGCCAATGCTCGTACCTCAGGCGTGGGGTCGCGCCCTACGATGACAAAACAAGCTTGTGGAATAGCAGCCTTGATGGATGGCCAGACCCGGTCAGAGAACCAAAGCACGGCATCTTCATTGGGAAGATAATCCATGCTGCCTACATACAACAAGGTCGGCTCTCCTGATGGATCTGGGCGAAATTGAACGCCGGTGATATCGACACCATTCGGGATAACATATGCCGGAACCTCGGGCATGTGCCGCGTGAAATAGGCAGCATCATGCTCAGATACGGCGCAATGTGCATCGAACCATGCCAATGACTCGATTTCGAACGACCGCCATTGAAAATGCTCCAGCCAACGCAGCCACCAATAGGGCTGGAAGCGTTTGGCGTCTTTGAGAAGGTGCCGGCGTTGCTTGATGACTTCCACATCCATGTGATCCATGACTTTGGCCAGGCCAGCGAGAGATTCCACGTAGGGAATCATATACGGCTCATCCACATGGATCAAATCATACGCCTGAACACGCACCAATTGCTGCAGTAAGGTCGCCAATGAGGCCGAGTAGTACAATCGCAAAGCTGTTGGCCGGCGCTGGCGCAGCATTCTTAGCCGCTCTGCCAACCTTGGTCGCCCGATGATCGGTTCAGGCAAGAGATGCACGTCTGCACAGAATTCCCGAATCGGCGTCCAAGTGGCATCGATCGGATTGTGCGGGGCGAAAGCGGCCAATGTGATAGAATGTTCGGCGGCTAAGTGCCGCATGAAGCTAAACGTACGGATGCGGCCACCATCGTTAGGTGGGTAGGGCGGTCGCTGGCACAAAAACAGGATATTCAAAGCGACTCTTCACCGCACCTTTACGGCGTTTTGGTCGTCGTGGGCGCACGCTGTATATACTGACTTATCCGCCCGAGGCGACATACCAGGTAGAAGGTACGAGAAAAGAGGATTCTTCTGTCACGGGCGCCGACGCCGCCGATACAGCGCAGGCCCTCACGAATAAAGGCCAGGCTCTCAGCCACCAAATGCTTCAACCGAGCATCCGTCCGTCTCGAGTTGAGCTGATCAACCTTGACGTCGGAGACCCCCTGCCAGTAAGCGCGTTTGAGCAACCGCCGCCGGGTCACTAAGGGTGCCTGGACTCTGTGATGCACCAACGCCTGTGGCGTGTACCAGATCTTGCCTCCAGAATCTCTGATTGCATTGCATAGGCCTGCTTCTTCATTCGAGAGCAGGGAACTGCCGATTCTCCCGAGCTGACTCGAAAAGCCTCCCAGTTCAAGCAAGCGATCGCGGCGTACGGCTAAGTTACCCCCATTCGGGCAGAGGGGGCTATGGAGTTGTCTTAACTCGCTGCCCAACGCCGCAGTTGATCCGAAGTATCCATCCAGATCGCCTGGCAACCAGCTTGGCCGGCTGCCTTGCTCCCACTGCAAATCGATGGCACCGCCAACACACCAGGTTTGCGCGCCGAGATTCTCGAACACGGCGGAGATTCCCGACAACCATGTGGGCTCAGCGATGGCGTCATCATCGATGTACACGACAATGTTGCCGTGCGCGGATTGGGCCCCCGCATTTCTGGCATTAGACAAGCCAATGAGGGGTTCGTACACGTACCTCAAAGACGGCAGCATGGTCTGCAACCGCTGCACCACCTGCCGTGTATCGTCAGTTGAAGCATTATCAACGATGATGATTTCGTAACGAGAAGCCGGATAATCTTGACCGATCAGACTGTCAACCACGTCTTTTTGGAAAGCACTACGATTGTGTGTGCAAATAACCACAGAGAGTATGGGTTGGTCCATGTTCATAGTGCTCTATCACCGCGTTTTCTTAATCTGGCGCAGGATACCCCGCTTGAACACGCTCCATGTGTTACGGCATCCCGGATCCAAAACAAGTGAGATGGCTGCAAGCTGCATAAAGTCCGCCAGGCTGCGACCAGGGGCAGTCGGGACTCCTTCTGGAGTTGGCAACCGACACCCTTCTGCCCACCAGGAGTAGCGCCGCGCCAGCTGAGATCGGGCTATCCGGCGACCTCCATAGGCAACCTGCGCTCCCCGCTGTCTCCCCGCTATCCAACCGTTTCTGATCCGGCGTCCAACTGCTTCGTCTCTGGCTTGCCGGCCAAGCGTGAGGACCATTTCTCTGCGGGCAATTGATGCCATTTCCTCGTGAATCCTGTAGGTGTACAGCGCCATATCGAGGTTGGCCAACTCCCATAACTCGCTGGCGCGAAGCCAAAGATCGTAGTCCTGACTCTCCACAAAACGCTCGTCGTACCCAGAAAGCTCTCGCAGCATCTCGCCGCGCATCATCACTGCCCCGTGTGCAAGGCAACAGTGCGATATCAGAGTGGTCTGAACATCAGCTCGCGAAAAGACGTGGGGCCAAGTCGTTTGAGCCACCCCTTCTTCGTTCACCCAGGTGGTCAACGTACCCAGGACACCGATATCAGGGCATGCCTCAAGGTATTCCACTTGCCGCCGAAGACGCTCTACATGAGATGCATCGTCTGCATCCTGGCGCGCGATGAACATCCCGGATGCCGACTGCAAGGCACGATTCAAAGATTTTGTTTGCCTGAGATTGGTAGAATTGGTCAATACCAACAAACGTGGATCACGATAGCTTCCCAGAATCCGAGGAGTCTGGTCCGTAGAGCAATCATCGACCACGATCAACTCGAGGTCTTCCAGAGATTGGCGAAGTATGCTATCGACTGATTCTTTGATGTACTTGTCGCCGTTGTAGACCGTCAAGAGCACAGAGACCTTCGGCATTTGGCTACTGCCTGATCTCGATCATGCTTCGGGAGACCCGGGCAAGTTGCCCAAAAATTCCTCAAATCGACGCTTCCAGGTGTGCTCTTTCAGCGCGCGGTCTCGGCCTGCGCTGCGGATATTTTCTGCTTCATCAGGGTGCTGCAAATAGTAACGCACTTTCTGCAGGAGGTCATACTTATCCGTATAGCAGGCGATCTCCTTACCAATCTCGTAATACTGCTCCAGTTCCTGCTGGTACTCTACGAGGTAGAGCGCTCCGCTCATTGGGGCTTCAAAATCGCGCAACCGAATATGAGTACTCCTGTCGGTGCCAGAATGCCTTTGTGTGACTCCTGAAAAGCCTACGCTGATCTTGCTGCGGCTGTACATCTCGATGAGCTCTTGGTCGGTCAAGGTAGGACCTAACACGTGGTCCGGCAAGACGGTCTCCTGCTGTACAGAAGTAACCGCTGGCGATAAGACCTCGCGCAGTTTTCGATAGATTAGTGCGGGCCCTTGAGGAGACAGGAGCCTCTGCAGGCGCTGCCGGCCACGCGACGACCGAACCGCTTCGGATTGGCTTTGAATCCAACCAGGTCCCCACACCCGAATATCAATCCCGTTGCGATAGAGGAAATCGACGTATGCTACTCGATCCCCATAACGTTGCCCCACGAAAGTTACATCGTACTGGCGTGGCAAATCATACGGCCGGTAAACTGTAGGGTTAGCAGCCATCTGCATATGTTTTGGATGAGCACCCACCGCCACGTACTTTGATATGGCGGCTTGTTCAGGAACCAGACAGTAATCGTAGGCTGGGGCGATGTCACTCACGAGGTGGAATTGGTGGATCGCGTTACAGTAGAAATTGACAGTCGTCATACCGAGATTGCGTATGGCTTCGATCATCTCAGGGCGAACGCAGGCGCTGTAGAAATAGCTGAAAAACAGGTCTATTTTGCCGGCCTGATGAACGCGAGAGACCTGATCGAGCAATGCCGCCTCCAAGCGTGGGCGCGCCTGGGCGATGAACTGCTGATCCTCTGGTTTTTCTATGTCGAGATGTTGGAAGTGAGGTTCCAGATTGTAGTCAAAATCGACGACCTCATGCCCAAGCTCGGTCAGTGCGGACCGCAGGTTACTGCGCCAGATATCAGATTCTGGAAGAGCGATGCTATTTGGAGAATGGCTGGCTGCATAAAAGATACGCATAGGGTCTTTTTTCACCGATTCCAGAATACCGAACGTTGACTGGGGACTAAAGGGACCGCCGCCTGAAACTCAGCCCAATCACAATTGCGATGACCACTACCGCTGACAGCGCTCCCACGAAAGCCGGCGACAGCGAAAATCCATTCGTGGAAGCGCCCGTAGACACTGGAGCTTGTGTGTTGACCGAGACCACGGCACTCGTAGCAGATTCAACGATCTCCGGGACGGGGGATGACAAGGGCGTTTTTAGCGCTTGGGGCGTGTTTTGGATTGGCTGTAACACCACGGGAGCAATACTTGGGGCATCAGTCACGCCTTCAGCATACCAAATTCGGCCATCGTTGGTAAACCAGGTCAGCGCAAGTCGGTTACCATCGGCGATGGCCAGTCTTGACCGGTCAGACCCGAATTGACTCCAGATGCTGTCTTCGACTGCAATTCCCAAAATCGGTACGGGCTGTGTCCATCCACTGTTCGTCCAAGACGATTGCCAGAATCGCACTGTCCCCGTCTCATCTCGGGCAATGCCGACCAGATGTGTGGTGCCGCCACTGTCGACCACCATGTTATTCCATCCAATGCAACCTTGCATAGGCTTGAGGATTTCTTGGCGATCACTCCATGTTTGGCCACCATCTCTCGACCAGCGGCCGTATCTACCGCACGAGCGTACGTCATGACTTGCATCCCAGACAAGGAGCACTTCACCTGTTTCAGCGACCCCTACACTTACGAGGACAGGCGATGACATACCCTGATCGCGGTCGGGATCCGGTCGATCCACCACAAAGGGCTTGCTCCATGTCCGACCCCCATCAGTCGATCGCGCATAGTAGATAGCCCCATCCCACTGCCATGCGATGTGGAATACGCCATCTGCATCAAATGCACTCGAAATGACCTCGCTTAATCGGGGAGGCCTCACATCGGCCGAAATTGGATCTGATATCAGCACAGGGGTTGTCCATGTCGTTCCTGCGTCGCCTGACATGATGTGCGTGATGCCGGCTTCTGGCCCAAGCGCAAGATAGACGATGTGTAAAGCCCCGTCTGGCCCGATCGTGATAGTGGGTGCCTGTGCGGCGGCGTCGAGGGCGAGAGGTGTGGTCCATGCTCTGGAATCCTCGGCCCCTGGACCGTAGGCGTTCGTATAATACAGGCTGCGATTTGGACTCGTCCACGCCAGATGGAGAATACCCCGTTTATCGGAGACGAGCGAGGGCTGTTGGGCGTCTGAGTATTGGTCTGGGGATATCATGATGTCAACGGGTGTCGTCCACGATGTCCCGTCATACCGGCTATAGAATATTGCGTGACTCAAAAAATCTGGGTATTCCGGAAGAGGTGCGGTGGATGCGACCCAAGCAACATGAATTCCACCGGCCGGATCCACTGCAATTGCGGGCGAGTTGGAACCTTCAACCTGGCCGGCCACGAGCATCGGCTTGTTCCACCGGATAGTCGTTTGCGCAGACATCCAGGGGACAAATGTCAATGAGGACAACACAATGCAGACGATCCGAAGAAAGAGGAGTTCAGGCAGGTGATGATTAACCCTGCGACTACACCGTAGAATGATGTCGTGCTTGATGATATGTTTGGTTCCCATGATTATTTGTTCGCCGTTGGTGGCTTATTGCGACCTGGGGTGACCCTCTTGGTAAAATGAAACAAGCCGCATGCGTATTCTGACTTCGCTAACTCGCCAGGAGTGATGTCTTCCAGATACCTTCCACGATCGTCTGTGCCCGAAAAGGATAGGAGATCCAAATCATAGAAGTAGTCCAGAATTTGTTGCGGCGAGTGGATGCGATGGGCATTGAAGCAAACTCTTGGCCTTCCTACCGGTACAGAAAAATACAAGTTACCGCCTGGCGCCAACACCCTACTCAACTCTACAATGGCCTTTTGGGTTCCAAGCGGATCAAGCGTGTCTCCGTAACGACCCAAGCCAATGTGCTCGGCGACGTGCAGACAGGAAAGTGAATTCACACTGTCGGTAGTCAGGGGTAATGCCAGAACGCTTCCAGGGCGACTTTCGTAGTTTTCTAACATGATATCCAACGGGCGAATATCGATAAACACGACGTGTGTGATGGTGGTAAGCATGCCGACGAGAATGGCCCGCGATCCCACATCGATATGCCGTTTCACCCCTGATGCTTGAACGGCCTTGAATGCCCAGATATCTTGATAGAAGTAATGCGTATCAAGCGGATGCGTGGCTGTTCGGTCAAAGAGACATGGAAGTGCATCTTGGTCAGTGAGAGGCTCACTTCCGGGCATAGCAGCATACGCGCGCCAGTCACGACGATATCGTGCGTGTTCTTGAAAGCCCGATACTATCTGGTCCAGGTCAACCACTGGCTTCAGGCGTTTCTTTGTTCGCACCACGAATGACAGCCGATTTGTCCGACTCAAGAAGCTCATCTTGATGCCCTATCCTCGTGTCCCTAACCAACTCGACCACCACCAGGCACTGGTGGCATTATTCGCCAAGACGATTCCATGTTGGGGTAATATACACAACGGCCTGAGAACGGGGCAAAGGGCGCATGACCAACGGCCCCCCTTGCAGAACATCGAACGCAACACAGCGTTCGATCTCATCCAGTGTCTGGTGGCTGGCATCACCCATCCACAGGGTCACATAATATGTATCTGGATACAGCCTAAGGTCATGGAGGATGACTTCGATCTCCTCCACCTCCGCTGGCGAACTAAACCTAAACCCTCCATCCACGTCAGCGGCCAGCAGGATTGGAAGCCCCCAAGAATCCTGAATGCCGACGGAAATCCGCACCACATCGAGACGACAATTCGTTTGAATACGTAAACGCAGATGCAGGGCATCACCGATAAAAAACCTGTCTGTGATCTGGCCAGATGAGTTGGTAATCGACGCAGACTGAAAGATGGCGCCTCCCGTGCCTGAACGTGCCTTCCAATCCGTCAGGTCCAGCTCTTGGGGTCTGGTACCGTCATGAATCAGGTATTGCGCGACCGTTTCATGAGCATCACTCTCCATGTCGAGACGTCCGTCTACCAATAAGAGTCCCTTCTGGCACAGTTGAACGATCGCTCCCATGTTATGGCTCACAAATAGTACGGTCCGTCCTTGTTTTGCGACTTCACCCATTTTGCCCAAGCATTTCTTCTGGAACACCGCGTCCCCAACCGCCAGCACCTCATCGACCAGTAAGATCTCCGGTTCCAGGTGCGCGGCGACGGCAAACGCCAGACGCACATACATGCCGCTGCTGTAACGCTTGACAGGAGTGTCCAAGAATCGCTCGATCTCGGCAAAGGCGACGATCTCATCGAATTGGCGTTCAATCTCAAAGCGCCGCATACCCAGGATGGCTCCGTTGAGATAGATGTTCTCGCGTCCTGTCAGCTCGGGATGAAAGCCAGTGCCAACTTCTAGCAGCGAGCCGACCCGCCCGTGGATTTCAGCACAACCCTGGGTTGGCTCGGTAATACGTGACAAGATCTTGAGGAGGGTCGATTTGCCTGCGCCGTTGCGCCCGATCACCCCCACCACCTCGCCGCGCTTGACTTCGAAAGAGATGTCACGCAAGGCCCACAATTCGTCGGATTTTGGATTTGATGGTGGATTGCGGCGAAAGCGCGCGGCGAGGGCGTCACGCAGCGTGTCGTGACGCTGCTGCAGCATGCCGATGTGATAGAGTTTGCTGAGGTTAGAGACGCAAATAGCAGTATCAGACATGGTAAGTGGTCGGGTTACCTTGTGGGCGCGGAAACGGCCTGGGATCGATACCATTCAATCGTATGCATCAAACCATCCTCGAAGCTGGTGTGGGCGTGGAAGCCGAACAACCGCTCTGCTCGGCTGGTGTCAAGCTTGCGCCGGGGTTGGCCATTGGGCTTGGAGGTGTCCCAAACTAACTGGCCCCGGAATCCGGTCAGACGGGCAATGGTCTCAGCCAGTTCTTTGATACTGATCTCGAAACTCGATCCCAGGTTCACCGGTTGCGGCCCATCATAGCGCTCGGTTGCCAGAAGGATGCCCTCGGCCGCGTCGCTAACGAACAAAAACTCGCGCGTCGGTGAGCCGTCACCCCAGATGGTGACCGGAGGCGAGAGGGTGGAGTGGTGCAGAAGTTGAGCATCAACGAATTTTTTGATCAAAGCCGGGATCACGTGCGAGCTTTCCGGATCGAAGTTGTCCTCGGGACCATAGAGGTTGACCGGTAACAAATGGATGGCGTTGAAGTCGTACTGCTCGCGGTAGGCCTGAGCCTGCACGAGCAGCATCTTCTTGGCAAGGCCGTATGGCGCGTTGGTCTCCTCTGGATACCCATTCCACAGGTCTTCCTCACTGAAAGGCACAGGGGTGAACTTGGGATAGGCGCAGATGGTGCCGGCGGCAACGAATTTCGCCACACCCTGTTGTCGCGCGGCCTCCATAAGCTGCACGCCCATAATCATGTTGTCGTAGAACAACTCGCCCGGGTGCCCGCGGTTGTAACCGATGCCGCCCACGTTGCCCGCCAGGTGGATAATTATCAATTGTGAATCATGATTTATCGACTGCAAATGGACATCGGTGAAGAGCTGCTGGATGGCGTCCCAGTGGCGAAGATCGTAGCCGGCTTTACGCGGAACGATGATCTGGTCGCCGGTAAGGCCACGGGCGCGCAGTCCAGCTACTACGTGGCGGCCGAGAAAACCGGCTCCACCGGTAACAATGACAGTTTTGTCGCTCCAGTTGAAGGAAGGCCACGATGCGTTCAGTGACATCATCACACTGCCAGACCTCGCTGCACTAGCTCAGCCCGCGCCTGCTCAAAGTGATCATCAGCCGTCTGCAAGCGCACCCAGCCCATCAGCTCGGCCACACCATCCTCGAAGCGTACCCTCGGTTGGTAGCCCAGCGCATCGATACGGCTGATATCAGCCACGCAGTGCCGAATGTCACCGGCACGAAACTTCTGCACGATCTCCGGCTGTGCGCTGCTGTGCAGATGATCGATCAGGGCTTGAGCCACATCCAGGATGGTTAGCGCCCGGCCCGTGCCCACGTTGAATACACCATGATCCGCCGCCGCTGTGCCTAACACCAGCAGGTTGGCCTGCACGATGTCCGAGACGTGGACGAAATCGCGACTCTGCCGCCCATCCTCGAAAATCACCGGTGGCCTGTCATTCAGCAACCGCCCGCAGAAGATCGCTGCCACGCCGGTATAAGGATTAGACAGTGCCTGCCGCGAGCCATAGACGTTAAAGTATCGCAGGGCGACGGCAGGCACGCCATAGGCTCGTCCCACGGCCAGGCACATCTCTTCCTGGTCCTTTTTGCTGATGGCATAGATGCTCGTCGAATGCAGCGGCTTCTCCTCGTCGGTGCCCAATGGTGTCAGCAACCGTCCACACACCCGCACCGTCTGATCACCATTGGCGCCGTGCCCTTCATGGCTTGACACGGGACAGTGCAACTCCCACTCGCGCGCCGTCAACTGCGTCTCTGGTCGCAGCCGGGGGTACACGACACCGTGTTCGGGGCACACATACTTCCCCTCGCCGTAGATCGACATCGATGAGGCGACAACCAGTTTCCGCAAACGATTGCGGATCGACGACTCGTTGGCCAGGATATCCAGCAGGACTGCCGTACCGCCGGTATTGACGTCCACGTAACGCGCCACCTGGTACATCGACTGACCCACACCCACCATGGCCGCTTCGTGGAAGATCACGTCGATATCAGTCATCGCCAATCGGAGCGCGTCGCGGTCGCGCACGTCACCCAAGATGTACTCAGCCTCGGGATTGCAGTAGTCAGGCCAGCGGCTCTGCTCGCGTAAAGGGCCATGAACTTGCGGTTCCAAATTGTCGAACACACGTATGTGATGCCCCCGTGCCACCAGGGCATCGACCAGGTGGGAGCCAATAAACCCAGCTCCACCCGTCACAAGAATATTCTCGCTCATATGAGGACGTCTTTCAGAACCCTTGTGTCGATGTTTATCTCGTTGAGAATCATGTTTTCAATTCTGGACGGCGCGACACACTCGCAGACAGCGCATCGCGCAGGCCCGCACTGAGGTTCGCCGAAGTGGTGTCGTGGCGCTGTTGGAGCATGCCGATGTGATAGAGTTTGCTGAGATTATCGACGCGGATGGCGATGTCAGACATCCTGCTCCGCCTCTCCCGCCTCGCTTCTCAAGAGATCGATGAGGCGCTGCACGGTGATCGTCTGGACGCCTCGCGTACGAAGTTGCTCTGTCAGATCCAGGTCCCTTGTCACGTCCTCATCTCGGCTAATCAGGTGGGTCGCCCCTCCCCGAATGGCCGTCTCCAGAACGACATCATCGTCAGGGTCGCGGCAGAGTCTGAAGTCACCACTTACCAGCACCAGGCGGACGACTGCGCCTGCACTCGCTACAAAAGCATCAACGTCTTGCGCAGTTACCTGACGTATCTTCATAAGTACACCGTAAACTAAATATTTGACATACTGTCCTCTGTGAGAGATACTCACAG
>CAYUCC010000057.1:0-35393 GCA_964443225.1 uncultured Anaerolineae bacterium
CCCCATCCCCTAACCCCCAACCCCCAACCCCTAACCCCCATCCCCCACTCACCACTACCGCGAAGTGAGCAGGCGATCTACGGCACTCGCCAGGCTGGCCATGTTGTTCACTTCGAAGATCAGGCTGCACAGGGGAACGTATTGCAGCATGTCGCTGTCGCCGGTGCCCCAGAGCATGGGGGACTCGGGATTGAGCCAGACGACCCGTTTGCAGCGTTTTTTGATGGCGTCCAGCGAGGCGAGTTCGGGGTTGTTACGGTTGTTGCGCCCGTCACCGACGATGATCACTGTGGTGCGGTGGTCGACGGCATCCAGGTGATCGCGGCAGAAATGCAGCAGGCTGAGGCCGAGGTCGGTGTTGTAGTAACCGGGCTGCAGTCGTTCGAGCACACGTTCGAGGGCGATGGTGGGCCGGAAGGCGACAAAATCGGCGGTGATTTCGTGGATGTCGTCGATGAAGGCAAACGACCGCGCATTGGCCACCTGGTCCTGCAGCTCGTAGATCAGCCGCAGCATGAACTCCACCACCGACCGCATCGAGGTCGACACGTCACAGATCAGGACGAGTTTTGGTTTGAGCTGGCGCTGGCGGAATTTGATCTCCAGCGGCACCCCACCGTACTTCAGGTTCGTGCGCAGCGTGCGTTTGACGTCGAGCGTACCCGCTTTGCCGCGCTGCTGGCGTAAGGCTGCGCGGCTGCGCAGTTGGGCGGCCAGGCGATGCACCTGTTTGCGCAGCTCCTCGGCCTCGCGCTCGCTGAGCGATTGAAACGGGCGCTGCATGAGGTCGTCGCCCGGGACCGGCGTGCGTGGTTCGTGTGCCGCGTTGCGGGCAATCGAGCTGCCCACGAACTGGCTGACCTGCTCACGCAGTGCGTCCTGGTTGGCGCGCACCAGCCCGCGCAGTTTGTCCAGCGATTCTTTGTTCATCCCCAGCCGGTCCAGCAGCTGCCACAGCTCCTGCAGCGCGTGCTGCACCTCGTCGGCACCAAGGGCCCGCATCATGCGGTTGGTCAGCCATGGCTGCTGGTACGGGTGATTGATGCGGTTGAGTCCCACGAGCTTACCAAGTTCTTCCAGCTGCTCCTGGCTGAGCTGTTCGCCCTTCAACAGGCGATCCAGCAGCTCGCGCATCTTGCCCGTGAACTGGCGAATGGCACTGGCCAGCTGGTTCAGCTCATCGGGTGAGAGGTCGTCCCGCGCGTTCAACATCGGTGGGCCGCCCAGGCCGAAGTAGAAGGGAAAGAGGCGATCGAAGGTGGCGACGTCCTGCGGCTCTTTGATCAACGTCGCCTGCAGGGCCATGCGGAACTGCGCACGCTCGCGCACCCCCAGCGCCCGCACGGCGGCAAAGGCATCGGCGCTCTCGGCCACGGAAATGCGTATACCGGCGGCGCGCAGGCCGGCGATGAATTCAACCAGGCGATCTTCCATGGTGGGTCTCTCCTGCCGAATGGCGGCGTGACACTGAGAATGGCGGCTGAAGCCGCGGCTACGCAGACGAAAGCCCCCTGCGGGGCTTGGGTGAACCTCGTCGTAGTCGCCAAGCGGCTGAAGCCGCGGCTACGCAGACGAAAGCCCCCTGCGGGGCTTCGGAAGGCGAACCGGGAATGGCGGCTGAAGCCGCGGCTACGCAGGCGAAAGCCCCCTGCGGGGCTTGGGAAGGCGAACCGGGAATGGCGGCTGAAGCCGTGGCTACGCAGGCGAAAGCCCTCTGCAGGGCTTGGGAAGGCGAACCGGGAATGGCGGCTGAAGCCGCGGCTACGCAGGCGAAAGCCCCCTGCGGGGCTTGGGCAGACGAGATTACCGGTAGGCGGCGGCCCAGCCCGGCTTGGCCGGGCTTCGTCTGTGTAGCCGCGACTTCCAGTCGCTAGTTGTCCCATTCTCCCCGATAGCGTTTTTTGTTGCTGCGCGGCCGAACCTCGTCGTAGCTGTCGCTGCTGGACGTCGCCAGGCTGCGCTGAACACGGAGCATGTCCGACTCGTGTTTGACCAGCACGGTCATCGTCGCGTCCAAGGTGGCCTGGTCGATCTGTTTGGCGTTGAGGAGAACCAGGGCCTTTGCCCAGTCCAACGTTTCACTGATGCTGGGCCGTTTTTTGAGATCGAGTTGGCGTATCTGCTGCACCAGCTCTACCGCCTGGCGCGCCAGCTGCGGGGCCAGGTCCGGCACCTTGAGGTGGACGATGGCCAGCTCCCCTTCGAGCGAGGGGTAGGTCAGAAACAGGTAGAGACAGCGGCGTTTGAGCGCTTCGCTGAGCTCCCGTGTATTGTTGCTGGTCAGCACCACCATCGGCATGTGGCGGGCTTTGACTGTGCCCAGCTCTGGCACACTCACCTGGAAATCGCTCAGCACTTCCAGGAGAAAAGCCTCGAACGCCGCATCGGCGCGGTCGATTTCGTCGATCAGCAGCACCACCGGTTCCTCGGACGTGAGCGCCTGCAGTAGTGGACGCGGCAGCAGGAAACGTTCCGAAAAGAAGACGTCGTCTTCGGTGGCCAGGCGGTCGGCGGCATCGACCAGCGACGTAGCGTCGGCGAGCAGGTGGGCCAGTTTGTCACGCAGCAGCTGCGTATACAGCATCTGCTTGGCGTATTCCCACTCGTAGAGCGCCTTCGTTTCATCCAGGCCTTCGTAACACTGCAACCGGATCAATCGCCGGCCGCTGGCGGCGGCCCACGCCTTGGCCAGTTCGGTTTTGCCTACGCCCGCCGGCCCTTCGGCCAGGATTGGCTTCTGGAGGCGTTCGGCCAGGTACAAGACGGTCGCCAGGTCATCCGAGGCGATGTAACGCTGCGTTTCTAAGCGAACGCGCACGTCCGCCGGGTCCTTGAACATAGGTCACCTGTCCTGTGAGATAGCGGCGGTCGGGGATAGGCTTCAGACCCAACCGCATCGGCCGCACGGTCAGGTCCCAACCTTACGCCTACTGGCAGCTGAAATCAGTGAGCAGACTCACGATGCCAGCAACATTTTCATTTTCCGGGGAGGAAGTCAAACCACCAAGCTGCTCGTGAGGCCAATGGCCTCATGTTTGCTACAGGAAACTCGGCAGCGAGGAGTGCCGCACGCCCACGTGCGGCACAATGCCCCCTGGTGGAGGAGTTCGCACCTGGGGGCATTTTCTTAGTAGACACCAAGTTGCTCGTGAGGCCAGTGGCCTCATGTTTTCTACAAGAAACTCCGGCAGCGAGGAGTGCCGCACGCCCCCTCCACGAAGGCGGGTCCGCACCTCGGTTCCAACGCCGGACGATCTCTCAAATGCCTGGTTCCTTCGGCGTTGGAACCAGGGCGCGGACCCCTCAGCGCCAAGGAGTTTCTTAGTAGGCACCAAGACACAGAAAACTTGGTGCCTTGGTGGTTTCACTGACTGGTTCCGGATTACGGTTGCGTGGCGCGGCGGCGGGCCAGGGTGGCCAGGGCCAGCAGACCCACGACGCCCGCGATGGCCAGAGCAGCCCAGGAAGTCCAGGCGGCCGGCTGGATCGCGACGTCACTCACCGTCACGGCGGTGGGCGCCTGCTGCACCGCAGCCAGCACGTTGATCGCACCGTAGCCGTAGGTGTTGTTGGGAACCGTCGAGCCGGGCACACCACCGCATTCCTGGGTGGTCGTGCGTGGTGTCGCGGTGGCATTGAACAATGCCTCGGTCGCATCGACGTTGCCGACCAGGTTGGGGTGTGCCGACCAGAGCAGCGCTACCGACCCGGCCACGTGCGGCGCAGCCATCGACGTGCCGCTCAGGTTGCCGTAGGTGTTAGTCCCTATGCTGGAACGCACACCGACCCCCGGAGCCGTAATGTCGGGCTTGAGTAGATTGGTGAAGGCCGAGGGGCCGCGACTGCTGAAGCTGGCGATAACGCCCGTCGACGCCGACAGGGCACCGATCGAATAGGAGCTGTCGTAAATGGCAATCGGTGTGTTCACGGTGCCGCAGGCGGAACCACCGTTGCCGGCCGAGGCCACGACCACAATGCCGGCGGCGCGTGTGGCGTTGACTTCGTTGACCAGGTCGTTGGCCGGGTCATCGCAGTTCTCACCGCCCGCGGTATTTGGGCAGCCCCACGAGTTGTTGATGGCATCCGGTGCCAGCGCCGGATTGGGGTTCGTGCCCGCCAGAGTGGTGGGTGCAATGTAGAACTGGAAGCAGTCGGCGTACCAGGCCTTGGTCCCCCAACCCTGGTCGTTCATGTTGCGGCAGCCGATCCACTTGGCGCCGGGTGCGACACCGATCTGGTTGCCCGCGCCGTCGTCACCCACCATCGTGCCCACGGTGTGTGTGCCATGGTAGGGTGATGAAGGATCGGTCGGGATGTTGGGTGAAACGCAGGCGTTACCTGGCGGCATGAACGCGCTGAAAGCACACGTCCCATCGCGCCAGTTGTAATTATGATCGGCGGTGGCGCCGTTCCAGCCGCGGTATTTGCCCTTGATCGCGGGGTGTTCCCAGTTCACACCGGTATCGGCACTGGCGACGACCCGGCCCTGACCGGTGAAACCGAGCGCCCACACTTCCGGTGCGTGGATGTAAGTCAGTCCAGGCTCTACCGTAGCTGGCGCACTGCTTTCCATCGGGCCCTCCACTTCGGGCAGGTCGCCCTTGTACCATGTGTTGGTCTCGACGCTGGCCACGTCACTGCGCGCAGCCAGCTCGCTCGCCAGTGCCAGGTCGCCCGCAACCAGGATCATGTTGCGCACGAAGTAGGACTTGTAGGCCACACCGCGTGCATCGAGGAAGGCTCGCAGGCCGGCCTGGGTCCGCTCGGCGGTCGCGCTGAGCTGGTCGTACACGTACTGCCCCTTGGCGGCCTTGGTGGCCAGCTGCGCCGCACCGCTCAGGTCGGCCTGTTCCTGCAGGACGACGAAGAAGGCGGTGCTGCCGTTCGCAGCAAATTCAGCTTGCAGATCGGGCGTGATCTTGTCCTGGCCGGTGGGCTGGTCGTTGGCCGTGCGGGCCAGGGCCAGTGAAGGCACCAGGACAAGCACAATCAGCGCCGCAGTCAAAACGAACCGGGTCAATCGAGCAGCAGACATGGTGGTCCTCCTTGGGTGAGTGTCCGGAAACGAATGCCCAACAACGATGGTGGGGGGGTGTTGGGAACGGATTACTGTCAACGGATTCGGGGAACGGATTGAACGGACGATTTGGAACGGATTGGAACGGATTGGAACGGATTACTGTCAACGGATTCAGGGAACAGATTGAACGGATGATTTGGAACGGATTGAACGGATTACTGTCAACGGATTCAGGGAACGGATTGGAACGGATTACTGTCAACGGATTCAGGGAACGGATTGAACGGATTCCGCGGAGCAGCGCCTTTTCCGATGACAGTGGGTATGCAACGGATCCTTTGGCCTCCTTTCGTGGAGTGTTTCACCTGCCTCGCCACCGGGGCAGGTGATTTACCGGCCTGTTAGTCATTTGCCTGGGTCGAACGCCCGCCACCTTCGCGCTTCGTGGCCTTCGCGACCTTCGCGCTTCGCGGCCTTCGCGCGACTTCGCGCCTTCGTGCTCCAGACCTTCGCGCGACTTCGCGCCTTCGTGCTCCAAACCTTCGCGCCTTCGTGCTCCAAACCTTCGCGCTACTTCGCGCCTTCGTGCTCCAAACCTTCGCGCGGCTTCGTGTTCCGCCACTTTGCCCACGTGCTGCCAAAATGGACCCACAGCCCACTCGGCCGGCCCACTGGCTGCGCCTGGGCCAGACTCTCGCGGAAGCTGGCGGCGTTGTCGGCGAACGGTGGCATGAGCAGGTAGCCGTTGCCGATTTCGTCGACAGTGTGCGCATCGCTGCCCGCGGTCATCAGTTTACCGAACCGTTTGGCCAGGGCTTTGGCGCCGTCATTGTCGTCGCTGACCAGGCAGCGGGCGTTGAAGACTTCGACGGCATCGACCTGCTCGATGTACTGGCGGGTGGCTGTTTCGCCCAGGGCCGAGCGGCGCCACGAGTCCAGGGGGTGGGGAATGCTGATGACTGCCCCCTGGGCGTGCAGGCGGGCCAGGGTCTCTTCGGGGGTGAGCCCCTTGGGGACCTCTTCGGAAACAAAATAGGCGATGAACTCACCCTGGGTGGTTTTGATCTCTTCACCGACGATGAAAAGATCGGGTGCGTACTGTTTGAGGAATCGGGCGCCGGCCAGGTTATTGTGTTCGGTAATCGCAACCTTGTTCAGCCCAAGTGCCACCGCCCGGTCGACCACGTCCCGAGGGTTCATGAGGCTGTCGCGCGAATACCAGGTGTGGCAGTGCAAGTCAACTTTCCACAATTCACCCATCGAAGATGCTCCTCGTCTCTTCAAGCCACTTGTCAGGCGATCCGGTAGAGGAGTCCGCATCCCCAGATGCGGACTCCTCTACCGGTTTGTCAGGCGGTCGTGCGACCGCTCAACCGGCGTGCAGCCAGCCCACCGGCGATCAGCGCCAGTCCGGCGAGCCCAATCGCGGCAACCGCCGTCGTGCGCGGCTCGACGCCTGGCATTACGACTTTGCCGTCGCCGTAATGTTTGAACAACTGGCCCCACTTGGTCTCGAGTGCCGCTTCGACGCGCGGGCGGCCCACGAAGGGGTACCAGTACACGTTGTGGTAAAAATTGGAGGCAAAAAACGACCACGGCACCAGCGGCGAGCGCAGCAGGGCATTCTCGAAGGGCTTGAGTGCCCCGTGGTAGATCAGCTTCTGGCCTTTGCTGGCAAAGGTGTCTTCCTGGACGAATCCCCAGTCCTCCGCCGAGATGTCATAGCCGACGATCTCGATCTCGCGCGGATCGGCCACGCCCAGGCCCATCTCGTGCGCCATCCGCAGGAACGGAATCTCCATCGGGTTGAAACCCTGCAGTTTGGCCGAGATGGCATCGATCGCAACCTGGTCCGCCGAGGCCAGGAGGATGTCCTTTTCGTGCCAGCGCATCGCGCGCGGGCCCGGACCGTCACCGGCAAAGGTGCCATCCATGACGGCGAAAATGCCGCTGTGGATCTCGTGCTGGATCGTCAGCAGGTCGACCAGCGTCTCGTGAATGACGCCGTGCGTCCAGTGGCGCTTTTCGGTCAGCAAGCCGCCAAAGGCATTTTTCATGGCGCCCGTGATCGTCGTGAACACGTGGGTCTTGACCGTCGGCAGGTGCACGATGCTGCGGTCGATGAACATCTCTGGGATCAGGATGCCTTCGGGGAAGATCTTGTCCAGCACCAGCATCGGGGCGCGCGGCTCGTAGCGGATCCACCGGTTTTCGGGTTCGTACAGGTGCACGTTGCGTACGCCGTAGGCATCGACGACCACTTTTTGTTTGTTGTTGCGCTCGCCGACGTAGGCATCGACCACCACCGTCTGATTATGCGCACCGATCAGGTTCTCGTAACCGGCGTGCTGCAGGGCACGGATCACCCCTTCCAGCTGCCAGGGCTGCGTCGAGCAGGCCGGGTACCAGGTTTGCCAGGAGATGTTGATCTTCAGTATCGTGTCGATTGTTTTGGGCAAGGCCGACTCGAAATCGGCCAACGCCATCACATGGGCGTAGTCCTCGAGCACCGTGGCGGGGGTGGTTTTGAGGACGGCCACTTTGCCGCGACCCGCGAAATTTTTGGGTATCATGGTCAGTTACTCTTTCTCGGCTTCGCGCTTCGCCTCGGCAATGATCAACTCGGCGGTGTGCGACGGCACGACTTCGTAGTGCGAGAATGTCATGCGGAAAACGCCGCGACCCTGCGTGATCGAGCGCAAGCCGGTGCCGTAACGCTGCATTTCGGCCAGGGGCACCTGGGCCGTGACGATGCTGCGCCCGCGTTCCTGTTCCATCTTTTGCACGCGGGCACGTTTCGTATTGATGTCACCTAACACGTCGCCCATGTACTCTTCGGGCACGATGATGTCGACGTTCATGATCGGCTCGAGCAGCACGGGGCTCGCCTGCTGCATAGCCAGCTTGAACGCTTCGCGCCCGGCGACCTGGAAGGCGATGTCTTTGGAGTCCACCGGGTGCATTTTGCCATCATACACCTCGGCGCGCACGTCGACGACGGGATACCCTGCGATCACGCCGCCTTCGAGCACCGACTTGATCCCCTTCTCGATCGAGGGGAAAAAGGAGCCGGAGATGACACCGCCAAAGACGCGGTCGGTGCTGTACTCGAAACCAGACCCGCGCGACAGCGGTTTGACTTCCATGTGCACTTCGCCGAACTGGCCGGCACCGCCGGTCTGTTTTTTGTGGCGGTACATGGCGCTGGCCGATTTCTGGATCGTTTCGCGGTACGGTACTTTCGGCACCGCAGTTTCGATGCTGACACCAAACTTGGACTCCATGCGGCGAATGGCGATATCGATGTGGGTTTCACCCATACCCTCGAGGATGGTCTGTTTGGTGCTGGCCTCCTGACGCCAGCGCAGCGTGGGGTCCTCTTCGGCCAGGCGGGTGAGCGCCGGGCCCAGTTTGGCCGAATCGGCCTTCGTCCTGGGGCTGACGGCCACGGCGTAGGTCGGTGCCGGGTAGAGTGGCCGCGGCAGGGCGGCATCCAGCGATTTATCACACAGCGTATCAGCCGTCACGGTACTGGCCAGTTTGGCCACGGCACCGATGTCACCGGCGACGACCACATCGACGTTGTGGTGTTCCTCACCACGGGGTGTGAAGAGCTGGGCGATACGTTCGTCCTCACCGCTGCGCGGATTGAACGCATGCGAGTTGGACTGCATGGTCCCCGAAAACACACGGAAGAAGGTCACGCGTCCGACGTAGGGATCGGCCACGGTCTTGAAAACCAGGGCGGCCAGCGGGCCCGACGAATCGGACTTCAACGAGACGGTCTCTTCACTACCCTCGCGTGTTGCCTCGGCCGGTGGCATGTCCGCCGGGCAAGGTGCCAGCTCAACCAGGAGGTTGAGCAGTGACTGAACCCCCAGGTTGGCCGTGGCGCCACCACACAGGACAGGCACAACCGAACCACCGCGGATGCCGATTCCCAGACCCTCGACGATCTCTTCGGGGGTGAGCTCCTCACCGTCCAGGTACTTCATGATCAGGTCGTCATTGCCCTCAGCGGCGGCTTCCACCAGCTGGACACGCGCGCTTTGTGCATCGCTGAGCAGGTTGGCCGGAATATCCTTTTCTTCGCCTTTGGACCCCAAATACGCCTTCATCTGGATCAGATCGATGACACCCTGGAAGCCGTGTTCCTTGCCGACCGGGATTTGCACCGCGACGATGCTCGTGCCGGTAAACGACTCGCGCACGGAGGTCAGTGCATTCTGGAAATTGGCGTTTTCACGATCCATCTTGTTGACAAAAATGAAGCGCGGCAGCTGGCGCTCGCTGAGATATCCCCAGGTCAACTGTGTACCAACCTCGACACCAGACACGGCGTCGAGCACGACCAGGCCCGCATCGGCGACCGTGACAGCAGCCACCACATCGCCGGCAAAATCGGCATACCCCGGCGTATCGAGCACGTTGATTTTGACGCCCTTCCATTCGCAGGGCACCACGGCGGTGTTGATGGATACCTTACGCCGGCGCTCCTCATCGTCCCAGTCGGAAACCGTACTGCTATCCTCGACGCGTCCCAGTCGGGTAGAACCACCGCTGTCAAACAGCATGGCTTCGGTCAATGACGTTTTACCCGAGCTGCCATGCCCAACCAGTACGACATTGCGAATGTTTTTTGTTGCGAAGCTACTCATCGATCCTCCACAGCGTATTGCATCCAGTTTACGGGCCGACCCGGTATGATTTTTGCCCATGATACGCCGCCAGCCTGTACACGGACTGGCGGCAATTGAAGCATTTTAACGCAGAAGATGAAAACTGTCAATCAGATGACGCTCCTGGTCGCAGGAGTAACACGGCACCAATAATAAGCGCACTGCCCACCAGCTGCGGGATCGCCAGCACTTCGCCAAACAAAAAATAGGCCAAAACCATGGCAATGACCGGTTCCAGTGTGGCCACGATGCTGGCCACACTCACCGGAATCCAACGTACGCCCAGCGTGTACGACAACGCACCACCCAACGTGGGTCCCAGTGCCATCGCCAACAGCCACGGCCAGGCCGTGACGATCTCCGCCGGTGACGCACGCTGCGACACCGGCACGACCAGCAGCAGTGCCGCTGCACCAATCAGCAGTGCGTACACCTGCACGGTCCACGCACTGTAGCGCTGCACGGCGACTTTGTTGAAGACGCTCCACAGGGCATAACCCAGCCCGGCGGCGAGGCCAGCCAGGATTCCCAGGCCATTGACCTGCAGACTGTCCAGGCTGTACACCCCAGACACCAACACCGACCCAGCCAACGTCAGCCCCAGCGCCAGCACCAGGCGCATATGCATCGTTTCACCCAGCCAGCGCCAGGCCATGATCCCTACCCAGGCTGGCGCCGTGTACAGCAGCACCGCGGCCACCGCCACCCCGTTCAGGGCCACGGCGTACGCATAGGCGACAAAAAAGCCGGCGATGCCAATCACGCCGTAGGCCACGAGCAGCGGCAGGTCCCGGATGTGGATGCGCAGCAGCTGGCGTTTGACGATGACCAGCACGGCGCACAGGATGAGACCTCCCCACAGGCTGCGCATCGACGCCACCGCCAGCGGCGTCAACTGGAAGCGTTCGATCAGGACCTTGTAGAAAATCCCCATCGTACCCCATAATGTCGCCGCCAACAGGATCAGGGCATACCCTTTGGCACTCGCCGATGGTGAATCTGGCATGTCGTGTACCTTCGTGTGAACTGACCGAGATATTACCCGATGCACCAACGGCCGGCAAATGGCGCCAGAACCTGATGCGAGCTGGTTTTATGTGGTTTTTCAGTGACCCAGGAGCGAACCCAGGCGTCTGAAGAGCCATGGAAGACCAAACACCGCACGTGTTCGGCGATACCCAGATCGAAATCGAAGCTGCAAGCTGGATCGCGGCTGTGCCCGCCGATTTGTTCCAGCAGTTGGTCGATGGTTACGCCGAAACGTTGGATGACAACCCGGCATCACCATTGGCTGGTTTTCTGGAGACCTGGATTCGGATCGAACAGGGAAAACAATCACTCCTGGAGTTGTTGGCATGACCGATCCCAAACGTATTCTCGTGACCGGCGCAACCGGCTATGTGGGTGGGCGCCTGATTCCGCGCCTGCTCGAAGCAGGCTACCAGGTGCGCGTGTTGGTGCGCGATCCGGCGCGGCTGCAGGGGCGCTCCTGGCTGTCGCGCGTCGAAATTGCCACCGGCGATGTCCTGCAGCCCGCTACCCTGCCGCCCGCGATGGCGCAGTGTGATGCGGCCTATTATATGATTCACAGCATGGGCGATACCGCCGACTTTCACCAGCGCGACCTGACTGCGGCCCACAATTTTGGACGCGCGGCGCGGGAAGCGGGTGTGCAGCGCATCGTCTATCTGGGTGGCCTGGGTGACCCGGCGGCCGATCTCTCACAGCACCTGCGGTCGCGCCAGGAAACGGGTGCCGCCCTGTCCGAAGCCGGCGTACCGGTGACCGAGTTTCGCGCTGCCATCATCGTTGGGTCGGGCAGCGTCTCGTTCGAGATGATCCGTTACCTCACCGAACGTGTGCCGGTCATGATTTGCCCGCAGTGGGTCTATACGAAAGTGCAGCCCATTGCCGTTCGCGATGTGTTGAGTTATCTGCTCGCCACGCTCGACGTGCCCGCGAGTGCCGGGCGCGTCATCGAAATTGGCGGCCACGATGTGTTGACCTACGGCGAAATGATGTTGGGTTATGCCGAAGCGCGCGGTCTGCGCCGGCACCTGCTGCCGGTCCCCGTGTTGACACCGCGGCTCTCCTCGTACTGGGTGCACCTTGTGACGCCCATCCCTTCGTCGATCGCACAGCCGCTGATTCAGGGTCTGCGCAACGAGGTGATCGTGCGCGACGACACGGCGCGGCACCTGTTTCCGGCCATCCAACCACTCGGCTACACGACTGCCGTGCGCCTGGCATTGGGCAAATTAGAGGCAGGCGCAGTCGAGACCGCCTGGAGCGATGCGCTGTTCAGCAGCCAGGGTGACACGTCGCCGGTTGCATTTACACAACAAGAAGGGCTGTTCATCGACCGGCGCCAGCAGATGACAACCGCCACACCGGCAGCCGCATTTGGCTCGTTCAGCCGCCTGGGCGGTGACCGCGGCTGGCTCTATGCCAACTGGGCATGGCGTGCACGCGGCATCGTCGACCGCCTGATGGGGGGTGTCGGTCTGCGGCGGGGTCGTCGTGATCCGGAGCACGTCCACGTCGGTGATGCCGTCGACTTCTGGCGGGTCGAGGCGGTGGAGCCTGACCGGCTGCTGCGGCTGCGCGCCGAGATGAAAGTGCCGGGTCGTGCCTGGCTGCAGTTCGAGGCGATTCCGCAATCCGATCGGACCACACGCGTGGTACAGACCGCCTTTTTTGCGCCCAAGGGGCTGTTCGGCGTTTTGTACTGGTATGGTCTCTTTCCCATCCACAACCTCATCTTTGGCGGCATGGTTCGGCGCGTGGTGGAGCAGGCGGAGGGGTAGTTTTTCGATTTTCGATTTTCGATTTTGGATTTTGGATTTTGGATTGGGGTGTGACGCGGGGGGCAGGGGCGGCGTCTTATGCCCTGTGTGTAACCCCATTGTGAAGGAGATCTCGTTTCGTGGATAGACGCCGTTTACTGACCATATTCGTTGTTGTTTTTGTCGATTTGCTTGGTTTCAGCCTTATTCTGCCCCTGCTGCCCTTTTACGCCGAGACGTTTGGTGCCAGCGCGATTGTGGTTGGGCTGTTGGTCGCCTCTTATGCCATGGCGCAGTTTTTTGGGGCGCCATTTTTGGGCCGTCTTTCCGACAGATATGGCCGCCGGCCGATTCTGTTGGTCAGCATCTTTGGCACCCTGATCGGTTTCCTCATGTTGGGTGTGGCAAATACGCTGTGGATGCTGTTTGCCAGTCGTATCCTCGACGGTTTCACCGGTGGCAACATCAGCGTGGCCCAGGCCTACATCTCTGACATCACCGACGAAAAGAACCGCGCCAGGGGGCTGGGCATCATCGGTGCCGCGTTTGGACTTGGATTCATCATCGGGCCAGCGGTGGGTGGCTTCCTGAGTCAGTGGGGTTATGCCGTGCCGGCGTTTGCGGCGGCGGGCCTGGCCCTGGTCAACCTGGTGGCAGTGGCGCTCTGGCTGCCTGAATCGCTGACGCCGGAACGCCGCGCCGCCATGAGCAGCCAGGCGTCACGTGCCTTCAATGTGGGCGCATTGTGGGAGGCCCTCCGCCGGCCGCGTGTGGGGCCACTTCTGCACATTCGTTTCTTCTACGGTCTGGCGTTTGCGGTGCTGCAAACGATCTTCCCGCTGTATGCGCAATACCGTTTTGGACTCAATGCCCAAACCACCGGTTATGTTTTGGCTTACGTCGGTGTACTTTCCGTCTTTACCCAGGGCTTTGCCGTGGCGCGGCTGTCTGCCCGCGTGGAGGAGAAGCGGCTCATCTTTTGGAGCCTGGTGATCATGGCGGCTTCGCTGGTGGGCTGGGCGTGGGCACCAACGGTGCCGATTCTGCTCCTGGTCATGATCCCGACTGCATTCTCGGGCGGTGTGCTCAATACGGTGCTGAACAGCGCCTTGACCAAGGTGGTTTATCCGGAAGAAATCGGCGGCACGTTGGGTCTGGCCACGTCGGTTGAGAGTGTCACGCGCATCATCGCCCCGATTGCGGGTGGTGTGTTGATTGCGCAGGCCGGGACGGCAGCACCGGGCATTTTCGGTGCGGTCATTATGATCTGGGTGGTATCCTTTGCCTGGCGCCGGCTGATCGTGCGCCCTGATCCGCCGCTGCCCCTGCGCACCGGTGTCGGTACACCGAACCCCACTGCGGTGGCTTGAGTAGGGAGTCTGTGAATTCTATGATAAAATCACGACGTTGGTTATGGGTTGCTGCGTCGATCGTTGTGCTGCTGGTGGTGATTCTCGTTGGCGGTTTGCTGTTTTTGAACGCCAGGACGGCGCGGCCGATGCCGGAAGCTCAGGCGGCGATGCAGTCGGATGCTCAGGTTGTGGTCGAGCAGGGCGACTGGCTGGTGTTCCGGCCGGCAAGCGACGAGCCGCAGACCGGATTTATCTTCTATCCGGGGGGGCTGGTCGATCCGGTCTCCTATGCGCCGGCGGCACGGGCCCTGGCCGAGCAGGGGTACCTGGTCGTCATTCCGCCGATGCCGCTCAACCTGGCGGTGCTGTCACCCAATGCCGCTTCCGGTATCATCGAGGCCTTTCCTGCCATCCAGGACTGGGTCATCGGCGGGCATTCGCTGGGTGGCGCGATGGCGGCCCAGTATGCGGACCAGAATCCGCAGGCGATCGATGGATTGGCGCTGTGGGCGGCGTTTCCGGCCGGGTCCAATGATCTCTCCGATCAGGCCCTTGAGGTTGCCTCGATCTACGGATCTCTCGACGGCCTGGCGACACCCGACGAGGTCCGCGCCGCGACGCCACAACTGCCAGCCGGCACGGCGTGGGTTCCTATCGATGGCGGAAACCATGCCCAGTTTGGCTGGTATGGGCCGCAGCGTGGGGACAACGAAGCCACAATCAGCCGCGAAGATCAGCAGCAGCAGACGGTGGCAGCCACCGCGGCATTGTTGGAACAAGTGACCCTGAGCCCGTGATTCGATGCCGGGTGGGGTGATGGAAGACGAGGCCCTGATCGAAACCTGGATCCTCTATACAATTGTTGGATTTGTGCTCGGTTCCATCCCGTTTTCCCTGGTCCTGGGACGTCTGTTCCTCCGCACCGACATTCGCACGGTCGGTGACCAGAACCCGGGTGCGGCGAATGTCGTTCGTGCCGGGAGCAAAAGCCTGGGAGTTGCCGCCGTGCTGCTCGATGGTTTCAAGGGGTGCATCCCCGTAGCCCTGGCCGTCTATGCGAGCGGCGTCAGCGGCTGGGCAGTGCTGCCGGTCACCATGGCGCCGCTGTTGGGTCACGCATTTTCACCATTCCTCGGCGGCCACGGCGGCAAGGCAATCTCTACGACGTTTGGAGTGTGGACGGCGCTCACGTTGTGGGAAGTGCCCACAGTGTTGGGTCTGGCTTCGGGCGTGTTTGCCTACCTGCTGGGCTTCAAGGGTTGGGCGGTTGCCCTGGCCGGCGCAACAACCCTGGTTTATCTTCTGCTGCGCCAGGCCGACATCGTACTGGTCACGACGTTTGCGGCCAACCTTCTGCTGCTGCTCTGGAAATACCGCACCGACCTGCAGCATCCGCCACAGTTACGGCCGGCGGTGGCGCAGCGCCTGGGCAGACATCAATGAGCCAGGTCTTCGTAGGCCATCAGGTCGGTTTGTTATTCTTTCTGCTGCTGCTGCTGATCATTGGGCTGACGAACCTCAAAGCACTGCGGCGTCTTGGTGATGCCGTTCCGCCGCAGTCATGGCCGGCGGTGTCGATCATGGTGCCAGCCCGCAACGAGGAACGTAACATCGGGGCTTGTGTGACCTCGCTGGTAAACCAGGACTACCCCAACTACGAAGTGCTCGTGCTCGACGACGAATCGACCGACGGTACCAGCCAGGTCCTGAACTCGATCCACGGGTCGCTTACCGCGGGCGGTGACGGGAGCTGCCGCGAACAGAAGTTGGTGGTACTCCAGGGGCGTAATAAACCTGAGGGCTGGCTGGGCAAAAATTGGGCCTGCCATCAATTGGCCCAGGTGGCCAGGGGCGAGATCCTGGTCTTTACCGATGCCGACACCGTGCATCACCCTTCCACGCTGCGCGACGCCGTGGCCATGCTCAAGGCCGAAAATGCCGATTTCATCAGCGCCTTTCCCCGCCAGATTGTGAAGACCTGGAGTGAAAAACTCATCATCCCGTTTCTGCCATGGGCCGTGTGGAGCTTTTTTCCGCTGATGCTGGCCCATCGTTTCCGCCTGCCCCGTCTGACCGCGGCCATTGGCCAGTTTATGATGATCCGACGGCCCGCCTATGACGCAATCGGTGGCCACGACGCCATTCGTACCCACGTCGTGGATGACTTTGCCCTGGCGCGGCGCATCAACGCCCAGGGCCGCCGCTGGCGCCTGGTCGACGGCACCACCCGGGTAACGTGCCGCATGTATCAGTCGTATGACGAAGTCCGGCGGGGTTTCGGCAAAAATCTGTACGCCCTCTTCGGGCAAAATCTGTTGGCTTTTCTGTTCGTGTGGATGTGGTTGGTGATTGCATTCTGGGAGCCCCTGGTTGTGATTGGCCTGCGCCTGGCGGGAGGTCCCGTGTGGCCGGACAGTCTGCGCCTTGCCCTGGCGTCGGTGGCTGTGAGCCTCGTGCTGTGGGGCGTGAGCAACTGGCGCTTCCGATTGCCCCAGCGACAAACCCCCCTTTACCCGCTGACCATCCTGCTGGCTGTCATCATCGCGTTCTACTCGCTCGTCAGCGCATTCACCGGACGCACCACCTGGAAAGGGCGCACCATTTCCTCCGGATCGTCGCTGCCCGGTGAAGTCGTCGATCACCCCGGTGCCTGAATGTGACGCCGGTCCCGTTGGGGTCGTCTGAGGGAAAACAACCGCCGCCTGACCGGGCGCGGAATCTGGCGTATCGGGCGAGGCACGATGAGACGAGTTTACAAGATTGTTGGAGTCATAATCGCAGTAGGTGCAGTGGTCCTGTTGGTGGGGCCGTTTTTGGTGCCGGTGCCGCCGCTGGAGGGTGTCAGGCCGCCAACCGAACTGGGCGATGAAGATAGCCAGTTCATAGACGTCGATGGCCTGCAGGTGCACGCCAAAATCAAAGGCGAGGGACAGCCGGTGATGGTTCTGCTGCACGGCTTTGCCTCCAGCACGTTTTCATGGCGCGAGGTCATCGATCCGCTGGCCGAGATGGGCACCGTGATCGCGTACGACCGGCCTGGCTTTGGGCTGACCGAACGTCCACTGCGCGGCGATTGGGGAGAAACCAACCCGTACAGCTCACAAGCCCAGGTCGATCTGGTAATCGACCTGCTGGACAAAATGGGTGTCGAAAAGGCGATTCTGGTTGGTAATTCGGCGGGCGGCACGATCGCCACCCAGGTTGCGCTCGAACATCCAGATCGGGTGCAGGGGCTGGTTCTGGTCGATGCTGCCATCTACAACGGTGGTGGCACACCATCCCTGGTGCGTCCCCTGCTCAACACACCACAGATGCGTCACCTTGGCCCCCTGATTGCGCGCTCGACGGTCGAGCGACTGCTGGGGGTTTTCGGCACAGCCTGGCACGATCCTTCCAGGGTGACACCTGAGATCATGGCCGGCTATCAAAAGCCGCTGCAGGCGATCGACTGGGATCGTGGCCTGTGGGAGTACACCCTGGCCAGCCGGATGCCCGATGATTTGAGCACGCGCCTGGCAGAACTGGCCGACCTGCCAGTGCTAGTCATGACCGGCGATGACGATACCTGGGTGCCGACCGCCGACAGCCTGCGCCTGGCCGAGGAAATTCCCGGCGCGCGGTTGGCCGTGCTGGAGGCGTGCGGTCACGTACCCCAGGAAGAGTGCCCGCAGCCCTGGCTCGAGTCCGTGCAGACCTTCGTAAGGGAGATAAGTTGATGACAAATTCGACGGCGATGGTGTGGGGTGCCGCCGGTGGTATTGGACGTGCCCTGGTGCAGGGCCTGGTTGCTGAAGGGTGGCGGGTGTTGGCGGTTGTCCATCATGCGGACGATACGGATGGATGGCCGGAGGGACCGTTGGTTTTCCAGGCCGATGTCGCCTCACCCTATGCCGTGGACACAGCGGTGCTGGCGGCTGCCCAGGAAGTGGAGACCATCGATCTGTGGATTTATGCGGCCGGGGACATCACCTCGGTCAAGGTCGCCGACATGGCCCCCGACACCTGGCAGCGCATCGTGGCGGCCAATCTGACCGGTGCCTACCTGGCCACGCATGCCAGCCTGCACCTGCTGGCGCGTGACGCACACCTCATGTACGTGGGTGCCTTCGACGAACGCATGCGCCTGCCTGGCCTGACAGCCTATGCGGCGGCCAAAGCGGGCCTGGAGGCCTTTGTCGATGCCCTGCGTAAGGAGGAGCGCAGTCGCCGCGTCACCCTGGTGCGGCCGGCGGCGGTCGTAACCCCGTTATGGGATAAGGTGCCGTTCCGTATGCCGCGCAATGCCATGGCGCCCGAAACCGTTGCTGCCAGAATCGTGCAGGCCCACGTGGAAGGCTTCTCTGGGACCCTGGACATCGAGCCGACATGACGCTGCCGATCCCCTTTGCTGCTGAGGAACACCAACCGTTTCGGCAGGCGGGCGGTCCTGCGGCGGCCCTGTTCATCCATGGATTCATGGGCACGCCCGCCGAGATGCGGCCGTTGGCCGATCGTTTCCATGCCGCTGGTTGGACGACGCAGGGTATCCTGCTGCCCGGCTTTGGCTCGGAGATCGCCCGGCTGCCCGACATGCGGCGCTCCGATTGGGTGGCGGATGCCCTGGCAGCCTGGCGCCAGGTGCGGCAGCAGCATGCGCACGCCGTGCTGGTGGGTTATTCGATGGGGGGCGCAGTGGCACTGCACCTGGCGGCACGACTGCCCGCCGACCAGGTGATTCTATTGGCGCCGTTTTGGTCATTGGGCGGCTGGGTGGCCAACCTCCTGCTGCCGCCTTTGAAATTCGTCGTGCCGGACATGGCACCCCTGCTGGCGCGTACGATGGATGGACCGACGATGCGCGCTCAGATGGCCGAGTGGTTTCCGGGCGTCGATCTCGACGAACCGGCGGTTCAGGCTGAACTGCGCCAACAGATGCGCCTGCCCACCGCGATCGTCGACGAGGTACGCCGGCTGGGTCTCGAAGCCCACCGCCGCGCACGCAAGGTCAAAGCCCCTACGCTGATCGTGCAGGGACGCAATGACGTCATGGTACGATCGGCGGCGACACGGTCCCTCGCGGCACGGCTGGGTGGCTCCCTGCGTTACGTGGAAGTGAGCGATGACCACCAGTTTGTACGGTTGAACGGACCGGCCGCGGAAGAGGTGACCAGTACGATTCTGGCCTTCTTGCAGCCGTCGAACGAGAGTAATGATCATGCCTGATTTCGATGTTCTGTTCATTGGTGCCGGCCACAACGCCCTGGTCTGCGCCGGTTACCTGGCCAAAGCGGGCTACCGCGTGGGCATGCTCGAGCGGCGTCCGATCGTGGGGGGCGCCGTGGTGACCGAGGAGATCGTGCCCGGATTTCGGTTCGACCTGGGCGGTTCGGCACACATCCTCATTCACCACACACCCATCATCAAAGACCTGGCCCTCGAACAGTATGGCCTCGAATACCTGGATGTCGATCCCCTCTTCTGGTCACCGTTTCCGGATGGCAGCCACATCACAATCTGGAAGGACGTGGACCGCACGTGCCAGAGCATCGCCGCGGTGTCGGCGGCGGATGCCGAGGCCTACCGCCAGTTCATTCGGACGTGGCGACCCATCGCCGAGGGCATGGTAGAGGCGTTCCTGCATGCGCCGACACCGCTTAATCTGGCGCGCTACATGGTCTTCAACAAGGGCATGCGCAACCGCCAGGCGATCGACAAGGTTATCGACGTCATCCACGGTTATGGGCCGGTGCTGCGCCAATCGTTCAGCGGCCCACACGTGCCGGCCATCATCGCCTGGATGGCTGCCCAGTCGGGCCCACCGCCGGGCGAGCCGATGGGTGCACCCTTTGCCCTGTGGCATCCCATGTATCACGTCAGCGGGGTCAAGCGGCCGCGCGGCGGATCTGGTATGTTGACGCAGGCGCTGGCGCGTATGATCGAGGCCTACGGCGGGCGGATTTACACCGACAGCCCCGTGCGCCGTATCCTGGTCCAAGGCGGCCGCGCCGCAGGTGCGGAAACCGTCCGCGGAGAACGGATCACGGCGCCGGTGGTGGTGTCCGGAGCGCACATCCACACGACGCTCGACATGCTGGAAGGGGTGATGCTGCCAGCGGGCGCACGCAAACGCCTTGCGCAGGCCCGTACCGGCAACGGATTTGGCATGATGGTGCGTTATGCCATGAACGAACTGCCCAACTACACCGCCCTGCCTTCACCTGGCAACGGGCAGGCGGGTTACCAGCATCGCGCCCTGCAGTTCATCTGCCCGTCGCTGGAATACCTGGAACGAGCGTATGGTGACTTTGTGGCCGGCCGGCCCTCGCAGGAACCCGGGCTGATTGCCATGACCTTCTCGGCCGTGGACCCGTCGCTTGCGCCGCCCGGCAAACACACGTTGTTTTTGTGGGGACAGTACTACCCCTATACGCTGGCTTCGGGTGAATCGTGGGACGACATTGGCCCGCGCGTGGCCGATCACATGCTGGCAACACTGGCGCAATACGCCCCCAACGTCACCGGTGCCGTCGCCGGCCAGCTGATCGAAACGCCGCTCTACCTGGAGCGCACCCTCGGCCTGCTGCAGGGCAACGTCATGCACCTGGAAATGTCGATCGACCAGATGTTCATGCTGCGTCCAGCACTCAATTTTGGCAACTACCGCGGACCGCTGCCCGGCCTCTACCTCACCGGCGCCAGCACCCATCCCGGCGGCGGCATCATGGGCGCCGCCGGCCGCAATGCGGCTGCTGTTTTACTACACGATCTGAGCAGAAAAACAAAGTAACCCCTGGTGGAGGAGTTCGCCTACTGGTGGAGGAGTTCGCCTACTGGTGGAGGAGTTCGCCTACTGGTGACGGAGTTCGCACCCCCAGGTGCGAACTCCGTCACCAGGGGGCGTCGTGCCGCACGCCCACGTGCGGCACTCCCTCGCCGCCGGGTTTCCAGCAGAAAACATGCGGCCACTGGCCTCACGATCTGCCTGGAGGTTCCACGACATCACCCCACCAGAATCACATGAATCTCGCCGGGGCCGTGGACGCCGATGACCAGGGTGAGTTCGATGTCGGCGGTGCGGCTGGGTCCCGTGATGACCACCACGTTGGCAGCATCGTGCAGCGCCTGGGATCCCCGGCCGTGCAGCCAGGCGGAGAGGCTGGGAACGATATCGTCCACGCGCAGGAACGCCACGAGCACAGGTGGAACCAACGAAGCGCTGCGCGCACGCCCGGGACCCGAGGCCAGCACGATGCTGCCGGTATTCGCCAATCCGGCGATGCTGCCCGTGACGCCCACGGTGAACGCATCCGCTTCTGCCAGCGATTGGTCCGTCCAAACGGGCGGCTGCATGACAGCCTCGATGCCCGCCGCCGCGAGGCGCGGGTGCAGGTCAGGCACAGGCATTGCCGCATCGTCCCACGTCAACACCCGCCGTGCATCGCGCGCCCGCAATAGGGCAACAACCTGCTCGCCTGCCGCAGCCGGAGCCAACGGCCCATACACCCGCCCATTCAAAGCCTCGAACTCGCGCCGCCATTCTGCCACGAGCTCAGCCGTGCCAGGCACCTCGGCCACCACCGCCGCCGGCAAAGCCCGGCGATCCGCCGTCAGCAGCGGATTCCGCACCCCCGTCCGCACCCGCCGCATCACCTCATCCCGCGCCGCCGCATCAGGTATTGGATTCATACCCACCATCCTCCTCCCCACTCGGTCACCGCCCCCAAGAATTCGACGCTTCCCCGAATCCGCCGCCAGCAATCCGTTCCTAATATCCGTTCAATCCGTTCCCCGAATCCCTTGACAGCAATCCGTTCAATCCGTTCCCCGAATCCCTTGACAGCAATCCGTTCAATCCGTTCCCCGAATCCGTTGACAGCAATCCGTTCAATCCGTTCCCCGAATCCGTTGACAGTAATCCGCTCCAATCCGTTCCTAATCCGTTCCCGCCCGCCGCGCCCAACGCGCCTGGAAGCTCTCCTCCGTAAACGCCGGGAAATCGCGTCCATGCGTCCATGCCGCCAGCGGACCGGGCAGGCGCGTCAACCACCCATTGCGAGCCAGGAGACGGGTGCCGAAACCAGCCAAACGCCCCCCCAACCGGTACAGCCACGGCTGTGTCACGGCCAGGGCGTACAGGCGCATGCCCCACCGCAGCCAGCCCGGCGCCTGTTCGGCTTGTACCGTATCGTGCCGCAGTTTGAGCAGGAGCCCTGGCAGATCGATGCGCACGGGGCACACGTCACGGCAGGCGCCGCACAGCGACGACGCGTGCGGCAGATCGCCGTACGGCCCTAACCCCAAAAAGAGCGGCGTCAACACACTGCCCATCGGCCCGGGGTAAGTGGCCCCGTAGGCATGGCCACCGATGCTGTTGTAGACCGGGCAGGCGTTCAAACACGCACCGCAGCGAATGCAGGTCAGGATCTCGACCAGGTCACCGACCAGGATATCGCTGCGCCCATTGTCGACCAGCACCAGGTGGAGCTGTTCAGGCCCATCCTCGTCAGCGGACCGCCGTGGCCCGGTGATCAGGGAGGTGTAGACGCTGAGCTTCTGTCCGGTGGCATTGCGCGCCAGGAGCTGCAGCACCACGGCCAGGTCGTCAGGGGTTGGCACCACCCGTTCGATGCCCATCAGGGCGACGTGGATCCGCGGCAGGGACGTGGTCATGCGCCCGTTGCCTTCGTTGGTGACCAGCGCGAGCGTGCCGGTGCTCGCAACGGCAAAATTGACCCCGCTGATGCCCATGTCGGCCTCCAGGAAGGCCTGGCGCAGGACCTCGCGGGCGATGCCGGCCAGGGCTTTGGGATCGTCCGTGTACGCCACACCGAGCTTGTCCTGGAACAGGCGCCCGATTTCTTGACGCGTTTTGTGCAGCACAGGGGCCAGGATGTGGCTGGGTGGTTCTTCATCCAGCTGGGCAATGTATTCGCCCAGGTCGGTTTCGATGACCTGCAGTCCTGCCGCTTCGAGGGTTGCGTTGAGGTGAATCTCCTCGGTCACCATCGACTTCGATTTGATGATCCTGTGCACCCCGTTTTGGCGTGCGATGTCGAGCACGATCTGTTTGGCCGCATCACCCGTCGGTGCCCAATGGACGACCCCGCCGGCGGCGGTGACGGTTTCTGCCAGCTGTTCGAGGTAATGATCGAGGTTGGCGATCGTGTGCCGGCGCACCGTGCGTGCCCGGTCACGCACAGCCTCGGCGTCGGGCAGCGAGGCCAGTGCGGTGTGGCGGTGCGTCAGGAAGCGGTCGGAGGCGCGGCCCAGCGCGCCACGCATCGTTTCGTTGTGCACGCCGATGTCGACCCGCTCGTGGAAATCAATCGGTGCCCGATGCATGGGAACCTCCTGTCTCGCCGGTCTGGGCAAGTATTTCGGCAATGTACACCGCGTTTGGCGTCTTACCCGCACGGTGCAGCCCCCCGTTGATGTGCATCAGGCACGACAGGTCGCAGCCCACGACACAGTCGGCCTGGGTGTCGGCGATGTGCCGCAGCTTGTTGGCCAGCATGTCCTCGGAGATGAGTGGGAACTTGATGCTGAACAGACCGCCAAATCCGCAGCATTCATCGGCACGCGCCAGCGGTACCACGTCGGCGTCGGCCACCTCGGCCAGCAGCGCCTCCGGCTGCGTGCGCACGCCCAGACCCCGCTGCAGGTGGCAGGAGGAGTGGTAGGTCAGCCGGCCGCGGTAACGCGCACCGACGTCGGTGACCCCGAGGACATCGACCAGGAACTGGGTAAATTCATAGACGTGCGCTGCCACGCGGTCGACGCGCGCCTGCCAGCGGGGGTCGCCGGCGAACAACTCGCGATAGTGGTGGACGATCATGTCACAGCAGGAGCCCGAGGGAACGACCACCGGAATGGGTCCGGTTTGGCCACGGGGATTCTGTGCCTTTTCGAGGACCTCGATCGTATGGATGGCCATGCGACGCGCATCGTCCCAGAAGCCCCCATTGAATGCCGGTTGGCCGCAGCAGGTCTGGCCGGATGGCACGATGACCTGCACCCCCTGGCGCTCCAGCACCGTGACGACCGCCTCTGCCGCCTCAGGCGCAAAGTGATCGGCCAGGCAGGTCACAAACAGATTGACACGCGTCGGTCGTGCGCCCGTGGTGGTGGGCATGGATCAAGTCTCCTTGGGTGGCATGGGGGTGGCCGGTATTGGTTCTATTTTACCCGCAGGACGGTGGTGTGTCCAAACCATCACAAGTTGCAGCGAATGCCAGGTGGCCCAGTCTTTCATTCGTTTTGCCGCAGGCATTCGTTAACGGCCCCACCCCAGATGTTCGATCCACGCGGCGTGACCATTATGGTTGACACCTGTCTAAATCCGTGGGAGAATCGTGCCTATGCTCAGCCCGCGATGGCGCAAAGTACTGCGCGATATGTGGAATTACAAAACACGCACCGCCGTGGTCGTGATGTCGATTGCCGTTGGCGTCTTTGCGGTCGGTACGATCGTCACCACGCGTACGATCCTGGCGCGCGATCTGACATCGGCCTACCTGGCGATCAACCCGCCCAGTGCGATCCTGGCCGCAGATCCTTTCGACGACGCCCTGCTCGACGTGGTACGCAGTGTCGATGGCGTGGGGGACGTCGAGGGCCGGCTGGGCATCAGCGCGCGTCTGCAAATCGGCCCCGAAGAATGGCGCACGATTCGTCTCACCGGCATCGGCGATTTCGAGGACATTCGCGTCAATCAGATCAAACCCTGGCGCGGTGCCTGGCCGCCGCCGGACAAGGAACTGCTCGTCGAGCGCAACTCACTCCCGCTGGCCAATGCCGAGATAGGCGAACAGGTCGTGATCGAGATGCCCGACGGCACGCAGCGCCCGCTACGTATTGCGGGTCTGGCCCATGATATGTTTCGCACACCGGCCCAGTTCGTCGGTAACGTCTATGGTTACGCGTCCCTCGATACCATGGCGTGGTTAGGAATGTCCCGCGATTATACCGAGCTGCATCTCCTGGTGAGCGGGGACAGCAGCGACCTGGCGCACATCAAGGACGTTACGAGCCGTGTCACCGACAAAATCGAAAAAAGTGGACGCGACGTACGGTTTACCTTCATCCCCACACCCGGCGAGCACCCCGCCGATGAACAGGTTCAGCCGCTGCTGCTGATCCTGGGTGCACTCGGCGTCCTGGCCCTGGCGCTCAGCGGGTTTCTGGTCGTGAATACCATCACGGCGCTGCTGGCGCAGCAGGTGCGTCAAATCGGCGTGATGAAAGCGGTGGGTGCCCGCACGACGCAGGTGATTGGGATGTATCTGGGCACGGTGGCGATTTATGGCGTGCTCGCGCTTCTGGTCGCGGTGCCGCTGGGAGCGATTGGCGCTTACGCGTTTGCGGCGTTCATCGCCAGCCTGATCAACTTCGACGTCCAGTCGTTTACGCTGCCCGCCGGCGTATTGGCACTCGAGATTGCGGTCGGGATGATCGTGCCGCTGGTGGCGGCTTTGTGGCCCATCATCAGCGGGGCGCGGGTGACCGTGCGCGAAGCGATGAGTTCCTACGGCCTGGGGCGCGGACGTTTCGGGCGCAGCGCCATCGATCACGCCATCGAGCAGATCCATTTTCTTTCGCGCCCGCTGCTGATTTCGCTGCGCAACACCGTGCGGCGCAAAGCGCGGCTGCTGTTCACCCTCTCGACGCTGATCCTGGCGGGCGCCATCTTCGTTGCCGTATTCACCGTGCGCGATTCTCTGCTGCTGACACTGAACGAGTCGATGGCGTACTGGAACTACGACGTCGACGTCAACGTGGCGCGTCCCTACCAGGTGACGCAGCTCGAATCGGAAGCGCTGCGTGTGCCCGGGGTTGCAGCCGCCGAGGCCTGGGGATTTGCCAGCGCCCGTCGCGAGCGCCCCGATGATACCCAGAGCGACACCATCCAGCTGGTTGCGCCCCCCGCCCAGACCCAGTTCCTGCAGCCGACGCTGGTCAGCGGGCGCTGGCTGCTGCCTGCCGACCAGAATGCCATCGTATTGAACACCGAAGTCACCAAAGAGGAACCCGACATCCGGGTCGGCGACGATATCGTCCTATCGGTGGAGGGACGCGATACGACCTGGCGTGTGGTTGGGATTACGCAAGGGGTCTTGTCCGGCCCCATCGCTTATGCTAACTATGCGCAGTTTGCCGAAGTGGTGCGCGACGTAGGACGTGCTACCAGCCTGCAGGTGCAGACCACCGAACACACGGCGGCTTTCCAGGCGCAGGTGGCCCAGGCGCTGGAAGCGCACTTCGAGCAGCTGGGCATCAATGTCAGTTCGACGGACACGACCGAAACGCGCCGCAGTCGTACCAGCACTCAGTTCGATATCCTGGTGATCTTTCTGATGATCATGGCGCTTCTCATCGCCGTGGTGGGTGCTTTGGGACTCACCGGCACCATGACCATCAACGTCTTCGAGCGGGCCCGCGAGATCGGCGTGATGCGCGCCATCGGCGCTTCCGATCGCGCCGTGCTGCAGATCTTCATGGTCGAGGGCGTGCTGATCGGTATTATCAGCTGGTTCGTCGGCAGCATCCTGGCGATACCCATCAGCAAACTGCTCTCCGACGCCGTCGGTATGGCCTTTATGCAGGCTCCCCTGCACTACACGTTTTCTCTCGAGGGCGCCGCGATTTGGCTGGCCCTGGTGGTCATTCTCGCTGCCGTCGCCACCTTCTGGCCCTCGTGGTCCGCCATGCGTCTCAGCGTGCGCGATGTGCTTGCCTACGAATGATCCTGCATTATGCGTGGAAAATTTTCTCCCCGGCACGAACCGCTACTTTGAGACGATTCTCCCACGGCGTCAGCGGGCACGACCAGGCTTCGTTGTAGGCGCAGTACGGATTGTACGCATAATTGAAATCGACGATGAACTGCCCTTTTCCGAGCGGTTCTGGCTCCAGGTAGCGTCCGGCACCGTACGTCTCTTTTCCGGCCAGGGCATCGACAAAGGGCAGGAAATATCCGTGCTCGCCAGCGTAAATCGTCAGCTCGACCTCCTGGTCGTCGACCAAAAACTTGAAGCGGCCGTACCGCTCGTACACCTGGACGTCACCCCCCGTCGTCTGCATCTGGATTGTTTCCTGCTCTGGGAATCGCTCGATGGTGACTACCAGGCGTAGGGCCGGGTTCTCGTCGAAGTAGTCCAACCCCTGAAACGTGCGTTTCTGTTCGGGTGTGAGTGGACTGTCCGGATAGATGCGAAAGAATTCATTCTTTTCGGCGCGAAAGCGCCGTAAATCGTTCATGGTGTCAACCTTTCTGGTGCTCTGGCAGGTTGGTTTTCGTCACCATTCTGCGCTCGTACAGCGGCAGGATCGGTACACATTCTAACCTAACAGAGCACTGGCGCGGTGCGTTATTGTCGTCAGTTTACCATGAATGTGCCAGTATCAAAATTCACCGGCCACATCGTGGGTGTCGGGCAGGTCGGACACCCGGCGCACCGGGGAGAGGACGAGCACCAGGGTGCCGAGCAATCCCCCGCCCAAGGCTGCAATCACCAGCGTAGCCTGTGCCCCAATGGATGTGCCCAGTATGCCACCGATTACCGCACCGAATGGACCAATACCGGCCACCAGTAACTGCAGACTGGCGCTGGTGCGGCCCAGGAGGTGGCCAGGGGTCACGGCCTGGCGCAGGCTCACATCGCTGATGGCACTGATCGTCCATAACACGTCACCAAAGAGCTGGGCCAGCAGGAGAATGGTCAGGCTGAGACCAAAACTGACACTGCCAGCCAGCGGAATCATGAGCGTCGTGGCGGTACCCACCAGCGAGGTCCATACCAGCGTGCGGCCCACACCCAACCGGCGCGTCACACGTTCGGCCACCACCGAACCCAGCAGGCTGCCAATACCCCCCGTCGCAATGGTGATGCCCAACAGCGCCGGCGTCAAACCCAGGTCGCGGATTGCATACAAGCCATACAGCACACCGATGAAGCTGCCAAAAAAGCTGCGAATACCGGCACTCAGCGCCAGCGGGCGCAAGATCGGGTCGGCGAGCAGCATGCGTACACCAGCCATAGCTTCGCGCAGCACGTTCGGGTGAGCTGGCGCGACCGGCATCGATTCGGGCTGGCGTATCCGTCCCAGACAAAAAGCCGAAAAGACGAACGACAGGCTGTCGAGCAGAATGGCCAGCGGCGCCGTCACGAGCTGCACCAGGATGCCAGCCAGCCCAGTGCCGGCGACTTCAGCGAGGGAGCCGCTCATCGCGAGTTTGCTGTTCGCCTCCACCAACTGTTCGCGGGTCACCAAACCGGGCAGGTAGGCACGGTAAGCCGCTTCGAACAGCACCGTAAAGGCGCCGGCCACGGCCACGACCACGTAGAGCTGTGCCATGCTCAAAACCCCGGCCAGGGCCGCAAGCGGTATCGTAAACAGCACCGCCGCACGGGCCAGGTCGGCCACGATCAAAAGCGGGCGGCGGCGCAGGCGATCGACCCACACGCCCGCAAAGAGCCCCAACAACAACACAGGCACGGCTCCCATGGCGGTCAGGAATCCCATTTGGGTCGGGGTGGCATTCAGATTCAGGAGCGCGGCCAGGCCCAGGCCATCGCGCGTGATGTTCGATCCGAACTCGGATACGGTCTGGCCCGTCCATAACTTCATGAAGTCGGAGTGCCGCCAAAGACCCTGAAAACGCTGCGTCCAGGTCGCCCAGCGGCTGCGATCAACGGATGGCATAAAAACCTTGCCTTTGTACCTGATAACGCCGTTGGCAAATGCCAAAGCGCCCGACGGGTGCGCCCTGTGACGTCTTCCCGAAAGTTGACACTGACCCGTGAATCAGGATAATCGTACTGATTCATTGCCCAACATTGAAGGAGCTGCCATGCGCTTTTTCGACGCCCACTGCGACACGGTGATGCGTGCCCTGCACAGCGGTCTGGACTTCGTGCGCGGCGGTTACGGTCACAGTGACCTGCCACGCCTGCGCGCCGCCGGAGCCTGTGCCCAACTTTTTGCCGTGTTCGTCGTCGAAGCCAATCTGCCAGGCCGCGACCTGCGTGCCTATGCCGATTACGTCATCTCGGTGATTCTGGGCTGGCTGGCACAGTCTGAGGGTGCCATGCGTCTGGCGTTGACGGCGGACGACTTCAGAACCCTGGGTCAGGACGATACCATCTACGCGTTATTGGGCCTGGAGGGCGCCGATCCGCTGGGAGGGAACGCCGAGGAGTTGGCCCATTTTTACTATCTCGGTGTGCGCAGTATCACGCCGGCATGGGACGACAACGCTTTTGCCGGTACGCCGTTTGGGGCGAACGGCGGCTTGACGGCCGAGGGCTTCAGGTTGATCGAGGTGGCCGAAGCCCTGCGGGTGATGGTCGACGTCTCGCATTTGTCGGACGACGCCTTCTGGCAGGTCGTTGACATCGCACAGCGACCATTCATTGCCAGCCACTCCAACTGCCGTGCCCTTTGTCCCAGTCCCCGCAACCTCTCGGATGACATGCTGCGCGCCCTGGCGCATCGCGGCGGCGTCGCGGGCATCAACCTGGCACCTGATTATCTGGAACCGGGCTACCAGGCGGCGTGGGATGCAATTGCCTATCCCACGCGCGCGACGATGAACGACATCACCGACCTCGACGTACGCGAACACCTGCGCCGCCAGGCCGTTCAGCGCCTGAGCGATCTCCCGCGGCCCGGGATCGATTGGGTCGTGCGCCACATCCAGCACGCAATCCGGGTGGGTGGCGAGGACTGCGTTGGCCTGGGTGGTGACCTGGACGGCATCTGGTTTCTACCCGCAGGCATGACCGGGATCGAAAGTTATCCACAGCTGGCCGATGCCCTGTGCCAGGCGGGGCTGACGGCAAACCAGGTCGAGAAGGTATGCTGGCGAAACATGACGCGCGTCTTTGCCGACGTGCTCGCTGCCAATCAGACCTGACGGCGGTTGTCGAGCCAGCGGCGGAGCAGTACTTCTACACGCAGCGCAGCACTGCGCTGCCACTGACGCCATAAACGGTGCCGCACCACAGGCAGCGGTCGTTCGCCGGCGGGCGCATACAGGGTTGTCTCACACCACGCCAGGAGTGCCAAAATCAGCTGGTTCAGACGGTTTGCCGTTCCGACGCGGGACGTTTGTGTCACGCGCGTCGTCAGAGCAGCCCCGTACGTGCGCACCGTGTCACCGGGCTGGGGTGCCTGTCCAAGTTTTTCGCCCCAGCTCGCCACCCGCGCATAAATTTCCGGCGCACTCTGCGGCGTGCGCCACGTCCGCAGCAGCAGCCAACCCAGGACCCCGATAACAGCCAGGGCCAGCACAACGACCAGCACAACGGCCAGCGTACGGCCTGATGAAAGCCAAGCCCATGCCGTGCGCGGCGGCGTAAGCACATCGGCCGAATCACCCGTTTGTGCCGAAAAGTCAGAGACAGGCTGCGACGGCGTCGGCTCGAACGGGACCCAACCCACGCCATCGAAGAAGACCTCCGGCCAGGAATGGGCATCGGCCTCGGTCACCACCCACTGTCCTGGCGACACTTCCGTGCCCGACGCATAACCGACGGCCAGGCGGGCTGGCAGCCCAACGCTGCGTGCCATCACGACGAACGCGCTCGCAAAATAATCGCAGTAACCGCGGCGGATGTCGAACAGAAAAGCATCGACCAGATCGCGATTCTCCTCCACCCGCGGCACGTCCAGATCGTAGGTCAGTGTGCGCAGGTACGCTTCGAGCAGCCGTGCCTGTTCGTATGGGGTTGAAGCGGGTGCCACGATGTCGGCCGCCAGGGTTTGGATTCTTTTCGGCGTATTTTTTGGTAGTTCCAGGTATGTTTCATTTGGAGTTTTGGAGTAATTGACTATGCGAAGTTTTTGCTCGAGGTCAGCCGGCATCTGCCCGTGCACCGTGTAGCGCCACTGCGGGCTGCGCATTTCCAAAGCAACCGCGTCACCCGGTGCCCGCAGGACCGCACGATAGTCGACACTCACCACATCCGCGGCGCCGGCCGACACGACAAGACGCGCCGGTGACTGCACGCGTTCAACCCGCTGCTCGAAACGCGCACCCCCACCCCACGCCGTCTCACTCGGCGGCAGCCACATCCGCCCCGCCGGCACCGTCGATTCGTCCAGTTCAGTCGCGTCCTCCAGCTGCCAGCCGCGTCCAGTATAGATTGCGTAGGTCAGCTCCTTCCAGCGCGGTGCAGGTGTGATCTTCGGTGTATTTGTCGCTACACGAAATACTTCGCGTTCGGCCAGCTCGGGCCCGCTGCCCAACAGGTAGACGCGCGGCAGGCCTGCCTGCCCGCTGCCGCTGAGCAGTGAACCACCCGAACCACGCAGCATCCCGGGAAACAGGAGCTCGACACGCGCCTCGACCTGCCCCCACGGCTCACGCACCAGCCCCCAGAACCAGTTCACCGCCGGCGACACCACAATCTGCGGCACCACCAGCACCACGACCAGCGCAGCAGCCCCCAACACAGCCGCCGCGGTGCCGTGATCCAGCCCCAGGTCCGACGGATAATCGGTGCGGCGCTGTGCCCAATCCACCTCCTGCTGGTGCCAACGCCCCCACGCCGCAAGCGCCAGTGCCAGCATCAGAAACACCGCCACGAAATAATCCTGCCCAACCCCAAAAAAGGCATTCAGCACCAGCAGCAGCCCGGCGGGCAGCACCGCACGCCACGGGTGGACACCCGGCCCGCGGAACAGCCACCACCCCAGCCAGAAGCTGCTGCCCCCAACCAGCACCGCCACCACGAGCCGCAGCAGCAGCACACGATCACCCCCCAGGGCACCGCTGAACTGCCAGGCCACGTCCCGCACCAGACCGAGCCAGGGCACCTGCGCTGCCGGCGCACCTGTCAGCCACCGCTGCGTCGCACCTACCTCGGCCCACACGCGCCCCAGTGAGGGCAAAAATGGATGTGCCCACTGCATCGTCAGCAGCATGCCAATACCCAGCGCCACCAGCGCGCTGAAACCCCAACGCCAGCGCCGGCCCGCCAGCCAGACGCCGGTCACGACCGCACCCATCGCCAGCAGCCACAGACCATCGGGTGCGCGCATCCACCCCGCCGATTCCAGGGCAAGCGGCAGCAGCAGCGCGGCAGCGATCGCCAATGACATCAGCAGCCACCCGCGCGCTGGGCGTAGGCGCCGCAGCAGCCACCCCATCAAGCCATCGACCATCTAAACTTCCTCTTCCAATTCCACCGTGATCACGCGACCCGTGGCCAATGTCCGGTATTCGGTCCGCTGACGGCGGTGGGCGATGAGGGGCTGCAGCGCAAGGTGCCGATCCATGACGTGACTCACAACACCATGATCGCTCAACAAGTCAACCAGGGCTCCCGCACGAGCCGGTTCCAGCAGAATGGCCGCCGGCGCAATACCGCGTGACGTCAGCATCAGCAGCGATGAGACCCAATCCACCGCCAATGAAGGTGTAATGACCGCCAGCGTAATCCCATGCCCCAGCAGGGGGCGCACCCGTTCCAGTGCACGCGCCAGTGGCCATTCCTCCGTGGTACGAATGCGCGCCAGGCCCTCCAGGATACGCCACAACTGCGCCTCACTGCGCTGTGGCGCAATGATCAGGGGCGGGTCACCCAACGCCACCAGCCCCACCGCCCGATTCTGCCGCAGCCATTCCGCCGCTAACGAGGCGCCCAATACGATCGCAAATTCCTCCGTACGATCGGTCCCCTCCCCCACCTGCACGGCGCTGTCCAGATCAAGGACGATCCACAGGTCACCCGTTGGCTCCTGGTCGAACTCGCGCACCATCAGGGCGTCACGGTGGGCGGTCGCCCGCCAGGCGACGCGGCGCAGGCTGTCACCGGCTGCCATGGGACGCACGTGCGATACCGCCATGTCGGTTTCCCATGCGCGCCGCGTCGTGCGTGCGCGTCCACTGGCGCCTCCACGCGGCAGCTCCAATCGCGGCAGCCGCATCACGCGCGGGTACACCAGCAGCGACCGCACAACCGGATACCGCTGCACCACCTCGAAGAAGCCGAAGGGATCACCAAAACGGACCTCCCACGGACCCAGGGTAAACAGACCGCGCTGCTGGCAGATGCCGCGGCTGCGCCATTCGGTATGGTCCTGGGCGGGCACCGCCACCACCCGATTGACCTTGTAATCTGGCAGCGTAGAGCGATCGACGACTTCGGCCCATACCAACGGCAGCGGGCAGCGGTTGCTCAGCGTCCAGGACTCATCGAGCACATCCCCCGCCACCACCCAACCCCCGCGCTGGTTGCGCGTCACCGATACACTGCGCGCAAGATAACGCAGCCAGGCATAACTTGCCGCCAGGACGGCCAGAAGGCCCACCAGCAGAATCCGCCACGTGCTCGATGGCATGAACAACTGCAAGAAGAGGAGAACCCCAATGAGCACGAGCGGACCACGGCGGGCAAGGCGAACGCTGCTCGTGTGGGTTCGTTCGATCATGGGGAAAGTGTACCACAAAATCGGACCTATGGCAGTTCCGAGGCAATCCATCCAGCCGACTCTGCTGACTTGATAGAATGCGCGTCATGTGCGATAATTTTGAGCAATGGCGGCGTGATTGGGTTTGCCGCACTTCGTAGGGATTCGATACAGACTGAGCATGAACGATTTGAACACATTCTGGGAACTTCTCGGGTACGTCATGATCGTGGTTCTGGTGGTAATCGGGATCCTGGCTATTATCGAGCCCGGGCCCCTGCGCCGGCGCTCGCGTAACCGGCGCGGACAGCGTCCCGCCGATTCCGACTCGGAGGCCACACAAGAGCCGCGTTGACCGGGCGGCAGCCGCTTATGTCGAAATCCTTTTCTGCCAGTGATAACATGCTCGATCACATCCATGCCGCCGAACAGGCGGTGGGGGTGACCTTTTGCGACAAAACCCTCTTGCAGCGGGCGCTCACCCATCGTTCGTATCTGAACGAGTTTCCCGAATTTCCGCACGCCGACAACGAGCGGTTGGAATTCCTGGGGGATGCCGTACTCGGTTTTGTAGTGGCTGCTTATCTCTACCATCGTTTCCCAGAGCAGCAGGAGGGCTACCTGACGGCGCTGCGCTCTGTGGTGGTGCGGCGTGATACATTGGCCGATCTCGCCCGCCAGTTGAACCTGGGACATTACCTGCTGATGGGCCATGGCGAAGTGGAATCGGGTGGGCGCGACCGCGCGGCCACGATGAGCGCAGGGTTCGAAGCGCTCATCGGCGCCCTCTACCTCGACCAGGGGCTGGCCGTGGTCGAGGCTTTCCTGCGTCCCATCGTTGATCCTGTCCTGGAGCAGATCCGGCAGCAATCCCACTACAAGGATGCAAAGAGCCGGCTGCAGGAGCTGGCCCAAAGTTCGCTCCAGCTCACACCACGCTACGAAACGGTCAGCGCCGAGGGACCCGATCACCAAAAGGTGTTCACGGTGCACGTGATGCTGGGTGATGTGGTCTACGGCATCGGAACTGGCCAAAGCAAACGTAAGGCAGAACAGCTGGCTGCAGAGCAGGCGCTCGACCGCCTGGAAATCGAGTACCTGCAGACCCTGCGTGACAACCCGCCGGACGTCCTCATCGATGAACCACCCGCCGACTGATACGCCCTTTACCCCCAACCCTGTACTTTTGGTGACCGGCGCTTCCGGCTACGTGGGACAGGCCCTGACCCGCCATCCGGCGTGCCGCGGCTTTGGCCGCGTGGCCGGCACGTTCCTCTCGCAGCCGATTTCCGCTGCCGGTTGGGACTTCTACCAGATCGACATCACCGACCATGCCGCCGTGGCCGCGTTGTGGGACGCCGTGCGGCCGACCCACGTCATCCATACGGCGGCCAATTTCCACAATCCAGCGGCGCTGGCCGACAGTGTCGTGACCGGTACGCAGGCTGTGCTGGAGGCGTCGATCGCACACCAGTCGCGCCTCATTCACCTCTCGACCGACATGGTGTTCGATGGCGAACATGCACCGTATGCGGAGAATTCACCGGTAGGCCCCCTGACACCGTACGCCCGCGCCAAAGTCGAGGCAGAAACGTTGATCCAACAATCTGCTCTCGCGCAATGGGTGATCGTGCGCACGTCGCTGGTGACCGGACTGCAGCCCATCGATCTGCGCACCCACTGGGTCGTCGAAAGTGTGCGGTACGGCAAGCCGATCACCCTGTTCACGGATGAGTTTCGCTGCCCGGTGTGGGTGGATGACCTGGCGGCTGCGCTGTTGGAGCTCTGCCACCACGATTATTGCGGAATCCTGCACGTGGCCGGCCCGCAGCGTCTCAGCCGCTACGATTTGGGACGTTTGATCTGTCGCTGGGCAGGTCTCGACCCCGCCGGCATCACCGCCGACACCGTCGCAGCCTCCGGCCTGATCCGGCCGCGCGACTGCACGCTGGACATCAGCCTGGCGCAGCGTTTGCTGCACGTGCGGCTGCGTACGATGGAGGAGGGTTTTGGGGGATGGGGGTTAGGGGATGGGGGATGGGGGATGGGGGTTAGGGGTCAGGAGTGACGGGCAAACCCCAACCCCCCCCCCCCCCCACCCCCAACCCCCCCCCCCCACAAAAAAAAAAAAAAACCACCCCACACCCCCCCCCCCAACTAA
>CAYUCC010000058.1:0-34627 GCA_964443225.1 uncultured Anaerolineae bacterium
GGATATTCAGTTGGTAAGGTGCAAAAGTCGAGTACGGAGTAGGGAGTAGGGAGTACGGAGTAGGGAGTAGGGAGTACCGTCCTACTCGTACTCCTACTCGTACTCGTACTCGTACTCGAACGAAGTAGAGCGGTTGTGTGCATTCTGGAGTGCGCAAGCCGTGCTTGCGCTTCTGGAGTGCGCAAGCCGTGCTTGCGTTTTTGGCATGGTTGATCCGCGAGCACGCCAAAGCGGCAGCATGGCTGCCGCACTCCAGTGCAGCTACGTGCGCCGGCGGCGCAGCATGACGCTGCCGAGGCCGGCGGCGCCGCCGAGGGCGACGAGGCCGACCGGCAGCAGCAGACTTTGTTGTTCGACGGCCAGGGCGGTAAGCCCGGTGGGCGCCGGTGTCGGTGTGGCCGTGGCGCGCGGCGGGCGGGTTGCCGTCGCCGTGGCGGTGGGTGTCGGCGACGCGGTGGGTGACGGCGTTGGACTTGGCGTCGCCGTGGGTGGTGGCGTCGGTGATGGGGTTGCAGTCGGCGTCGCCGTTGCGGTCGGTACGGCGGTGGGGGCGGCCACGCGGCGCTGAATTGCGGGCGGCGGTGTTGGTGTCGCCGGCGCAGGCGTTGCCGTCGGCGGTGCGAGGTCGACGATCGGTTGGCTGGTGTCCTGGGTCAGTTCGAGCGCGTCGACGAAGATCATGTTGACGCCGGTGCTGTAGTTGTGATCCGTCAGAAAGAAGACGGTGATCGTCGGACCTTTGGCCACGGTGCGCACATCGATGTTCGGATCGCCGGGGGTCGAGTAGTTGCCAAATCGTCCCGGCCCGACGTGGGAAGGACCCCAAACCACGGTGGGCGCGTTGGGATCGGTGCCACCGGTGGGATCGATGCCCAGCTGGCGAATGAAAGCGTTTGGTTCGTTGGGTGCCGACCACCCGACCGATGCCTGGTAGGTGGCGCCGGGCGTCACGTTCGACACCTGCTGGTAGATGCCCGCTTTGAAGGTACCACCGTCCGACCAGATCTGCAGCGACGGTGCGCCAAAGTAGGTGTCGCTGGATTCGGTGAAACTGGCACCGCCCGACAGCAGGAACGGCGTCCAGCCAGACGGTACCGAGCCGAACGGTGTCGAAACAAAGTTGTTGAAATCGCAGTTGTTGAGAATGTTGCCTGCGGTGCAGCCGTGTTGGGCTTGGGCGGGTCCGACTGTCCAGCTCAGAACCACCACAAGCAAAAAGATACCGGCCGCCAGGCGGCAGCGTGTCGTCATGCGCATGCGCGTACTATAATCGTGCCAGAATCAATTGTCAAACCCGGCAGGTTTCGACGATTCGTCACGTCTGTGCCGCAGCGATTGACTGCGGCACAGACGTAGGCCGGCTCAAGCACGCTGCTCGATCGGCACGTAATCGCGCAGCCACACGCCGTCGTAGATCTGGCGCGGGCGGGCGATCTTTTGCTCGGAATCGACCAACAGCTCGCGCCATTGGGCCAACCAGCCGGCGGTGCGTGGGATGGCGAACATCACGGTGAACATGCTGTCGGGCAGGCCGATGGCGCTGTAGATGCAGCCCGTGTAAAAATCGACGTTGGGGAAAAGGTGGTGGTCGACAAAGTAGCTGTCCTGCAGCGCGACGCGCTCCAGCTCCATCGCCACGTCCAGGCGGGCCGTGTGTTCGCTGGCGGCAACCACCTCGTGTGCCAGTTTTCTGACCAGGGCCGCGCGCGGGTCGTAGGTTTTGTAGACGCGGTGACCGAAGCCCATCACCAAACGGTGATCGCGTTTGGCCGCTTCGATGTAGGCCGGCACTTTGCTGGGATGGCCGATCTCGTCGAGCATCGCCAGCACCTGGCTGGTTGCCCCACCGTGTTTGGGCCCGCGCAGGGCGGCGATGGCGGCGGCCACCGATACGAACGGATCGGCGCGCGAGCTGCCCACCATGCGCATGGTGGTCGCCGACGTCGATTGGCCATGGTCGGCGTGCAGGATGAACAGGGTATCCAACGCCTTTTCCAGCAGCGGATCGGGCTGGTAACTCCGCTCCATGCGCTTGAACATCATGCGCAGGAGGTCGCCGGTGTACGTCGGCTCGTCAGCAGGGTAGACGTAGGGCCGGCCCAACGAATGGCGGTAGGCGAAGGCCGCAATCGTCGGCATCTTGGCAATCAGACGCCGCGTCTGCAGTTCGACCGACGCCGGGTCCGAGACGTTACGCGCATCGAGATAGAACGTCGACAACGCCGACACCACACCGATCATGATGCCGATGGGGTCCGCATCGTAGGGGAAGCCGTTCAGGAAGTGCAAGATGTTCTCGTGCAGCAGGGTGTGATGTTTGATGTCGTACACCCACTGATCGTACTCCTCCTGCGTCGGCAGCTCGCCATAGATCAGCAGATAGGCGGTCTCCAGGAAGCTCGATTGTTCGGCCAGCTGCACGATGGGGATGCCGCGGTAACGCAAAATGCCTTCGACGCCGTTGATCTCGGTGATGCTGCTGCGGCACGAGGCGGTGTTGAAGAACGCCGGGTCGTAGCTCATGATCCCAAAATCGTCGGCGTCCACCTTGATCTTGCGCAGATCGTTGGCGCGGATCGTGCCATCGGTGATGGCCAGGTCATAGACCTTGCCGGTGCGGTTGTCGGTCACCGTGAGACTGTCCCCGGTTTGCGGCGTGTGCGCGGCGCCGGTGGCACCGGTATGGCGCTGCTCGATGGGCACATAGTCGCGTTCGGCGGTGCCGGCGTAGTGTTCAGCCGGACGCGAGATGCGCTGCTCAGGATCGGTCAGCCCCTCCCGCCACTGCGCAATCCAACCGACCGTGCGCGGAATGGCAAACATCACCGTAAACATGTTCGTAGGCAGACCCAACGCCTGGTAGATCACCCCACTATAAAAATCGACGTTCGGATAGAGCTTACGTTCCACGAAGTAGTCGTCGTTCAGCGCGATGGTTTCGAGCTCGGTAGCGATGTCCAGCAGCCGGTTGCGGCCGGTGACGTCGAAGACCTCGTAGGCCACCCGTTTGATGATACTGGCGCGCGGGTCGTAGTTCTTGTAGACCCGATGGCCGAAGCCCATCAGCCGCCGGTCACCGCGTTTGACGCTCTGGATAAAACTCGGAATGCTGGATACGTGACCGACCTCGTTCAACATACGCAGCACGGCCTCGTTGGCGCCGCCGTGCAGTGGCCCGAACAGGGCCGAGGCGGCCGCCGCCACGGCCGCGTAGGGGTCGGCATGCGTACTGCCCACGACACGCATCGTGCTGGTGGAGCAGTTCTGCTCGTGATCGGCGTGCAAAACGAACAAAACCTCCAACGCCTTTTCCAACACCGGATTGGGCTGGAAATTCTCCTGCTGCATCTTGAACATCATGCTCAGAAAATTGCCGGTGTAGCTCAGATCGCTGTCCGGATAGACGTAGGGAAATCCCATCGAGTGCCGGTAGGCAAACGCCGCCAGGGTTGGCATCATCGCCACCAGGCGCCGTGTGTGCCGTTGAACCACGGCGGGATCGTCGACACCGTGCGCGTCTGGATAGAACGTGGACAGCGCAGCCACCGTGCCGACCAGCGTACCCATCGGGTGGGCGTCGTACCGGAAGGCATTGAGGAAGTGGCGGATGCTCTCGTGCACCATGGCTTCGCTCTTGACCTCGTTCACCCACGCATCGAGCTGGACCTGCGTTGGCAGTTCGCCGTACAGCAGCAGGTAGGCCGTTTCCAGGAAGTTGGAGCGCTCGGCCAGCTGCTCGATGGGATAACCGCGGTAGCGAAGGATACCCTTGTCGCCATCGATGTACGTGATGTCGCTGCGACACGACGCCGTGTTGAGAAACGCCGGGTCATAGGACGTCAGCCCGTGGTCGCCCTCGCCGGCGCGAATCTGGCGCAGGTCCATCGCACGGATCGTCTCGTCGACGATCGGGAATACGTGGGTCTTCCCCGTGCGGTTGTCAAGGAAGGTCAGTGTCTCGTTTTGCATAGGATTGCCTCGCCTTCGGTGATAGGAAACAACAAGGGCACCAAGGGTTCTATGTGGGTGGCCTTGGTGCCCTCGTACCCAGGGGGTATTGTTGGGTCAAAAGTTGTTGTACAGCAGCGCCTTCTTGACTTCGCCAATCGCGCGTGTGATGTTGATCTCCCGCGGGCACGCCTCCACGCAGTTGAAGATCGTCCGGCAGCGCCAGACACCATCGCGCTGACCCAACACCCGTAGGCGCAGCTCGGCGCCCTGGTCACGGTCGTCGAAGATGAAACGATGGGCCTGCACGATGGCGGCGGGACCGGTGTAGTCCTCGTTGGCCCAGAAGCTGGGGCACGAGGTGGTGCACGCCGCACACAGGATGCACTTGGTGGTATCATCGAAACGCTCGCGCGCCTCGATGGTCTGCAAGCGCTCCTTTTCGGGCGTAATACCCTCCACGATAAAGAAAGGCATCACCGCCCGATACTTGGCAAAAAACGGCTCCATGTTGACCACCAGGTCCTTGATCACCGGCAGGCCGCGGATCGGCTCGACCGTGATCTTGGCACCGGTGTGTTTGACCAGCGTCTTGCACGCCAGCCGGTTGCGGCCGTTGATCACCATGGCGTCCGAGCCACAAATCCCGTGCCCGCACGAGCGCCGCAGCGTGAGCGTGCCGTCCTGGTACCATTTGACTTGATGCAGCACGTCGAGGATCTGGTCGAACGGTTGCGCTTCGACGGTGTAGGTCTCCCAGTGCTGTTTTTTATCCACTTCAGGGTTGAAGCGTAGAATTTTCACCGTAACTTGCATCATTGGCCTCCCAGCAGCGACGAATGGGCCATCATCGCTGGTTCAATAGACACGCTCTTTGGGCTCGTACTTGGTGATTACGACCGGTTTGTAATCCAGGCGCAGGCCGCCGTCCGATTCCAGCCAGACCAGGCTGTGTTTGAGCCAGCTGGCGTCATCGCGCTTCGGAAAATCGTCGCGCGCGTGACCGCCGCGGCTCTCGGTGCGGGCCAGGGCACTGACGCACGTCGCTTCCGCCAGGTCGAGCAGACAGCCCAACTCGAACGCCTCCAGGAGCTCGGTGTTGAAGCGGGTGCCCTTGTCCTGGATTGCGATACGCGTGTAGCGGTCCTTGAGCTCGCGAATCTTCTTGAGCGCCCCATCGACGAGCTCGGCGGTGCGAAACACGCCGACGTTGGTCATCATGATGTCCTGCATCTCACGCCGCAGCGTCGCCACTTTTTCGTTGCCCTGGTTGCTGCGAATACCCTCCAGCACCGCCTTGATCTCGGCCTCGGCGTTGGCTGGCAGCGGCGTGAATTCGGTCTGGTGGGCATAGTCAACCGCCTTCTGTCCCGCCACCTTGCCGAAAACGACAATGTCGACCAGGGAGTTGGTGCCCAGCCGGTTGGCCCCGTGCACCGATACGCAGGCGCACTCACCCGCCGCGTAGAACCCGGGCAGCACCGTATTGGCGTTGTCGATCACCACCTCGGCATCGATGTTGGTCGGAATGCCACCCATGGCGTAATGGGCCGTCGGCTGGATGGGCATCGGCTGTTTGACCGGGTCGACGTCGAGGTAGGTGCGGCAGAAGTCGGCAATGTCGGGCAGTTTGCTCTCGATGTAGGCCGCATCGACGTTGACCGGTTTGCCATCCACCGTCTTGCGTCCATCGAGGGCGGCAAACTTGTTGATCGAATCCGGTCGCGCGTCGAGGTAGACGTAGTCTTTGCCATCGACACCGTTACCCGCCATGATCTCCAGGTAAATCGCCCGCGACACGACGTCCCGCGACGCCAGGTCTTTGACAGTTGGGGCGTACTTCTCCATGAAGCGCTCGCCCTTGCCGTTGAGCAGGATGCCGCCTTCGCCGCGCACCGCCTCCGTGATCAGGATGCCCATCTTGTAGATGCCGGTGGGGTGGAACTGGAAGAACTCCATGTCCTCCTGCGGGATGCCGCGACGCAGGGCGATCGCGTTGCCGTCACCGGTCAGGGCATGGGCGTTGCTGGTGATCTGCCAGACACGGCCAAAACCGCCGGTGGCAAAACAGACCGCCTTGGCATGGAAAACGTGGTACTCGCCCGTGTCGATCTGCAGCGCCACCACCCCGTTGACCTTACCATCGGTGATGATCAGATCGACGACGTGAAATTCATCGAAGAAGGTCACGTTGTTTTTGATGCACTGCTGGTAGAGCGTCTGTAAGATCATGTGGCCAGTGCGGTCGGCGGCGTGGCAGGCACGACGCACCGGTTTTTTGGTATTGTTGTTGGTGTGACCACCAAAAGGCCGCTGCGAAATACGGCCATCGGGGATACGGTCGAAAGGTAACCCCATGTGCTCGAGTTCGTAGACGACCGGAATCGCCTCGCGACACATGAACTCGATGGCGTCCTGGTCACCCAGGTAGTCGCTGCCCTTGACGGTGTCGAACGCGTGCCATTCCCAGTGATCTTCTTCGATGTTAGCCAGCGCGGCACCGATACCGCCCTGGGCTGTACCGGTATGCGAACGCGTGGGATACAGTTTGCTGATCACGCACGTCTTGGCACCGCGCGACGCGTAGAGGGCGGCCATCAAACCGGCGCCACCGGCACCGACAATCACAACATCGTATTGATGCGTAGGCATGGTCAATCCCCTCTCACATAGCGCCTGTCTGGAAACGAATGATCGTTTGTGTGCCCATGATCAACATGATGAACACCACCAAATACAGGGCCACCTTGATACTCGTATTCCATGCCGGGCGACGCACGTAGTCGTCGATCACCCAACGCATGCCGTTGGCCCCGTGCAGCAAAGCCAGGAAAAGCATGCTCACGTCGTACAGACTCCAGAACCAGCCCAGCGGCCCTGACCAGCGATCGACGATCGTCTGGAACGTGATGTTCTCCACCCGAATCGAAATGTGCATGTACAGCAGGTGGAACACGACGAGGAAGATCAGTACCAGGGCCGACACGCGCATGAAAAACCAGGAATAGAGCTCAAAATTGCCGCCCCTGACTGGGGCAAGACCCCTTGTTGTCATAGTGCCATCCCCTAGGCTGGTGTGTGAAAGAATGTGCTCAAGGTCACGACCGCCGCTGGCACGAAGACGATGAGCGTGACGATCATGCCAATACGAAACAACGCGCGCTCGTGCACGGTCGCCGCCGGCCAGAAGTCGATGATGATGATGCGAATGCCGTTGACGGCATGAAACAGCACACCAAAAATCAGAAAGACCTCAGCCACCTTAAAAATAGGCGCCGTGTACAGAACAAGAAACATGGAGAACACGTCTTCGCCGAGGTTCATCAAGTAGATGTCGAAGATGTGCAGCAAAAGAAAGGCGAGAATCCCAATACCACCAAGACGGTGCAGCAGCCAGGCCCACTGGCCATCACGCCCGCGGTAGGTGATCCCCCGCCAGATCGACGCAATTGCCTGCCCCATTGCAATTTACCTCCGTATCATTGGAAACAAGAAGAACTGGGTGTGATTCACATCGTGCTTCTTCCTGCCCGTAATCACACGGGCAAACGAAGACACGCCAACTGCTTTCCATTGTGACCGATGCGCCGCGATTTGCGTATGACGAAGCGCAGGTCACAACGGGTAATTTGCGAACTTGTGACACTGCGCACATTGTACCGTGGCAGCGCGACAAAGTCAACAAATGCGCTATTAATCTGGAACAGGTGCGCGTCCTGTGCCTGGCGCGCGCGGCAAGCCTGGCGCGCCAGGCTTGCCCGCTGCGTTCAGCGGACCTTTTGAAATACGATCCGCCACGAAAAATGCCCCTGGCAGACGTTGCGTCCGAGCTCGTTCTGGCACGACGCCTCATCCTGACAGTAGCCGCCGGCGATCAGCCAGGGAATCGGAATCTCATGCGGGTTGGTCGATGTCGGAACGCTGGCCTGGCTCGTGGCATCCGAGCCATCGGGATTGCGCACGACACTCAGCAGGTCGCCGCTTCCCCAGGTCACAAACTCGGCCCGTCCCTCGCCTTTACTCCCCGTGACCTGCGGGTTGTCCATGTTGTACTGCCCGGCCACGATGGCACCGTTGACCGGTGCGCCATTTCGATCGACCACAAGCACGTACGCCACGTGGTTGTACCCGCAGTGCACCGATGCCCCATCCAGGTAACCGCCGTTCTCTTCGACGCCCAAGGGTCGCTGCTCGATCACGACGTACTGTGACCCGCTGGCGGGCGGAGCCGGTGGTGCCTTGGTTGCCGCGGGTACCGGTGAGGTCGGCGCAGGCGGCGCAGAAGTCAGCGTAGGCGGCAGCGGTGGGATGCTCGCCGCCACGGCCACGGACCCGACCGGCCCGCTGGCCGTTACAACGCTGGCCGCCACCCAGCCCTCGCGCTGGTTGACGCAGCACACCTGCCACCAATCACCCGCCGCGTTTTTACCGGTGATCGTCACGGTCTGCCCCGCAGCCAGCCCGCCAATCACCGGATAAGCCGTGCCCGGCCCGCCGCGCACGTTGACCGCCCGCGCCGCCTGGGCGGATGGCGTCATCACCGCGGGCGTTGCGGTGGGCGCCGGGCTCGCCGTCGGCACCAGCATCGGCGTTGCCGTCGGCGTCACGACGGGAATCAACGTCGACGTCGGTGGCACAGCGGTCGTTGACGTTGGCAGCGCCGTGGCAACGTCTGTTGCCACCGGCGCTGTCGTTGGTGAGTTCGTCGCCTCCAGGGGCACCTCAACCGTGGGAGGCGCAGAAGTGGCGGCCGGCAAGCCAGGGTCACTCCCCGTGCCACCACACGCCGCGAGCAGACCCATCGTTATCATCAGGCTCAATACGAACCCAACCCGCATGCTCACATGCCTCTCCTCGATCAGAAACCACAAAGCTGCTCGTGAGGCCAATGGCCTCACGTTTACTACAGGAAACTCGGCGGCGAGGAGCGCCGCACGTGGGCGTGCGGCACGGCCTCTCCACGAAGGCGGGTCCGCACCTGGGGGTGCGGACTCCTCCATTTCCAGCCCTTCGCGTCTTTCGCGCTTCGTGCCCTTCGTGCTTCGCGCCCTTCGCGCCCCTTCATGCCTTCGTGATCATTCGTGCTCAAAGGTTGCCAATGATTGCCGAAGCAAACTCCGACGTCTTAACCTCGGTCGCGCCCTGCATCTGGCGTGCAAAGTCGTAGGTGACGATCTTCTGCTCCACGGTGCGGATGTAGGCATCGATGATCGCCTTGCCCGCTTCTTTCCAACCGATGTAATCGAGCATCATGACGCCCGACAACAGCAGCGAGCCGGGGTTGACCTTGTCCAGGTTGGAATATTTCGGTGCCGTGCCGTGCGTGGCCTCGAAGACGGCCATGTAATCGCCGATGTTGCTGCCCGGCGCAATGCCCACACCCCCGACTTCGGCCGCCACCGCATCCGACAGGTAATCACCGTTCAGATTCGGCGTCGCAATGACGTCGAACTCATCTGGTCGCAGCAGCATCATCTGGAACATGATGTCGGCAATGCGGTCCTTGACGACGATTTTGCCCGGCGGGACCTTGCCGTTGTACGGCTCTTTCCACAGGGCATCCTCGGTGATCGTAACATCACCAAACTCCGCCGCGGCCACTTCATAACCCCAATTCCGAAACGCCCCTTCGGTGTATTTCTGGATGTTACCCTTGTGCACGAAGGTTACGCTCTTGCGGTTGTTTTCTACGGCATAGGTCAGCGCCTTACGCACCAGGCGTTTGGTGCCAAATGCACTCATCGGCTTGATACCCAGACCCGCCCCCTCGAAGAAGCGTGCCCCCATCTCTTCACGCAGGAAGCGCGCCAGTTTTTCGTTTTCTGGCGTCCCGGCCATGTATTCGATGCCGGCATAGACGTCTTCGGTGTTCTCGCGAAAGATCACCACGTCGACTTTTTCGGGATGAAGCAGCGGGCTGGGCACGTTGGGAAACCAACGCACAGGGCGTACGCAGGCGTACAGGTCGAGCTCCTGGCGCAGGGCGACGTTGAGGCTGCGGAAACCACCACCCACCGGTGTCGTGAGCGGGCCTTTGATGCCGACGTAGAATTCGCGGATCGATTCCAGTGTTTCATCGGGGAAATAGGTGCCGTACAGTGAATTGGCCTTTTCGCCGGCGTAGATTTCGGCCCACGCGATCTTACGCTGACCGCCGTAGGCCTTCTGCACGGCGGCATCCCAAATGCGTATCGACGCGCGCGTGATGTCGGGTCCGATGCCGTCCCCTTCCACATACAGCAGAATCGGGTGGTCTGGTACCCGCAGGCTGCCTTCACGCACCGTGATGCGCTCGCCCTCCTGCGGGATCATGATCTTGTCGTAAGCCATCGAATGTCCTCCAAAAACGAAACGAGGTATGTCTGCATCAAACAACGTGTGCCTGATTGTACCATCGATTGGCGTTAATCGTGAAACGTGTCACTCTCGCCGGTACGGCTTCAGCAGCGCAGCCGGGTACGACGCGTTGCGTCCCGCCAGGGTCAGTGCAACGATCGTCACGATGTAGGGCAGCGCCAGGAAGATTTCGTACGGCAGCTTAAGTCCGGTCATTTGCAGGCGCAGCTGCAGCGCCGATACGCCGCCAAACAACAGCGCACCGAGCAGCACCCTGACCGGCTCCCAGTTGCCAAAGATGATCAACGCAATACACACCCAGCCGCGACCGGCGATGATGCCGTAGGTGAAGGCACCGAGTTGGGCCAGGGACAAGAAAGCACCCGCCAGGCCCATCAACGCCCCACCCAGCGCCAGGGCCACGTAACGGGTACGAAAGACACTGACACCCGCCGCATCGGCCGCTTCGGGATTTTCGCCCACGGCACGCATGCTCAGACCAAACCGGCTGCGGTAAAGCACCCACCACACCACCGGCACCAGCAGCAGTGCCACGTAAGTGAGCGCATACTGCTGGGTGATCGGGCCCAGGATGGGCACATCGCCGAACGGCGCCAGTATCGGCAGCGGCGTGATCGACGGCGGCACGCGCGGTTCACCAAAAACCAGGCGAAAACCAAACAACGACAGGCCGGTGAGCAGCAGGGTGATGCCCAACCCCGACACGTGCTGGTTGACGCCCAGGCGGACGGCCAACATCGCCATCAGCAAGCCGGCCACGATACCGGCAGCCATGGCTGCCACCACACCCACCCACAGCGAACCGGTTGCGCTGGCCACGACGAAGCCAACGAACGCGCCAAAAAACATCGAACCTTCGATGCCCAGGTTGAGCACCCCCGCGCGTTCGCAGAACAGCTCACCCAACGTACCAAAGACCAACGGCGTCGCCACCCGCAGGGTCGCCGCAATCAGGCCTATCAAAAATGTGTCCATCTATTCCACCTGTGGTTGCGCCCGCGGCACGCGGCGAATCCGGTAGTTCTGCAGCACCAGCATGGCCAGGGCGACCAGCAGCAGCGTGGCCTGCACCACGTCACCCAGATAGGCCGGCACACCCAACGCCCGGCTCACCGTCTGCGCGCCGGTGTCGATCAGCCCAATGAACAGCGCAGCCAGCGCCACACCCAGCGGGTTCAGCCCTGCCAGGGTTGCGATGATGATGCCGGTGTAACCATACCCGGGCGAAATGCCGTCGATCAGATGAAAATGAATTCCCGCCACCTCACTCACCCCGGCCAGACCGGCAATACCACCGCTCACCAGGGCCGCCGTCAACATCACACGCGGCACATTCACGCCGGCAAACCGCGCGGCGTCCTGCCCCAGGCCTACCGCCCGCATCTTCAGACCCAACCCCGTCCGCGCCAGCACGAACCAGGTGCTCAGCAGCGTTACGATCGCCACCACCAACCCAAAATGCACGCGCGAACGTGGAATCAGCTTGAACATCACGGCGCTGTCGGCAATCGGCGGGGACTGAGGCCAACCCGATACCGGATCGCGCCAGGGGCCATTCAACAGGTAACTGACCAGAAACAAGATCACCGCGTTGAGCAGCAGGGTCGTCACGACTTCATCGACCGCCAGGCGCACCTTGAGCAGGGCCGGCACCAGCACCCACAGCGTGCCGGCCACGAACCCCGCCAACAGCATAATCGGTATAGCCAGCAGGGGCGGTACACCCCCCACCAGTGTCCCCACACCCGCCGCCGCAATGGCACCCGCATACAGCTGGCCTTCGACGCCGATGTTCCAGAACCCGCCGGAAAAGGCAAACGCGACCGCCAGACCCGTAAACAGCAGCGGTGTGGCTTTGACTAACACCTCCAGCGCGCTGACGCGGGTAGACAGCGGTGCCACCAGGAAATAGTAAAACGCTTCGAACGGATTGGCCCCGGCCAGCAGAACCAGTGCCGACGTCAGAATGAAGGTGACTACCACCGCAAACAGTGGAATCAGGGAGCGCATCCATGCCGGTCCCTGCACCCGCTCAACCTTGAGGCCGAACATGCGCCACCCCCCGGGCTCCAGACATGTACAACCCTAACGTCTCGACATCGGTCTCGGCCGCCGGGAAGGTACCTGTGATCTGGCCTTCGTAGATGACTGCAATCCGGTCGGACAGGGCACGAATTTCGTCGAGGTCCTCCGAAAGCAGGAGCACGGCGGCCCCGCGCGCCCGCTGCTCCAGCAGCTTGCTGCGTACGAAGTCGGTGGCGCCCACGTCGAGCCCGCGCGTGGGCTGGGCGGCGATGACGACCGTGGGCTGGCGTGACAACGTGCGCGCCAGGATCACTTTCTGCATATTGCCGCCCGACAGACCGCGGGTGCGGTCACCGGGTGTCGCTTTGATCTGATATTCGGCAATCAGGCGTGCGGCGTGTTCCTGGATGCGCCGCCGGTCCAATACGCCGCGGCGCATGAAATCGTCCAGGTTCTCCAGTGCCAGGTTTTCGGCCACGGTCAGTTCCCCCACGACCCCTTCGTGGCGGTCCTCCGGAATGCGACCTACCCCCGCTGCCGTAAACTGTGCGGGCGTCGCACCCAGCAGGTCCTTTCCGGCGATCCGGATGCGGCCGGCGGATGGTTTGAGCGTACCCGCCAGCACCTGCGACAGCTCACTCTGGCCATTGCCCGACACGCCGGCGATGCCCAGAATCTCCCCCGCCCGCACGGCCAGCGAGATGCCTTTGAGCGCCAGCAGACCCTTTTTGTCGGCGGCCTGCACGCCATCGATTTCCAGCAGCGGTGAGGCATCCGCCGCGACGTCGTTTTGGCTGGCGGACCGTGTCACACCGAACGTAGGCCGGCCGACCATCATGGCGGCCAGCTGCGCCGGCGACGTGTCGGCCTTGTCCACGGTGCCAATCGCCTTGCCGTCACGCAGCACCGTCACGCGGTCGCACATTGTCATGACTTCATTCAATTTGTGACTGATGAAAACTACGGAGAGCCCCTGGGCGCGCAGCCGCTGCAAGGATGCGATGAGGTCGTCGACTTCCTGCGGTACCAGCACCGCCGTGGGTTCGTCGAGGATCAGGATGTTGGCGTTACGATACAGGGCTTTGAAAATCTCCACCCGCTGGCGCTCACCGACACTGAGGTGCCGCACCAGGGCTTGGGGTTTCAGCTCGACGCCAAAACGCGCGATCGCCTCCCCCACCTTGCGCTCCGCGCCACGTGGATCGAATCGAAGCCCAGGCACTGAACCCAAGACGACATTCTCGGCCACCGTCAGCGTCGGTACCAGCGTGAAGTGTTGGGTCACCATACCGATGCCGCGGGCAATGGCGTCGCGTGGGGTGTGGATGTGGGCCTCCTGGCCGCTGACGAAGATGCGGCCGGCATCGGCGCGGTAGAGGCCGTAGAGGATACGCATCAGCGTCGTTTTGCCGGCGCCGTTTTCTCCCAACAGGGCGTGGATTTCACCCTGTCCCAACTCGAAATCGACCCGGTGGTTGGCCACCAGGGTGCCAAACTGTTTGGTGATGCCCTGCATCTGGACGGCATACATCGATGGTGTCATCCTGGGGAATTCAAAAAGGCCTGGAACGGCGAACACCGCCACCGTTCCAGGCCCTCGCGGTTAGTTCACAGCCTGCGGCTGCGCTTCATCGATGTCCACGCGGAAGAGACCATTGACGATCTGGGCTTCCTTTGCTTTGACTTTGGCCAGCAGGTCGGCGGGAATCATGCTTTCGGTGGCATGGAACGGTGCCAGGCTGGCGCCGCCCTTGGCCACCATGCTGAAGTCCTTGAGATCCTGCGCCGTATAGGCACCACTGGTCACCTGCTTCAGCACGTACTCCACCGTTGGTGTCATGTTCCACACCGGGCTGGTGACGACCAGCTCTGGCGCGAGTTCGTTCTGATCGCTCATGTTGCCAATCGCAAACAGCCCCTTGTCCTTGGCCGCCTCGATCACACCAAAGCGCTCGGCGTACAAAACGTCGGCGCCAGCGTCGACCTGCGCCAGTGCCGCTTCCTTGGCCGCCGCCGGGTCGAACCAGCTGTTGATGAAGGTGACCAGAACCTTGGCATTGGGATTGATCTCCTTGGCCCCCATGTTGAAGGCATTTACCAGCCGGTTGACTTCAGGCACCGGATAGCCGCCGACAACCCCAATCGTATTGGACTTAGACAACCCGCCCGCCAGCATACCCGCCAGGTAGGCCGGCTCGTGGATCCAGTTGTCGAACACGGAGAAGTTGGGGTCTGCCGGACCCAGGCCCGAACCAAACACGAAGGCAATGCCGGGATACTCGGCTGCCACGCGGCGCACCGCCTCTTCGTTGCCAAAGGCGTCACCAAAGATCACATCCGGTTTCTGCTGCTCGGCGGTCTCGCGCAGGACACGCTCCATGTCTCCCGAATAGCCAATTTCTTCGGTAAACGAGTATTCGATTTTGCCCTCTTCCTGGGCTTTCTGCAGGGCCGCATGAATGACGCCGTCCCACGGTTCTTCGATCGGCGTTGCAAAAGCGCCGAAGACCTTCAACTTCACCGGACCCTCGGCGGCCGGGACCGTCGTCGGTGTCGCCGACGGCGCACAGGCGCTCAACGCGGCCAACAACAGGACCGCGACGAGCGCCAGGGACAAAACGGTTCGTTTCGACATGTGTACTCCTCCTCAATTGTGGTGACAACAGGCAGATATCGTACATCGACGGTGCTGCGATGAACCGGAAAACGATGCGAGGAACGTTGGGTATATTTTACACGGTGCACGCCACATGGGCAAGCGGGAGCAAGGAGTAGGGGTCTCCGTAGGAGTAGGAGTACGAGTACGAGTACGAGTACGAGTACGAGTACGAGTAGGACGGTACTCCCTACTCCGTACTCCCTACTCCGTACTCCCTACTCCGTACTCCCTACTCCCTCCTCCCCAATTGCCATACCCCCCCACCCTGTGGTATATTTCCTCATCACTTCACCACAGGTGCGACACATGTTCGACACTGCGTTTTTGGTTACGCTGGTGCTCATCATGCTGAGCGCCGTGTTTGGCAGTTACATTCGCGGGCGGCAGCGCGATCGGGTCCTCTCGCACTTCGACGACAAACACGTGACGATCGAAATGGTCGATGGCCGGCTGATTTGGGGCACGCTCCACCTGGCATCGACCGGTCTGGAAATTGTCTACGACGAGGACCTGCGCGATGAGTACCACGTCGAAACCAGCTTTCTGATCTACCGCGACGAATACCCGCAGGTCCAGGCAATCTACCGTTACTGCGACAACCTGTCAGACGCCGACTGGGACAAGCGGCAGCGCATCCTGCAGAAAACGATCCACCCCGGTCCGTTTCGGCGGCTGCGGCGCGAGACGCGTAATTTCATCAACATGACCTCCGAATCGATCAGCCAGGCCATTGGCATGGTCGTCGGTCGTGTGCGTACCCCGGCGGCGCGCTTCATCACCGAAGAGAGCCAGGAGTACATCAAGAGCCTGGGCGCCAACATCGTCGGCTACGTTGGCACCAGCTACGATCCTCTGCTGGAAGGGTACGTCGGCACCAAGGTGGTGGTCGAGGTGACCGAAGACGGTGTGGTGTACGAGCACGTCGGCATTCTGAAGGATTACACCGCCGATTTTCTGGAGATCTTCGACGTACACTACCCGATGCACGCCACCCTGGCGGCCGATGATGAAAAGCCCGATCAGGTCAAGGAGCAGATCGAGGTGACGCGCGGCGCTGACGAGTACGTCTTCACCAATGTCGGCCATGCTCCCCTCTACATCGAGTACCTGCGCATCAAAGATCAGACAAAACCGGTCAATGCTGTGCTCGACGAGAACGACAGCACGACCATTCAGGTGCCGCCCGGCACGCGCACCGACGAGATCGAATTTGGTGTGAAAGTGGTCCGTTTCCTGGACTGGATCGTACCGCGCAGCCATGCCCTGATCCGCCACCGCGCCGAACGTTACGATCCCAGCCAGGTGTTCGACATCGGCTTCGTGCTCAACCGCAACCGCTATGCCGAAGTCCAGCGCGAACTGATCCGCGATTTGGACGAAGACCCAACCAACTCGGCAGCGGCCATCGAACTGGGCCAGATCCTGTTCCGCCGCGGGCTGCTCGATGAGGCCGAACGCTACTTCCACCACGCCCTGCTGCATCGCGACAACCTGCCCGACCTCGGTAAACTGGCGGCACGCCAGCTGCGCTACATCCGCCAGAAGAAGGAACAGCGCAAGCGCACCAAACCGGTCAAGAGCCAAACCTGATCCAGCACCCGATGCGAGTCTCCTCCTGCGTACGATGCCCCGGACCCGCAGTATGCCCCTTGCTGCGTTGACATCCTGTCGCCCCCCGCTATATAATGCAAAGTGAAGTGTGTCAGCGTGTCTACTAAAAAACTTCTCCACCAGGGGCCGTCGTGCCGCACGTGGGCGTGCAGCACTCCTCGGTGCCGAGTTTCCTGTAGAAGACATGGGGCCACTGGCCTCACGAGCAGCTTTGTGGAACCAGCGGTTCGAGGAAGGAGGGCATCATGGCTCTGCCAGCATCGATGACCGTCACCCGCCCGCGCGCGCGCCTGGTTATTGGACCCAGCGAACAGGCCGCGATCGTCATGGTAACCATGACCCTTGCCTACTGCCTGAGTCGCTATCACCCACTCTCCGCGCCCTGGGCCTGGACCTGCGTCGTGTTCTTCCTCGTCATCCCGCTGGTCGTCATGGCTGTGCTGCGCGTCAGACCCAGCCAGTGGGGCCTGGGGTTGGGCCACTGGCGCTGGACGGTGGGTTTCACGCTGGCCGGCCTGGCGAGCGCAACCGCGCTGCTGGTACTGTGCCGCGAACTACCGGCACTGCAGACCTTCTACCGGCCGCTCAGGCCATCCCCGGCGTCGTTTTGGCCCTGGCTGATGCTGCTGGCAGTCGAGATGGTGGCCTGGGAATTCTTCTGGCGCGGGTTTGGCCTCTTCGGTCTGGAACCGGCCCTCGGTCGCCTGGCCGTGTTCGTGCCGATGATTCCGTTTGCCCTGGCACACCTGCACAAGCCAGAAATCGAAACGTTGACGAGTATTGCGGGTGCGGTCATTTTGGGCTTCATCGTACTCAAATGCCGGTCGATCTGGCCGGCCTTTATCGTGCACTTCTATTTTTATGGCGCCATCTTCTTTGTATAACCAGGTGGCCGTCACAATCTTGCGAAACGAGCCTGTCCATGACCTTGCCGCTGGTCCTTGTAAGCCATGCCCTGCCCGATGATTGGATCACCAGTCTCGCCGGCCAGCGACTGCCGCACTGCGCCAATCCGGAGGTCTACACATGATTGCACTGCCTGAATCGCGCCTGTCGCTTTGGCTCGACACGTACGGCCCCTACACACCGGCACCTCCCCTCCTGGGTGACCTGGACGTCGACGTGGCCATCGTCGGCGGCGGTTTCACCGGCCTGATGACTGCCTACGAGCTGTGTCGCGCACCCCAGGCCCCGCGCGTGGCCGTCCTGGAGGCGCGCACCGTCGGCTACGGCGCCAGCGGGCGCAACGGCTCGTTTGGCATGACCGTCGTTGGACTCGGGTTTGGCACCACGGCGATGCTGCGCGGCCGCCAGTTCGTCAAAGACGCGCATACCTACATGGAACGCGCCGTCGACCGCATGAGCGAACTGATCGAAACGGAACATCTCGACTGCGACTACCTCAGGCCCGGCTTCCTGCGCGTCGCCACAACCGAGGCCTACATCCGCCGCCTGCAGCACGACATCGACCTGATGCAATCCCTCGGCTTCCAGGGCATCGACTGGATCGACGCCAACGCCGTGCGCGAGCGTGTCAACTCGGACCGCTACCTGGGTGCCTTGTGGGAGCCGCGCCTGGTGCTGGTCAACCCGGCCAGACTGGTACGCGCCGAGCGACACCTGGCCGAACGGTCAGGTGCGCAGGTCTTCGAGAACACGCCTGTGTTGTCGATCCAAAGACAAAGCGGGTTCGACCTGGTGACGCCGCACGGGCACGTGCGCGCCCACCGCCTGGTCTTTGCCACCAACGCCTACACGCACCTGTTTCCCGCGCTGCGCAGCCGGCAAATTCCTGCCTTCACCTACATGGTGGCGACGGAGCCGTTGAGTGAACAGCAGCTGGCGCCGATCGGCTGGCAGGGCTACGAGGGGATAGAGGACGCGCGCAACCTCATCCACTACTACCGGCTGACACCCGACAAACGCCTGGTCATGGGCGGCGGCCCCGTGGGCCTGACCTGGGGGCGCAGCCTGGAGGGTGAGCGTGATGCGGGCGCATGGCAGCACCTCGAAAACCACGTGCGTTGGCTTTTCCCATCGCTGCGCAGCGTGCGCTTTTCGCACCACTGGGGTGGCCCATTTTCGGTGACAATGGATCTGGCGCCGGCCATCGGGTATACCGCAGACAAACAAGCCGTATACAGCGTGGGCTGCATTGGCCACGGCGTGTCGACCAGTCACCTCAACGCGCAGGTCATTCGTGACCTGGTCCTGGATCGCAGCAGTGACCTGCTGGCGTGTCCGTTCGTCAACCGTACCGTCATTCCATGGCCGCCAGAACCGCTGGGCAGCCTGGCGGCGCGCGGCATTCGCACGTACTTGCGGGCCGAAGATTGGTATTACGAACGGACCCTGGTTTAAGGAGAAATGCCTGTGTCACACACCGCATTCACCACCACCACCCGCGGTCTCGACCGCGGCAACCCGGCCATGCGCCTCTTCGAAAAGGCCAAAAAGTACGGTATCTGGAACCCCAGCGACATCGATCTGCACCAGGACCAAAGCGACTGGCTGCGGCTGAATGACGTCGAGCGCGATACCATCCTGCGCCTGACCGCCATGTTCCAGGCCGGTGAAGAGGCGGTCACCCTCGACCTCCTGCCGCTGGTCATGGTAATCGCCCAGGAGGGTCGCCTGGAAGAAGAGATGTTCCTCACCAGTTTTCTGTGGGAAGAGGCCAAACACACCGATTTCTTCCGCCGCTTCCTGGACGAAGTTGCGCATGCCCCGATCGATCTGAGCCAGTACCATACGCCCAACTATCGTACGATCTTCTACGACACCCTGCCTGCGGTCATGAACCGCCTGCTGGTCGATCGTTCACCGGCTACCCAGGTTACGGCATCCATCACGTACAACATGATCGTCGAGGGTGTGCTTGCCGAGACAGGCTACCACGCGTACCTGAGTGCACTCGCCCGCAACCACCTGATGCCCGGCCAGTGCCACGGCATTTCCCTTCTGAAGCAGGACGAATCACGCCACATCGCCTACGGCATCTACCTGATTTCGCGGCTGGTGGCCGAAGACGATGCATTGTGGGCGGTAGTCGAAGCCCAGATGAACGACCTGCTGGTGCCGGCGCTCGGCGTGATCGGCGATACCTTTGCCTGCTACGACCCGATGCCCTTTGGTCTGCACATCGACGAGTTCACGAATTACGCGCTGCACCAATTCCAGAAACGCCTCGACCGCATCGAACGGGCGCGCGGTGCCACCCTCGACGAAATCGTCGAGGAGACCCAGATGGTCATCGACCAGGACGCGGCGTGACCATTGACCAGACGTGCCCAAACCCCATCGATGGCTCCGATGCTGCGATCATATCGAAGAGGTGCCCGGCCTGGGCACAAGGAGAACCCATGACGCGTGTCTTTTGGGCGCTCGTGATAGCCGTCGGCCTGTTGATCGTGCCGGCGGTCGCCCTGAGTGCCCGATCTTACGACGCAGAACGTTTCGACGTCGATATCGTGATCCGCGAAGATGGCTCACTCCTGGTCACCGAAACGGTGACCTTCAATTTCGAGGGTGGACCGTTTACGTACGTCTTTCGCGAGCTGCCCACCGATCGAACCGACGGTGTGACTGTGCTGGAAGGCACCATGAACGGACTGCGCATGCCGGGCGGCATCGAGCCGGGCGAGATCGATCTCCAGGGGCGCAACCCGATCGAGGTCACGTGGCGGTTTGTACCGATGCAGGACACAAAAGCCACCTTCGGCCTCACCTACCTGGTGGAAGGTGTGGTCCAGCAAACGCCCGATGCTGACGTGCTCACATGGCAGGCGCTGCCCGAAGAGCACGAGTACCCCATTGCGGCCACGACGATCACGGTGACGTACCCCGCTGATGTCGACCTGGTGGCCGCACCCGTCGTCGAGCGCTGGCCGGCCCAGGTGGACACATCACCGGGCCAGGTGCGCATCACAGCCAGCGACCTTGGTGAGGATGATTTCATCAATCTGACGCTGCCGTTTACACCCGGCAGCATCATCCAGGAACCGCCGCGCTGGCAGACGGCACGGCAGCAGGTTTTGAACACGGTGCCGGAGTGGCTGGGCCTCGGGGCCCTCGTCTTCGTCGCCGGCCTGGTGGGTCTGCTGCTGCTGCAGAAGCGCGAACCACCCCTTCCTGGTTCGGCAGCCAGGGCCACCAGTCTGCTGACCGCACCACCGGATGACCTCCCGCCCGCCATGGCGGGTGCACTGGCCAACGGGGGCAGCAGTTCCTGGACACAGGCGGTCGGCACCCTGTTCCACCTGGCGCAGCGTGGGGTGCTGCGCATCGAAGAACTGGAAGGCAAAAAGTGGTACCAATCGCGTGACTTCGAGGTCGAGCTGATCGGGCAGCCGGGCGATCTGCGACCCCACGAGCGCGGTTTGTTGGACTTCATGTTCACATCCAAAGCGGGCTGGGTGCCCACCGTGCGGCTCTCGGAACTGCAGAATCGCATGAGCAAAGGGTGGAAGTTGTTCAGCACACCGCTCGACGACGAGCTTCAGCTGGCAGGCTACCTCGACCCGAACCGCAAACAGAGCAGGAAGCGCATGTTCATCCTGGGAGCAGTCTTGCTGTTCGCGGGTGTGGTTGCCCTGCTGCTCATGGCGCTGTTGGCGTTCAGCAGCGGCATGTGGCCACCGATCTTCGTGGCCTTGGCGTTGTTTGCCCTCAGCCTGGTCGCATTCATCCTGGGGTCCACAACCAGCCTCTTGTCGCCACTCGGGCGCAGCGTCCAGCAGTCATGGCAGGCATTCCGCGACTACCTCAAGGCGATCACCAAAAAGCGTACCGAGGGACCGGCAGAACTGTTCGAATCCTATCTCCCCTACGCCGCGGCGTTCGGAATGGCCGAAGGGTGGGTCAAGTTTTTCAAACAGCAGGGTCTGACGGAGACGCCAGCGTGGTTCCAGGCCGTCACCGCCAGTGATGGCAGCGAGATCGCCGTCTTTGTAACGTTGATGGCGGCCACGAATTCAGCGGGCGGCTCCAGCGCAGCGGCGGGTGCCGCCGCCGGGGCCGCCGGCGGTGGTGCGAGCGGTGCCGGCTGAGACCTGGCTCAGGCCCGGGCCGCGGCGGCCGGAACTTCGGGCAGTCCCATTCCGTCCCAAGGCCGGCACCGCGTGGTTGGATGCGGTGCCCGACGCTGAAAACAGGAGTATACGATGTCATTACGAACTACCTTGACCCTGTTGGGACTGCTGTTGTTCCTGCTCGCCGCCTGCACGCCGGTGACGACGACTGGCGAAACGCGAACCCCCGCACCCCCCGTGCCCGCAACGGCCCAGGTGGATGCCACGGCGACCGTCGTGGTGCCCGAACCAGTGACCCTGCTGCAAACAACCCTGGCCGGCACCCTGGGGCTGCCGGTCGATGAGGTACGTATCGCCGGGGTGGAAGCGGTCGACTGGTCCGACACCTGCCTGGGCGCGCCGCGGCCCGACGAAATGTGCGCCGAGGTCATCACGCCCGGCTACCGCGTCGTGTTCGCGACACCCCAGGGGCGTTACGTGATCCACACCGACCAGACGGGCACCAGCTACCGGCAGGTAGAGCCAGCCCTCGACAGCACACCGCCGCCCGACGCGACGGTTCTACCTATTCTGCCGTCACGCGAACCGCCCTTCCCCGGCGCCAGCGGCATCGAAGGCCAGGTGTCGATCGGCCCGGCGTGCCCGGGACCGGTGACGGTCGATTCGCCCTGCCCCGACCAGCCCTACCAGGCCACGCTGACGATCCTGACGACGCAGAATGAGCGGGTGGGGCAGGTCACCACCGATGAGGTGGGTCGTTTCAAACTGTCCCTGGCACCAGGGGCTTACGTGATTCGCCCTGAGCGACCAAAGGAAGGCATTGCCTACGCACCGGAGATGGCGATCACCGTAGTGCCAGGTGAGTACCTTTCTATCAAGATCGTGTATGACAGCGGGATGCGTTGAGGTGCTGGTTTCGCTTTTGCACTGGCGAATGGTATAATGCGGCGTGATCCCAGAATCGTTGTACAGAAAATCATTCGTTCGTAGCGGCGCCCACCCACGAGGACATTCGGCAGATGTGAGTGCTTTCGTGAGCCCAGACCGCGTGGAGCTATCATACCGGCAATGCCCACCCTAGACGACAAAGCCAAAACTACGATCATTCGACCGCAGGTCGAATACAAACCGCCCCGGTCCTGGCGCTCCTGGATGCTGGGCCGGCCGCTCTCGACTGCTGACGCCCCTCATCAAACCATTGGCAAACGGATTGGCCTGGCTGTTTTTGCCTCCGACGCCCTCTCGTCGACCGCCTATGCCACGCAGGAGATTCTGGTCATCCTGGCCGCGGCGGGCGTTGGCATCTTCTATTTGGGTATTCCAATTTCGATTGCCATCGTCATCCTGTTGGCCATCGTGACCATCTCTTACGAGCAGACGATCCACGCCTACCCAAGCGGTGGTGGCGCCTACATCGTTTCGCGCGACAACCTGGGTGAACTCCCGGCACAGATCGCGGGCGCCGCACTGCTGACCGATTATATTCTGACGGTAGCCGTTTCGGTGTCTTCAGGCGTGGCCCAGATCACGTCGGCTGTGCCGACGCTGTTCCCGTGGCGCGTCGAGCTGGCCGTGGTGCTGGTGCTGTTCGTCATGCTGGTCAACCTGCGTGGCGTGAAAGAATCGGGCTCCGCCTTTGCGGTTCCCACTTACTTCTTCGTCGTTATGATGTTCGTGACCGTCGGCTTTGGCCTGTTTCGTTATGCGACGGGCGCCCTGGGCACCGTCGTTGATCCACCAGAGCTCGAAATTACGCAAACCATGGCAACCGTCTCGCTGTTCCTGCTGCTGCATGCCTTTTCCAGCGGCACCAGCGCACTGACCGGTGTGGAAGCCATTTCCAACGGCATCACGGCGTTCAAAGAACCGCGCAGCCGCAATGCCGGCATTACCCTGGTGTGGATGTCGCTCATTCTGGGCACCCTGTTCCTGGGCATTACGTTTTTGGCCGTCAACATCGGCGCCGTGCCATCCGAAACCGAGACCGTGATCTCCCAGCTGGCGCGTACCGTTTACGATGGACGAGGCATCATGTATGGCCTGGTCATCCTGGCCACGACCGTGATCCTGATCATGGCGATGAATACCTCGTTTGCCGATTTTCCACGCCTCAGCGCCTTGTTGGCCGCTGACGGCTTCCTGCCGCGACAGTTGGCCTTTCGCGGCAGCCGCCTCGTCTACTCCAACGGCATCGTGGCGCTCGCCGTGATTGCGTGTATCCTGATCGTTATCTTCAACGCCAGTGTGACTGCTTTGATCCCGCTCTATGCGATCGGCGTATTCCTCTCATTCACACTCTCACAGACCGGCATGGCGCGCCGCTGGCGTAAATCGGGTCATCTCGAGCCCGGCCAGGAGCTGCGCGAGCGGGGTTCGGCGCTTCATTACGACCGGCGCTGGTCGTTCAAGATGGTCGTCAACGGCTTTGGCGCAGTCTGTACGGCCATCGTCATGTTGGTGTTTGCCTTTACCAAATTCAGTGAAGGCGCCTGGATCGTCCTGATCCTGATTCCCGCGATCGTCTTCGTGTTCCAGGGCATTCACCGGCACTACGGCACCCTGGCCAAAGCCCTGTCGCTGGAAAATTACGGCCAGCCACCGCGCGTGGGCCGCCAGCGTGTCATCCTGCCCTTGAGCGGCGTCCATCGCGGGACCCTTGCAGCGCTGCGTTACGCCCGCTCACTCTCCAACGACGTCACCGCGGTGCACGTGTCGGTCAATCCCGAGGATACGATCAAGGTGCAACAAAAGTGGGAGATGTGGGGTGAAGGTGTACGCCTGGTGATCCTGGAGTCGCAGTACCGGCTGCTGATGGAACCGATGATGGCCTACATCGCAGATGTCGCGGCACAGCGCCAGCCCAACGAGGTCATCACGGTTGTCGTGCCCCAGTTCATTCCGAATCACTGGTGGCAGAATCTGCTGCATACCCAGGCGGCCTTCTTCCTGCGGATCGCCTTCCGTAACAAACCGGGCATCGTCATTACCGATGTGCCGTACCAGATACAACCCAACAGCACCGAGCTAAGCAACCCGTAAGGCATCGTGAACGAATAACTTCCGGCATTGTGGCTGGAATTCACGGCAATTCACGGGAAGTTATTCTTTTACGAGCCATCACACGTCGAGGTCGTATGAATGCTATTGTCGTAGGTAGTGGCCGCATGGGCTCCGAACTGGCTGCCCGGCTGTTCGAAAGAGGGTATACCGTTACCGTGGTCGATCAGGATGCAGCGGCCTTTCAGAATCTACCGTCCAATTTTCGCGGCCGCATGTTGGAAGGGGACGTCCTGACGTCCGACATGATGTATCGCATGGGCATCGACCAGGCCACCGCCCTGGCAGCCGTCACCAGCTCCGATGCGCTCAATGCGGTGGTGGGGCACGTGGCCAGCGCGTTGTACAAGGTGCCGCACGTCGTGGTGCGTAACTACGAACCACGCTGGCGCGCGATGCACGAAGCGTTCGGCCTGCAGCTGGTGAGTTCCAGCAGCTGGGGCGCCCAGCGCATCGAGGAGCTGCTCGAACCGGGGGGGATGCATACGGTCTTTTCAGCGGGCAACGGCGAGGTCGAAGTGTACGAGGTACTCATCCCTTCAACCTGGACCGGTCGCCGGCCCCACGACCTGGTCGATAACACGATGGGTGTCGTCGTGTCCGTCACCCGCGCCGGCCGCGCCGAACTGCCCACCGCCGAGTCGCGCCTGGCCGCCGGCGACGTCGTGCACATCAGCGCAACACTCGAAGGCATCGAGTCCATCCGTAAACGGCTGCAAGGGAAGTAGAAGGAAAAGTAGAAAATGGGAGACCAACCATGATTGTCATCATTGCAGGCGGTGGACGGACAGGAACGCAGCTGGCCTCCTTGCTGCTGGCACAGAACCACGAAGTACGTTTGATCGATGATCGTAAGGATATTCTGGCGCGCATCCATCACGAGCTGCCCACCGAAGTGATCTTCGAAGGGCAAGCCACCGAACCAAAATTCCTCGAATTCGTCGGTATTCAACGGGCTGACGTCCTGGCCGCCGTGACGAACAACGATGCGGACAATCTCGCGCTCTGTTTCCTGGCACGCGACCGCTACAAGGTGCCGCGCACCATCGCCCGCGTCAACAACCCGCGCGCCAGCTGGCTGTTCGATGACACCTTCCACGTCGACGTGGCTGTCAGCCAGGCCGATATCCTGGCCGGACTCATTCAAGAGGAGATGTCCCTCGGCGACATGACGACCCTGTTGAAGCTGCGCCTGGGCACCTACGCCGTCGTCGAACAACGTATCCTGCCCGGCTCGCGCGCCCTGGGTATCGAAATCAAAGACCTGAAGCTGCCCGAACACTGCGTCATCGCCGCCATCGTGCGCAACAATGACGTCATCGTGCCGCGCGGCGTGACGACGTTCCAGGTCGACGACGACGTGCTCGCCGTCACCGACCAGCGCGGTGCCCAGCAGCTCGCCGAACGCCTGGCCCCCCCCTGATTTTCATTACACCAGACAACACCACCCTCCCTACAAACCCGCAGACGTCCGCCACCGGCCCTGCGGGTTTGTTACTGTTCGGTCTGTCCCCCGAACGTTGCGCGGTTTGACAGTCAGCCGCAGCCAACTATAATGAACCAGAATCGATTACCCTGCCAAAAGGAGGAGACACCGGATTCGATGAACGAACCAGAAGAGACCGTCACGTCCAACGAGACGGAGCCGGCAGCGACCACACCACCCGCTGCACCCGCGGAATCCCCGCCGCCCAGCGTCGCCGCAACCGCACAAGCAACAGTGGCGCGCAGCAGCGGACGTAACTGGAGCGGTATTGCCCTGTTTCTCTTGGGTGTACTGGCTGGTGTGTTGGGTTTTGCCATCGTGGCCCGCCTGACCACCACCCCGGCGCCCGACGCTGTCGCCATGCGCGACGCCGCACGCGCCGGCACCCTGGATGCGATTGCTACGCTGCAGGCCGGCGGGCCAACCGCCGCCCAGCCCAACGTCACCCCCACCCCGGCCATCGTCAACGTCGATTTTGCGGTGCGCGAGACCAACCGCCTTGGCAATCCCGACGCCCCGGTGACCATCGTCGAGTTCAGCGACTTCCAGTGACCGTTCTGCGGACGTTTCGACCGGCTCGTGAAGCCGGAAATCATCAAACAGTACGTAGAGACGGGTCAAGCCAACATCGTGTACAAACATTCGGCCTTCCTCGGCCAGGAATCGGTGTGGGCGGCGCAGGCCGCCGAATGTGCCGCCGACCAGGGCCGCTTCTGGGACTTTCACGACATCCTGTTCGAACGACAGGACGGCGAAAACCAGGGTGCCTTCAACCAGGACAAACTGATCACCATGGCCAGCGAGCTCAAGTTCGACATGACCAAATTCGAACAGTGCATGAATAACAACGAAACCCTGGCCCGCGTGCAGGCCGATACCCAGGAAGGCAGTGCGGCCGGCGTCACCGGCACACCCACGTTTTTCATCAACGGGCGCGTGCTCGTCGGCGCCCAGCCGCTGGAAGCATTTCAGCAAACTATCGAACAGGCCTTACAGGCACAATAACCCAGGTGGAGGGGACCGGTTCTGGCCCGGTCCCCTCTTCGCAAACCCATCGCATCACCACCACCCCGACTCTTGCCATTCTCCAATATTATTCCGTAACATTGTATCTTTCTCCATCGTCATTCAGTGTGCACTCGCACCGTCCTCTGATTGTTCCACCGGCTTGGATCTCGTAAGCGAATAACTTACTATTGTCTGAGCATCCACCGAGTTGGCTCGCTGTGTTCGTGCTGGCTGCGTCTGGCGAAAGGAGGGAGTCCATGTCGCTTCATAAGCGCCAGCTCTACGTCGCCCTGTCGTTCTTCGTCATTGCTACCCTGGTCTTCATGCCAGTGGCTCAGGCGATGTCGCCGGCCCAAGTGTCTGAACAGGCACCCGAAACCCCAACCCTGTTGCCCCCACCTGGCCGTAATGGGCTGGGCATGGGTGGCACCGAAAACGGCAACCCGGCCGACGTACCGGTCCACATGCTGGACGGGGTCAACACTACCAACGGTAACCAGCTGACCAGCGATACCCACTTCCAGTTCCAGGGTGTCGGCCCGACGTTTGGCCTGCAGATCGCCTACAACAGCCAAGCCCCGCCAATCGTCACGTCCGTCGGAATGAAGTGGACACACAACCTGCACGTCTTCCTGGAACCACTCAGCCTGGGCGCCCTCCGCCTGCACAAGGGAGACGGTGAAACGATCGACTATCCCCTGACCTGCCCCGTGGACGTCAACCGCTCCGGAGGGCTGATCGACATCGTCGATATCCAGCTGACGGCCGAACACTGGCGTACGCCGCCGGTGGGAGATTCGTTCTTCGACGTCTTCTTCGACGTCGATCTGGATAACAACATCGACAGTGTCGACATCGGTCGGGTGACGGCTGCCTTTGGCCGTTCGTGTGCTGAAGTCGACCTGACCCATTCCTGGTGGACCGGCTACAACGCCGCCGGTGTTTACAGCCGTCTGGTGGCTGACCCGGCGGGTCCGCAGATGCTGCTGCGTGATGGTTTGATCTACCAGTTCCGGCCGCTCGATGCCCCCTTCGCCCCCGGCTTTTTGAGCCGCGTGGGTGACCGCAGCGGCAACGGCTACCAGCTCAACTATTCTCCCAGCTCCGGGCGCCTGGACAGCGCACAGAGTACCTCGGGCATGCAGCTCTTCTTCCTGTACAACCCCAACGGCACGCTCCAGCGTGTGCAGGACCACACCGGTCGTATGGTGCAGTATGGCTACGACGGCGCCGGGCACCTGACCCACGTGGAACGCTATGGCATGCCCTGGCACACGTACAGCTATGATGCAAACGGCATGCTGCTGACCGATACCGACGCCAACGGCGACACGACCGCGCACACCTACGATGGCATGTCACGCCTGGTCACCCTGCAGCGGCCCGGCTGGATGTCTTCCCAGACCTACGCCTACGGCGCCGGCGAAACCCTCGTCACCGATCCGCTGTCACGCCCCACCCAGGTGCAGTTTGACATGAGCACCAGCCAGGTCATGCAGGTGGCGCAGCTGGCCGCCGGTATGACGATTGTCTATGCGCGTGACACCCGCGGCAACCTGGTGCACCTCGGCGGCGGCGAAGGCAACGACTACGAATACGACAGCCGCGGCAACCTGGTGCGCATTGCCAGCGCCCACCCCGACCCGGCAGTGACCAGCCGCCTGGAAACACTAATATCGTACGACGCGTGCAACAACCAGGTCTCGATCACCGACGCCATGGGGGCGGTGACACAAAACGTCTACGACCCGACAACCTGTCATCTGCTGCAGTCCATCGATCCGCTGGGGGAGGTGACGACGTTCGTCAACAATCCCCGCGGGCAGCCGATGCAAATCACCGATGCCCTGGGACGGACCACGACCAACATGTACGACGGGCCCGGTAACCTGGCGCAGACGACAGACGCGGCTGGCAATACCACCACCATGCTGTACGACGGGCTCAACCGTAAGGTGGGGGAGATCAATCCACTGGGCCTGGTGACGACGTTCGAGTACGACCCGTTCGACCGCCAGGTAGAGATCATGGCGCCGGCCAACGCCACGACCCAGATGACCTACGATCCGGTGGGCAATCTGCGGCGCGTCACCGATCCCGACCAGGCCGTGACCGAATACTCGTATGATGGCCGCGGCAACAAGGTCTCGGTCCGCGACGCCATGGGCAATACGACCACGTACGAGTACGACGCCGCCAACCGCCTGGTGCGCACAACCGATCCCAGTGGCCAGATGACCGACGTCACCTACGATGCCCAGGATCGTGTGCAGACAGTGGAAGGTCCGCTCGGCCAGACCACGCAAATCAGCTATGAAGACCTGACGCAGACCCGCACCGTGACCAATGCCGTAGGCATTCCAACGACCTTCGCCCTGGATCGTATCGGGCGCGTCACCCAGGTCACTTCCGCCGAGGGCCTTGCCACGGTCTACGAGTACGACGTGGCGGGCAACCTGCTCAGCGTCACCGATCCCCTGAGCCGGACGGAGACGTTCACCTACGACGCCGCCGGGCACAAGCTGGCCGAGACCAACGCCCTCGGGCACACCACGTCGTACAGCTACGATGCCGTCGGCAACCTGGTGGCTTTGACCAACGCCCGCGGGCACACGACCAACTTCACCTACGACCATAATAACCGGATGAGCACCGTGGTGAGTGCGCTGGGTGGCACCACGCAGCTGCTGCGTGACCCCTTGGGCCGCATGACGACCGTTGCCAACGCCCTGGGGCACACGACGCAGTTCCTCTACGACCCGCAGGGTCACCTGGTGGCTGTCACCAACGGTGCCGGCGAAACGACACAGCTGGAGTACTCGCCAGCGGGCAAACAGACCGCGATGGTCGCACCCAGCGGTGGACGTATCGATCTGACGCTCGATCCACTGGGACGCGTCGCCGCCGTCCAGGAAGGTCCGGGCCTGACGAGCTACACGTACGACGCGGCGGGGCACCGCACCAGCATGACCGATGCGGATGGTCAGATTTGGCAGTATGGCTACGACGACCTCGGCCGCCTGAGCAGCACAATCGATCCGCTGGGTCGCGTGACAGGCTACCAGTACGATCTGCTGGGTAACCTGACGCACAAACAGCATCCGGACGGCACGATCATTCAGTACACCCACGACAGCATGAACCGCATCGTACGCACCGATTACCCCGACGGCAGTTACGATACACAGGTGTACGACGCGGCCGGTAACGTCATCGAGGCGACCAGTCGCAACGCGGGTGGCACGGTCCTCGCCAAGACCTCGTTCACCTACGATGCGCGCAACCAGGTGACCCAGACCTCGACCCAGGTCGCGCCGGCGTTGAACGCAACGATGAGCTACCAGTACGACGAGGTCGGCAACCCGATCCAAAAGGCGTACAGTCTGCCGGGCCTGCCAACGCCGGCCCAGGTGACGCAGACCTGGGACCCCAACAACCGGCTGACCAAGATCATGCGGTCGGACAATGCCGGTACGTTGGTGACCACCCAGGAGAAATCGTACGATGCGGAAGGGCACGAGATCCAGTCGGTGCTCAAGAAGGGTGCCACCACGGCTGCGTTCGTCTTCCACACCTACGACGGTTCCGGACGGGTGACCCAGATCCGCAACTGCGCCGACGTCGCGTGCGCGGTCGAGATGTCGCGCTTCACGTACACCTACGACGTCAACGGCAACCGGCAGTCGGAGCAGATCCGCAAAAATAACGGCAGCCAGGAAGCGATGGTCCAGTACAGTTACGACGGGCTTAACCGGTTGGTGCGCGAGAGGCGCCAACCGCTGGTGCCACCTGGATCACCCGCGTACGACTACAATTACGAGTACGACTTCGTGGGCAACCGCGTGATGCGGGAAGATCGAGCTGTGCCCGGGTGTGTGCCAGGCGCCACCTGCCCGCGTACGATGACCACGTACGATCCCGCGCACCAGACGGCGCAGGAGATGCACTTTGCGGCCGGTGGCGGTCCACCGTCCCAGGTGGTAGCCCACACGTACGACCCGATGGGCCGGCTCGTACAGCGCCAGGCCGTGTCGGGAACACCGCTGCTGGAACAGTTCGCCTACACCGGAGCCGACCAGCAGTCCGTGTACACCAACGTACTGGCGGCTCAGACCCGTTCGTACCGTTACGATGCCCTGGGCAATCAGGTCATCGCCTGCGGGCCGGCGGCGGGTTCATGCAGCGGTTACCTCTACGACGGTCCCAACGTGGTGGCCGAATACAGCAACGCGACAACAAGCCCGCTGCTCAAGGCAACCTACCTGTTTGGCCAGGAAATCGACGCCCAGGTCGCGCGCATCGATCCCTCGGGCAACCAGGTGCACTTCTTCCTGCGTGATGCCCTCGGCTCGACCCGTCAGGTCATCGACCAGGCGAGTGCGGTCGTCAACGACTACGAGTACGAGGCCTTTGGCAAGATCTTCAGCCAGGTGACCGGCCTGCCGAACGACATTCTGTTCGCCAGCCGGCGGCTCGACCCAACCAGCGGCCTCTACGAGTTCCGCACACGCACCTACGACCCGGCCGATGGGCGCTTCCTGCAAACCGACCCGATCTACCAGGGCTTGATCCTGGCGGCGTGTCCGGCCTGCTGGCAGAGCCCGTTGGAGCTGCGGTCGGTGATGCCGCTGTACGCCTACGTCGGCAACAACCCGGCGACCTACACCGATCCCACCGGTGAGCAGTGGTGGTTCTGGCATCCCTGGTGGTGGACGGCCGGCCTCTGGTGGTACTACCCCTACCATTGGTGGGGCTGGTGGTACGGACCCTGGGGCTGGTTTGGTCTGCGCTGGTGGTGGTGGCGATGGTGGTGGCCGGCCAACCCGTGGTGGGGCGGCTGGTGGTGGTGGCAGTGGCGCTGGTGGTGGGGCGGCTGGTGGTTCGGCTGGTGGGGCCACCTTGGCTGGTCCTGGTGGTGGTGGCACCATCACTGGTGGTGGTGGCCCTGGTGGTTTGGCTGGGGCTGGTGGTATTGGCCCTGGTGGTGGGGCGGCTGGTGGTGGCCCTGGTGGTGGTTCAAATGGCGCGGCTGGTGGCACTGGTGGTGGCATTGGCCCTTCAAGTGGGGCTGGTGGTGCGGCTGGTGGTGGCGCTGGTGGTGGCCCTGGTGGTGGGGCGGTTTCTGGTGGCCCTGGTGGTGGACTAACTGGGGTGGCTGGGGCTTCCCCTGGTGGCTGGGCTGGGGCTGGTGGTGGTGGCCCTCCTGGTGGGGCGGCTTCTGGTGGCCCTGGTGGTATAGCTGGGGCTGGTGGCCCTGGTGGGGCGGTCGTTTCTGGTGGCCCTGGTGGTGGGGCTGGCGCCCGTGGTGGTGGGGCACCTGGTGGTGGGGGCCCTGGTATTGGTGGGGCGGCTGGTATTGGTGGCCCTGGACATGGGGCTGGCATTGGTGGGGCTGGTGGTCATGGTGCTGGTGGTCGCTGCGCCCGTGGTGGTGGGGCCTCAACTGGATCTGGTGGGGCTGGTGGCGCCCGTGGTGGTGGTGGCACTGGTGGGGCGCCTGGTGGTGGTGGCCCTCTCGTTGGTGGTGGTGGTATCCCCTGACCGTGCCACTCTACCGGGATGTGGGCGATGCGCCTGACTCCACCAATCATTATGGCGCCAGCATGGTGGCCTACACTGGCCCGCCTGTGGTGACCGCCGCGTTCCCGACGGTCTACGATCCTGGCCTGGGCGCGCCGTATGGCCCCATGCATCGTTACCCCCGCGCGGATGTCTGGCTGGGCGCCTGGGTCAGCCAGGAGAACGATGCAGACCTGATTCCTGACGAAGATGGCCCGGATTGGCCGAATCTTGATCCGGTCACGCCGCCGGGATTGTCCAATCGGGATGAGTATGACGATGGCGTCACGCCCGCAAACATCAGCCTGCCGCACTGCAGCCTGACGAGCTTCACCTACACCATCACGGTGGCGGGCGGCTGGCGCACGCGCTACGTCAACGTCTGGTTCGATTGGAATCGTGATGGCGCGTGGGATGACACGCTGAACTGCGGAGCCAATGCCCCCGCGCCGGAGTGGGCCGTGCAGAACCTGGCCGTGACGTTGGGGCCAGGGACTTACACGCTGACGACACCCGCCTTCCGGGCCTGGAAACCGGAGCCGCGGGCGCAGTGGATGCGCATCACCGTGAGCGACGCACCGTTTGCGGCTGGCAGCGTGGGCGACGGGCCGGCCAGCGGCTTCCGTTACGGGGAAACTGAGGATTACGTCGTCCCGTAGCGCACACACAAGGGCGAGATAATCCGGCGCGCCGGGCCTCTCGCCCTTCCCTGCCGCTCGCAGCGGCGACCCGCAACAAAACAAGTTCCCGTGTTGGTACAGCCAACACGGGAACTTTTGTTCGTTGTAGCGACTTCAGTCGCTCTATGCGTGCGGACGACTGAAGTCGTCACTACGTCGTCACGACTACTTGCCGCCGCTCGTGCGCCGCGTCGTCACGTCGAAGATCACGGCCACGACGAGCACCAGACCGCGGACGACATACTGGAGCGAAGCATCGGTGTTCATAAGGTTCATGCCGCTGGTCAGAGACATATAGACCAAGGCGCCGATGAGCGACCCCATGATCGTGCCGACACCGCCGGCCGGCGACGCGCCGCCGATGAAGGCCGAGGCGATGGCGTCCAACTCAAAGCCGTTGCCTGCCGTAGGCGTCGCGGACCGCAGCCGAGCCGCGAACAAGACGCCCGCCAGCGCGGCCAGAAAGCCCATCGAAGCGAAAACAAACAGGGTAATGCGCTTAACATTGATGCCGCTCAACTGTGCGGCTTCCGGGTTACCGCCGATCGCGTAGATGTGCCGGCCCAGGACCGTCTGCGTTGTCATGAACTGGTAGACGGCGACGACGATCAACATGATGACGGACGTCCAGGAGAGGCCATTGTAGCCCGCGAGCACCCAGGTGATGGCCCCGAGCACCACTGCGATAAAGACCAACTTCAAGGTATTCAAGCTCGCCGGCAGAACCTCAAAGCCGTAGGCTTGCTTCTTGCGGCGGCTGTTGATATCGCTCACAATGAACAAGACGATGGCCGCCAGGCCGAGGAGCAATGTTAGTTTGTGGACCCCCGGCAAAAACCCGCTGTTGGCAGGAAACAAGTCTGGAATGAAGCCATTACCGAGCGCATTGAAGTTTTCGTCAGGGATGATGACTGTGCCCGAGCCGGCCAGAGTCAGGGACAAAAGCCCCCGGTAGACCAACCAGCCGCCAAGCGTGGCGACAAAAGCGGGAATGCCTACCCACGCCACGAGGAGGGCCGTGACTGCTCCTGCTGCGACGCCCATCGCCAAGGCCACCAGGATGACGAGGTACCAGGGTAGGTGGAAGGACACCATGCCAATGGTCGCAATCGCAGCGAGGAAGCCTGACAAATAACCGACCGATAGATCAATATGCCGAATGACAATGACGAGCGTCATTCCGGTTGCCAGAACGGCAACATAGCCC
>CAYUCC010000059.1:0-33588 GCA_964443225.1 uncultured Anaerolineae bacterium
GTGTGACCTTCCTGCCACAGAAACTCGGTCGTGCGCAAGAACAAGCGTGTCCGCATCTCCCAGCGCACGACGTTGGCCCACTGGTTGATCAGCACCGGCAGGTCACGGTAGGAGCGAATCCACTGGGCGTACATGTGCCCGATGATCGTCTCCGAGGTGGGGCGGACCACCAAGGGTTCTTCCAGCTCCTTGCCGCCGCCGTGGGTCACGACGGCCAGCTCCGGTGCAAAACCTTCGACATGTTGGGCTTCTTTTTTCAGGAAGCTCATCGGAATGAACAGGGGGAAATAGGCGTTCTGGTGTCCGGTGGCCTTGAAGCGCCAATCCAGCCCATCCCGCACCGCTTCCCACAGGGCGTACCCATACGGTTTGATGACCATACAGCCCTTGACCGGCGAATAGTCCGCCAGGTCGGTACGCTGCACGACATCGGTATACCAGCGCGAGTAGTCTTCACTGCGCGGTGTAATTTTCAGTTCTTCAGACATACGTGTGTTCCCCTTCAGCAAACGCTTTGTCATCCCTGGCGCCGGGTTACCGACCTTCTCATGCGGTCACCGTCCGGCGCGTCGAAAGAATCCCAACCAAAGATAGATACCGGCTGCGTGCGGTGATTGGCCCCCTTGGCGGTCGTCAGACGTCTGCCAGGGGGCGGCGAGGGGATGGGCGTGGTGCAGCGTGGTGAACCATTACAGCATCCGTTAATGAGTTTCGCCAGTCCGTGCGGCCGGCGGGTTGCCCGGAACCCGGGTGTTATGCCGCCACGAGCGACGTGTACGCGGCCCGCGGCGCGGCTCGATTTCGATCACGCGGTAGGGGTAGACGTTGATAACGTTCGTCTGCCGGTAACGTGTGACAATCACCTGGCGCGGGTTGTACGTGTGCACGTGCCCATGCAGCAGGAACTGCGGACGGAAACGCTGCATGAGCCACAAAAAACTCTTGAAACCGGTATGGCACAAGTCCGGTAGATCGTGAATGCCGTACGGCGGTGCGTGAACCGCCAGAATATCCAGGTAGTGACCATGCCGCAGCCGGTTGATCAGCAGACGCGGCACAAACGACCCAGCCCGCAGCCACATCTCACGTTCCGTATACTGGAAGCGCGGCGCACTGTTGTATCGCATGCACCCTTCGAGACCGGCCAGGAGTATTCCCTGCTCGTTGACCACCTGGCGGTCGAGGTTCGTGCCGACACGCGGGTGTGCAATAGCCACCTCATCGGCGCGGTGTTCCAGCTCGAACCCATGATTACCAAACACATAATAGGTTGGTGCATTCAGCACACCGGCCAGAAACTCCAGGTAATAAAACGGCAGATCACCACAGCTCACGATGGTGTCGATGTGCCCAACCCGACGCGCGAGGCTTGCTGTATACAGCGTACGATCGATTTCATCGGCAACCGCCAGGATGCGCATGATGGTTGGGCAGTATACCACAAGGGTCAACCTCTGTCTATATTCGCCAGCCCAGGATTCTTTCGTGCCACCTCGTCCCGATCGCGCGGCATGCCACGAATTTGACAGGGCCACTGTCCCGTGATATACTCTACCCCAGTATGGTACTGAAAGAGGAATAGACCATGCAACTGAGCAATACCGAAGTACAGCACGATCTGGAACGCCGTTTGAAACGGATCGAAGGACAGGTACGCGGTGTGCAGCGTATGCTTGAAGATGGACGCGATTGCCAGGCCATCTTGCAGCAGTTGGCGGCAGTGCGTGCCGCTGTCCACCAGGCCAGCCTGGTACTGGTGCGGGCCCATGCCACCGAGTGTCTGCGCCATCCGTCACCCGAACGCACGCCGGAGCAGCTGGTGGAGGAGCTCATGGGAACCCTGGCTGGTCTGCCACCACAGTCCGTGACCGAATGACCTTGTAGTCGTCAAATGTATCGACTTACTCTTGTGGAGGATTCGCATGACTGGAAAACCAATTCACATATCGGACGCAGATTACGAGATGCAGGTACTCAATTCGCCGGTACCGGTATTGGTCGATTTTTGGGCGCCCTGGTGCGGGCCGTGCCGCATGATTGCACCCTCGTTGGAAAAGCTGGCCGCTGAATACGAAGGGCAGCTGCGGATTGCCAAGGTCAACACCGATGAAAACCCGGTGTGGGCCGGCGAGTACGGTATTCAGAGTATTCCGACCCTGTTGCTGGTGCGTAATGGCATGGCGGAAGATGCGATCGTCGGCGCCTATCCACTGCCCTATCTGAAGCAGCGGGTGGACGAGTTCCTGGCTTCGGAGCCGCCTGTGGTCGACGAATCGACGCTGATCGACGAACCGACCCTGAACTAAGGGTCTGCAGTAGAATCATGCCCGGCACCATAGCTGGAATTCGTCACACATCACAGAAAGTCATTCTTTTGTAAGTCCTGAGGATCGCGACATGAGTTTTTTCAAACGTCTGTTTGGGGGTGAATCTACCCAAACCAGCGAGCCACCCATCACAGCGACTGGGATTACACCGGTTGTTGTCAGCGACCAGAATTTTGCAGAAGTGGTTCTCAACGCCACACAACCCGTGGTTGTGGACTTCTGGGCAGTGTGGTGTGGACCCTGCAACTATATTCGTCCTTCGGTCGAAAAACTGGCCGCGGCGTTCGATGGCAAGGCGGTCGTGGCCAAGCTCAATGTCGACGAAAGCTCCAGAACGCCGGCAGCCTACAGCATCATGGGGATTCCAACCTTGATCTATTTCAAGAATGGCAAAGAAGTAGATCGGGTGACGGGTGTTCAGCCCTACGAGCAGTTGGCACGTCGGCTTCAAGCCCTCGTTTGAGGTCAGCCTGTTCGATGCCAGGGGCGAAGCGCAAGCTTTGCCCCTTTTTGTTTGCGGTAATTTGGGGTCTGTCCCCAAAAACTGCTTACACCTCAGTTTTTGCCCCGCTGACACCTACTGCACAGCGAGACCCGAACGTTGCCCTCACACCGTGACATGTGCCCGCTCGCACAAGTGTGGTTGGCACGGACGCGCGAGTGTGGTATAATCCCCCGCATGAAAAATCGCTGCTTGACCCTGGTCCTCGTCAGTGGGTTGATCATCGCCGCGTGGGCAGGCGCAGCACAGGCGCAAACGTCCGTTACCCCGGAACAGGTGAACGAGGTCGCCAAGGCGCTGTGGTGTCCGCTGTGCAATGGCGTTCGCCTGGACACCTGTGAGCTCAAAGCGTGCGAGCAGATGCGCGAGGTCATTGCGCTCAAACTCGCCGAAGGCGAATCCCTTGACCAGATTCGCACTTATTTCATCGATCAATACGGACCGCAGGTACTGGGCGAACCACCCCAACAAGGGATCAGCTGGCTGGCCTGGATCGTACCGTTTGCCGCACTGGCCGCGGCGGGTGTTTGGGTGGTGTGGTTGCTGCGCCGCTGGACCCGTCAGCAGCCGGCCGCGACTGCACCCGCCGGTCCCGCCTCCTCTGGCCTCAGCAGCGATCAGTTATCCCGACTCGAAGAGGAGTTGAAGAAGATTGACTGAATCGATGGATGCGGTGACACCTCCAGCGCCCCGACGCCGGCTGGTGCTCAGCCAGATCATTGTCATCGTCATTGTACTGCTGTTGATCGGGTTATTTGCCTATGGGTTACTGTTCCGTAAGGAAACGCCACGCCCAGCCAGCGGCACGGCGCCCGATTTTGCCCTGACGCTCTTTCCTGATTATCAGGCCGGCTTTGGCGAGCAGGTCGATCTGGCCAGCCTGCGGGGGAAGGTCGTCGTCCTCAATTTCTGGGCCAGCTGGTGCGATCCGTGCAAAGAAGAGGCAGCTCTGCTGCAGTCCGTTGCCGAGGCGTATGCGGATCGTGGCGTGGTCTTCATCGGTGCCGATTACCTCGATCAGGAACCGGCGGCGCTGCGCTACCTGCAGGAGTTCGGTATCACGTACGCCAACGGGCCGGACTTGGGCAGCCAGATTGCGCGCCGCTACCGCATCCAGGGTGTGCCCGAAACCTTCTTCATCACCGCCGACGGCACCGTCGATTGGTTCAAGATTGGTCCGCTGTCTGCCGCCGAGCTGCAGGGATGCCTGGACAATTTGCTCAGCGGTGGTACCTGCAAATGAAATTGACAGGAGCGTGGCATGTTGTTTGACTTGGGTTACCCCGCCCTCGCCCTGGCCCTGGGGATTGCCATTGGTGGCATCTTCTTTTCGATCGAAGGGGCGCGGCGTGGGCGTGCGGACATCGTTGCCGCAGGACGTAATGCGGTCTACGTGGTCGGGGCACTGGTCCTTTTTGCTTCGATTCTCCTATGGATTGCCCTGCTGACCAGCCAGTTTCAGTATGAATACGTGGCCAGCCATACCGAACGCAGTCTCCCTCTTTTTTATAAGTTTTCGGCCCTATGGGGTGGGCAGGCAGGTTCGCTGCTGTTCTGGACGCTCCTCCTTTCGGCCTACTCGGTCCTGGCCATGTTTGGATTTCGCAAACAGCACCGCCGGCTGATGCCCTACGTGGCGGCAACGCTGCTACTCACCAGCGCGTTTTTCCTGTTCGTGCTGCTGTTTGCGGCCAACCCATTCCACAAACTCGGTTTCGTGCCCGTCGACGGCACCGGTCTCAACCCGCTGCTCCAGAACTACTGGATGGTGATCCATCCGGTGGCGCTGTACCTGGGCTTTGTCGGGTTCACTGTGCCGTTTGCTTTTGCCGTGGCGGCGCTCGTGACTCGCCAGCTGGGCAATCAGTGGGTACGTTCCATCCGCCGCTGGACATTGGTGCCCTGGCTTTTCCTCTCGGTGGGCGTCCTCATGGGCAGCCAATGGGCCTACATCGAGCTGGGTTGGGGCGGCTACTGGGCCTGGGACGCCGTGGAAAATGCCAGTCTCTTGCCCTGGCTGACCGCCACCGCCTTTCTGCATTCGATCGTGATCCAGGAGCGTCGCGGCATGCTCAAGGTCTGGAATATGGTCCTGATCTTTCTGACCTACGAGCTGGTGCTGATCGGCACGTTTATTACGCGCAGCGGTATCATCGAATCGGTGCACTCCTTTGCCTTGAGCAACGTCGGCCCGGTCTTCCTGACCTTCATTGCGATGACTATCCTGGGTTTCTTGTGGCTCCTCTTCAGCCGGCTCCCTCTCCTCAAGAGTGAAAACGAACTGGACTCGATGCTCAGTCGCGAGTCTGGTTTTCTGTTCAACAACGTCGTTTTCGTGGGCCTGGCGTTTGCCACGTTTTTTGGCACGACTTTCCCGATGTTCTCTGAAATCGTGACCGGCAGTAAGATCTCGGTGGCGGCGCCCTGGTTCAACAAAGTCACCGGCCCGCTGTTCGTGGTGCTGCTGGTCCTCATGGGGGTGGGGCCCCTGTTGGGATGGCGCCGGTCCTCCTGGGCAACCCTGCGCGCCAATCTGATGTGGCCGGTGATCGTGGGTGTGCTGATACCCGGGGTGATGTTCGTTGCTGGGGTGCGCGATTTTCTGCCGCTCGTTGGATTTGGGCTGTGCAGCTTTGTCGTGGCGGGAATCGTGCAGGAATTCCTGCGTGGTGCGCGGGCTCGCCGGCACACCACGGGTGAGGGCTGGCCACGCGCGCTGTGGAACCTTACCCAGAAGAATCAGCGCCGCTATGGCGGTTACATCGTGCACCTGGGGATTGTCATGATTGCCCTGGGTATCATCGGCAATACGTTCTTCCAATCCGAGGCGCAGGGCACCCTGGCCCCAGGCGAGACGCTCCGTGTCGGCCGCTACGTGCTGACCTTCAATGGGCTGCGCGAACAACCCCAGACGACGCACACCCAGGTGGTCGCCGACGTCGACGTGGCGCGTGACGGGCGCGCCGCCGGCGCGGTCTTGCCGCGTAAAAACCTCTACTTCAAGAACCCCGACCAGCCGACGACCGAAGTTGGCCTGCGGATCTTCCCCACGGAAGACCTGTACGTGGTGCTGGCGGGTTGGGAGGACGGCGGACGGGCGGCATCGCTCAAAGTATATATCAATCCCATGATGTCCTTCATGTGGTTGGGCGGTTTGGTACTCATCCTGGGCACAGTGATTGCCATGTGGCCCCACTCCACCCAGACCGCCGCACGCACCGTTGCCGTGCCGTCGCGGGTCAGGCCGTCAGGTGTCTAGTATGGACCCTCTGCAGCTCGTTCTGACGGCATTATTGGCGGTTGTGGCGATTGGTGCGGTCGTCTGGCCGATACTGCGTCCGCCGCGCCCCGACCTGGCCGATGTTCCCGCCAACCAGGAACTGGCCGAACTCACGGCGAAGCGTGACGCGGCACTGCGCGCCGTCAAAGACCTGGAATTCGACTATCAGACCGGTAAGGTGTCGCAGGAAGATTACGTCGTCTACGAGCGCGCGCTCAAAGCGCAGGCGGTCACCGCCATTCAGGCGGTTGACACGTATCAGGGTCACCAACAAGACACCCTGGCCGCGGCCCGCGCCGAACTTGACACTGCGCTCGAAGCCCAAATCGCCGCGCTGCGACGCACCCCACCGGCACCCACCCCCCGCACCAATGGCCATACCGCAACCACTCCGGCTGCGGCGGTCGCTGCCGCTGAAGCGGGTGACGACGGATCCGCGACATTCTGCCCCCAGTGTGGGCAAGGGGTACATGCCGGTGATCGGTTCTGTGCCCACTGCGGCACGACGCTCGCCAGTCCCGCCGCGCGATAGCACACAAACGAAACGGGGTGGACAGCTGACAGCTGTCCACCCCGTTATTCTTTTTTGTGGTTCCCCTGACATAGCAAATGCCCAGCGTCCCCCAAACGCTGGGCATTCACCGAAAGGAGGTACCGATGAACAGACAGGTGCCTAACCAACCTATTGAGCCCGATGTAACAATGCGAATAATCAACACTCAACCGGATCGTACCAAGACTGAGAGCCCCCCACAGCTCCTAATCCAACATGCGTTCTACGATCCACACCGGGCTGCTTCAGTCGGTTAGCCCTTCAACTCACTGGCATGTGAATCATATCACAAGTCATGGTCTTTGTCAAGACCCCAAAACGTCAAAATTGCCGCGGTCATTTACCACTTTTCGGCGACCACGCGCAGTTCGGCGACGTTGGTCAACACGACGCGGCCGCGGTGGGTGGTGATCAAACCCTGCCGGCGCAGTTTGCTCATCACACGGATCGCACTCTCCACGGTGGTTCCGGTCATGTCGGCGACGTCCTGGCGGGTGAGGGGAATATCGATGGTGAGACCTTCAGGAGTGGGGCGACCGGTGGCATTGGCGAGCTTCAGAAGCACCCGTGCAATGCGCTGTTCCACGCGATCGACGGCCAGGCTGCGCACGAGGTCGGTTGCGCTGCGCAGCCGGCGGCTCAGTTCGCTGATCACAGCCATCGAAAGGCTGGGGTAACGCTGGATGAGGTCGTAGAAGTCACGGCGTGCAATCGATACAACCGCCGTATCCTCCAGGCACTGGGCAGTGGTGTCATAGGGAGTGCCATCCAGGCAGGCCATTTCGCCAAACATGTGGCCCGGACCGATCACGTCTAGCACGACGTCGCGGCCCTGTTCCGAATGGCGCAGCAGCTTGACCTGCCCCATCCACACGACGTACAGCGCCTCGGGTGGGTCGCCCTCGAAACAGATGTAGGCATCTTTTGGATAGCAGTGACCATTCAACAGTTCAGCAACACCTTCCCAGTCTGACGGTGTCAGTGAGCTGAAAAGCGGCACAGTTCGCACCACCTGCACCATGTTGAACTGGAGTTTATCCATGTTATGCCTACCCGTCTCCGGCAACGATCATGGCAGACGTTGAATTCCGTTTAGCGTCGAGGCATTATACCACGCCCCTCACGTGTGGGCAAGCAAGACGCGATGCGTTATGAAACGCGCGTGGCACCTCAGTTTGCAGCCAGCTGGCGCAGCGCCTGTTCCAGGATGGCAATCGCCCGCAGATAATCGGCAATCACGACGTATTCTTCGGGCGTGTGATCGAGGTGCGAGTCACCCGGGCCATACGCGAGGATTGGGCAGTTCCAGGCGGGGCCGACGACGTTCATGTCACTGGTGCCGGTTTTGAGCAGAAACGCCGGCTGCCCACCCTGGTGGCGAATGGCAGGCAGGAAGGCGCGCACGAGCGCGTTGTTTTTGTTCGCCGCAAAGGCTGGTTCATAGCCGGTGCACACCAGGTTAGCCTGGGCGGGCGCCGTGACGACGTCGCCCGTCAGTGCGTGCAGGCCAGCCTCGAGCGTGGCTTGTGCCAGGTCGAGCGGCAGACGCAGCCCGACATGGATTTCGGCCCACTCGACCAGGCCATCCGAACCGCTGCGCAGACTGCGCAGACTGGGCAGGAGCTGTCGAAAGGGGCCGGTGCGCGTTGTATTAGAATCCTGGGCATAACGAACGACCTCGTTCCACCAGGCGACCGCCTGCTCGTTGACGCCCAACCGGTCGCCGGCGCTGTGCCCGCAAGGGCCTTCGACGCGTAAATCGGCCAGCAGACGTCCCTTGTACCCCAGGGTGATACGGTCCCAACCGCTGGGCTCACCGATCACACAGGCCTCGGGAACCCCTTCGCTCAGGAAGCGTTGGCAGATGGCGCGGGCACCGCGGCTGGTTGCAGTCTCTTCTTCGACCGCACCCACGACTACGCAGCGCACACCGGGCACCACGCCGAGGCGTGCCACGGCAGCCACGAACGCCGCCAGGGGTCCCTTGGCGTCGACGCTCCCGCGCCCGTACAGCCGCCCCTCCCGCACACAGACGGGGATGCGGCCCGGCACGGTATCCTGGTGACCCAGTAGCACGATGGTGCGCGCGGCATGGGCATCGCCCATTTCACCGACGGCATTCCCGGCGGCATCGACGTACGCTCGGGTGAAGCCCAGGCGCACCATTTCGTTGACCAGAAACGTGGCGTGGGCCGCCTCGTTTCCCGAGAGGCTCTCGATGGCCAGCATACAGCGCAGGAGGTCAACGGCTTCCTGGTCGGTCATTGGTTATGGTCTCCCCGAGACATCTCGCTCGCACCTACCGGAGAACATCGACCACCGCATCCACGACCTGATCCAACTCGTCCGGTGTGATTGTCAGCGGTGGAAGAAGGCGAAGTACGGTTGATCCGGCGGGCAGTGCCAGGATGCCACGGGCCTGAAGGTGCTGTAGAACCGGAGTGACCCGCTCTTTGAGCTCGATACCCAGCATCAGACCAAGCCCACGCACGCTGCGAACCCCCGCCAGCGGCAGTACGTCGCTGCGCAGACGCTGTAGGGCATATGCGCCGCGGGTGGCGGCTCGTGTGGGCAGGTCCAGCGTTTCGGTCACCTCCAGCGTCGCCAGTCCGGCGGCGCAGGCCAGCGGGTTGCCGCCAAAGGTCGAGCCATGGCTGCCCGGTGGCAGAGGTCCCAGTCGTTCATGCAGCAGCGTGGCACCGATTGGCATGCCGCCCGCCAGGCCCTTGCCCAGGGCCAGGAGATCCGGTGTGACGTCATCGTGCTGGCAGGCGAACCAGCGCCCGGTGCGCCCACAGCCGGTCTGGACTTCATCGACGATGAGCAGCGCGCCGTGCTGATGGCAAAGGTGCTGGACCTCGGCCACGAAACCTGGTGGGGCTGGGCGCACACCCCCTTCACCCTGCACGACCTCGAGGATCACGGCGGCGACCTGCTCATCCAGGGCCTGGGCCAGGACATCCAGGTTGCCAAAGGGGACATGACGAAACGATGGAACGAGCGGCTCGAACGGCCGGCGGTAACCGGGCTCCCAGGTTGCGCTGAGGCTGCCGAAGGTGCGGCCGTGAAAGCCGCGCTGCATGGCGATGATGCCGGATCGTCCGGTGCACAGGCGGGCGAACTTGAGCGCCGCCTCGACCGCCTCCGTGCCCGAATTGCACAGAAAAACCCGCTCGATGCCTGGGGGTGCCAGCGCAACCAGGCGTGTCAGGAAGGCCGCGCGGCGGTCGTTGTAAAAGATTTCCGGGCATGTGATCAGCGTGGATGCCTGCTGGGCAAGGGCGGCCGCCACAGCGGGGTGGGCATGGCCAATGATGGCCACACCCTGGCCACTGGTGCAATCGAGGTAACGATGGCCGTCATCGTCCCAGACCCACACCCCCTCACCGCGTACCAGGGTCAGTGGGCGTTTGGGATAGCAGCCGCTGGTATGGCGGTCTTCCAGGCCGGCGGTGGTCTGCAACGTGGTCGTGGGGAGTTGGCTCATGTCGTCACCGATGGTTGCGTAACGGGGGTGGAGGTGATGTGGGTACCCTGACCAGCCAGCGCGCGCTGCACGGGCTGGTCGACACGACCATCGGCAATGATCACTTGCGGCACACCGCCCGCCAGCGCCTCCTGAGCCGCCAGGACTTTGCGTTTCATCTTGCCTTTCGCATAGTCAATAGCTATCGAAAGATCATTGGAAGTCAGGTTGGAAAGCAGGCTGGACGGGTCGGGAAAGGTTCGCAGCAGGCCTGGGGCACTGGTGAGTAGGAGCAGCGTGGTGGCGCCCATGGCAGCCGCCACGGCCGCCGCAGCCCGATCCCCATCGACGTTGATCGCTTCGTTGTGGTGGCTCAGGGCAGGGGGGGTCAGCACGGGTAAGTAGCCGGCATCGAGTAGAAGATGAAGCAAACTGGTGTTGACCTGTTCTACCTTACCGGTGTAGTCGTCGCGCAGCACGCGCACGCGGCCTTCTTCGACGATGCGCAGCGTATCTTTGCGCGGACCGCGCAGCAGGGCGCCGTCCAGACCGCTCAACCCCACGGCATTGACCCCCAGGCCGTGCAGCCGCTCGACCAACCCTTTGTTGATTTGCCCGCAGTACGCCATCTCGAAGATCTCCAGCGTGCGTCGGTCGGTCCGCCGACTGACGTGGCCGGAGGGTGAAGTGACGTACCGCGCCGGGTGCCCCAGGGCCGCGGCCAGCTCGTCGGTGGTTTCGGCGCCACCGTGCACCAGGATGATGCGTTCGCCGTCGTGAGAACGTGTCGCAACATCACGGCACAAGCCATCCAGGTTGAGATCGCGTCCACCACCAATTTTGATAACGATCAAGTAACTTCTCCTTTCGATCCGCTCCGCTCCGCTGCCGAAACACCGCTCGGCACTCCCCTCCGCCCCTACTCCGTACTCCCTACTCCCTCCTTACACCGGATGCAATCCCGCAAACTCCAGACCACAGGTTTCCTCCCAGCCGCACATGATGTTCAGGCACTGCACGGCGCTGCCGGCGGCACCCTTCATCAGGTTGTCGAGGGCGCACAAGGCGACCACGCGGCCGGTGGCTGGATCGAGCTCAAAACCGACGTCGGCGTAGTTGCTGCCGGCCAATATCTTAGGCTCAGGGTACCGGTAGATGCCGTGTCGTTCTTTGACGATACGTACGAACGGCTCGTCCTGGTATGCAGTGCGGTACGCGGCCCAGATCTCTTTTTCGGTCACACTGCGGTCTCGCAGAAAGACGTGGGCGGTGGCCAGGACCCCGCGCACCAGCTCGACGGCGGTGAGCGACAGATGCAGGGGTGGCACGGGGCCTAACCGGGCCAGGGCCTGCGCGACCTCTGCCGTATGCCGGTGGCCGGTGGGGGCAAAGCTGCGCACGGCACCGCTGCGTTCGGGGTGATGTGTCGCCGGCCCAGCGGCGGCGCCCCCCTCGCTGGACCCGACTTTGACCTCGACGATGACGTCGCGCGTGGGGTCGGCCAGCCCCGCCTGGAACAACGGCCACAGCGCCAGGATGGTGGCGGTGGCGTTGCAGCCGACTCCGCTCACGTAATGCGCCGCGGTCAGTCGACTCCGGTGCAGCTCCGGCAAACCGTACACGAACTGGTCGAGCCAGGCAGGCGCCTGATGTGATTGTCCATACCACTTCGCATAGTCAATTTGGCTATTCAGACGAAAATCGGCGCTCAAGTCAATCAACCGGGGGGCCAACGCCGCGAGATGATCAATCTGTTGCTGCGATCCACCATGTGGCAGGCAGGCAAACAGCACGTCTACCGGCTCCAGCTCCTGCGCACGGCTAAATTTGAGCCGGGTCCGCCCGCGCAGGTTGGGGTGGACGAAGTACACGAACTTGCCGGTGTTCTGCTCCGACGTCGCCTGGGTGACTGTAACGTGGGGGTGGTCGAGCAAAAGCCGCAGCAGCTCACCACCGGTGTAGCCCGAGGCCCCCAGGATCGCAACGTTCAAGCGTTCGCTCACAGGATTCCCCCAGCTGCACGCGGTGCCATATTGCGCAGCGGCTGTGCCAACGCCGGCGCGGCAGCCCACCCGTTGGCAGCTTGCCAGCCGTCTCTGGCCACGCGGACCGCAAAATCGACAATGCGGCCAGGGATATCGACACCTGTGGGTTCGATCGAGTTGCGGAACTCCATCGTATAGTTTACCTCGTTGATCAGCAGGCCGCGGTCCGGGTCCTCGAACACGTCCAGCGCCACGACACCGCCTCCCACGGCGCGTGCCGCCTGCACGCACAGCGCATTCAGGTCCGGTGTGACCGGACAGACCACCGCCTGCCCGCCGCGCGCCGTGTTGGTGATCCAGTGCGGGGAGCTGCGGTAGATGGCGCAGATCGTTTCGTCGCCCACAACGAAAGCACGGATGTCCCGTCCAGGCTTACGCACATACTCCTGGATGTAGAATATCGAATGGTGGTAGGTGCCAAGCACCTCTTTGTGTTCGAGGATGGCTTCGGCGGCCTCACGATCGTTGATTTTGCTCAACAGCCGGCCCCAGGAACCCACCGCCGGCTTGAGAACCACCGGGTAGCCCAGCTGCTCGATGGCCTCCAGGGCAGATTCTGGCGTGAACGCCACCAGGGTGCGCGGCGACGGCAGCCCCTGCCGGCACAGCGCGCTGGTGGTGAGCAGCTTGTTGCCACAGGTATCTGCCACCTCGAAGGTATTCACGGTTGGAATACCGGCATCGTTCAGGATACGCAGCGCATACAAGGCACGACTGTGGTTGATGCAGCGCTCGATGACGACGTCGTAGTGAAAGCCATTCCGGCCCAGCTCGAAGATCGCGCTGCGGTCGTCGATGGCCTCAAAATCGATCCCGCGTGCCTCCAGGGCAGCGAAGATCAGTTTCTCTTCGACGCGAATGCGCGAGCAGAGCATACCAACACGCATGGGCTACTCCCCCCAATCTTCTTCAACTTCGGGAGCCAGCTCTACGGTGGGCGGATCCAGGCTGACGACCTCGAGTTCCACGCCGCAGTCGGGACACTGCACGATCTCGCCGGTCAACATGCCGGCCAGATCGATCGTGGCCGCACATTCGGGACAGGTGGTGGTCATGAGAAATTCTCCTTTTGTTCGCAGCCACACGCGTCCGGCGTGTGACTCCTGGTTAGTACGGACGCAGGTCGCGGCCTGCGTCCTGTGGCGGATACGGTCACATCGGGGACGTGACCGCCAGATGGGCGATGACCGCCCCGGTTACCTCTCGGGTGGTGGCGCGCCCGCCAAGATCGGGCGTATGCGGACCGGAGGCCAGCACCTGCTCGACCGCCCGCTCGATACGGGCCGCGGCCGTCACTTCACCCAAGCCATGCAACAAAAGCGCCGCGGCACGAATCGCCGCCAGCGGGTTGGATATTCCCTGTCCAGCGATATCGGGTGCTGAACCGTGCACCGGCTCGGCCAGCACGAAAATATCGCCCAGGTTGGCCGATGCGGCCAGGCCCAGGCCACCGGTCAGGCCCGCCGTCAGGTCGCTCAGAATATCGCCGAAAAGGTTCGTCGTCAGAACGACGTCGAAACGGCGTGCGTCGCGCACCAGGTGGTAGGCCATACTGTCAACCAGGACCTCGTCGACGTAGAGGTCTGGATAGCTCGCTGCCACCTCCAGCGCGACCTCACGAAAGAAACCGTCGGTCACGCGCAGGACGTTCGCTTTGTGAACGATGGTCAGGTGCCGCCGGCGCTGGCGCGCCTGCTCGCAGGCGACGCGCGCAATCCGTGCCGAGGCACCGCGGGTGACCAGACGTTCGGCAATCGCCACGTCGCCATCACGCCGCTCACGGCCAGCGTAGAGCCCCTCAGTGTTCTCGCGCACGATCAGCAAATCGATCCCCACCTGGCTGCCAGCAACCGGTGCGCTGTGGAAGGGGCGGAGATTGGCGTACAGATCGAGCCGGCGCCGCAGCTCGACGATTGGGCTGCGGTAGCCGGGTACGGGATGGGACGGGCTGCCCACCGCGCCAAACAGCGCACCATCCACGTTTTGCAGTGACTGCAGCGTCGCCTCGGGTAGGGCGGTGCCGCTTACTTCGAAGCACGCCCAGCCGGCCGCCAGCTCGTGAAACTCGATCGGTACGCCACACGCTGCCAATACCGCAGCTGCCGCCGGCACCACTTCAAGGCCGATCCCGTCACCCGCAATCAGCGCAATGCGCCAGGGCTGATTCATGAGGCACCATCCGCCACGCGCAGCCGCGCTTGCAGGTAGGGGATCAGCCCTCCGGCGGCGACGATACCGTACACCGAGGGTGACAGCGGTGGAAAGTGGAATTCACCGCAGTCGGCGCGGATGACATGCCGTTCCAGGTCGATCTCGACCTCATCACCGGACTGCAGCGCAGCCACAGCCGCCGTGCAGGTGATCGCCGGCAGCCCGTTGTTGAGCGCGTTGCGGTAGTAGATGCGGGCAAAACTGACGGCAATCACGGCACCCACCCCCGCGTACTTCAACGCCGTTGCGCCCTGTTCGCGGCTGCTGCCGCAGCCCCAGTTGCGCCCTCCGACGACCACGTCACCTGGCTGGACGGCGCGCGCAAACCGTGCATCGAGGTCCTCGAGGGCGTGGCTGGCGATCTCGTGCGGGTCGGTCACGGTGTAGGTGTATTTGCCCGGAAAAATCACATCGGTGTTGATATTGTCGCCATATTTCCAGACCCGACCACGAATCACGGTCATCAGTTCCTGCTCCTCTCGGCTGCAATGTGCGCCGGGTGGGTGATGCGGCCACTGATGGCGCTGGCGGCGACGACCGCCGGACTTGCCAGGTAGATTTCGCTGTCGGCCGTGCCCATGCGTCCGCGGAAGTTGCGGTTGGCGGTGCTGATGCACACTTCACCCGGGGCCAGGATGCCCAGATGGTTGCCCATACACGGCCCGCAGCCGGGCGGACCAATCACCGCGCCGGCGTCCAGCAGGGTTTCGATGTAACCAGCCCGCAGGGCCTCACGGTACACCTCACTCGATGCCGGCACGACGAGCAGTCGCGTCCCCTGGGCCACGTGCTGCCCGGCGACGACGCGCGCCGCCTCGGCCAGGTCTTCCAGGCGGCCGTTGGTACAGGTACCGATGAAGGCCTGGTCGACACGCACGTGACTCACCGCCGATACCGGTGCCACATGATCGACCGTATGCGGGCAGGCCACCAGCGGCTCGACCTGGCTGGCGTCGAAGGAATGAGCGGCAGCATAGACCGCATCCGGGTCGGGATAGAGGGCGCCGGCGGCGATGGTCTGTCGCGTCTCTTCTACCAATCCGACATCAGCGGCTGCGGCGCGGCGCAAACGGCGCGCCGCCAGCCAGTCGAACACCCTGGCGTCGGGCGGTATGTATGCGTTCTTCACCCCAAACTCGGCCATCATATTCGGCAGCACCATGCGGCTCTCCAGGCTCATGTGATCGATCGCCGGCCCACTCAACTCGACCGAGGCGTAGAGCCCGCCATCGGCGCCGAGCCGGCCAATGAGGTGCAGCGCCAGGTCCTTGGCCGTGGTCCAGCCGTCCAGCCGTCCTTCGAGGCGAATCTGGATGCTTTCCGGCACGCGCAGCCAGAGCTCGCCGGTAGCCCAAATCGCCGCCATCTCGCTGCGACCGATGCCCGCGCCGAACGCCCCCAGCCACCCAAAGTGCGGCGTGTGCGAATCGGCGCCGAGAATCGACTGCCCCGGCAGTACCAACGCCTCCTCGCTCAGCACCTGGTGGCACACCCCACGTCCTACCTCGAAAAAGTGACGGATGCCCTGCTCCGCGACGAATCTGCGGACCTCGGCATGGTTTTCGGCATGTTGGGTCGTCGGCGCCGGCGCCGCGTGATCGAGTGTGATCGTTATCCGCTCAGCATCCCAAACCCGCGCCACCCCCAACTGCCGAAAGATACGCACAATCGCCGCCGAGTTATCGTGGCTCAATGCCCAGTCCGGACGCGCATCCACAATCTGGCCCGGCACCACCGCCGGCACCCCCGCCGCCCGCGCCAACGCCTTTTCGACAAAAGTTCTCCCCACCGAATTCATAATCCAATCCAAAATCCCAATCCAAAATCCCAATCCAAAATCCCAATCCAAAATCCAAAATCCAAAATCTAAAATCCAAATCGGCCAACCCACAAATAAGCCAGTGCACACACGACAACGCGGTCCTTAATAGTGCCGTCGAGGACCGCCTGTTTGAGCCATGCCACGTCGACCCAGTGATTGCTCAGAAACTCGGTCTCGTCACGTGCCGTGGCACCCGTGGGGCGCAGGTTGCGGCCCAGGAACAGGTGATTGATGGCGTTGCCCAGCGCCGGGTTATCCCAGAAACTGCCCAGGTATTCCAGCGATTCGGCCTCGTAACCGGTTTCTTCGCGCAGCTCGCGCGCCGCGCAGACGGCCCGATCTTCGCCGGGGTTGGTCAGACCGCCCGGCACCTGCCAGATCACCTGGCCCACGGGGTGCCGGTACTCGCGCTGCAGCAGGACCCGTCCCTGTGCATCGAAGCCGATGACACCGACCCCCTCGACCTCACGGCGGATCGTGGTGTACTCGTAGGTCTGCCCACCGGGTAAACGCACCGTATCGAGGGTGATGCGCAGCCAGCGGTTGTGAAACGCCTCTGTGGAGCTCACTTCTTCCCAGTGATCGACTGTTTGTGTCATGGATCTGCCCTTTACGCTGCCAGGACGGCCTGGGGGTGGGGATGGCGCCAGGCGCGCAGGATGGCGTCGACGTCGTCGAGGGCCAGCGGTTTCTCGTCGGCCAGGGCCTTGATGTGGCTGGTGGCCTCTTTGACGTCGTCGTCGGTCAGGTCGAGCTGCAGCTGCTCGGCGCGTGCCTTGATGGCATTCCAGCCGGTGAGGCGGTGGGCGATGTGGATGTAGCGGCTGAGGCCAAAATCGGCGGGATCGAGAATCTCGTAGGTCGAGGGGTTGTTGAGAATGGCTTTGGCGTGAATGCCCGCTTTGTGCGTAAAAGCGGCAAAACCGGTGATGTAGTTGTTGAACGGCACGTCCACCCCCACGATATCGGCGACCAGGTTCTCGACGTCGCGCAGCAGGGGCAGGTTGTATTTCTGCACCAGCGTCCGATCGGTGGCGTAGAGCCGCGCCACCAAACCGCCCAGCGGGGTGATGCCGTTGCGCTCACCGATGCCCAGCACCGTCGTGTCGACGTGGGTGGCGCCGGCTTCCAGCGCACCGTAGGCGTTGGCGATGGCGCAGCCCGAATCGTTGTGGCCGTGGAATTCGATGTCACAGCTGACCAGTTTGCGCAGCGTGCTCACCAAATCATACACCTGCCGCGGCGTGGCCACCCCTACGGTGTCGGCGATGCCGACGCGGTTGACGCCGATCTGGTCGACGGCGCGGTACACGGTAAGCAGGTCGACCAGATCCGAGCGGAAAGAATCTTCGGTGCTGAACCGCACTTCGAGGCCCTGGCTTTTGATGAATTCGACCACTTGAATCGCATTTTCGATGATGTACGGGATATCCTTGCCGTGGCTGAACTCGCGCAGGTACGACGACGTGCCGATGACGACGTCGATGCCGTCGACGCCGCTGTCGATCGCGACGCGGGCATCGTCCAGGTGGCAGCGAGTGTGGGTAAGAATCCGAGTGCGCCGCGGCAGGCGGGCGATTGTGCGGCAGTCCTCCAGGCTCTGGGGCGAAGCCATCGGCGACGTCAGCTCCAGGTACTCGACCCCAAAGGCATCAAGGGCCTGGGCGATCTCCACCTTCTGTTCAGTGGTGAAAAAAGCATTGGCAAACTGCTCGCCTTCGCGTAGTGTTGATTCGATAATGGCAAAATTGTTTGGCGACATATCACTCTCCCGTCGGTCAGTGGTTCGGTCAAACTAACGAAAAACCGGCATACAGAACAGAGTCTGGCAGCCGGCCAACAAAAAACCGGCCCCAGGATGTCTGGAAGCCGGCTGTGCCTTCGTGATGGAACTGGGCAAGCACAAACTACCAGACGCTGAGGTCCGGCTTCTTGCACTTGATCTGCTTGGCGATGGCCTGGTTGGCCAGAACTTGATTCGTCACCGCAGTAATGTCCCAGTTTGGATTGAGCGGGAGTCTAGCATGGTTGGAGGATTGTGTCAATTTCGGGTAGGTGGGGCCACAGAGGGCACGGAGGGCACAGAGGTTTTTGGTGGGTCGTAGGGTTGCTTTTGGGCGCGTGGGGGTGTTATGGGGGGTAGGGCCACAGAGGGCACAGAGGGCACGGAGGGATTTCTGGTGTGTCGTGAGGTCGCTTTTGGCGCTTGGGGGGGGGTGTTATGGGGCGGGTTTGGTGAAGCGTTGGGGTAGTGGGCGTGTGAGGGGTTTGAAGCCTTCGCCGAGGACCTCGGTGCTGGGGTTGAGCACCATGAAGGCCTGGGGATCGACCTGGCTGACGAGGGTACGCAGCCGGCTGGCTTCGCGGCGGTGGATGACAGTGAACAGCATGGTACGTGGGGCGCCGGTGTAGCCGCCTTCGCCGGGCAGGATGGTGACCCCACGATCGAGCTCCTGCAGGATGGCATCTCGGACCAGGTCGACCTGATCGGTGACGATGAACGCGCTCAGGCTGGCGTTGAAGCCGACGTCGACCAGGTCGATCATGCGCGCCATGACCCAGGCGACGATCAGGGCGTAGAGGGCCGGTTCCAGGCCAAAGAAGAGGGCAGCCAGGGCCAGGATGAGCGCATCCATGGCCAGCAGCGACTGGGACATGCGGATGTGGAAAAAGTGCTCGAGCAGCTTGGCCGGCGTTTCGGTGCCGCCAGTCGTGGCGTTGGCGCGGAAGACCAATCCCTGGCCCAGGCCAAACAAGAGGCCGCCATACGCCACGTACAGCAGGGGATCACCCTGCACGGTAAGCACGCGCCCCTGCCAGAAGTCGATGCTCAGCGACAGCAGTACGGTGGCCAGGATCGTCTTGGGACCAAATGAACGCCCGAGCAGCAGCGTGCCGGCGATCAGGAAGGGGATGTTGAGCACCAGCAGGGTCGCGCCCACGGACCAGCCCCATAACCGGTTGGCAAAAATCGCCAGGGCCGTGAAGCCGCCTGGCACCACGTCGTTGGGGTCCAGGAAAATATCGACCGCCAGTGCCATCATGGTGACACCGGTGACGATCAGGACAAACTCGAACAGGTAGCGACGAATGCGCGTACGTGGTAACATGATTCTTCCTTGTAGCCGCAAGATTAACCGCATAAACACACAGAACACAAAGGATTTTTAATAGCCTTTGTGTTCTGTGTGTACTATGCGGTGTCCATCGAAGGCCGGTGGCGGGCGATCAACCTTCCGGGCAGGCCAGGCCCCACATCGACGCGGCGGTCTGCACGTCGACCACGTCGATGACCTCGTCACAGCCGCCTGGTGCACGGCAGTTGATGTCGGCCGCCTGGGAGTAGATGCCGCTCTGGTTGAATAGATTCCACGCGTTGGCAACCACGGTCACGTCATACACGTCGATCGCATTGGAGCCACCGGTGAGGCAGGAGCAGTTCACGTCGGCCCAGTAACACGTTCGCGCCTGGCAGGCCTGCACCACGACGTCGTCGATGTACCAGCCTTCCGTGCCGACGCCGGTGTCGGTGCCGGCGCGGAAGCGGAACTGCACCGTCTGGCCGGCGTACGGGGAGAGGTTGACGATCGAGTTGAGCCAGTCCTGGGGTGAACCACACCACGCATTCACGCTGCCCAGGGGATTGCCGCCGCCAAACGGACCGTCGTAGGGATCGGTGAGTAACCCGCTGGTGATCTGCGTCCAGGTGCTGCCTGCGTTGGTGCTTACTTCGAGGATACCGCCGTCGTAGCAGCCCCCTGTGCGGCTTTCGAGCATCTGGTAGTTCCAGAACTGCAGGTTGACCGGTGTCTGGCCGCTGGGAACCACAATCGATGGCGAGACCAGCCGCTGATCGCTGGTGGTCGACGGGGCCGTCGCGCGCCAGGCTTTGATGCCGCTGTGGGTACGGGTGCTCCCCAACGCCCAGGTGTCGCCAGTGCCGCTGTGCGTCCAGCCGGTGCTGTTGGTCTCGAAGTCGTTGCTGTAGGCGACGGTGACCTGTGAGCCGATCGTACAGGCACCGGTGGTGAGCGGCAGTACGAAGGTGACCGGCGTGATGACACCGTCGGCGATGGTGACGTTGTTGATGGTGGCGGTGTTGTGGTCAGGGGCTGAAGCCACCACGCTGTAGGTGCCGGCCGGTGCGGTGCGGCTGAACATGCCGGTTTGGGCGTTGGTGGTCGTCGAGATATTGGGCCCCACCACGGTAATCGTGGCGGCCAGAGGACGTCCGCTGCCCTGTTCGATCACACTGCCCGCCACGGAACCTTCATTGCCGGTCGCAATGTACAAGAACATGGCGCTGATGGCCCCCCAATTGTTGGCAGCATCCTTGCCACGCACGAAAATCGTGTGGCGGCCGCCGGTCAGGCCTGCCGTAGCGACCGTGGCGGCGACGCCTTCGGTGGTGCTGTTGAACGTGCCATCGACGGCGGCCATGGGGTGAGCGACAGCGCCTATCTGCCAGGGTGGGGTATCGACGTAGTATTCAGCCGCGGCAATGGCCTGGGTTGGCTCGGTACCGTTGGAGTTGTTGAAACGGGTATCGTTGACCGACGCGGTGAGGCTCACCAGTTCGCCCGCCGTCACCAGGACCGGCGACGCGTTCACGTTCAGAGCATCAGGCCCGGCGGGGGTCATGTAGGGCGTGCGCGGCACCTTGGCAGCGTAGAGCAGCGCCGGCATGTTAGCGGGCAAGATGGTATTCTCGAAGGTCGAGCAGTCCTGGAAGAAAGGTGCGGTACCCAATTCAAAGGTGTAGGCGGGCACACCCAGGTCACCGTAGATGAAGTCGTCGGTGGTGCCATCGGTGGGGTAAAGGCCGATTGCCTGTTCCGGCGTGTAGCTGTTGAAGTAGGCGAACTTGCGGCCCAGGGTCTGCATGGCGGTCCCGTTGGGAGCCACCGTGCTCGTAAAGCCCCACGGCCACAGGACCAGCTGGCTGTAGCTGTGAACGTCGATGTACAGGCCCGTCGCATCGACGGGGGCAGGCGACGTCAGCGGGTCTGCCCGCTGATCGGGGAAAATCGACCGTGCGTAGCTCTGCACGGCCTGCGTTTCGGGTTCGGAAGCTGCGCTGGGACCGCGATAAGTCTCACTGCACTGGCTGGCGCTCGATCCACCACAGCAGCCCCACTGGAACTCGAAGTTACGATTGAGGTCAGCACCACGGGTGGTGCTGGTGGCACCGCAGTAGTTTTGGTTGGTGTTCTTACGCCACGACAGGCCTGTTTCGGCCTGCTTACGGCCATCGGGGTTGGTGTGCAGCATCAGATGGATTTCGTGGTGATCCAGGATCCAGGTCACATCCGGATCGACGTTGTAGTTGGTGACCAGGAATTCTGCGAAACGGGTGGCGAGCTCTGCCGTAGAGTACTCGCGGGCATGGATGGCCGCCGTTATGAAAAACTTGGGCTTGGGACCGGAGATGGCGGAATTTGTCAGCACAAGGACGTTCATGTCGTATCCACCCAGGCCGACGGTCTTCTGCCACGAATTACCGGCATCGATGAAGGTGGCGAGCTGGGGATAATTGGCCACGATGCTCTGCGCCGTGGCAAAGGTCTCCTCGACGGTGCGGTAGCAGGGGAAACCGGGGATGCCATCGACCTGGTCGGGCGACACGGGTGGCCTGTCGTTGAATGCCGCGGTTTCTTTGGCATCGACCTCGACCCGAAAACCGAGCTGCTGAATCGTTTTGATGTCCGCAGCATCCACGGCTGCCAGGACGTACTTCTCCGTCTTGTTGTTGTATTCGAAGACGTCGAAGTCGGCCAGTTGGGCAAGCTGGGCGGGATCATCGTAGTAGATGCGGACGACCACCGGATTCGTGGCTGCCTGGGATGCCGGCGCCTGATCGACCGGGCTTGCACTGGCCGGCATCACCAGGAGTGACAGCAGCACGATGAAGCTGACCAGGCTGAAGGTAACACGGCGCGCAGCGTGTGAACGGGCCATAAAATCTCCTCGCTGAAATGGTCTCTCCGTTAGGCTGGGGCCGGCCACGAAGGAGGGTGTAGGGTAAGGCTATTTTAACACCAAGGCACCAAGACACCAAGAACACGCGTGAAAGCGTGAAAGTTCGCGCAGCATGCGAAACGGGTCCCAGGGTTCCCTACTCCCTACTCCGTACTCCCTCCTCCCAATTTGACAAACCGCGTCATAACCACTAGAATCCCCGCACGTACCCGCACCACACCAGGTTCGAGAGAATTGAGGTAGCCGTGGTGGCCTTAACCTTGTCCCTTATTGCCATTATTGTCGTAAAGCTCCTCGCCGTATCGATTCGGCGACCGGAGCCGGTAGCGGTTGGGAGGCGGGTGCGGTAGGATCGATCCTACCCTGCAAGGTCGCAACGAACCTTCCCAACACCGGGGAGGTTTTTTTGTTACCTGAACACTGAAACACCACGGCGCACCCAAGGGCCGGCAAAAGAATAACTTCCAGCAAAACGGCTGGAATTCGTCACAAATCATGGGAAGTTATTCTTTTGCCAGCCCTCAGCGGTGGGCCAGCCCACAACGGATGTGGATCCTAAAAGCGGATACGCTGCAGCGCGGCCAGCGATCCATCGGCACTGATGCCATTGTACGCAATGAAGCCCTTACTGCGACGACGATCGTCTTCGCAGCAAGGGTTTTTTTGCACCAGTTATCGAAAAGGAGAGTACGATGCAACTAACAGGGGCACAGATCGTGTGGGAGGTCATGGTTCGCGAAGGGGTCGACCTGGTCTTTGGTTACCCAGGCGGCGCCAACCTGCCCATTTACGACGCAATGGTCCGCTATCCGGTGCGCCACATCCTGGTGCGCCACGAGCAGTGCGCGGCGCACATGGCCGACGGTTATGCCAGGGCCACGGGGAAAGTGGGCGTCTGTATGGCCACCTCAGGGCCCGGCGCCACGAATCTCGTCACCGGCCTCGCCACCGCGCTGCTGGATTCCGTACCGATGATCGCCATCACCGGCCAGGTACCGACCCACCTGCTCGGTGGCGATGCATTTCAGGAGACCGACGTCACCGGTGTCACTCTGCCGGTGACGAAACACAACTACCTGGTCACCGACGTGCGCGAGCTGGCCCAGGTGATGCGCGAAGCGTTCTACGTGGCCCGCGAAGGACGCCCCGGTCCCGTGTTGATCGACATCTGCAAGGATGTGCAAAACGCCCTCACCGAATTCGTTTATCCCGAAAAGATCGTGCTGCCCAGCATGACGCGCCCGAAACCTCCCGTCGGCCAGGCGATCCGTGACGCGGCCGAGATCATCAACCGGGCACAGCGCCCACTCGTACTGGCCGGCCATGGCGTTCAAATGGGACATGCCGAAAACGAGCTCCTGGCCCTGATCGAAAAAGCCGAGATTCCCACCGTGACGACGCTGCTGGGGATTGGCAACCTCCCCGAAGTTCATCCGCTGTGCCTGGGCATGGGCGGTATGCACGGTGAGGCGGCCACCAACCACGCCGTGCAAAACTGCGACGTTCTGATTGCGGTCGGCATGCGCTTCGACGACCGTATTACCGGCCGGCTGGACCGTTTTGCCCGCCAGGCCAGGGTCATCCACTTCGAGCTCGATCCCTCCGAAGTGGGCAAGAACGTAAAGCCCGATGTGGCCGTCGTGGGCGACTGCAAAGAAACGCTCGACGCCCTCCTCCCCTTGATCGAGCCGGCACGTCACCAGGCGTGGTTGGAAGCGATCGACGCCTGGCAGGCCGATACCCATGCGCGTGATATCGTGCAGGCTGAGGTCGATGAGCTGATTCCACCGTACGTCATCCGCGAACTGTGGCACGTTACCAAGGGCGCCGGTTACGTGGTGACCGACGTCGGCCAGCATCAAATGTGGGAAGCGCAGTACTACATCCACGAGCGCGCCCATCAACTGCTGACCTCCGGCGGGCTGGGTACGATGGGGTTTGCCCTGCCGGCCGCCATGGGCGCTAAACTGGCCTTTCCCGATGAGCCGGTGTGGGCCGTAGTCGGTGATGGTGGCTTCCAGATGACGCTGCAGGAACTGGGAACCATCATGCAGGAAAACATCCCGGTGAAAATCGCGATCATGCATAACGGCTTCCTGGGCATGGTGCGCCAGTGGCAGCAGCTTTTCTACGACAAACGCTACGCCGCCACCCCCATCCTCAGTCCGGACTACGTCAAACTGGCCGAAGCCTATGGCATCCCCGCACGCGTCGTGAGCCGTAAAGAGGACGTGGCCGATGCCATCCACACTGCGATGACCACCGATGGCCCCTATCTCATCGATTTCCGGGTCAAGGAAGAGGTCAACGTCTATCCCATGGTGGCGCCCGGTGCGGCGGTGGACGAGATGATCCGCCGGCCGCACGCCGTGGTGCAAGAGTACAGCGGCGTGCAGCCGAGCTGGTAAGGGAGAGCAAGGAGGAGAGATCACGATGAAACACACGGTGGTGGCCTGGATGGAAGACAAACCAGGCGTCCTGAACCGCGTGGCCGGCATGTTCCGGCGCAGGAATTTCAACATCGAAAGCCTGACCGTCGGGCACAGCGAGACCAAGGGGATTTCGCGCATGACCTTCGTGGTCGACGGCGACGAGCGTATGGTGGACCAGTCGGTCAAACAGCTCGAAAAGATCATCAACGTCTACCGCGCTGAAAACATCACCGGTAAACCCGCCGTCTTCCGCGAGCTGGCCCTGGTGCGCGTGCGCGCCCATGGCAGCACACGTTCCGAGATTGTCCAGCTGGCCGACATTTTTCGCGGCCGTATCGTCGATGTGGCGCTCGATTCGATTGTGGTCGAAATCACCGGTCCCGAGAATCGGGTCAACAGTTTTCTGGACTTGATGCGCAATTTCGGCATTCTGGAGATGGTGCGTACCGGCCGCGTGGCCATGGCGCGCGGCAGCGGCAGCGTGACGCGTGACGTGGAAGTGACCCCCGGCTGGAACGGCAACGGCAATGGGTTTCACGCCCAAGATTTCGACACGGCAGGAGACTAGAACGTCATGGCAACAATCTACTACGATGCGGACGCCGATCTGAAGCGGCTGGCTGGCCGCAAAATCGCCGTCATCGGTTACGGCAGCCAGGGCCACGCGCATGCCCTCAACCTGCGCGACAGCGGCTGTGACGTGCGCGTCGGCCTCTACGCCGACAGCCGCAGTTGGGGCAAGGCCGAAGCGGCTGGCCTGGCCGTGCGTACCGTCGAGCAGGCCGCCGCTGAAGCCGATGTCATCATGCTCCTGCTGCCCGATACGGCACAGGCCCGCGTCTACAAACAGAGCATCGAACCCCACCTGACCGCGGGCAAGACGTTGATGTTTGCCCACGGTTTCAATATCCGGTTTGGACAGATCATCCCGCCCGCCTTTGTCGACGTCAGCATGGTGGCGCCCAAAGCGCCCGGTCACCGCGTGCGCGAAGTCTTCGAAGAGGGGGGCGGTACGCCCTGCCTGGTAGCCGTCTACCAGGATGCCAGTGGGAACGCCCTGGCCGACGCCCTGGCCTATGCCAAAGGCATCGGCGGCACGCGCGCCGGCGTCATTCTGACCACCTTCGCCGAAGAAACCGAGACCGACCTCTTCGGCGAACAGGCCGTGCTGTGCGGCGGTGTCAGTGCCCTGGTCAAGGCTGGCTTCGATACCCTGGTCGAGGCCGGTTACCAGCCGGAGGTGGCCTACTTCGAGTGCCTGCACGAACTCAAACTGATCGTCGACCTGTTCTACCGCGGCGGGCTGAGCTTCATGCGCTATTCGGTGTCGGACACGGCGGAACATGGTGACTACACCGGCGGCCCCAAGATCATCACCGACCAGACCCGTGCCTCGATGCGCCAGATGCTGGCCGACATCCAGTCGGGCGCGTATGCCGAAGCCTGGATCGACGAGAATGCGCAGGGCCGGCCCTGGTTCAACACCGTGCGCGAGCGCGAGCGCGACAGCCAGATCGAGCAGGTGGGCCGTGAGCTGCGACGCATGATGCCGTGGATCAATCCGCGCGAGGTAACGCCGGGCGAAGGCGGCGCGTAGTCAGCGGACAGACTCAGACAGACTTCCGATGTCTCGCAGACATCGGAAGTCTGTCCGACGCATCGGAGGAGCGAACATCATTATGGAACCACACGTAAGCAGTGACACAGAACGCGACGTCGTCCTGTTTTTCGATACGACCCTGCGCGATGGTGAGCAGTCACCCGGCGCCACGCTGAATACGCAGGAGAAGCTCGAAATTGCGCGCCAGCTGGCCCGCCTGGGGGTCGACATCATCGAAGCCGGTTTTCCAGCCGCCTCACCCGGTGACCTGGACGCCGTGCGCCAGATTGCCCAGTCGGTCGGCAGTGAGCCGCGCACCGACAAGTTTGGTAACGCCGCACCACCGCCGGTCATCGCCGGGCTGGCGCGTGCCAACAAAAACGACATCGACGCCGCCTGGGAAGCGGTGCGCCACGCCCAGCGGCCGCGCATCCATACGTTCCTGGCCACCTCGCCGGTGCACATGGAGTTCAAACTCAAAATGGCGCCGGACGAGGTCGTGGCGCGGGTGCGCGAGATGGTCACCTATGCCCGCAGCCTGTGCCCCGACGTGGAATTCAGCCCAGAGGACGCCGGCCGCTCCGATCCGCGGTTTCTCTACACCGTGCTGGCCGCCGCCATCGAATGTGGCGCCACGACGCTGAACATTCCTGACACCGTCGGTTACACCACACCCCAGGAGTACGGCAAGCTGATCCGCGATATCCGCGAACACACGCCCGGCGCCAAGGACGTGGTGGTTTCGGTCCACTGCCACAACGACCTGGGCCTGGCTACGGCCAATACGCTCGCCGGTATCGAAAACGGCGCCCGCCAGGTCGAAGTCACGGTCAACGGGATCGGTGAACGTGCCGGCAACACCTCGCTCGAAGAGGTGGCGATGGCGCTCTTCACCCGTCACCAGGTCTACGAGATCGACTCGAACATCGTGACCCAGGAAATCCACCGTTCTTCGGACATGGTGAGCCGCTACACCGGCATGGTCGTGCAGCCCAACAAGGCGATCGTCGGGGCCAACGCGTTTGCGCACGAGGCGGGCATCCATCAGGACGGTATGCTCAAACACAAGCGCACCTACGAGATCATGGATGCCGATACGATCGGTCTCAGCCGCAGCAAGCTGGTCCTGGGCAAACACTCGGGCCGCCATGCGCTGCGTATGAAGCTGGAGGAGATGGGTTACCGGTTGAACGACGAAGACCTGGGTGAAGTCTTCTTCCGCTTCAAGGACCTGGCCGACAAAAAGAAGGTCGTCACCGACAACGACATCCAGGCCCTGGTGGCCGATGAGCTGTACCAGCCGCCCGAAACCTGGGTCATCGAAGCGGTGCAGGTCCAGTGCGGCACCAACGTCGTACCGACCGCCGTGGTGCGGCTGCGTAACGAACTGGGTGGATTTGCGCGCACCGAGGCCGGCTTTGGCACCGGTCCCGTCGATGCTGTGTACCAGGGCATCAACCGCATCGTGGATGTGTCGAACAAACTCGTCGAATTCAGTATCCAGGCCATCGACGAAGGGTTGGATGCCGTGGCCGACGTGACGCTGCGCATCGAGTCGACCGAACCGGTTGGCCCGAAGACCGCACCGGAAACGGGCGCCGGCCGGCGCATCTTTTCGGGCCGCGGCATCGACACCGACATCGTCGTGGCCAGCGCCCGTGCCTACGTCCAGGCGCTCAACAAGCTGCTGGCGGCACGCGAAGAGCGGGTGTCGGCGGTGGCGGTGCCGGCGTGAGATGACAGGAGATCGTACCATGTCCGACAGCGAGAGTGGCCTTCGTGGCCAACGTCACGCAGCATCCCTGGTTTTGCCCAACGGAACCGACGTCGGTGGCTCGTTGTATGACCGGCGTTTCGAGCATGATGCCTGCGGTATCGGCTTCGTTGCCCAGAAATCGGGTGCCCGCTCGCACGAGATTCTAGCGACGGCGTTGGCGGCCCTGCGCAACCATGCCCATCGCGGTGCCGTGGCGGCCGATGGCAAGAGCGGTGACGGGGCCGGTGTCCTGACGCAGCTCCCGTACGAGCTGATCGTGCGGGAGCTCGTACGGCAGAAGAAGCAGGCACCGGCCCACGGCGACCTGGCCGCCGGCATGGTCTTTTTGCCTCGTTTCAATCTGGCGGACAAGGACCGCGCACGCACGATCCTGGAAGAGACGATCCGCGAAATTGGCCTGGACCTGTTGGGCTGGCGTGACGTGCCGGTTGACGGTGATGCGCTCGGCCAGTGGGCCCAGCAGCTGCGGCCTTACATCGAACAGGTGATGGTGGCGCGCCCACCCGCCGTGGCGGCCGACGACTTCGAGCGCCGGCTGTATCTGGTCCGCAAGCGGGCAACGCAGCGCGTGTGGGCCGAGAGCATCGGTAACTTCTACATCCCATCACTGTCGGCGCGCACGATCGTGTACAAGGGACTGTTCGTGGCACCTCAGCTGCCGCGCTTCTACACCGATCTCACCGATCCCGAATTCAGAACGGCGATTGCGGTATTTCATCAGCGCTACAGCACCAACACGTTTCCGACCTGGGAATATGCGCAGCCCTTCCGTTTGATGTGTCACAACGGCGAGATCAATACGCTGCAGGGCAACACGGCGTGGATGCGGGCGCGCGAGGCCGACCTGGTTCGCTCGTCGCAGTGGGGTGAGCACGCTGCCGTGCTGGCACCGGTCATTGCTCCTCACGGCAGCGATTCGGCCATGACCGACAACGCACTCGACCTCCTCGTCCAGTCGGGCCGCGATATCCGGCACGCTTTGATGATGATGGTGCCCAAAGCCTGGGAACACACGACCGATGTCACCGCCGAACAGCGGGCGTTTTACCACTACCACAGCTGCCTGCAGGAGCCGTGGGATGGGCCGGCCGCCATCAGCTTTACCGACGGCACGATCGTGGGCAGTGTGTTGGACCGCAACGGTCTGCGCCCGGCCCGTTTTACGATCATGGATGACGGCCTGGTGATCATGTCGTCCGAAGCGGGTGCTGTACCCATCGATGACGCCCGCGTGGTCCAGCACGGCCGCCTGCGCCCCGGCGAGATGTTGGCCGTCGATACGGCCAACGGCTTGATCGAAAACGATGCCCAGATCGTGCGGCGTTTTGTGGCACGGCAGCCGTACGGCGAGTGGCTGGCACAGAACCTGGTGACCCTGGACGACGTGCGGCGGCGCGTGTGGAACGGTGGGGCACCGGCAGACCAGGCGACGCTGCGTGTGACGCGCACCGCCAATCGCCAGCCGGTCACCCACGTGACCGAGGCGACTGCTGAGCTGCCGCTGGCCACGCTGCAGGCCGCTTTCGGCTATACCCGCGAAGAGCTGCTGGTGGTGCTGCGCCCGATGTGGCGCGCCGGCAACGAGCCCATCGGTTCGATGGGTGACGACACCCCGGCGGCGGTCATGTCGCACGTACCGCGGCCGCTGTTCCACTACTTCAAGCAGCGTTTTGCCGAGGTGACGAACCCGCCCATCGACTCGCTGCGCGAGGCACTGGTGATGTCGCTTTCACAGCGCCTGGGGCGACGCGGCAGCTTGCTGCACGAAGTGCCCGCCACTGCCCATCTGCTGGAGCTGCCCAGTCCGATCCTAAACAATGCCGATCTGGCCGCGTTACGTGCATACGCCGGTACGGATGCGGACCCCGGCCGCGGCTCGCCCGTCGTTCGCGCACGGACGCTCGATTGTACCTGGGCGCCTACGGCCGGCACGGCAGGTCTGCGCAGCACCGTGGCCCGCCTGTGTTTGGAAGCCGAAACGGCGGCCCGCGCCGGCTATTCACTGCTCATCCTCAGCGATCGTAACGTCGACGCCGGGCGTCTGCCGATTCCTGCGTTGATGGCCGTCAGCGCCGTGCACCATCACCTGATCAACACCGGTGAACGGATGCACACCAGTCTGGTGGTCGAGTCGGGTGAGCCGCGCGAGGTGCATCATTTTGCGGTGCTGCTCGGTTATGGGGCCAACGCCATCAACCCCTGGCTGGCGCTGCGATCGATTGCCGGCATGCTGGAGGAGGGTGGCCGCCACGCTGCCGGCCTGGGCTACCCGCAGGCCGAAGCGAACTTCATCAAGTCATTGGAAAAAGGCATTTTGAAGATCATGTCGAAGATGGGCATTGCCACGCTCGATGCGTACTGCGGTGCCCAAACCTTCGAAGCCTTCGGCCTGAGCAACGAGCTGGTCCAGGAGATGTTCACCGGCACGCCCAACTTCCGCGTGGGCGGTGCCACCTGCGATGACCTGGCGGCCACGGTGATGGCCTGGCATGCGAATGCGTTTCCAACGGTGCCGGACACCGCTGACGACGTACAGTTGGACAGTTACGGTTTCTACAAGGCGCGCCGCGGCGGCGAGTATCACGCGTTCAACCCAGAGGTCATCCGCGCCCTGCACGAGGCGGTTGGCCTGGCTTCTCCACGGCCGCGCAAAACGAGCGGCGATCAGCCCACCGTCGATCCGTACCACCGGTACGCGGCCCTGGTCGAGGAACGACCGGTGACGGAGATCCGCGACATGCTGCGGATTGGCGCACACGACCGCACGCCGCTTGCGCTGGACGAGGTCGAGCCGGTGGCATCGATCGTGCGCCGTTTTTCGACGGCGGCGATGTCGCACGGCTCGCTCAGCGCCGAAGCGCACGAGACCCTGGCGATTGCCATGAACCGCCTGGGCGGCGCCAGCAACAGCGGTGAGGGCGGCGAAGGCAGCGAACGTTTCGACAGCGAACGCAACAGCCCCATCAAACAGGTGGCTTCGGGTCGTTTTGGCGTCACACCCGCCTACCTGGTGTCCGCCGACGAACTGCAGATCAAAATGGCGCAGGGTTCGAAACCGGGTGAAGGGGGCCAGCTGCCCGGCCACAAGGTCAGCGCCGAAATCGCACGCATTCGTCACACGACACCGGGCGTCGCGCTGATCTCACCCCCGCCGCACCACGACATCTACAGCATCGAGGACCTGGCGCAGCTGATCTTCGACCTGAAGCAGGTCAACCCTGAGGCCAAGGTTTCGGTCAAACTCGTGGCGGAGGCCGGTGTCGGCACGGTGGCAGCGGGTGTGGCCAAGGGGCATGCCGACGTGATCCAGATCAGCGGCTGCAACGGTGGCACCGGCGCCTCGCCGCTGAGTTCGATCAAAAACGCGGGCGCGGCGTGGGAGTTGGGGTTGGCCGAGACCCAGCAGACCCTGTTGATCAACAATCTACGCAGCCGCGTACGCGTACGGGTGGACGGTGGTTTCAAGACCGGGCGTGACGTGGTGATCGCCGCCTTGTTGGGCGCTGACGAGTTCAGTTTTGGCACGGCGGCCCTGGTGGCCGAGGGCTGCCTGATGGCGCGCCAGTGCCACAACAACTCCTGTCCCGTGGGCATCGCCACACAGCGCGCCGAGCTGCGGGCGAAGTTCCCCGGCAAACCGGAGATGGTCATGGCCTTCATGACCCAGGTTGCCGAAGAGGTGCGCGAAATCCTGGCCGGCCTGGGGGCTTACAGCCTCGACGAAATCATCGGCCACACCGAGCTGCTCGAGCAGGTCGATCACGAGGCCCAGGACCCGGCTCTGGACCTGCTGCCGCTGCTCTGGGCACCCGACACCGGTTATCCGCGGCGCAACATCGAACCGCGCAACCCCCTGCTGCGCGGCGCCGACCTGGGTGACCGCCTGGCGGCGGAGGCCCTGGCGCGCCTCGAGACCTCGAACGGGCACGGTACGGTGGCGCCTGTCGAACTGGCCTACGCCATCCGCAATACTGACCGCACGGTCGGTGCGCGGCTGTCGGGTCAGCTGGCGCGCCGTTACGGTGAAGCGGGTTTGCCGCCGGGGAGCATCACGGCGCGTTTCGAGGGTGCCGCCGGCCAGAGTTTCGGGGCGTTCGGCATACGCGGCCTGACGCTCGACCTGACCGGCCAGGCCAACGATTATGTCGGTAAGGGGTTGGGCGGCGCGACGCTCGTCATCCGGCCGCCGCAGGCGGCGACGTTCGTCTGGCACCACAACGTCATCCTGGGCAATACGGCGCTCTACGGCGCGACCAGTGGTGAGCTGTATGCGGGCGGGCGTGCCGGCGAGCGTTTCGCCGTGCGCAATTCCGGCGCGCGGGCCGTAGTCGAGGGTGTGGGTGATCACGGCTGCGAATACATGACCGGGGGCGTCGTTGCAGTCCTGGGCAAAACCGGTCGCAACTTTGGTGCCGGCATGACCGGGGGTGTGGCGTACGTCTACGATCCGTACGGACGCCAGCCCGAACGCACCAACCAGGAGCTGGTGTGCCTGCGTCGTGTGGAGCAGGACGAGCACCAGGCCGAACTGCAGGCCTTGCTCGAAACGCACCTGGCCCACACCGGCAGTCCGCGCGCACGGACCATCCTGGAGAACTGGGAAGCCGAGCTGCCCAATTTCTGGCGCATTGCACCGCTGGAGCAGGTGGCGGCGATCGAGGCGGCCAACGAAGGGGTGGTGGAGGAAGAGGACGAGCAGTTGGTGCGGGTGTAGATAAAGGAGACCACATGCCACAGACCCTGTTCGATAAAATCTGGGATGCACACGTCGTTGCCCATGACGCCGGTGCACCGCCGGTGCTGTACGTCGATGCGCATTTGATTCATGAGGTCACCTCGCCGCAGGCTTTCACGATGCTGCGCGAGCGCAGCCTGCCGGTGCACCGGCCGGACTGCACCTTTGCCACGATGGATCACGCGATTCCCACCCGCCAGGTCGATATCCAGCTCTGGCCAGCGGATGCGGCGCACCAGGTGCGAACCCTGCGTGATAACTGCGCCGACTTTGGTCTGACGCTGTTCGACATCGAAGGGGATACCCAGGGAATCGTGCACGTCATTGGGCCAGAGCTTGGCATTACCCAGCCCGGCATGACGATCGTGTGCGGTGACAGCCACACCTCGACGCATGGCGCGTTTGGAGCGCTCGCCTTTGGTATCGGCACCAGTGAAGTGGGGCACGTCCTGGCTACGCAGTGCCTGCTCATGAACAAACCCAAGACGTTTGCCATCGACGTGGAGGGCGCGTTGGGCCGCGGTGTGACAGCCAAGGACATCATTCTGGCCATCATCCGGCGCATCGGTGTCGGCGGCGGCACGGGGCACGTCTTCGAGTACCGCGGCTCGCTGATCCGCAGCCTGTCGATGGAACAGCGCATGACGATCTGCAACATGAGCATCGAGGGCGGTGCCCGCGCCGGCCTGATTGCACCCGACGATACGACCTTCGAGTACCTGCGCGGCCGCCGTTATGCGCCGCAGGGTGCTGCGTTCGACGAGGCGGTGGTGCGCTGGCGCAGCTGCGTGACCGATGAAGGGGCGCACTTCGACCGTACCGTGACGCTGAACGGAACCGAGCTGCAGCCGATGGTCAC
>CAYUCC010000060.1:0-32893 GCA_964443225.1 uncultured Anaerolineae bacterium
AACATTGACATTCCCCGCATTCTGTTTTATAGTAACTCTGTCACACGAAACTCGACACGGCGCCTGAGTGCATTTATCCCGTTTTCCATTTTGTTAGAAAAGGCCCGCGACAGGCATCCGGTTTCGTGTGGCAACTTGACCAGGCTACGCGGGCCTTTTCTATTGACCTGGCCGGCATGCCCGAGCACGCCAGGTCGACCCCGGTGGAATAGACCCGAATGACCCACAAAGAAGCCACCGCCCGCATCAAGATCAACAAGCTGCTCGAAGCTGCCGGCTGGCGCTTCTTCGCCGAGGATGGTACGCCGGCCAACGTCCGCCTGGAACCCAGCGTCACGCTCAAACCCTCCGACCTGGACGCGCTGGGCGACAACTTCGAGAAAACGAGCAAGGGCTTCGTCGATTTCCTCCTGCTCGACGCCAAAGGCTTCCCGCTCATCGTGCTCGAAGCCAAGGCTGAAGACAAGAACCCCCTCACCGGCAAAGAGCAGGCACGTAAGTACGCCCGTTCCCTAAACTGCCGCTTCGTCATGCTCTCGAACGGAAACCTGCACTATTTTTGGGACCTCGAACGCGGCAATCCCAATCTCATCACTACCTTCCCGTCACCCGATTCGGTCACCGGCTACCTCAAGGTCACCCCCAACCCCCAACGCCTCATCGAGGAGCCAGTCGGCGCTGACTATATCGTCCTGACCCAACGCCCGACCTACCAGTCCGATGCCAGCTGGAAGAACGCGGCCGAACGGACAGCCTATATCCAATCCAACAAGCTGCGCTTCCTGCGCCCCTACCAGCTCAAAGCCATCCAACGGCTGCAGGCCGCTGTGAAAGATGGGAAGGACCGTTTCCTGTTCGAGATGGCCACCGGTACCGGGAAAACGCTGACGGCTGCCGCCGTGGTCAAGCTGTTTCTGCGCTCGGGCAACGCGCGTCGTGTGCTTTTCCTGGTGGATCGCCTCGAGCTCGAAGACCAGGCTAAAAAGGCATTCACGACGCTGCTGTCCGCCGACTTCCAGACCGTGATCTACAAAGAGAATCGCGATGACTGGCAGCGCGCCGAAATCGTCGTCACAACGGTGCAGTCGCTGCTCTTCAACAACAAGTATCAGCGGCTCTTCTCACCCACCGACTTCGACCTGGTGATCTCCGACGAAGCCCACCGTTCGATCGGCGGTAACGCCCGCGCCGTGTTCGACTATTTCGTCGGCTACAAGCTGGGACTCACGGCCACCCCGCGCGATTACCTCCGGCGGTTCGGCGGTGCCAACCCCGGTACGCGCGACCCACGTGAAGCCGAGCGCCGCCTGCTGCTCGACACTTACCGCACCTTCGGCTGCGAAAGCGGGCAACCGACGTTTCGTTACTCCCTGCTCGACGGTGTGAAGGACGATTATTTGATCAACCCGACGGTGGTGGACGCTCGTACCGAAGTCACGACCGAACTGCTCTCCGAGGAAGGCTTCATCGTGTCGTTCACCGACGATACCGGCGAGGACCAGCAGGAAGCCTTCAAACAGCGCGAGTTCGAAAGGCGCTTCTTTTCCGACGCCACCAACGTGACGCTCTGCCGGGCTTTTGTCGAGAACGCCCTGCGCGACCCGGTCAGCGGCGAGATCGGCAAAACGATCGTGTTTGCGGTCAGCCAGAACCATGCCGCCAGGTTGGCCCAAATCTTCAATTTGATCGCCGACCGCATGTTTCCCGGCCGATACCAGTCCGACTTCGCCGTCCAGGTGACGTCGGCGGTCGCCGATGCGCAGCAGTTCGCCGTCAATTTCGCCAACAACAACCTGCTCGGCGCTGGCAACTTCATCCCAGCCTACAGAACGAGCAAGGCGCGCATCTGTGTGACCGTGGGCATGATGACGACCGGTTACGACTGTACCGACATCCTCAACCTCGGTTTGTTCCGGCCCATCTTTTCGCCGACCGACTTCATTCAAATCAAGGGTCGTGGCACACGCAGGCACGATTTCTTCGACCAGCTCTTCGACGAGACCATCAAGCCTGGGGTAGCGCAGCCGCAGAAGACTGCCTTCAAGCTCTTCGACTTCTTCGCCAACTGCGAATACTTCGAGACCGGGTTCAACTACGATGAGGTGCTCGAGCTCCCGATTCCCACGGGCCGGCGGCCGGGTGAGGGCGGTGACAGCAGCCCGGTCGTTTACGCGGGCACCTACCAGCACCTCGGCAGCGATATCCTGGCTTCGATCAAAGAAGAGACGATCGGCTTCGAGGGCATGAAGATCGACCGCATGTTCTTCGAGAAATTCGGGGGCGTCGTGCGCGATGACCCCACCATTGCCGCCGCCGTCGAAGCCGGCCAGTGGGACCGCGTGATCGACTACGTCAACCGCGAGGTGTTCGACAAACCCGAAGAGTTCTACAATCTCGAAAAACTGCGTCGAGCCGCCGCCGTTGACCGCCGCCTGACGCTGCGCGAGATTCTGGAAAAGGTCTTTGGCCTCATCCCACACTTCAAGTCCAGGGATGAGTTGATGGAGGAAGAGTTCGCCAAGTTCGTGGCCGACACCAAGCCCGATGAGGCAACCGCCATCCCCGCCATCAAGTCCTATTTCAAAGCGTACATCACCAGCAACCGGCTGCGCGACATCATCGACGGCCGCCAGTACACCGACCTGGCCACCAACCCGATGTTTTCGACCCGCGACTTCAGGGCTGTGCCAGAGAGGTACCGTAGGCTGGTGCCGGAGTATGTCAAGGACTACGTATCACTGAACCAGTTTGTCGTGTAAGTCCGCTGTGGGAAAATCGAATACGGCACCACCTCAATACGCAAGGGCACACTATGACATGGCAAAAATCCGGCCGAGTGGCGGTTATCGCCAATTACGTAGCTTTCAGATAGCCACCATCATCTACGATGCCACCTACTGGTTCTGTGAGCGTTTCCTCGACGCGCGCTCGCGCATGAGCGACCAAATGGTTCAGGCTGCGCGCAGTGGCCGGCAAAATATCGCCGAAGGTAGCCGTGCCGCAGCCACCTCCTCACAGACCGAGCTCAGGTTGGTCAACGTCGCGCGTGCCAGTCTGGAAGAGTTGCTCTTGGACTACGAGGACTATCTGCGGCACCGCCGTCTCAGGAGATGGGAGCCAAGTGGCCCTGAAGCGCTCGCTGTACGCCGTATCGGGCAGCAGCAACCAAGCGATTCACGCACGGATAGCGATCTGTCGGACGAGCAACGTTATGCGCTGTATGCCAAATGGCTTGATCACGAGGATCCAGCCGTGCGCGCCAATGCGTTGATCTGCCTCATCAACCAGGCCAACTACCTGCTCGACAAACAAATCATCGCCCTGGAAACGCAGTTTATCCAGGATGGCGGCTACAGCGAACAGCTTGCCACCGCCCGCCTCGCCGAAAGAAACCGCAAGAAACAGGATCAGCCATCGGACTCCATTCCCAGCTGCCCCCAATGCGGCAAAGCCATGGTCCTGCGCACCGCCAAAAAGGGCACCCGCGCCGGAAAACAGTTCTGGGGATGCTCCGGCTACCCCGACTGCACAGGCCTTGTGGAAATATGAATCATCCGACCAATCAAGCCGATCCGATAGATAATCGGGCAGAATTCCTATGCTAGACACCGAAACCAAACGCCGTATCGACACCGCCCGCGACATCCTCGTGGGTAAGGTCCCCGACCCCAAGAGCCAGGTCGAGCAGATCACGATTGCCCTGATCTACAAGTTCATGGATGACATGGACGCCGAGTCCGAGGAGCTGGGCGGTCATCGTAAGTTCTTCGCCGGCGACTTCGCCCGCTACGGCTGGGCGCGGCTCATGCGCAGCGGGTTGGGTGGATACGAAACCCTGAACCTCTATGCCGAGGCCATCGCCAAAATGCCAGAGAACCCCGGCATCCCCCCGCTCTTCCGCGATATCTTCAAGAATGCCTTCCTTCCCTACCGTGACCCGGAAACCCTGCGCGCCTTCCTCAAGGTCATCGACGAGTTCGAGTACGACCACTCCGAGCGGTTGGGTGATGCTTTCGAGTATCTGCTCTCGGTCCTCGGCAGTCAGGGCGACGCCGGACAGTTCCGCACCCCGCGCCACATCATCGACTTCATCGTCGCCGTCGTCGACCCGCAGAAGCACGAAACCGTGCTCGACCCCGCCTGCGGCACCGCCGGGTTCTTGATCTCCTCCTACAAACACATCCTCAAGGCCAACACCGACGCCGAGGGGAACAGCACACTCACACCGGAAGAAAAGGGGCGCCTGGCCGCCAACTTCAGGGGTTACGACATCTCGCCCGACATGGTGCGTCTGTCGTTAGTCAATCTATACCTGCACGGCTTCAACGACCCGCACATCTACGAATACGACACCCTCACCAGCCAGGAGCGCTGGAACGACTACGCCGACGTCATCCTGGCCAACCCACCCTTCATGTCACCCAAGGGGGGCATCAAACCGCACAACCGCTTCAGCGTGCAGTCCAAACGCAGCGAGGTCCTGTTCGTCGACTACATGGCCGAGCACCTGACGCCCAACGGTCGCGCCGGCATCATCGTGCCCGAGGGTGTCATCTTCCAAAGTGGAACGGCATACAGGCAATTGCGGGAAGTGCTTATCAACGACTTTCTCATTGGCGTGATCTCTCTGCCATCTGGTGTGTTCATGCCCTACACGGGCGTCAAGACCTCGATTCTGATACTGGACCGTGCAACAGCCAAACGAAAGCCAGGCATTCTGTTCTCTGAAGTGAAACACATAGGATATAGCTTGGGTGTGAAGCGAACCCCCAGCGAATACAACGACCTGCCTTCGGTGCTGGGGGACTACCGTGCGTACTATGGTAGTGGAGAATTGTCCCGATGCTCGTGGTTTGCCTCGCGCGAAGAGGTTCTGGCCAATGATTGCATCTTGACAGGCAGTCGTTACCGGCCGGCAGCAGTCAATGGTGATCGACGGCTAGTCAGTATTTCGGATGTTTGCAGGATTACGAAAGGGACGTTTTCAAGTACAACGACGCCTCCTGGCCCCTATCCTTTGATTTTGACTGCCGCAGAACCCAAAACTTCGGCAGATTATCAACTTGATGGTCCGGCTGTTTGTGTCCCACTCATTTCATCACTTGGCCATGGCAAGGCCGCGCTACATCGTATCCATTTCGTCAGTGGCAAGTTCGCACTTGCCAATTTACTTGTCGCTTTGCAGCCCAGCGACGAATCAGAACTCGACGCCAAGTTCCTCTACCATGCCTTGGACACGAAACGTGACGATATTGCCTCGTTGATGCGCGGTGCAGCGAATGTAGGTATGAAGCCAGACGACCTGGCTCAGTTCCAAATTCCCCTCCCGCCGCTGGAGGTGCAGAAAGAGATCGTAGCCGAGATCGAGGGCTACCAGAAAGTCATCGACGGCGCCCGCGCCGTGGTTGACAACTACCGGCCTCACATGCCCATCCATCCGGACTGGCCGATGGTGGAGTTGGGAATGGTATGTACAGTCAAGTCAGGTGGAACGCCTGACCGATCCAATGACTCCTTTTGGAACGGAGACATCCCTTGGGTTACGACAACACTCATCAACCACGGAGTAATTTCTCAGGCTAATGAGTTCATTACCTTGGAGGGCTTGAATAACTCATCGGCGTGGATTGTCCCGAGAGGTACTGTGTTGATGGCAATGTATGGACAAGGCGTGACACGGGGTAGGGTTGCCGTCCTGGGTATCGATGCCGCAATAAACCAAGCATGTGCAGCATTTCTAGTTAAGGATGAGTCGCTCGATGCAGGCTATCTATTCAGAGTCCTTCAAGCCTGCTACGAAGACTTACGCAGAATAAGCGAAGCTCGTGGGGGAAATCAAAGCAACCTTAGCGCCCAAGTACTGAAGGAGTATGCAATTTCGCTCCCACCCCTCGCCACCCAGCAAACCATCGTCGCCGAAATCGAAGCCGAGCAGGCGCTGGTCAACGCCAACCGCGAGCTGATCGCCCGCATGGAGAAGAAGATTCAAACCACCCTGGCCCGCGTCTGGGGCGAGGACGAAGTGATGCAGGCCGAGGTATAGGCCATGACAAACAACGTTGGGATGAACAGGTCCCACAGGAGCCACCCATGCCCCGATCTTTCGCTCAATCCACCGACCTGACCTGCCCGCACTGCGGGCGCACCTTCAGCGCCGAGGTCTGGCTGATCGTCGACGCCGGCGAGCGTCCCGATCTGCTCGCACGCACCCGCGCCGGTGAACTGCACGACGTTCCCTGTCCCCACTGCGGCGACTCCGGCACAGTGGACGCGCCGCTGCTCATCTACCTCCCCGACCCGGCCCAGGATCAGCCACCCCTGATCTTTTCACCGGCGCAGCAGAGCAGCCGCGAACAGACCCAACAGCAGGGCGGTGCGCTGCTCGGCATCCTGGCCGATGCCCTGGGTCCGGCCTGGCAGGACGCCTGGTGGGAGCAGATCTCCACCGTGCCGCGCGCCCTGCTCTCGGTCGCGCTGAGTGATGACCCGGCCGCCGCCATATAACTGGCAGCCACATTGATTGCGGCAGACGACCAAGCTGCAAAAAGAATGGAAGCATCCGGTGCCGCTTCGCCCCTGGCTCGGATACTTCCATTCACAGATCCACCCAACTTCACGTGACTACAGGCAAGCCAGTGGATGTCGGCCTGCTGAGTCGATTACGAAGAGCGCCCAATGTTACCGCATGATGTTTGGCCGCGAAATGGAAACGCCTATCATCAGCCCGACGCTGAACCCAACCAGCAGCACAATCAGCAAAGTGTCCAGATCCATCGTCCTAGCCTCCTTTCTGGCTAGTATTCCATCGATGCATGTATGCTATCTACCTCGTCGTCTGTTCAACCCGAATATAACACCATCCGCCGTCAGTTACTTGACCGGCAGCTATCAACGTGTTGCAGATTTCATGCCCAAGATGCCAACAACCTCAGCGCAGCGAGCTGTTCGCATGTGAGAATAATGCCATAAGCTCGTTAGATTTCTGTCAAGCTTCTGATGACTTCACAATCTATAATTTTCCGGTAGGAGATGAAGATGATGCACACCATTCAAGCCGCTCACGCAACCCTTCCTAGCGTCCGCCGCTGGTCTATGTTCGTAGGCGTCAACCACTACCGCGATGAGCGCATTCCCACCCTCCGCTACTGCGTCAACGATGCCCAGGCCTTGCACGATCTGCTCGTAAAAAGCCCCTATTCTGGATACGCTCCCGAAAGGGCGCATTTGTTGTTAAGCGATTCCCCAGGCAATTCAGCCGGCCGCACCCCCGCCACGCGTCGCAACATCCTTCAACACCTGCAAAACCTCGCCAGGCAGGCCCGGTCAGACGACATGTTGCTCTTCTATTTCGCCGGTCACGGCCAATTCCTCGATCAAGAGGTCTACCTGTTTCCAGCCGATGCCGAACCACATGATATGATACCAGACACTGCGATTCCTCTTTCACGGGTCAAACAGGTCCTGGAAGGCTCACCTGCCCGCGCGAAAGCCATCATTCTCGATGCATGCTATACGGGCGTTGCTCTGCGTGGCTTGATCGCACGGTCGATCGGAGCGCCGGCCGGCGAGATCTTGGAGCGAATGCTGGTGGAATCCGAAGGCCTGGCTATTTTGCATTCCACCGCACGTAGTGACGCAGCCTTCGAATACGCTGACATGAAGCACGGTGTGTTTACCTACTATTTACTGGAAGGTCTGCGCGGTGTCGCCAACGACCACAAGGACGGCCTTGTCACCGTCACCGAGATTCACCGCTATGTGTCTGCCAAAGTAGAGGCCTGGGCCAAACAACATAAGATATCAATGCGACCCACCATGGAGTTCAAAGGACGAGGAGACCTGGTTCTGGCTGCCCTGGAATTCACGGACCATGGGTTGCAGGCCGGGTTCTCTGGAGACCTTGAATGGGTTCCCGACATGCACGATACAAGCGCCGTAGCTCTCCTTGCTTCACTGCGGGGAGGGGAACGTGGTTTTGTGGGCCGAACGCGGGAGCTGCAACGAGTTCTGAGACTGGTACGTGCGGCACCGAATATGGCCAGCCTTGTAATCGGCGGACCAGGCTTTGGAAAGACCAGCTTTTTCAATCAAATCAAGTATAAGCTTGCCAGTGAGTCGGGCAAGAAAGACAAACCAGACAGTCGTCGTTTTTACATCTTATCTATTCAGCCAGGCGCGCTTTCGTCGTGCAACGATTTTGCCGCAGAACTGCACGAGGGTCTCCTGCGCTGCGTGGACCCCAGGACCGTCCAGCCATTCGATCGGGCACACGGTTTGGCGACCTTCGGCGCATTCTCCACGCGCCTCGAGGACATTCAGCAGCGCGTCCCCGATGCCATTTTCGTCGTTTTGATGGACGAGTTCGACAAAATCTTCCATCGCTGCCAGGATTTGGAACAGCAAAGGATACGCGAGCTGATCAGCACACTGACAGAGAATGAACGGCTTCACATCGTATTTCTCCTGTCTGTGCTACGGGAACTTCCTCAATCATACGCCAGCCGATTTCCTGCTGACGTGTTTACACTCCGTTGTTTGACCAGGTCAGAGAGCGATGAATTGGTGATTGAGTTACTCCGTTCACATGTGACTCCCACAATTGAGGAGCAAGACTGGATTTTTTATTTTGCCGGTGGTCATCCATTGTTGACTCGGCTTCTGATCGTGAAACTAATCGACCAGGCATCATGGCAAAGTCCAGAACAAGGAATTAGGGAAAACAATCTTAGAAAAGCGGCAGGTGCTGCTGTCGCAAGCGACACCGCTAACAACTTTCTTGGCAGGGTTTATCGCGGACATCTGAGTGATGAACAACGGTTTGTGTTAATGAGTCTCGTTGTCAATGACCAGCGGGATCTATCTGCCGATGAATACACCCGAATGGGTGGTAGGTACAAAACAGCCGTCAAGGAGTTAGTAGGTCGTGATTACCTCACCGAATTACCAAATGGTAGCTATCGAATGCGAATGGGTTGCTTTTTTGACTGGCTATCTACCTGGAACGAATTCGATCAGGAACTTGAACGCCTAGGGGTAGGCAGTAAAGACTCAGCACAGAATACACCAGTGTGGATCAATAATAAGGGTATCTGCATCGATCAGGCGACCCGTCGCGTTTATGTTAACGGCAGAGAAATCGAAAAACCATTGCCCGACCTGCCATACCGCGCATTGATCTATTTGGCACAACGGGTGGATCAGGTAGTCACTAAAGATGACCTGGCCAATGCGCTTTGGCCTGACGAGTTTCACGAAGTAGATGATCAGCGCATTGCGACCGTCATCAGCCGTCTGCGGCAGGCACTTGGCGATCGAAATGAAACCTATCTTCAGACGTTGCACAAACAAGGGTACCGGCTGCGGAATGCATCCTTTCTTCGTGCCGGTTTCACTCGGAGGTAATCTTTATGTTTAATCGTGTACGAATCAAATTCGGTGAGATAGTCTGGCATGACAAACCTGGGGTAGATACGTTGTCTGGGGTGGCCATTCTCCGAGATTTCTACGACAGAACAGAAGCAAAACGTGTAGCTCTTTCGGAGCTTACAGGTGACGCTTCGGCACCGCTGATATTCCTTGGCGGCCGACGATCTGGCAAAACCTCTCAGATCAAATACCTGAAGGCCTATTTCTCGAACCACCCTTTTCACCACTGTGGCTTTGTCGATATCCCATGGGGCGGTATTCGCACGCGTGACGAGCTGGCTCAGGAGATTCTGCAGGCGGCGCGCACCTACGTCGAGAAAGAGCCAGGCCAGCAGCATATGATGGCCCCTCTCGCCACCGAGGAGCCAGCCAGGTCCGACGCCTTTCTGGTGACGCTGCGCAACCTGTTGGCCATGGCGCCGCCTCAGAAGCTCATTCTGGCGATCGATGAGTTCGATTCGATTCTGGTAGAAAGCATGCGCGTGGCCGGTAGTGCCGCAGAAGCGCGGCGAATCCTGGACTTCGTCCAGATGCTGGTCGCACATCTATCCCCACACGTGCGGCTGCTGTTGACCATGACCGGCATACCGCATCATCTCCCCGATCTTGCGGATTTGCTTGCGCTGTTCACCTGTGTGCAGCTGCACCCGTTCCCCAAAACAGACATGGACACCATGATCCTGGATATCGTGCAGGATGAGCATCCACTGACCGATGCCGACCTGGCAATGATCTACGATCTCTCAGGCGGCTGGCCGTATTACGCCAAGCTGCTCCTGACGTGCCTGGCCGATCTGCCACCCAGTCCCGATCATATCCAGGCGGCCATGCAGCTGGCCGTCCAGCACGAAGGCGCCGCGCAGACCCTAGCCAACATCTATGAGGTGCACCTCGATGATCACGAGAAGCAACTGATTCTGCTGCTCGTTGCGCGCCACGGCCGGCTGGCCGCAGTCGAAATGGCGACCCTCGGCCGTGAAATTCAGCTCGCTGCCCAACGACTCGCTGCAAAAGACCTCCTGGAAGCAGCGCCTGACGGGCATTGGCGCCTGCGTGTCGCTTTCCTGGTGCCCTGGTTTCGCAGCTGGGCAAGGTACGACCTGGAGGTAGAACGACGCATCGCCGACCTTCTGCACTTGCTCGAACACCACAGCGATCAGCACCTCATGTTGGGTGACCAGGTGAGTTTGTCACCATGAGAACACACCATCTGCCATCGCCCAATTACGCCGCCATCCGGCGTGCCGATCTGGTACTGTCCCAGGCACACACCCCGCTCGAGGACCTGATTGCGGTATTCACCACCAGCGACGCCACGGGTGGCCTCCTGGTTTACAATACCGAACATGCCCCGCCTCTGAACCCAAAACTGGTGCAGGACGGCTGGAGCAGCCGGACGCTGGCCGACCTGCAGCCCGACGAGTATGCCAGAATCGACGGACCAATCATGACCCTGGCCGCCATCGACGAGCTGCTCGACGACATTCCAACCCATGGGGTGTGCTTTTTCCCCCTGGAAGATATGGAAGTGTTTCGCCAACCCCAGAACCGGGAAATATCCCGGCGCACCGCCTTCCGCCTCGCACAGGTCGCCGCAAGGCGCTGGCAACAGCTGCCCGCGGGTGAAACAGAGCAGCGCCGAAGCGCCTTTGGCAAACGCATCGTCCAGCTCTGTCTGCCGCTGGCACTGGCAACCTACCAGGATGCGGACCTGGTTGCCCTGCGTTTCGATCTTTCCGACCTGAGCAACTTACACACGATCGACCGTGTGGCAAGACCGGTCTTCAATCGACCGAGTGACCCCAACGATATACAGAGCCCTGGGGACTTGGGAGACGAGGAATGGGTTGCTGGTCTCAAAGAAATTCTGTTGATTTTGCCGGCTCTCGATCGTCATCGTTCCCGTTTGTTGCGATTCCGTCCGGCTCTGCGGCAGTTTGCCGAACATGCGCTTGTTCCGGCCATTTGTCGTGGCCTGGCACAACGGTGCTGGCAGTTGTGGAATACCACTGGCGACACGACACTCCAGCACGCCGCTTATGCGCTGGCTGCCGAGTCTTGGCTCGAAGATCAAGATGCCGCCGATCTGGTCGCCATCTTTCCTGACCAGGATTTCGATCGGTTTGCCCGCCACGGACAGGCTCGCGCCGTTAGCCGTGGGCATGTGTCGCGTGCAGCCGACAAGCGCGCATGGTGCAGCCTGGAAGATGTTTTGCGCGACGAGCAGTCGGTGCCTGCCGGGCCCGTCTTTGCCATCCCCGTTCTGGAGTCGCTGCTGCGCCAGCGTGGTGCCACTGTCGTGTTCGACCTGGGGCCACTACTCTGGCAGGCCGAACGCTATACCGATCTGGCGCGTACCTTCTGGCTCCTGTCACGCGACTTGCTCGAACCACCCAACGCCGACTGGCGACGGGTTGGCGCGTCGAATGCCGCTATCATCGACCTGGCCCAGCGCGCCGCCCTCATCTATGGCCTGGGCAACCCGTGGGCCTGGCGTCAGGGGCGCTCCAGCCTGCTTGTCGCCGATTGTTATGCCCACCTCGATCGCTGCCTGGCCCGACAGGAACAGATCGCACCGGGCACCTCACGCAGCGCCTACTACGCCGCATTACGTTCCTGGTATGGCTGTGCCCTGGCCGAGGACGTCCGGGGCAACCTCTCGCGCGTGATCGAGCTGAGTGACACCTCCTTGCTGGCTTCCAGGGATGAGGACCTCACCGCCGAGGCGACCAGCGAGTCACAAACTGCTGCCCACTTGAGTGCCGCGGCACGCCGCCTGCTGCCGGGCACCAGGGAGACGTCATCGGGCACCTGGAAGATCACTAACGTCACTGAGTTGCTCCGCAGTGTCACCCAATGCGCAGAGCCGGTACCGATACCCTCGCCCATGTTTGGTTATTGGTCGCACAAGCTGCTGGATGCCGAAAGTCGCTGGCAGCAGATCCAGGCTGCCGCCTCGGAGCGGCGGCCCGACGCCGCCGCATTGAATCGCCTGCAGGAAGACCTTACCCGCTGGCAGCGCCGTGCTTTTGCGCCCTATCATGAGTTACAGGCTTTGTTGGCCGCTTTCAGAGCGGAAAGTGAACAGGTACGCCGGCTGCAGCAGGCTGTCGGCGAGGGGGCCGCCATCAAGTTCGCCATGCGTACCAGTGAAATCAGCCTGGGCAGCAAACAAACCGTCGCATTCGAGGTGCAGAACAACGGGAATCATCCCGCCAGCAGCTTCGTATGGCGCCTGGAACGATACACCGGTTTTGAGTTGGTGTCGAACGCCGCTTCGCGCGGACCAACCGAGCTCGGTCCGGGCGAAAGGCAAACGTTCGACATCCAGGTGCGGGCCATCGAGCCCACCTTGATGCTGGTTTTCAGCTATCGCTACCGTGATCGCGCCGGCCAGATACAGAGCGATGAAGAACGAACCAATCTGCGCGCGCGACGCGAAACGCCGGGTTTGCGTACCAAAATCAACCCCTTCGAGGTCGGACGACCGGTTGCCGGCACGGCATTCTTTGGCCGCCGACATGAGATCGCCAAAATCCTCACGCGCCTGGCCAGGGGTGACACCCACCCCCTGGTGTTGCGGGGACCGCGACGGATCGGCAAAAGTTCGCTGATGCGCGAAATCGCGGCGTTGCTCGAACAGCCCGTATCCAAAGCCAGAGACATCGGCCTCTCTCCCGAAGTGCACTCGGCCTTGCACAACGTGCGCCCGGTACTGACGAGTCTGCAGAAACTGGACCGTTCGCTGTCACGCCCGTTCGAGAGTTTTCTGCGCAGCCTGCTTGAAGACATCTGCCGCGCCTTGGGTATCGATGCTCCGCCGGTCATTCAGGAGTTCAGTCGAACCGCCGACACTTTTGGAGTCCCCCCTGCGTTCATGAAACAGGTCGAGACCATTCTTCGGCAGCGCCCCGGCACACGCCTGGTCATCCTGCTCGATGAGCTCGATGAAGCCTTTCGCGAGGATGCCCGCGAGACTGCCAAACAGCTGCGCAACATCATCGAGACCGAGACGCGCGTCAGTTGGATAACCGCCAGCACGATGCTGGTCAAAGGCTCGGCCGGCAGTTATGGGTCCCCGTGGTTCAATTTGCTGGAGCCCATCGAACTGCGCGCCATGGATTGGCCAGCCGCTTTTCAGTTGGTTCGCCAGCTCGGCGGTTGGGCAGGGTTCGACTGGAGTGAAGAGGCCATCACCGCCCTTCTGCAGCTCTCCGGCCGGCGTCCCTACCTGATCCAGCTCCTGGGCGCACGCATCACCGACGATCTCAACGCCCAGGATCGCGACCGTGTCGCCAGTGGTGACGTGGCAGCGGCTGTCAGCCACCTGCTCGATGAAATCGGTGTGACCGGTAGTTTTCTGGGATTCGTGTGGAACGAGGCGCAGTGGTTGGGCAAGCTGATGCTCTGGCAGCTGCTGCATGCCGCGCAGCCTCTGCGCACCATCGATCTGCACCGCCAGGTCCGGCAGATGATGGAAGCGCAGGCGCCCATTATGAATGTTGGCGGCTTCTACGCTGAATTCGATGAACGCCTGGCCTGGTTGACCGACATTGCCGACACACTCGAGTTGGACCAGGGACAACACTTGAGTTTTTCGATCCCCTTGACCCGGCGTTTGTTGGAACGCGTCGCCGAGCGCGAACAAGACTTGCCTCACCAGGCGGTGAACGCGCTCGTCACCAGGCTCAAGGAGTGACGCATGCCACCTGAAATCCCAAAGCTCTGGGTTACCAGCTGTACAATTATCTTCAGCGCTGGTTTGTTGGCACCCTTACTGGGGCACCTGCTGGCGTCCGAAAGCTGGCGTCAGCGATCGACCGACCTGTCGATCCTGTTGGCACTTTTCGGCAGCGTGGTCGGTGTCGTGGGTGCGGGAGTGGCACTGGTAAATCCCGCGGTCTGGGATCATACCATCGATCTTTTCCAAATCCTGGAACAGATTTCAAGCCAGGGTTACCTCCCACCGGTGATCTTTCAGATCAAGGTGGATTCTTTGGCGGCCGGCTTTGTATTGCTCATCGCCGCATTCGCGGCGGTTGTAGCCATCTATTCGTTCGACGCATTACGTGCCCCGCACTTTCGCCGCCAACAGGGCTGGATTGCTGCGTCCTTCAATGCGTTTGTATGGGCTACAATGATGATTGTCGTAGTCAATGATCTCTTCTCCATGATTGTGGTGTTAGAAATCATGACCCTGGCCTTCGCCTGGCTAACCCTTTACAAGCAGGACTACTACCAGGAAAAGCCACCAGAACCTGCGCTTGGTGTCGATAAGGTGAGGGAGGCGAACCTTGCGCCACAGATATATCTTATCGTTAGCCATACCAGTACGGCTTTTCTTCTCGTGGCATCCCTTCTGCTTGTCAGTGGCCTGAGCACCAACAGCTTCAGTTTCGATGCCCTGCGCGCCGCGCCTACGCAATCAGCGTCGATATTCCTGTTGGTTCTCGCGGGATTGGGAATTCGCGCCGGGCTGACGCCAGCCCACTTCTGGGTATCCCTCGTCCATCCGGCCTCACCCACTACCACCCACGCGTTTTCCCTGGGTATCGCCATCAAGGTCGCTGTCTATCTGATGATTCGTTTCTTCTTTCAGTTCATGACGCCGCAGGCCTGGTGGGGATTTTTGCTGCTGGCGTTGGCGGTTGTCACCGCAGTCGTCAACGTCTGGTATGCCATTGCCAGTCATGACCTGAAGAAGGCACTGGACTACCACGGCATCGGAAATGCAGGCATCATCGTGGCTGGCGTGGGGGCGGCACTGATCTACCAGGCCGCCGGTAGTTCAGCACTGGCCGTTCTCGCCCTGACGGCTGGTCTCTATCATGTGCTCAACCATGCCATCTTCAAAGGTCTGCTCTACTTGAATACCGGTGCCATCGAGCGTCAAACCGACCAAATCGTCGATATCGAAAAACTGGGCGGTTTGATGAAAATCTGGCCCTGGACCGCGATGACCTTCCTGGTTGGTGCTGTGTCGATCGCGGGGTTTCCCCCATTCAACGGTTTTGTCAGCGAATGGTTGACTCTCCAGGCATTGCTCGGCGGTCTGCGGAAAGCGGAACTCTCGCCGCAGTCCGCCATATTGGTGCTGAGCACCGTCTTTCTGTTTGTTTCGTTTGCGCTCACCGCGTTCTGTTTTGTCAAGATCACAGGGTTGGCCTTGCTGGGCAGTCCGCGGGCGCGGCCTGAGATTGTCGAACAGTGGCGTCGCAAACCGGATGTGCCCTGGCTGATGCGCGGTACCATGCTGCTGTTGGCCGGTCTTTGCCTGATCATTGGATTGTTCCCAATGGGCGCTGCGGAAGTGCTGCACACCATCGCCAGCGACGTAGTGAGCCGGCCAGACGATGCATCTGCTATCCAATTCACGGTTGGTTTGGATGCAAATCTTTCACAAGCTGCGCAGCCGAATAATGCGATGTTGTCGATCTTTTTGGTTGGCTGCTTGCTTGGCTTGTGCGCTCTGTTTGCCGGCACGGTACGTTTGCGCGGCAAGGCGCGTGTCATACACGTCGACGATCCCTGGAATTGTGGTACACCCTATGTGGCGGCGGGCACGCAGGTTACCGGTGCTGGTCTCTCGTTTTTGATTCGTGATCTGTTCGGTGCCGGCTGGGCACCTGATGTAAACCCGGCTCGCCCCGATTACCTGCCGGCCAACCTGCACATGTCCGAAGGCGTCATCCGCGTCGAGTCTCACGCACCCCAGGTGATCGTCGAAGGTTTCCGTGTCTTGTACAATCGCCTGATCGACCGTCTGTTACGCAGCGCGCGGCGGATAGAGACTGCTTTCCAGAATGGTGATCTCCGGCGCTATCTTCTGTATATCATGATCGCCAACCTGGGGGCTCTGGCGTTGTTTCTCCTGTTGAAGAGGTGATCATGCTCGACACGTTGACACGCATAACGCCGGGTCTTTTTCAGGGCTTTGTATTGATCTTCTTTGCCCCTCTGTCGGTCGGCCTCCTGCGCTGGCTCGAGGCACGCCTGCAGCGGCGGCAGGGTCCGGCCATTCTCCAGCCCTATCGCGATCTGGCGAAGCTGCTGGCGAAACCTGCCGTCCGACCGGAACAGGCCTCCATTGTGTTCGCCAGTGCTCCCTTCGTTCTGTTTGCGGTCTACGGCGTGGTGGCCTTCATGCTGCCGGTCTTCTCACAAGACAGCCTTCTGCGTGGTGATCTTATTGTCATCATCTATTTATTGGGACTGGCACGCTTCACGCTGAGTCTGGCCGGGTTGGATGCCGGTGCTTCCTTTGGCAGCCTGGGCGCCAGCCGGGAGATGTTCTTGCACTTTCTGACCGAAATTGGCCTGGCATTCCTGGTGATCGTGTTGGCGGTTCGCTGGGATACTACTAATCTGGCAGGAATCATGCAGCATCATTGGCGTTTAGGCCTGCTGAATTTTCTGGTCCAACCGGACCTCATCCTGCTGGGTGCCGCGCTCTTCCTGTTGATCCTGTTCGAGGCCGAACGTATCCCGGTGGACAATCCCACGACACACCTGGAACTTACGATGGCACAGCGCGCGGTGGCCGTCGAGTTTGCCGGGCGCGACCTCGCCCTCATCGAGTGGGCAGAAGCCATTAAGCTGCTAACCCTCATGACCCTCTTGTGCCACTTGTTCATACCTTTGCCGTTCGAAGAGTATCTGACACCCCTGGGTGGTGGATCGACCGCCATCGTCACCACAGCCACCACGATATTGTCGTATGGTGTGCGCATGGGACTGCTCTTCATCGGATTGGCGCTGTGGGAAGCTGGCCAGCCAAAACGACGCCTGCGCAATGTGTCTCGGTTTGCGTTCATCTCCGTTGCACTCAGCGCAACCGCCATCCTGTACGTGATGGCCTTCGTGCCAGCATCGGGAGCCACGCCATGATTGAGATAATCCTCACGTCGATGCCTGAAATATCGGCCCTCCTTGAGCTCCTGCTCGTGATGGGCGCGCTGCTGGTGACCATCAGCGATTCTGTCAAACAGGCGATCACCTGGTACCAGATACAGTGTGTGTTGCTGGTCATCGTAACTACGGCAACAGCCGCACCAAAGTCGGGCACCGCAGTCGGCCTGATTCTGGGGATTGCCTTTCTGCCTTTCCTGCTGGCCATCACCATTCGTCCGTTTCTGCACTTTGCAACCTTGCCCATCCCAGGGGCCTCCGGTATGGAGGTGATGAGGACGTTGTTTGCTGCTATTGTGGGACCGTGGTTGGAGAAGTTATTCTCACTACGCCAGGGCACGCGGCCGCCGCCTTTGGAATCACCTTCGACCCCGGCAACGTTGCCGAAACCAATCGCGGAACGACTGACCCGCTATCGCAACCTGGAACGCGATGCCGAGATCGAGTGGCAGAGCCGCCAGTCGATGCAGAAGAATCTCATTCCGTTGTTACTGTTTCCCATGTTCCTTCTGTTTGCTGTCATGGTAGCTTCTAACATAGAGGCCGAATTTGGGCTCACCGAGCGCGTTGGGCTCGCCGTTTCCCTGGCATTGCACCTGATTGGTCTCTACAATATGGTGGTCAAGCGCGATCTCATCTCACAGGTGATTGGCCTGCTGATCATGGATCAGGGCCTGTACCTGGCAGTCGTCAAGATCGTGGAAATCCCGGTACCCGCCACGTTTTTTGTCATCAGCCTGTACTTCTATACCCTGATCACAGTGTTTGTCCTGGCTGTACTGCTCCCCAAGGTCAGAGAGAACACCGGAAACATCGATCTGGCCGACATTGCACGCACGTCAGATCTCACGTCGAAGTAGGGAGATGATTATGATACCCGTTCTATCCTGGATCGTGATTCTCAACCTGCTCATCCCCCTGCTGGTGGTTCTGGTTGGCTCGCTGTGCAAAGCGCCCAAGATCGGACCAAGGCTGACGCCGGCCCTTTCGGCCCGTTGGTTCGATCGGTTCACACTGGCAGTTTCGTTAATATGCCTCGTCTTGTCAGTACTGCTGGTAATCTATTCTCCAAGCCTGCCGATTGAATTCTCGTTACCGCTCCCACTCATGGGCCCCCTGGACTTTCGCATCGATGCCCTCAGTGTGTATTTTATGTTCGTGGTGAACGTGATCGCACTGTTTGCTTCCTGGCACGTTCTCGGGTCATCACCGACCCGCCGGCCTCTATTCTTTAGCGTCCTCGTCAACCTCTTTCACTTTACGATGTTGTTGGTCCCGGTGGTGGACAACTTGATTGTGCTCTGGATCGCTGTGGAGTCCACGACGTTGGTGTCCACACTGTTGGTGAGTGTCCTCAACCAAAGAAACGCGTGGGAAGCGGCATGGAAGTACCTGATGATCACGTCCACCGGCATCGTCTTTGGTCTCCTCGGCACGATGTTCATGGCGAACGCGGCCAAGGATCTGCTCCCGGTTGCATCGGCCGACCCAAACCAGATCATGAACTGGTCATTTTTGATGGAGCACGCAGGTCAGCTTTCTAATGACTTTGTCATCCTTTCGTTTTTGTTCATTCTGGTGGGTTACGGCACCAAGGCCGGTTTTGCGCCGATGCACACATGGCTGCCCGACGGCCATGGTGAAGCGCCTGCGCCCATCAGCGCCCTGCTATCTGGCGTTCTGCTCAAGTCGGCACTCTTTGCCATTCTACGCTTTTCCACCCTGACCAACCAAGCGCTTGGAAACACTGCACTCACGTCGGGTTTGTTGTTGGCCATTGGGGTCATCTCGCTCACGCTTGCTACGCCGTTCATCCTCAACCCGCGCAATCGTTTCAAGCGCGTGCTTGCCTATCACAGCCTCGAACACATGGGTATCATCGCGTTCGGCCTTGGTATCGGCGGCAGTATTGCCTTGTTCGGTGCACTACTCCACGTCTTGAACCATGCCCTGACCAAGTCCCTGATGTTCCTGGCCTTCGGGAACGTCATCAATCGTGAATCAAGGCACCCCGGTGAAGGCGTCTCAAATGCACTGCGCCGCATGCCTTCCACCGGCTTGATATTGGCGATTGGCGGTTTGGCCCTGGTGGGGACACCCCCGTTCAACATCTTCCTCAGTGAGCTGATCATTCTCTGGGGTGCCGTGACGAATCATGCCACCAGCATTCCGTCTTGGGTCATGCACGTGGGGGTGGTCCTTTTCATGATTTCGACCACCCTCATTTTTTTCGGCCTGGTTCGGCACCTGGCTGGCGTGCTGCTGCCGTCACGCGGGGCTGGCCATCAGCCCGCCCCGGCCACCGCAGCCGGTACCATCGACGTTGTCCCACGACGGGAGACATTCAAAGAGATATCTCCACTCGTCGTATTGGCGGCGATCGTCGTCGTTTCCGGCCTGGTCATCTGGGGGCCCTTGATTACAACCCTCAACCAATGCGTCGCCGTGATGCTTGGCAGCCGATAACGAACAGGTAGCAGGTAAAGATGGAATCCATTCATGCAGGTCTGCACAAGCTCGATATCGCCGGCTGGGTCGAACTGCCACGCCGTGCGGAGAGTGAGACCCACCTGGTCCTCGCGCAAGGCACGGATTTAGTCGCACTCTGCGGCTGGGCGGCCCAACGTGGTTATTACCTGTGCACGCTGGCAGTCTGTGACGAGCGCATGCTTGAGGATAACAGGTTCAAGTTGTATGCAGTATTGTCGGGCCCAACCGGTCAACTCGTCATCCTGGAGCACCCCCTTGAACGGGACACATTCCACTATTTGTCGCTGCGTGCGCATTTCCCTGCAGTCGAGCCGCTGGAACGGATCGCACAGGACCAGTTTGGATTGACGCCAGACAACGTGCCGCTGGAAGCGCGGTTTCTGCTTCATTCGTCATTTCCGCTCGACCTGTACCCGCTGCGTCGCAACCGGACATACCAACGCCTCGCTGAGCGAATTGCGGCCTACAGCGGGTCGGCGGCGCCGGCGATCGAGCTGCCGTTTGGTGTGTTCAACCTGGTGGTGGGACCCATTCATGCGGGCATCATCGAAGCCGGACAGTTTCGCTTTTACGTAGCAGGGGAAGTCATCGAGGACCTGGACATTCGCCTGGGCTACAAACACCGGGGTGTCGAAAAGCTCTTCGAGACATCCTACACACTGACAACAGGTCAAGAGCTGGCGGAGCGTATCTCAGGAGACAGTTCATTTGCGCATTCGCTCGCCTACTGTCACGCGGTGGAAAACCTGGCAGGTCTTCAACTCCCAGTCGCAGTGCTTTGTTGGCGCGGCCTGTTCCTTGAGATGGAGCGTCTCTACAACCACATCGGTGATGTCGCCGCCCTGGTGCACGACGTTGCCTTCGATCTGATCGCCTCGGAATTGTTCGTGCTGCGCGAGCAGGTCATGCGGCTCAATCATCACCTGACTGGCAGCCGCCTCCTGCGGGGCGTCAATCACCCCGCTGGCATCGATGTCAGGTCGCCGCATCACCTGGTGGAAGTAACCACCCGTGTGGCTGAAATCACCGGTCGATTCCTCGACCTGGTCGACAAACAGGTTCTGGCGAACCCAACCTGTCGAAATCGCTTGATGACCACCGGCGTCTTGACGACGCAAGAGGCAAGCCACATCGGTGCGACCGGCGTCCCCGCCCGCGCGGCCGGCCTCTGGAGGCAAGATTTTCGCCTGCGCCATCCCACCGGCGTCTTTGATTTGCCAGGGCTGGGCATCCATTTGCGCGAGCTGCTCGATGACACATTCCTCGATCCCGACGCTTCTTCTTTACCGTCGAAGTCTGGTCGCCGCATACCGGTCTATCGCACTGACTTGAAGGGTGATGTCTTTGCCCGACTACTGGTACGCGTCGCTGAGGCGGAAACGACGGCAAAGATCATCGAGCGGCTGGGTGCTGAATTGTTGGCCCCGGGAACGGAAGCGCCGCTCAGTCAGCGCGACGCTTTGCCTGCGCGCCTGCGCAATGTCGACAACTTCGAGGTCGGCCTGGGGTACGTCGAGGGGTGGCGCGGCGACATCTTCTACTTCCTGATGAAAGGTCCCGGTAATACCATCTTTCGCTGCCAGCCGCGCGACCCCTCGTTGTACAACTGGCCGGCGCTGCGCCTGGCGGCGATTCGCAAACCGCACGCGCAGGAAGACGGGCAGAAGCCGGCCAAACGGCCTACCTACCACGAAAACATCCTGGCCGACTTTCCGGTCATCAACAAAAGCTTCAATCTGTCTTACGCGGGTCATGATGGCTAGACCTGGCCACCCTAACGCTCGGGGGGGATTTTTATGACTGATCAACAGACTACGTATCCACCGTCACTCGCACTGCTGCTTGCCCAACGTCTCCTGGCAATCGTGCGGCCGGCGTCTCTGTTATCCGAAGAGGTCGAGTCGCTGGATGAGTCATCCGCCCGCCAGCGTCGGTCGGTATTCCTGCGCCACCTCGATTGTGGATCGTGTAACGGCTGCGAGCTGGAGCTCAATGCCCTCAGCAACCCTATCTATGACAGTGAGCGCTTTGGGATCAAGTTTGAGGCATCCCCGCGGCACGCAGATGCGCTGGTGCTCACCGGTGTTTTCACCCGCAACCTGGCCCAGGCTGCTGATCTGACACTGGCAGCAATGCCTGAGCCCAAGAGAATCGTAACGATCGGCGACTGCACACAGAACGGGGGAATCTTTCACGAATCCTATGCTGTGACTGCTCGACCGGCAAGCATTGAACAGGCAATCGTGGTGCATGTACCTGGCTGTCCACCTGCACCGGCAGAAATTCTACGCGCATTGTTGGAATATGACTGGAGACCAAGATAGGCAAGGCGGTCCTTCGTGGTTTTCAGAACGAGATGCTATAATGCCTCTGCCAACGACCACCACACCCAAGGCTACACCTACGACGACATGCCGCTGCCCACCACACCTGGCGCGGCACATCGCAACGCTGCGTCAGTCACAGGTCAGGACTATGCGGTTGGATGCCGTTATCGCCTGGCACCCACCGCCAACTTCGTGCCCTTCGTGCTTCGCGCCCTTCGTGCTTCGCGCCCTTCGTGCTTCGTGCCCTTCGTGCTTCGTGCCCTTCGTGCTTCGTGCCCTTCGTGCTTCGTGCCCTTCGTGCTTCGCGCCCTTCGCGCCCCTTCGCGCCTCCGTGCTCCAACCCCCACCCGGCGCACCACAGCCACCACCGCTGCTGCGTCAGCTGCCAGACTGGTCCAAGCCGGCAGTGAGGCATTTGCCGAACGCCCTAATCTGCCAGGCACCCGCTCAGTCGATTTCCTGCGGAATCGCGTACGTCACCGTGGCGTGCGCCACCGGCTCCGCCTGGCCGGCGGAGTAGATGAACACCTCCCCCACCGCCAGCCGCCGGCCCACCTTGAGCAGGCGTGCCTCACCCAACAGATCACACTCGGCGGCTGGCCGGCGCAGGAAATTGATCGTCAGGCTGGTGGTGACCGCCAGCGCGACCAGGCCAATCTCACCCAACAGCGCCATGTACATCGCCGTGTCAGCCAGCGTCATCAACGTCGGCCCGGAGACGGTGCCGCCCGGCCGCAGGTGACGCGGCAGGATCGGCATGCGCACGCGTGCCCGCCCGTCACCCACCGCTTCGACCTGCATGTTGGTGAAGGGGAACTCGCGTACCAGGAATTCTTGCAGCTGGGTGACGGTTAGTCTCGGTATTCCGGGCATGCTGCGATCTAGTCCTTGCGCATTCCAGGACACCTCATGCCGAGCGCCAGCAGCAGGCCGCCGACACCAATGGCCAACAGCATGCTCGCCGGGAGTGCCTGGGATGGTGCATTCTCTGTTCCCAACTCGCCCAATCTGGTAGCCGTCGGTACGAGATAGGTCGCGTCCACAGGCCCATGACGCGTCGTTGTGCCAGAATTGTCAACCGTATCTAGCCAGTAATAATACGTTATGCCAGAGCCCAGTTCTTCGCGGTCCTCCCAGGTATAGACAAAACCAGTTGGGCTGCCGGGCGCTGCGGAGGGGATCAGTGTGCTATTGAGCTGCCTGTCTGGTCCAGTCTGAGAAGTACCGCGATGAAGATTGAAACCAAGATTGTCGAGTTCTGAAGCAGTTTCCCAGGCGAGCAAAATATGGTCCGACTGCGCTGCTGCTGTAAACTGAGTCAGGTTCACACCGAGAGGATCGACAAACGTCACCTGGCACGCCTGCGTGTTCACTGGCGTGATGGGGACCCCGCCCGGAGCAGACAACTGGGCGTTAATCCAGTTCATCGGGAAGGTGCCGGCCTGCAAGCCGAAAAAGGTGATCCTGGCAACGGGACCTTCACCATTTGCGGGCGGGGTAGGATTCGTTTGTGTGGCTGCATACCAGGCACACCACACGCCGCAGTTTGGTGGAATGCTCGAAGGTGAGTGAATTTCGCGGTGAATGACAAAGCCCGGGAGGAGCCAGGTGTACAGTGGCTGGAACTGCGTCCCTGGTGTGAAGAGATCCTGGTCAACCACCTGCCCAATGGTAGGGTCGAACGAAACACGCAAATCCGCTCCATATAGGTTGGAGACATCCGCCACATACAGGTCGATCGACACCGTTTGTCCCACCGGAGCGGTGACGGCGGTGGGTTCGCATCGCACAGTGGGGTCCAAAGTGGGGATCTGGCCGCCATCTTCTGGACCCGGCGCAGCCGCAGCAAATGGGGTTCCCAGCAGAACGACTGCGCACAGAATGACCACGCTTGGGACCAGACGACACAGAAAAGTATGGCAGGGGATTCTGCCCATGCGGTATGTCCATCGTGATGTACGAATCATTGTATGCCTCCTTCGTGGCCCTGTGTAAAACAGGCACCTCATATCCTGTCTCTAGAATGGCACTACCGATTTAGGAAGATGGTGGGCATCCAGAGGCGGCTGCCGCGATAGTCTCCGAAATCGATTGCGATCACGACACCGGGGCTCGAGATGATCGCCTCGACTTCGTTCGGAGTGCTGGAATACCAACCGGATAGGTCGTACTGCCTCACTGTGTAGGTGGCTGGTGGCACATAAAAGACAAATGAGCCATCTGATGCGGTTGCTGTTTCCCAGAATTGCCCGCTGTTGGGACCAGATTGTGACGTGGCTCGCACGAGTATGTCCGCAATAGCCGGTTCAGGGGGTTGGCGAGTGCCATCGCGATTCAGGTCCTCGAATACCGTCCCATTCACAATACCGACCAGCGCCGAGGGTGGCGTGGGGGTGGAGGTCGATGTTGGCGTACGGCTTGGAGTAGGTGTCAGGGTGAATGTGGGCGATGGGGTGTGCGTGGGAGTTGGTGTCGAAGTTGCCGAAGGCACGGCCGTCGCAGTCGGAGTTCGGGTTGGCGTGAACGTTGGTGACGCCGGTGTTAGACTCTGAAAAGTAACACTGCAGTCTTGAATGGACACCGGGATAGGAATTCCTCCAGCCTTGGAGAGCTGCGCGGAAGTAATCGGCATCACGAATGAGCCGGCTGTGTCGGCATGGAAGGTGATTCGCGCCAGGGGACCTGAACCACTCACCGGCTGGCTGGGGTTGAGCTGGGTAGCTGCATACCAGATGGTGCCCGCGCTGTTGTTGGCTTCCTTTCTGATTACAAAATCGGGCGACATGAAATCGGCGAGTGGCTGAATCTGTGTCCCCGGCAAAGATGGATCGGCATCCACGACCTGCGCCACGCTTGGATCGAAGCTCAGCCGCACATCTGCCCCGTACAGATCGATGACATCCTGGACGTAGATGTTGACAGGCAGGTTCTGATTGAATGGCCCGCTGGCGTGAAGCGGATCGCAGCGAACGACCGCCCCGTCGAAAGGGCTCCGTTCTGCAAGAACCTGTTGCCCCACCAGGCTTGCACTCAGTGCCAGTATGGTCAGGCACATGCCCAACGCTATCGTTCTCATCGCAGCGGACGAATGAAGCGGCCGATTTCTCTTGTGCATGATCCTCCTCTCCAAACAAACAAGGGAAGAAGCCTAACAGGCCTGAAGCCAGTGATCGGTCACCAGCCCAATGTCGGTGACGTCTATGACACCATCCTGATTGGCGTCATAGCGCGGGTCGTAGTTCGGTGTTGCCGGATTACTGTCCGGGTCGGGGTCGTTCAGGGTTGTATTCCAGCGCGCCGTGGAATCCGAGATGTCGCGCACGGACACCTGGCCGTTACCGTCGAAATCGAAGCACGGCGGCACGTTACCAATTGTGACGATGCACGGTAACACGATACCTGGTATGGCACTGCCACCATAAGCCGCCAGGAGCGAGCCGTTATCTGGCATGACGAACCGGCCCTCCGCCACCGGCTGAAAGCTGACCCGGGCCAGTGCGCCTGACCCAGTCACGGGTTGTGATGGGTTTAGCTGTGTGACTGCATACTGAATCAAGCCAGTGGTGTTGTTCGCATCTCGACGGATCACCAAGTCCGGTGAAAGGAATCCACCGAGCGGTTGGATCTGCACACCAGGCATGAATGGATCGGCGTCGACCACCTGCACGATGCTGGGATCGAAGGTGTACTTGATGTCGGCGCCATACAGGTTGGCAACATGTGCTACGTACAGGTCGACGTTCAATGGTGAACCAGCCGAACCTGCAACAAACAGCGGCTCGCAGCGTGTGACTGCGGTTGTCGGCGTGTTTGCGGAAGCCAACGCAGCGTATTGCGGCAACACCCGAGCACTTACCACCACCAGTCCCGCTGCTACAAGCACGGCTACCAGCGGCAGAGCCAGGTGTATCCTTCGGTGCTGGCCGTGAGATGTTACGTGACCACGGGATGTAGCTGTAGTTTTCATGGCGGATACCAACTCGCTCGTTTCACTGTGCACGGCGCCGGATCAACAGAATGAACCCGATGATCACGGCCAGGACCAGGGCGAGCGCCAGTGCTCCCCCTGCCACACCCAAGAGTGTGCCTTCGAGGACCCTGGTTCCAGGTTGCAAACCCGCCGACGCAGCGGCAGGCGCTGTGACGGGTGTCGACAATGCAGTAACAATCGGGGTGGTAGTACCCGGCGATACCGCAACTTCCTGCGCGGTTGCACTGGGTGCCGGGGTCTCGATAACTGCCGACGACGAGTTGGGCACGATCGTGGCTGTATCCATCAATGTGGGATCAACCGATCTCGTGGCGAGCGCCGTTGGTGTTGTTGTAACAGCCTGTGGCACTGTAGTAGCCGCGGGCGGCATCAGTGTAGCTGTCGGCTCCACCGTCGGGGGGTTAGTGATAGTTGGTGGGGGCACCGTCGGTGTCGCAGTCGCAATCGGCCCTGGCGTCGGCACTGGGCTTGGCGGTGCTTGGGTGGGAATGGGAGTGGCCGTCGGTAGATTGCCACCCGCCGCAATCACCGAAGCCTGGCCGTCCTGCGCCGTCGAAGGTATTTCAGTGGCACCACGGTTCACCAGAGTCACACTGCTCAAAACAAGCCGTGAGGTACCGGTGACCTTGCCACGCAGTCTCACCACAATCAAGTTTCCCGTGCCATCCTTTGGCTCGCTGGGATTGAGCTGGGTCATCGCATAGCGCACGGTCCCTGCTGCATTGTCGGCGGTGTCCCGGGCGGACAATCCAGGATCGAGGAAAGTGCCGAACGAGACCTGGACTCCTGGACGGTTGGAATTGGCATCCACAACCTCGACCACCGCTGGATCGAAAGTTAGGACCAGGTCGAAACCGTAGAGGCCCTCGACGTCCACGACCTCAACGGCGACATCGCTGGTTCCATTCACGGGGATGGTCACAACCGCTGGCGCCACTCGGACGACGACTGTGCCCTGAGCACCTGCGCCTGAACCGACCGAAGCCCAAATCAAGAACACTAACGCCACGATGCAAAAAGTACGACGCATAGTTGTGTCACTATCCTTCCCGGCAACCGGCTGGGTGCCCATGAGCCAGTGTTGACTCACGGACACCCAGAAACGATCGTCAGAAGTCCCTCGACCTTTGCCAGCGGCTCATGGCGGCGGCAGCTGCGACCAGGGGCTGTAGGTTAACTCGTAGTTACTGCCCATCAGCACCAGATCGAAGATATTCACTGTACCGTCAACAACGACGTCCGGACTGGTGCCGGGAACAGCACTGCACATAGAAAACGACGGGTTCTCGTACTCCGCGCCAATGCAGCCGGCATCGAAGATATCTACGACATCGTTGTTCGTTGCGTCGCCGCCCAAGAGCTTGACAAATGCCAGGGGAGTCGTGGGACGAGTCGTCAACAAGGCACCGTTCGACCAGTCGATTGGTATTGTCGGGTACGTCACCGATCCTGCCATCGTTGTGGTGGGAAGGTGCAGCGGCGCATCGAACTGAAGCCAATACGTCGAACCCACAAGCAACCAGTTCGGATTGATGTACGATGTTGTGTATGCCCCGCTGGCCGCACTTGTACCATTGGCCAGGGCCACAGACCCAAGTTTGGGCTTCTGGTTTAACACCGTCAGGGTCGCGCCACCATCATTGTTGTCACCTTCCAGGTCCACAAAACCGGTGAAGTTGGCCAGGCCAATGATGATGATCTCACCGTCGTTGGTGTCAGCAATGTCACGCGCCGGTGTACTGGGCGCACCGAAGCCGGCATTGTTCACGTACACTCTTACACCGCCAATTGCACCGGTGCTGGTGTCCATTGGGTTGCTGGCGACGTCGAAGTAGGTTGGCCAGGGCCCGTTACCGGGCGGCCCCATCAGCGCGGTGAAATTGAAAGTGGCAATTGTACCGCCTGCAGCATCATACTCAGGCGTCGGTGTTTGTAGGTTGCAGCGGTACCTGATGGTGCCAGGTGTGACCGAGAGCGAGGTGCACGCGCCCGCCCATGGAGCCGCAAAAGTGGTGCTGTTGAGCGTCAGCTTGGCCGGGTCAAACATGATCTGGAATGACATGCCATAGAGTTTGGCCGCATCCGCTTTGAGTTCGACATTGAAGTTGGTGGTCTCAACCACGCTGCGGGTCACGGCATTGGCCGGAGGATTCATATCCATGAAGAGCTCGGCAAAGGTCCAGGGAGCGAAACTGATTTTGGCTACGTTGGCACCATCGCCTGCAGCTGCATTAGGCCCACCCAGATCACCCCAGGAGTTGTAGGCTGCACCGAGCAAACCTGTACCGTTGTATACCACGCCATCACCAGTATTATTCTTGAACAGGTTGCCCTTGAGGGTGATCACGCCAACGGGCGTACCGTCTACCTGCAGCCCAGCATCGGCATTGTCGTGGATCCAGTTCCCGGTGACCTTGAGTGAGATTACATTGCCAATCACCTGGATGCCGTCAAGCCATTCGCGCACCTCGGCGTTCTGTAAGGTAAAGTTGCCAGCGTTCTGCACCAGGATGCCGGGCGAGGCATCGCCGTTGCCGTCCAACGCGCCGGGGCCGCTGATGGTCACGTCGTTGCCGTTGATCGTGAATGCCGGCGAGCCGTGGCCGATCGTGCAGCCGTTGAGTTTGATCGTCACGCCGGAATTGTTGACGACCAGCCCGCCAGGGTAGCTGCCGCTTTCGAACTTGACCACCGAACCGGGACCAGCGCAGTCCAGGATTGCCTGGATCTGCGGCGTGGTCGAGCCAGCTGGGACGATGTATTCGCCGCCCACGTAACTTGCCGTTCCCGGACCATTGACGGAGGTCCACCAGGGGTTGAAGTCAACGTTGGCCGAGACCGGGATCCCGTTGCCAGGGCCAGCACCAGAGGGGCCGCAGGATGAACCCCACCAGTTGGTTTCAGCATTCTGCAGTGCCGCACCCTGCCAGTCGAAGCCGGTGGTACTCTGGCTGAAGTTGTTCTGGTTGACAACGGCTCCGGTCGCAATGTGGCCGTTCCAGGCACGGCCCTGGAACACCATGTCTACCTGATCGATGTCATTTCCACTGACGACGGCGTTACTCACCAGGCCCAGCAGGCGAATGCCGATACTGCCGGTATTGCCTGGCATACCGGTGATCGTATTGCCAGCGATCAGGGCATTGGCGATGTCGCCTCCGGTACCGGGGCTGGGAGCGTTATTCCACAGGCCGATACCGCGGCGATAGGGCCGCAGGTTCGTAATGGTGTTGTCAGTGATCTCAACCTGCGTATAGCCGCCCGGCGCGCCGGTGTAGGCCGCGGCAAAGGTGATGCCTGTGCTCCGTTCATTATTGGTGAACGTAGTGCCACCGCCCAGGTCGATGGTATTGTGACTGACCTTTTGCAGGGTCGTGATGTCTGGTCCACCGTAATTCATATTGAAATAGCCATCAGTGGCCGTATCTTTCACACCCCTGTCCCAACTGTTGTAACTCACATCGGTCGGACCGAGCCAGCGTTCCAGCAGGATGGCATTGGAGCAGCCTTGGAGTAGATCATTGTATTGAAAGACCAGGCTGGCTTGGCTTCCATAACCGGCAATCAGGTCAAAGTTGTCTCCAGAGCAGGTACGAGTAGGATTGGCAGTACTTTTCCAACCCTCGATGTAGTTGTGGGCAATCGTAACCGTTGAGGCGGCGGAGGTCGCTTTGGCGTAGATACCGTTGAGATTCTGCCCGGTCAGGATGCGAAAGCCGTCGAAAGTCACATCACCCGCCGTGGTATTGATCGTCACGACATTGCCTGTGGTAGCCAACGATGTCGCGTCGATGATGGTGCCACCAGGTCCCGACCCGGCACCCAGCAAGTTCACAGCACTGTCCAACAGGATACCGGCCTCGACGTAGGTGCCCGCCGCGACGTACACTGTACTGCCGCTGACCAGATCGACACCCTCCTGAATACGACCGACACTACCGAACTGCGGGCTGTCGTCGTCCACCCACAGCGTGGCAAAGTCACCCTGGAAGCCCTGGTTGGGGCTGGTATCGCTGCCACTGGCCAACCATGGCGTGTAGTCGACAAGCATGCCGTTGTTGGCCGCTGTCTTCACGACAGTGGGATTGTTCGATCCCCACCAGTTGGCTGAAGCGTTGGGTAGGTAGGTACCTTGCGTTCCCAAACCCATTTCAGTCGTATTGCCTTGAATCGAATTATCGTAGAACAGCGCCGAAATCGTCTTGGCAACGTAGATCACCGGGTTCCACCCTTGCGGATCAGCCGTGAGATAGATACCACTGTCGTTACCCGTAATCACGTTATTACGAAAATCAACCGCAACGTCCGCATAGCCCCATGAGATCAAATCGGTGGTGATATAGACACCCACGCTGTTGGCCGCCATGGCAGGACCGTTCACGACGTTGTTGGTGAAACTCGTTGTGACCGCGGCCCCCTGGCCCCAGGCAGATAGACCCACCGCGCAGTGGGTGACCGTGTTACGGTTGACCGTCGGCGCGAGATAGGGCACGAAGACCCACACGCCATATCCATCGGTCGAACAGTTGCTCACCACATTGTCCTGGATGAGGTCGGCCGTGCCGCCGCCATCGCCGGCATTGTCGGTGTGCACGCCACTGGCCGATCCCGTCACCGTATTCGCCAGGAACTGCGTGCCCCTGGAGTGGTTGGCAGCGATGGCATCATTGGCACCAGACACGGCATTGTGAGCGATCGTCCCGGAGCCGCCATAGTTGAAGATGGCAATCGCGTAGGCGTCTCCTTGCACATTCTGCACCGTGCTATCGTGGATGGTGAAGTTGCTGCCACCGCTGGAGAAATAGACACCGCGCAGATAGATATTCTTGATCGTGACGTCGTGAATCTGCAGCTGGTTGAACACACCGGCATAGAAGTTCTCGATGATGCCGTTGCGTGCGTCCAGGTCAGCACCGTCACGCACAATACCGCTGGTCAGGCCAGGATTGTCACCGTCCAGGGTCATGTCGTGGATCGTGACGTCGTTCGCCTCGACCAGGATGATGTTGCTGGCCGCCGTGGCTGAGCCGCACAGTGAGCTGCCGGTACAGGGATTCGGCAGCGACACCGCCGGTATCACCAAGGTAAGTGCTTCGCCGGCACCTGCCAGTTCCACTGGCTTGTTGGCGCGAATGTTTTCAGTATACGTGCCGGCCGCGATTTGTACAACACCGGCAGAATCTACAACATCGATACCTTTTTGAATGGTCTTGACTGCGCAACTGGGAGCAATCCCGGCGGCGTAATCAACATCCACGGTGCCATCGCACAGGATGTCGTCCCCTGCCGGCCTGACGTAGATCGTCGCGACGGTCGGTGAGTGAGGCGTCGTTATCATTGGTTCCGACCCGGGGGGTGGTTCTTCTCGGACGTCCATAGCTGGATGGGGAGGTTTTACATCGAGGTGTGTCTTCGCACCATGGGCCGTCGGGCCAACGTTCAACAGTGAGCCGGCAATGATCACAGTCGCTGAGAGCAAAGCCAGTGCGCTCTTCAAGTCCTTGTGTGGCATCTTGCTTCCTCCGGGAAACGGGCAATCGTGGAGCCGGCTGCGTCGGCAGCCGGCTCCACAGTCAGGGGATCAGGTTAGGGTGTCCAGGGCGACGCGCTTAGGAGGTAATTCCCGCCAAAGAGCACCAGGTCGAGGATGTTCGTCGTCCCGTCGCCGTTGACGTCAGACGAGGACAATCCACCGACCCCGCAAGCTGCCGCCGGTAGGCCGTATTGATTGCCAATGCAGGTACCATCGTTGATATCGACCACGTTGTCGTCCGTGGCATCGCCGCCCAGCAAGACAAAGGTGTTGACCGGTGTGGTTGGGCGTGTGCTGAGCAGTTTGCTGTGTGCATAGACAGACGCGGCATTTGCGGTCGTCGGCAGATACAACGGCCGGTCGAAGTAGAGGTAGTAAGTGGTCCCCACCGTCAGCAGGTTGGCTCCGATGTAGGCCGTCGTGTATGCACCGCTCGATGCGCTCGTGGCGGCGGCGATGGCCGTACCTGGTTTGCTGGATCCGCTGAAGACCGACATCACGGCCGCGCTGTCATTGGGGCGGCCCTGCAGGTCGATAAAGCCAGTGAACTGGGCAATGCCAGCGATGTCGATCCGTCCATCGTTGGCATCGGTGATGTCGCGGTCAGGAATGGTGGGTGCGTTGAAACCGGCGTTGTTGACAAAGACCTTGACACCGCCCACAGCACCGGCACTGGTATTGGTCTCCAGGTGCGAGATGTCGAAGTAGGTCGTCCAGGGCCCGTCGCCGGTCAAAGCTGGCCCATTTGCCGTGAAGTTGAAGGTTGCCACCGTGCCGCCGTTCCACGCCGGACCACCCGTCAGATAACACTGATACTTGAAGGTACTGGCAGGAGGCCCAATCACAAAGCAGCTGCTCGACCAGGGTGCACTGAAGGTTGGTGGTCCGTTGAACGTCAGGTAGGTTGGGTCATACGTAAACTGGAATGCCAGGCCATAGAGATTGGCGGCCTCGACGTTTAGTTTGACGTCGAAGCTGGTCGATTCGTCCACGTTGCGCTGGTATTGATCGCCGCCGGCTGTGGGGTCGACGTCGAGGTAGGTCTCCGCAAACGTCCATGGATCGTAATCGACACTGCCGCCGACGCCATCACCCAGAGTTCCGGTCGGTCCGGCCACATCGCCCCACGAGTTGTACTCAACGTTGAGGTTCGTCGTGGCGCCGTCGTTCTGCACGCCGTTGCCGCCGTTGACCTTGAACAGGTTGCCCTGGATGGTG
>CAYUCC010000061.1:0-32526 GCA_964443225.1 uncultured Anaerolineae bacterium
TCCGCCTATTTTACCTTGTTACCCTCCTTTCAATGAAAAAAGTGACGGCCACCCGGAGGGAGTACGGAGTACGGAGCAGGGAGTACGGAGTACGGAGCAGGGAGTACGGAGCAGGGAGTACGGAGTACAGAGCAGGGAGTACAGAGCAGGGAGTACGGAGTACGGAGTAGGGAGTACGGAGCAGGAAGTGTGGATATGGGCTGTCCTATGTCAGTCTGCTTTAGCAGACTTTAGCTGTTAGCCTGGCGTTTGAACGCCAGGTGGCCGTTTGAACGCCAGGTGGCCGTTTGAACGCCAGGCGGCCGTGAATGCGGTTCACGTCAGTCTGCTTCAGCAGACTTTAGCTGTTAGCCTGGCGTTTGAACGCCAGGTGGCCGTTTGAACGCCAGGCATAACGCCAACCATGGCGAAACGATCACGACGGCGCGGTGGCCTGGAGCGCAGGGGGATGCCAGAGGGCCATGAGGAGGGCGGCGGCGAGGGCGAGCAGGGCACCGAAGAGAAAGGGGGCAGTGGGACCGAGGCCGGGCCAGGCGCCGAGGCCTTCCCAGAGCAGGCCGGCAATGAGTGAGGCGGGGATGTCCAGCAGGCCGAGTGTGGCGTGGTAGGTGCCGTAGGCTGTACCACGCAGCACCGGTGTTACGAGGTCGGCGACCATGGCTTTGGCGGTGCCGTAACTGAGGCCGTAGTACAATCCATAGATGGCGTAGAGGATCCAGATTTGCCAGCTCGTCTGGGCCAACCCGAAGCCGGCGTAGATTGCGGCGTAGATAAGCCAGCCGGCGATGAGGAGGCGCCGGCGGCCGATGCGGTCGGACAAAGCGCCGGCTGGTGTCGAGACCAGGGTGTAGATGAAATTGAAGGTAATCAGCATGGCCAGGATACCGGTGATGCTCAGCCCCCGCTCTTGTGCACGCAAAATCAGAAACGCATCCGAAGAATTCCCCAAATCGAACAGGCCGACGATCAGCAAAAAAACCAAGAACGGCCGGCCCAGGGCGCGCCAACTAAGGCGGGGCAAACGTTCCTGCCCTGTCACCGGCACCTCGCGCGTGCCGACGATCAACACCAGCACCGCCACAAAAGCCGGCACCAGGCTCAGCAGCACGAGGGTGCGAAAGGTCGCCTCCTCCAAAACGACACTGCCCTGCTGCAGCAGCCACACCACCCCCAGGGCGATGATGAGACCGACCATGGCGCCCGCGGTGTCCGACGCGCGGTGAAAACCGAAGGCCAGTCCCCGTTGGGCCGCCGGCGTCGAATCGGCCACCAGGGCGTCGCGCGGCGCCGTGCGAATCCCCTTGCCCACCCGATCGCTCCAACGCGCCGCAGCAACCCGTGTCCAGGTCTGTGCCCCATAAAAGAGCGGTTTGGAGAGAGCCGAAAACGTGTAACCCGCCACGGCCAGCCACTTACGCGAACCCATCCGGTCGGACAGCCAACCAGACACCAACTTCAGCAGGCTGGCCGTCGCCTCGGCGACACCCTCGATGAGACCAATCACACTGGTACGCACGCCCAGCACGTTGGTCAAAAACAACGGCAGCAGGTTCAAAATCATTTCGCTGGACACGTCGGCCAGGAAGCTGGTCACGCTGACGGCCCAGACGTTGCGCGGCAGGCTGCGCAAACCGGTGGCTGGTTCGAGCGCGGGTGTGGGTTCAGGCATGGGCAGGTACGTCCTTCGTCGAAACTGGTACAAGCATCATACGCCAGGAACCGGCACGGCGTCAAACAGGCGATCCGGGGTCTGCCCGTGCGGCCCAACGCGCCCGTGCAATTTGCACAAATAGAACACCCGTGCTATCATGATTCCACACCACCCGCCACAGTTCTCGAATCATACGCGTCGAGCGGGGCATGAAGATCAATGACACTGGGAGTGCTGCACGAAACCTGCGAATAAACGATCGTCGCACGGTCACTGACCCACGCCGGCCATGCGGATCGTTCGGGTGCATCCTACGGGTATGAATGCGGACGAAAAACTGGCTGCAATCGTTCTTGCGCGCGACGGCTATCGCTGCCTGGCCTGCGGCACGACGTGCCGGTCCACGGCCGCGGCGGTGCATGCGCTGCTGGGTGATGCCGGCCCGGTGCCGCGCACCCCAGCGGATTATATGACGTTATGCCCGTCCTGCGCACATCACCACACTCGGCAGGCGCACCTGGCAGGCTCGCAGAGCTGGTTCGAGCGCGCCTTACGCCGATTGGCAACCCGCCTGGATCGTGAACTCGATTTACCGCCAAGCCTGACGCGCCTCAGCGCGGGTCTGCGGGTTCTGGGCGCCACGCGTCTGCGCGCCGGTCAGTTTGCCGTCGTCCTGGCGGCCCTGCGTGGCCAATCGGTTTTGATGGTCAGCCCAACCGGGTCTGGCAAGACGCTCTGTTTTCAGCTGCCGACGCTGATCCAGGACCGCGGTGCGTTCGTCATCTCGCCGCTCAAGGCCTTGATGAGCGAACAGGTGCATGACCTGGAAAAACGCCGCATCCCCAGCACCTTCATTCATGGCGACGTGGCACCGGCCGACAAATACCGGCGGTATGGTTGGCTCAGCGAGGAAGCGGTCAAGTTCTTCTACTGCACACCCGAACGGTTCGACGACACGCGTGTGCGGCCGGACGAGGTGACCAGGCTGCTGGCGGCGCGCCCGCGCTACCTGGTGATCGACGAGGCGCACTGCATCGATCGCTGGGGGGATGATTTCCGCCCCAGCTACAGCCGGCTGGGTGAAATCCGGCAGAAACTGGGCAAGCCGACCGTGCTCGCCTTTACGGCGACTGCCGGCGTCAAGACCCAACAGCGGATTTTACAGTCCCTGGGCATTCCCGACGCCCAGGTCGTGGTCACCGGAGTCGACCGGCCCAACATCGCCCTGCTGCGCCTGGCGATCGACCACGACGAGGCGCGTTTTACCGCCATTGCCACCCTGCTCGGTCTGATGCCCGCCGGCCGCGCGATGATTTTTGTGCCGACGATCAAGGTGGGCGAGCGTATCCAGGCGGGCATGCGGCAGCACGGCCTCGATATCCCGTTCTACCACTCGAAGATTCACAGCGCCGAGACTCGCAGCGAACTACTGGACCGTTTCATGGGACGACGCGGCCCGGCCGCCCGCGTCATCCTGTGTACGAGCGCGTTCGGCATGGGAATCGACGTGCCCGACGTACGCCTGGTCATCCACTGGCAGCACCCGGCGTCGGTCGAGGACTACCTGCAGGAGTTCGGGCGCGCCGGGAGAGATCGCCGGCAGGCATTAGCGGTGCTCTTTCGTCGTGCAGATGACACCGGTCTGCTGCGGTTCATGGCCGAAAAAACGATCGCCCAGGCCGACATCGAGGAGCGGATGCGGCCGCTGGCGCTGCAGGCCAAACTTGCGGCGATCGACGACATGCATCAGCTGGCCATGCAGCGCCGCGGGTGTGTGCGGGCGGGTATTTTGCGTTATTTCCTGGGTGACGCGGTCGGCCAGCCCAAATCGACCGGTCTGCGGATCATGGAGTGGCTCTACGAACAGCCGCGCCCAACCACGCGGACTGCCTACTGCTGCGATGACTGCGACCAGGTGACACTGCACAACTACGCGGCCTGGGTACGCAGCGTCTTCCGGCGCGTCTAGCATACCGCTGCTGCCCAGGCACGTGCACTTTCACGCGCTGCGCCGCCGATCAATGTGCCACCGGCCAAAATCCGTGGAGCCTCGTCTAACCGAGGAGTCCGCACCCCCAGGTGCGGACCCCGTGCTGCGTGAAAAGACTCGTGCCGCACCTGGGGGTGCAGCACTCCTCAGTATCCAAGCATTCGCCGCGGAATCCAGGCGTTCGCCGCGGCCAAATATCCTACAACAGGCCGTTGGCGCGTTTGAAGCTGGTCAGTGTATTTTGCAGCAGCATCGCGATGGTCATCGGCCCCACACCACCCGGTACGGGTGTGATGGCGCTGGCGACCTGGCGCGCTTCTTCGAACGCCACGTCACCCACCAGGCGATTGCCGGCCGCCACACTGCTATCCTCGACGCGGTTGATGCCGACGTCGATGACCACCGCGCCGGGCCGAATCCAGTCACCGCGGATCATCTCGGCACGGCCAATCGCAGCCACGACGATGTCGGCGCGACGGACTTTTTCGGGTAGGTCACGGGTGCGGCTGTGGCACACCGTGACGGTGGCGTCGCGATTGCGCAGCAGCGCAGCCACTGGAATCCCTACAATGTTGCTGCGGCCAATCACCACCGCATCGGCACCACGGATGGGCGCACCCACGGCGTCGAGCAGCACAAGCACGCCGGCGGGCGTACACGGGACGAAGAGGGGCGGCCGGCCCTTCATGTTGAGGCGCCCGATGTTGATGGGATGAAAACCGTCCACATCCTTTTCGATGTGGACGGTACTCAGAACGGCTTCTTCGTCCAGGCCGCTGGGCAGCGGCAGCTGGATCAGGATACCATGGACTTCGGGATTAGCATTGAGCTCGCGTACCAGGGCTTCGAGTTCGGCCTGGCTGGTGCTGGCAGGCAGCTCGTGGGCAAACGATTGAATGCCGGCCTGGGCACACGCCTTGTGTTTGGAGCGCACGTAGGATTGTGAGGCCGGGTCGGTGCCGACCAGCACCGCTGCCAGCCCCGGCACCCGTCCCAAGCGAGCCTTCAGCTCAGACACCTCGCTGCCAATGCCGGCGCGAAGTTGGGCAGCAATCGCCTTACCATCGATGAGTTGTGCCGTCATGTGGGCCTTTTCCCAGCCTTTCTTATGGATTCGGGCTGAAATACCACATCCAACGTGACCCGCGCATGTCACGCACGATGTCGGTGGTGGACAGGACACCGACGGGGATCAGAAATCCCTTCTCGTTGCGATCGCTGACCACCAGGCGGTGGATGTGGCGGCTGACCATGAGCTGCATGGCTTCCTGCACCGTGGCATCGAGCGACACCGTAATCACATCTTTGGTCATGATGTCACCCGCGGTTTTGCCTTCCAATTCCTTGTTGTACAGCGGAATCACGTCCATGTGCGAAATGATACCGGCCAATTCGCCCGACGCGCCGGTAACGACCACGCCGTGGACCTCGGTGTCGGCCAGTACGCGCACGACTTCGGCTACGGCGGTGTTCGGGTGACAGGCGATGACGCCCTTGTGCATGATGTCTCTGACACGCTTTTCAGACATAATCTCCCTCACTGTAGTATCGCTCCAGGTGAAAAGCGACCCAACAACCAACGAACGTATGGTGTGAATCTATCAGAAGAGAGAGCAATCTCCCATGATTCACGTCATGCCGCGGGATGCCTGCTTACACCAGGCGCACGTCGCTGCGGTCCAGGTAAGTCAGCAGGTAACGCGTCTGTCCGGCGGGCACCGACTCATAGAACACAGCGGTTCCCGCTTCGACTTCGAGTTCGAACGGCAGTGTTGCCGTCACCTCGATCATGATGCCGGCCCCAACGTCGGCGATGGCCGCCAGCGCGACCTCCTGCCGCCCCCAACGAACACGCACCACGTCGCCGGACACACCAGCGATACGCCACAAGAGACGATTTTCCGCTTCGACCAGGGTCACTTCAGAATCGGTCATGATCGATGTCGTCGTTCATCGCCGAAGGCTGAACAGGGTGCAAGCGGTCGGTGCGGGCAATCTGTGCCCATGCGCAAAATGATTTTCGCATCCGGTTCACCAACTAATTTTCATTATAGCCAGAGTGCGCAGGTCCGTCAAGCCGTAGGACTGGCGCCATCACACAATTGCGTATTGACCATTTGTCAGTTATAATCACAACATCCGATAGTTGCAGTCGATCAGGCACAGAGGAGACCGGACGTATGATTTCCACCTGGGCTGACATTTCGCTCATTTTCCTGATAAGTCTCTCGATCCTGATGTCGCTGGTTCCCCTGGCGGCGCTCTATTTTGCGTGGCGGGGCATGCGTGCGTTGAACCGTGTGCTGCCCACGAAAATGCCCAAGGTGCAGTCCGTCATGTGGCAGGTCCACGATGCCGTGCAGAAAGGTTCGCAACAGGTGACAGAACCGGTGATACGCGTCAAGGCCGAATGGGCACGCGGCGAAACGACAGTGCGCAGCGTTACGGGCCTGGCAGCGCGCAAACAGCCACCAGCACCCTGAATCGATACGCGGGTGCCACTACCCCCGTTGCCTTACCGGGCTGTGACGTCCATAGCGCAGCCAGGATGATACAATCGACAGAGGAGAACTTCAATCACCTATGACACCAACACAAAAGAGGCTCATTTTTGGGGTAATCGTTGGCGCGGCGGCTGGCGGTGTGCTGGCTTGGCTGGCATCTGGCCAGGAACAGCGATCCGGCTCCTTTGCGGTATCCAACATCAATACAGGCGACTGGATCAAGCTGGGCATTGGGTTCTTCACCGTCGCCCGCACCCTGACCGAGGTCATCGAACGCGCCTGACGCCGAACGGCACTTTTTAGCCCATTCAACGTCTTTACTCAATGTGAGGTGTAGACGGTTCAAGACACCGAACAGCCGCCCTGCTTGGGCACTCGTGGAGCAATAAACCCAGGCTGATCTGAAGGAGGAGGTATGAGACGTTTGCTGCGCAGTGTGGGCGCCCTCGCGCTCGTGATGTTGGTCGTGTTCATGCCCGTTGCTGCCATGGCCGCACCCGCCGATGCGGCACCGGCCGCAAGCGGCTGTACCTATTACCGCGTACGCGCGGGCGATACCATGACCGGTATCGCGGCCCGTTACCACGTCGATCCCTGGGCCATCGCACGTGCCAATCGTATCACCAATCTGAACCGTATTTACGCGGGACAGGTTTTGTGTATCCCCACCGGTGGGGGGACGCCGCCACCGCCGGGGCAGTGTCCCATTCATTACACCGTGCAGCGCGGCGACACGCTGAGCAAAATCGCCGCTCGTTACGGCGTCACGGTGTCCGCCATTGCCCGCGCCAATCACATCACCAACGTAAACCGCATCTACGTCGGGCAGCACCTGGTCATTCCGTGTCGCGGAACGCCACCGCCGCCGCCCCCGCCGCCACCACCATCTGGCGGTCCGTGGTCAGGCAAATACTTCAACAACACCGATCTCACGGGCAGCCCGGTCCTCGTACGCAGCGATGGGGCTATCAATTTCAACTGGGGATTCGGCTCGCCTAACCCGCAGGTCGTTACCGCCGATTTCTTCTCGGCGCACTGGAGTCGCACGGCAAACTTCAACGCCGGCCTGTACCGGTTCTTTGCACGCAGCGATGACGGTGTTCGTGTCTGGGTCGATGGCCAGATCATCATCGACGAATGGCGGATTCAAGCGGTCGCCGGTTTCTACCATGACGTCGTGCTCAACGCCGGCCAACATACGATCGTAGTCGAATACTACGAAGACACGGGCCGTGCGGAAGTGTACGTCTGGTGGGAGAAGCAGTAAACCATCTCAGAGGAGGGTTTCGTGAAAAATCGGAACCCTCCTTCGCGATAGAGTCTCAGGGAAAGGCGCGCGCCAGCCACGGCAGCGGGTCGACCGGCGTGGTGCCGATCCGCATTTCCCAATGCAGGTGCCACCCCGTCGACAGGCCGGTCGTGCCGACTTCGCCCAGTTTGTCACCTGCTTTCACTTCCTGACCGGGTTGGACGTCGATTTTCGACAGATGCCAGTACCCCGTATGCAGCCCGGCACCGTGATCGACGATTACGGCATTGCCACGCACCGTCAATTCCTCGGCTAAGACCACCTGTCCGGGTGCCGGCGCCAGCACCGCAGTGCCTTCCGGCGCGCCAAAATCCTGTCCTTCGTGGAAACTCGATACCGGGCCGCCGTTATAACTGCGGCGGGTGCCGAACGGGGACGTGGTTGGGAACTCCACCGACAACGGTCGCGTAAATACACCGGTCCACTGCGGCGGCAGCGCTGCCTGTGGCCAGATCGAGTTCAACCGCGCCCGTTCGTCCGCCAGGCGCACCGGTTCCAGGAGCTCACCTTTGGCGGGTGGTAAGACCAGGTGCTGCGTGCTGTAGTCGCCGGCCGTCACCTTCACCGGCACACTCAGGTGCAGCCAACCCTCATCGACGGCCTCCGCCAGGCGGGGCGGCAGCGGGGAACCTGCAACATCGACGTGCAGCCACGTCGTACCGGAAGATGTCAGTGGGTGAACGCCAAACAGAGCCCAGGCAAGTTCACCATCCCGCACCATAGTCAGGGGGGACCCGGCATAACGGGCGTGCACCGTCGCCGTGGGTGGAGTGCGCACCCGCAGGGCCGCCGCCTGACCTTGAACAACCGTAAGCGGATCGATCTCCAGACCAGCCAGGCCACGTTCACCCACCACGGCGGCAAGCGGAATCGCGACTTCCTGGCCGGGAAGCAGACGCCGCGTGGTTTCAGGCATGCCGTTCAACTGGCGCAGCGCGCGTTCGTCGAGCTGCCAGCGGCGTGCGAGACCACCCACGGTATCACCAGGCTGCACGGTGTAGCGCCAGAGCAGGGCTGGCCCGCTGCGGGTGGTATCGACCCGCGCCGCGGTACGGGGAAGCACCAGGCGCTGACCCACGTCAAGACGGTCGGCATCGACCAGCTGGTTGAGGCGCACCAGCTCGGCAACCGATGACCCATAACGCGCCGCAATGGCCGAGAGGGTATCTCCGGCCGCTACGATGTGGACCGGCGGGTCGGTATCCTCTGCCGCGGCGTTTTCGATCGCGACAAAGAAGCCACCCCAGTATAACGTGACGCCGACGAGCACAGCCCATACCAGGCGCCAGGGCGCGCGACGGATCAATCCCACAGCCCGATCCTTGGGTGCTGCAACAGCCGTGTACATCATGGTCCACCTGCCGGCACGGTCACGACGCCGTAAGATAACACTCCGGTTTCAAAACGCCCACGAACGGCAGGTTCCGGTAACGCTCATTGAAGTCGAGGCCGTAACCCACAACGAACTCGTTTGGAATCGCAAAGCCGACGTAATCGACGGGCACGTCTGACTCGCGTCGTTCCTTCTTGTCCAGGAGAGCACAGATGCGCAGTGATGCCGGGTTGCGCGCCAGGATGAGGCGCCGCAGGTAGGCCAGGGTATGCCCGCTGTCAATGATGTCTTCGACAATCAGGACAGACCGGCCCTCGATGCTCTCTTCCAGGTCTTTGAGGATCTGTACCACACCGCTCGACTGCGTGGTCGCCCCGTAGCTCGATGTTGCCATGAAGTCGATGCTGTGCGGGATCGTGATGCGCCGCATCAAGTCGGCCATGAACACGACGCTCCCTTTGAGGACGGAAATCAGAAACAGATTGTTTCCCGCAAAGTCCTGGCTGATCTGCACCCCCAGTTCGCCAACCCGCTGCGCCAGCTCCTGTTCTGTAATGAGCACCCGTTCGATATCATCGATCATTGCCATGATCCCTTCTTGATCCTCCTCCATGAAAAACCGGTCCCGACCGGCAGTAACCGATCACACGAACGCGACCCCATGGCCTCAATCCACGCCCGGACGGATGTTGCGCTCGTTTGGGACTGGCGGCAGGGCCGGCGGCTCGATCACGCGCACCTGCTCGAGCGGGCCGGCCGCCCGCACGAGCGGTGCAGACACCCATCCCGGCCGCGACGGCGTGACACAGCACACCTGCCACCAGTCGGCGCGCGGTGTTTTGCCCGTGATGGCCAGCGTCTGACCGGCGCGCACCTGCTGGAGAACCGGGTAGATCGTACCTGGGCCGAGCCGCACGTTGAGGGCAGCTGTCCGCACGGTAGCCTGCGGACTCGTCGGTGTGGGCACCGGTGTTGGCGTGGGCGCCGGCGGCGGGGGCGGGGCGACGGCACCGCTCGTGACGGGTACGGCCCCTTCGCCCGCTTTGTAACGTGCCGACCAGGCGCGGGTCAAATCGAGATAACGCGCCCCATAGGCCTGGCTTGGCTCGATGTAGGTCCCTTCCGGCCATTCGTTCCACGAGGTAATGATGACCCAATCGGCGCCGCTGGCCAGTGCACCCGACCACGTGCGATCGTAATAGGCACCGTCATCGCGCGGGCGGATGAAGGCGTTGGCTCGCCCCGTGCGCGTGTCGTTGTAGCCCGGCATCACCGTGGCCACCCACAACTTCTGACCCCACTTCTGGCTGGCCTGCCGCACGCGCTGTCCCCATTTGACCAGGTGCGTGCCCGGATCGGCCGACCAGGCCACCGAATAGAGGTGGTGGCCATCGAACACCTGCTGAAACTGGATGTCGACCCCTTCGGCAATCCAAATCGCCTGGTGCCCCGGATCGACCTGTTCGCGGATCGCCTGCCAGGTCCCCACGTTGAAGCGCTGCTCGCGCCAGAAGAAGATCACCGGCCGGCCATCGACGCGCAGATAGGCAGGGTGGTTGGCGTGGGTTGCCAGGAGCGTGCGCAGGGCGGCAATGACATCCTGGGTGCCGCCAAAAAAGGGTCCTGCCGTCTCGAAGTCAACCGCCAGGCGGAATCCACGGGCCGCCGCTTCCTCCAGCATGGCCTGGAAATTGGTTTCGGTCTGGTTGTCCTGCGTGCGCGGACCGTACCAGCTGACCACGAACGCATCGATGCCGGCACCCTTTGCTTCGTCGATGTGGCGACCCATCACGGCGCGGTCACGCGAGACGTAGGGTGCCGCCGGGATGTCCGGCACCTTGTTGGGACGCCAGGTATTCTCGTCGAACCAGTTATAATAAAACGCCAACACCAGGCGTTCGGCGCCCAACGCTGCGGGGCGCGGTGTTGGCGCTGCTGCCACCACGAGCGGCAGCAGGCCAATCCACAACCCCAAAAGCCAGACCGCGGGGAAGCGGCGGCGAAAACGTGGTTCCTTCAAGATAAACGATCCTCCACAGGGTGGAATCACTGGTCACCGGTGACATCCGGCAGGTCACCTTATTGTGATTCTACCAAACGGACGGCAAAGGCCAAAATCGCCCATCCACCAACAATTTGAGGATTCCCCGCGTCCTTGTTATAATCTGCCGTGAAGCACCAACCCTGCCTGCACGGGTCTATTCGAAAGCCATCTGCGATGCCTCAATTTCCACACCACTGGCGAGTTTTCGGACAGACGTCACACCGTCAGATTCTCCCAACACGGGTTACGTCGCTTCGATAGCACACGAGTACGGGTACCGCCGGGTCACTTCCTTTGAGTATAGCCATCAATTACGCTCGATCAATGGCTGCAGTCGTGGCAAGTGACCCATTCGAGTTAGTCGTGCATCGCGAACCAATCATACCAGTGTAACAGGGGTCAGTCACCCATGAGACGATTATTGTCTGGTCGTATGGCGCTCGTTCCGCTCGCTGCACTCCTCCTGGCTGCATCGGTTATTGTGCCGGTCCGGCAGCCAACCCCCTCGCAGGCCCAAGCAGCGCCGCTGTGGACCACTATCACACTCCAGCAAGGACTTGACGGTTACGATGGCACGCTGGATGCGGCCCTGGTGCGCGACAGCGCCCAACCCACCGGCCAGACCGATACCCTGCCGCTGGCCTGGCGGTCCGCGGGGGTCGATGAGGCGCGACCCATCGTGTCCTTCGACGTCACGTCGATTCCAACCACGGCCACCGTCAGCAGCGCCGTGCTCGACCTGACCGTGGTACTGACCGATTCGCAGCCCATGACGGTGTCGGTGCACCCGCTGCTCCGGTTATGGGATGAGGCCAACGCAAGCTGGCTGGAGGCGTTTGCGGGGGCATCCTGGGAACAACCGGGGGCCGGTGCCCTGGGCATCGACCGCGGTCCAGCCCTGGACCCCGTTCTGACCTGGCACGGCAGCCACAGCGGGCTGAGCATCGACGTGACGACACTGGTTCAGCAGTGGGTGGCCAACCCGGTAAACAATTTTGGGGTACTGCTGCAGGCGGAAGGCGCAGTGGGCACGGCCGCCCACGTGCAGCTTGCAAGCCGCGAAGCAGCGGATATCTCGCTTCGCCCGCGACTGACGATTACCTATGCCAGTGACCCAAACGATCCCACGGCGACGGCCACAGCAACCCCCACCGACACCCCACCACCCACCGAAACACCCACGCCCTCGCCGACCCCCAACCCGCAGCAGGTCCGCGTCTTTCAGAGGGACCTGGATGGTTTTCAGGGCTTTTATGACGCAACACTGTCGAGCAGTTTCCCAACGACGAACTACGGTGGATCGAGCGAGCTGGCCGTGAACTGGATTACCTATTTTTATCCACCGCAGATCGAAGGCAACAGCGTAATGCGCATCGATATGTGGGACATCCCGTCCGAGGCAACCATCGAAAACGCAGAGCTGAGCCTCTACGTGCAGGAACGTTCGACCGCGCAGGCGGTGACACTGCGTGCTTACGAGCTGCTGCGCCATTGGTCTGAAGCGCAAACGAACTGGACCGAAAGCTTCGACGATCAACCCTGGGCCGTACCGGGCGCAGCCGGTGCCAATCTCGACCGCGCCCCGCTGCCCAGTGCCGAAATCAACCTGGACAGTACCAACGGTTGGGTCACGATACCGCTCACCAGCCTGGTACAGCTCTGGGTCGCCCAGCCAGATCAAAACCATGGGTTCGTTCTGGAGATCACGTCCGAGGGGTACGACAACATCGGGTATACGTTTGCCAGCTCGAACAATTTCGATCAACGCCTGCGTCCCCGCCTGACGGTGCAGTACAGCGCACCCGATTCCTGGCAATCGGCGGTATTCCAGTATGGCCGCGACGGGTACCAGCAGGTCGCCGATGCTACGATCAACCGCTGGCAGCCCAATTCACCCTTGGGCAACACCTTCACCCTCAACCTGAGTTGGCGTGATGACATGAACGACCCGGCCGAGGACCAGCGTGCACTCATGCGTTTCTGGCTCGCCGGTGTTCCTGCGCAGGCCACCGTGCAGCATGCCGAATTGTTCCTGTTCATCCCGCCGGCGCCCAACTCGCGTCCGGTGCAGCTGCAGGCCTGGCGCATGCTGCGGCACTGGTCGGAACAGCAGGTGACCTGGCTGCGAGCCAACGATAATACACCCTGGGCACTGCCCGGGGCCGATGGCATCAACCTGGACCGGCTGGGACAGGCGGATGCCAGCACCACGTTCGAACAACCCGAGGGATGGGTTGCACTCGACGTTACCACGCTCCTGCAGCACCAGCATGCCCGGCCTGAGGAGAACTTCGGCTTCCTGCTGACGGTGGGTGGCCTCAACCAACGTGCTGCGTATTACGAGGCGTTTAGCTCTGACTATCCCGAGCCCAACCTGCGCCCGCTGCTGCGCGTACGCTACACCGTCGACCCAACACTCCCCACCCTCACGCCGACGCCCGCACCGACCTATACGCCGTGGCAGCAGGTGTCGCTGCGCCAGGGCCAGTACGGTTACACCGGCACAACCGATGCGGGGATCACCCGCTGGCAGCCCACGATCAATCGCGGCACCTCGTCACGGCTGCTGCTCGGCTGGCGTGACGAAGCGATTACGCCGCGGCAGGACCAGCGTGCGCTGATGCGCTTCGACCTGGCCGCGGTTTCGCCGACGGCGGTCATCTCGAACGCACAGCTTTCGCTGTACGTGCCGTATTCGCGCAACCCGCACGCGGTGCGGTTATCGGCGTACCGTCTCCTGCGGCCCTGGTGGGAACACCAGGCCACGTGGAATCGCACGGCGACCAATACGCCGTGGGCGGTACCCGGCGGCGAGGGCATTGATGTCGATCGTCTGCCGGATGCCGAAGCCACCACGACCTTCCAGCAGCCCCTGGGGTGGGTGACGCTCGACGTCACGGCGTTGGTGCAGTACTTCGTCAATTATCCCCAGGAGAACCACGGTTTCATGTTGATGATCGATGGGCTGAATGGGCAGACGGTGTATTACGACATCTACAGTGAAAATCACTGGCAGCCCGAGCGACGCCCAACCCTGCGTTTTGCCTATACGATGGATCCGACCTTCCCAAGCCCCACGCCGACGGCCACGCGTACCGCCACGCCGACGCCGACGCCGACGTCGACGCCGGGTATCTGGCGCACCGTCGTGCTCCAGCAAACCACGGGCGGGTACGCGGGCACCCAGGACGCGCAGATCAGCGTCTACGCACCCAACACCAACTACGGCAATGATCGTAACCTGGATGTACGCTGGTCGGCCGATCGCTGGCCACCCATGAGCGACATGAAATCGCTCATTCAGTTCGATCTGAACCCGATCCCACCCGGTGCCGTCATCGGCGAGGCCACACTCGACCTGTACCAGCTCGGCCGCAGCAACAGCACACCGATGACGTTGTCGGTCTATCGGGCGCTGCGCTACTGGCGCGAGCTCGATGTGACGTGGCAGCGGGCCGCAGTTAACGCGGGTAACAATTTGCCCTGGCACGTGCCCGGCGCGCTGGGCGCCAACATCGATCGTGAGGCCGAACCGCTGACGCAAACGGTGCTCTCGACCGCCAATGGTTGGATATCGATCGACGTGCGCGATATCGTTCAGCTGTGGGTCAACCAGCCGCACCTGAACCGGGGCCTGATCATCGAGGGAAAGTCCGACAGCTACTACGACACCGTGCTCTACTACTTCGCCAGCCGCAACTACACGCTGGATCGGGGGCGGCGACCGCGGTTGACCGTGCATTACAGCGCCGACCCATCCGTACCGACGTCCACCCCAACGGCGACCCCCACGGCCACGCCGCTGCCGTCTGCCACGCCGACAGCGACACCCATGGCGACACCGATCGTGGACCCCAACGCGACGACAGTGGCGTTCCAGTACGGTGTACGTCTCTACTACGGCACGCGCGACACCTGGATCGGTGCGTCCAACCCCACGACCAACCACCGGACCGAACAGTACATCAAGGTGGGACCTACCAGCCAGGGAAATGCCGCACGGGTTCTGATCAGCTATGACCTGTCATCGGTGCCCGCCAACGCCGAGGTGCTGGGCGCCTGGCTCGAGCTCTACCAGAGTGGCCGCAGCAACTCGACCCCGCTTGACGTCAGCGTGCACCAGGTTCGCCGCCCATGGACCGACGGCACGGCAACCTGGTACCGGGCGTTGAGCAGTCAATTCTGGCAGTTCCCCGGTGCCAGCGGCGACCAGGACCACAACCCGGCAGCGCTGGATACGCTGCGTCTTGCGCAAGCCATCGGGTGGATCCGTTTGGACGTCACCGCCGCGGTGCGCGAGTGGATGAGTTATCCGAGTTCCAATCGCGGTTTGATTCTACTGAGCGACGCGCAGCACAACGTGCAGTACCAGTTCGACAGCTCGGAACGGGTATGGGCGGGCAACAACCCAACCGGCGGGCGTCCGCGGCTGGTCATCACGTATCGTCTGCCCACGCCATAGGACTCACGTCGGGTGATTTTTGGGTCGTGCCGCCACCGTGTATAATGACGTAATAAGGAACCCACCCAACGAATCGAAGGGCGTCACGTAATGACAGAAGACGAAAGCCCAGCCCCTGGGATCGCGGGAGAGGCCAATCCAACATCAGCGCAGTGGAGTCTCCCGCTGCGCTATGTTGCGCTTGTCGTGATTCTGATCGGTATTGCGCTCGTTCCCGTTGCCCTCGCGCCCGTCATCAACGTGATTCTTGTCGGTTTTTTGGTGGCCTTCCTCCTGTTCATCCCCATCCGGCTTATGATGCGGTATGCGGGCATGCAGCAGGTGCCGGCAACGCTGGTGGCGTACCTGGTGCTCGTCCTGCTCCTCGTCCTCCTGCTGGTCTTCGTTGCAGACCGGATGAGCAGCCGGTTCGACGAATTCGTAACGACCCTGCAGCAACAGGCGCAGGCGCTCGAAAAGGAGCTGACGAAAGTCACCGAATCGACGACGTTCCGCGATTTCCTGCGCCAGGTCGATCTGCCCCAACTCGTGCAGGAAGGGATCACCACCCTGAGGCAGCTGAGCTTGAATACGGTCAAAGGGGTGGGTGGTTTCGTAGCGACCGTGGGCAGCGGCCTGTTCTTTTCGTTCCTGCTGATGCTCAACCTGTCATCGGCACGCGGCCGGCTGGCAGGATGGCTGGAGGAACCGCACGAGCGCGAGGTAGGTCTGCTGCTGATGAAGTTGGATCGGATCTGGGTCGGTTTTATTCTGGCCAACGTGGTGTTTGGGATCCTGTTGGGCTTGTTATCCTGGATTCAATACCAGCTCATGGGGGTTCCCTTTGCCAGTGTCTTGGCGGTTCTGACCGGTGTGTTGACCCTGATTCCCACCATTGGCGGGCTTTTGGCTTCGCTGGTGGTCGCGATTGTATGCCTGATTCTGGGTTCCACAGTCTGGCCAGACATGCCCAACTGGCAGTTTGCGCTGATCGTGACCGTCATCAATGTCCTGATCACGCAGGGATTGTACAATTTCGTTGGCCTACCCATCACGAGCAAATTCGTCAAACTACCGGTGGCGGTAGTGCTGATTGGTGTGTTGACCGGTCTGGCCCAGGGATCGCTGCTGATCGCCTTCCTGACGGTTCCGATTATCAGCACGATCATCACCGTGGGGTCCTACGCGCTGGCCAAGGTCACGGCGCGTGAGCCATTTCCTGATCAGGCACTGCCGGCAGACCCTGAGCCCGGCTTCTTTAGTCAGTTATTGTTCGAACCCGTGCACGCGGCGCAGTCCAAACAAACGTGAAGGCTGCGCAACCTTCATCCTAACAGAGGAGTTTCGTCATGAGCAACATCCCTTACGACCCGGTGCTAACCGATCAAATGCAGCTAGCCGCCAATGACATTGCGTTGATCTCAGACAACAGCGAGCGGGTGGCATGGATCGTCTTTCTTCTCCAGGAATTGGAGGGTCAGCTTGGCGCTGCCGAAAAAACTGACCTGCTGGAGCGGCTGCAAAACGAAATTGCCCAACGTTTGGCCAAGGGCGGCTGACCCGCACGCCAACGTGTGGCGGGCAAACCGTCGGCCACCTCCGGCTTGTTCGGATTGGTTCGATAAGGGCTTGTAAAAGAATAACTTCCGGTGATTCGCGGCGAATTCCCGCCATTTTTGCAGGAAGTTATTCTTTTACAAGCCCTAAGATCACGAGGAGATGCGCATGGCCGCGACGAAAAGACGTCCATTTGGCGTCACTTTGCTGGCTGTCCTGGCCGGCCTTGCCGCCCTGGTGGCGCTCTGGCATACCCTGCAGATGCTGCACATTCTACCGATCAGGTTGGGTGAACACCGCTTCTTTACCTTCGACCTGATCGGTGCATTTTTGTGGGGATTCATGGTGTTGATCTACCTGTGGGCCGTGCGCGCGCTGTGGGACGTTGACCCGCAGGGTTGGCTCTTTTTGGCAGTGATTTCGTCGTTCAGCCTGGTCCTCGACTTTGTTTCGCTGCTGGGGCAGTCGACGCTCAGTGCGATGTGGCCATCGATCGTGGTGAATGCGGTGATTTTGATCTACGTGCTGCGGCCGGGGACCAGGGAGGCGTTTGGGGTGGAGTAGGGGTTAGGGGTCAGGGGTCAGGGGTTGGGGGGAATGTGTCCTCTTCCTGGTCGACTGTGTCCTCGTACACGTAGGCGACGGTCAGTTCATCGGCCGGGTCGGGCGTCGCGGTGTCGGCGGGTGGTGCTGATGCGGCGGGGATGGCGAGGCGTGCTGAGTCGCTGGTGAGTTCAGTGGGGGCGTGGGCATAGCCGGGCAGCTCGCCGCCGGTCCGTTGGTAGACCGCAGTGAGAACGGGTGCTGCGGTACGCACCGCCTCCATGCGCCGCATGGGGACGGGACTGGTTTCCCAGGTGCGCCGCAGGGCGTCCATGTCCCACTCGGCGGCAATGATGGTTTCCGTCTGGTTGGTGCCCGCCTCGACCATGACGCCCGAATAACGGGGCGTCAGTTCGACGGGGGCGAAGATGCCCGAGCGCCCCACGAAGGGAAGTTCGTCACCGGGGGCGAAGGGGTTGTGGCCAACCAGGAAGCTGACCAGGCCATAGAGCTGGTTTTCCTGGGCGCGGGTATTCATTGCCAGGCGCATCCGATGGTACAGCGCCGGATGGGTGCACGCACCGATTCCAACGAGCATGTCGGCCCCCTGGTAAGCCAGGACACGGGCCGCTTCCGGGAAGAGCATGTCAGGCCCCACGAGCAGACCAAGCCGGCCCAGCGGCGTCGGGATAGCCACCCAACCGCCGGCAGGTGCGATGCGCCCGCTCTGTTCGGCGGCTGTGACGACGCGTGCCTGCTGGCCAAGCAGGTTGCCCTGGGGACCAAAGACACTGGCCACGTTACGCAGCAAACCATCCTGCCGATCCACACCATAGAGGCTGCCGGCCACGATCGTCAGCCCCGATTCGAAAGCAAGACGCGAAAACAGTCCCTCGTAGGTATCCCACAGCGCCTGGCCGTCTGTGGTCAGCAGTCTGGCCATTTCCTGATCGAAACTGGTACCCAGCAGTCCGGCGGTGCCCGCGGCCAGCCGGCTGGCGGCGCGTGTCCAGAAGCCGGCCTGGCGTTGGCGGCCGCGGTCGGCCTGTTTGAGCAGGCTGGCGCGGGCACTGGTGAGCAGCGGCGGCGCCGCCATCAGACCCGACAGTTCGGGAAAAACAATGAGGTGCGCGCCCTTCAGACGGGCAATGCGCACGTAGCGGCGCACGTCCTGCTCGAACTCGGCCAGATCGGCGGCCAGGCGCATGCGCTGCTGCACGGCCGCGACGACGAATTTCTCCATTGACTCAAGTCGCCTCTTATCTGTTGATGGCCGCATTGTACCATAAGCGGCCCGTGTCTCCAATCATTCCGGGGGTTGTAAGAGACGACTGCTCAACTCGGAGCATCCAGGTCAGCAGGCTTGCACACTGTGGACCCGCGTGGTAAGATGACGCCGTAATCGTCGATACGAGGTGACATCTACCTATGGCCCAACCACGCTACGAGCGACCCCTGCCCAATGCGGGCCGGCCGCTGCCCAAAACCGAGCTCGCCTGGCGCAAAGAAGTCGTCTTCGTCTGCCGGCTGCTCTGGGAACGCGGCTACACCATCGCCACCGACGGCAACGTCTCGGTCAAACTCGGCGAGGGGCGTTACCTGGTGACACCGAGCGGCTTCAGCAAAGGCTTCATCGAACCCGAACAGCTGCTCGTCATCAACGACAACCTCGACGTCACCGGCCCGCGCACGCCGGCCAACCAGGGACTGCACCCCAGCTCCGAGATGCTGCTGCACCTCGAAGCCTACCGCCAACGTCCCGACATCGGTGCCGTGGTGCACGCCCACCCCCCAACTGCCATCGCCCTGAGCATCGCCGGCATCTCACTCGCACGCTGCCTGCTGCCCGAAGTCATCATGGGCATGGGCATGATCCCTACGACCGACTATGCCACACCCGCCTCCGCCGAGGGCGCAGTCGTGATTCGTGACCTGATCCGCAGCTACGATGCCCTGATCCTCCAGCGCCACGGCTCGGTCACCGTAGCCAAGACCCCCTTCGAAGCCTACCTCAAGCTCGAAAAACTCGAACAAGCCGCCCAAATCATGCGCACCGTCACCGACCTGGGTCACGAACAGCCCTTCGCCCACGAAGACATCGCCAAACTAACCCGCTGGCGTTCCGACAAAGGCCTCATGCGCCCCGGCCAGGCCGAAGATTTATGTCAAATCTGCGGCGTGTGCCACTACTAATTGAAACCGTTCAATCCGTTCGCTAAATCCGTTAACAGTAACCCGTTCCACTCATCCGTTCAATCCGGTCTATCCCCTCCCAATCCCACTTTCCCATTATATCCCACTCCCTAATCCCTAATCCCTACTCCCTACTCCGTACTCCCTACTCCCTCCCCCCCCCAATTTTGACGCCCTGCCACTCGTCTGCTAAAATAACCCCGTCCTGGCGGCAGCCAAACAACCTTGGAAATGCCCCCATCGTCTAGAGGCCCAGGACATCACCCTTTCAAGGTGGAGACAGGGGTTCGAATCCCCTTGGGGGTACCAAAGTTATGTGAAGTCCAGCATCGTACGATGCTGGACTTCTGCTTTCTACGCCCTGGGTGCTCAAGGTTGACGGCGTCAAGTTCCAACCGGTTGGACTATCGGGTCTTCAGCACGGCCCGTGCGGCCCAATACCCGCACATACCGTGCACACCGCCGCCAGGCGGCGTGGAGGACGAACAGAGAAAGATCCCCTCGCCGGGCGTCGCATACGGATTGGCGCTGGCCACGGGCCGCGTAAAAAGCTGGCGCAGGTCTTGCACGCCGCCGTTGATGTCGCCGCCGACGTAGTTGGGGTTGTAGATTTCCATCGCCGCGGCCGTGCGGGTGCTGCGCGTGAGGATGCGTTTACGAAAACCGGGCGCAAAACGCTCGATCTGGGCTTCGATGCGGCCGGTCATATCGACGGTCGAAGCGTGAGGGACGTGGCAGTAGACCCAGGCCGTGTGTTTGCCTTCGGGTGCGCGCGTCGGATCGAATGGGGTCTGCTGCACGAAGATGATGTAGGGGCGTTCGGGATGATCCCCGCGCCACACGGCCCGCTCAGACGCCGCGATCTCGTCCAGTGTCCCTCCGAGGTGTACCGTGCCCGCCTGAAGACATTCGGCTGCGCGCCACGGCGCGGGTCCGTCGAGGGCGTAATCCACTTTGAAAACCCCCGGACCGTAACGATAACCCCGCAGCTTGCGCCGGTAGGAGCCTGGCAGCCGGTCGCCCGCAATTTGTTCCAACTGGCGCGGCGTCACGTCAAAAACAACGGTGTGAGCGGACAGCAGGTCGCTCATGTGCTCGATGGGGCGGCCTGTCCAGATCTCGCCGCCGAGCGATCGAAAATACGCGGCCAGCGCATCGGCGATCCGCTGCGATCCGCCGCGGGCCATGGGCCAGCCGACCGCATGCGCCAGGGTGCCGAGCATCAGGCCGAATGCGGCGGTCGCAGGCCATTCCAGCGGCATGATCGCATGCGCCGCCATCCCGGCGAAGACGGCGCGGGCGCGCTCCCCGCGGAACAGCACCTTGGCCAGGGTTGCAGCCGGCAGGAGGGCAGGCAGACCGAAGCGTGCCATGCTGACGGGATGGACCGGGAAGCGCAGCGGACCGAGCATCTCCGCCAGTATGTTGCGCCAGTCCTCAGCCAACGGCCGCATCAGCCGCCGGTACGCCGCGGCATCAGGGCCCAGCTGCGCGGCGGTCGCCTCTACCGAGCGCCCCACCAGGATGGCCGTGCCGTCGTCCAGCGGGTGTGCGATGGCGGCCGGCGGAAAGACCCATTCGAGACCGTAATCGGCCAGCGGCAGCTCGCGGAAAAAAGGGGATGCCACGCCCAGCGGATGAATCGCCGAACAGACATCGTGTACGTAGCCGGGCAGCGTCAGCTCGGCCGAGCGCGTTCCCCCGCCGATTGTCTCTTTACCCTCGATCACCAGCACCGAACGGCCGGCACGCGCCAGCGTGATGGCCGCGGCCAGTCCGTTCGGGCCAGCACCAACGATGACGGCGTCGTGCGGCATTACTTGAATACCCGGCGCGCCCAGCGAAACGGCGTCGCCGCCATGTACAGCGCCGTGCGGACGGCGGCGTTGTGCCAGACATTGCCGGCAAACATGTGACCTTGCGGGGTCATGAACGAGAAAGACTCGTCGTCGGCGTAGATCACCATGATGCCGGTGGAAATCAGCGGCCCGCCGCCCGGCGCGGTCATCTCACCCGGTCCTGCCAGATTGAGCACCGCGACCTGCCCCGGCTCGATGCTGGCCGTGGACCCGTAGAAGCGGTTCCCTACGGGCCAGAACGTCGGGAATTTCTCCTTCCAGGCCTTGACGACTTGTGCCGGTGAAACCGCTGCGCCCCGCAGGTCGATGCGATAGGTCTTCTGCCACATCTGGCCGAAGCCCATCAGCGGTCCGCTGAGCTCACGCCCGGCTACGTTCAAATTGACCGCCCCGGTGGGCATGTCGGGTGTCGTGAGTTTGGCGACGGGCTTCGCCCAACTGTCGGTGTCACGAGGTTGGCCCGCCGGTTGCGCGGTTGATTGACTGATTGAATCGGTCATAGCTTGCCTCCTAACTGGCTCGCGCGCCGGATGATGCCGGTCGCCGCCTGACATCAGCCCGTGGCCGTGAGGGCATCAGTTTCCGATGCGTAGATGCCGATCGCCTTGTCGAGCTGGGTCAATTCGAAGAAATCGCCGCCCACCTCGCGCGCCGGCTGGTAGTAGGCCGCCACGTCCCAGCCGCGAACGTGGGGTACGTCTTTGGGCAGCAGGGTTTGCTGAATCAGCCGGGCCACCTTGATTTCCTGCTCGATGCGCTCTCGCTCGCGGGCCTCAAGACGCTGCTGGCGTACCATTTGCGCCACGCGCTCAGCCGGCGCGGCCTGTGAGGTCAGATCATCCAGCAGCTTGCGGTCGTCGCGGGTGTACTCCTGCTCGCTGCGCCGGCCGCCCAGGTTGATAATACCGATAAGCTCGCCCTGGCTGAACAGCGGCGCGATCATCGCCACCCCGGCTGCGCGCAGCTGCGCCAACGCCGGCGAGTCCAGGTTAAGCCGGCTGAGTTCCAGTGCAGCGTGGCTGTTGTGCATGTAGGCCAGCAGCGGGTGAGTGGGCGCGATGTCCAGGTCGAGCTGGACAGCCGCCTGGGGGACGGGCGCCGGCACCGGCGGTTCCGGGATGATTTCAGTGTGAGATTTGTTACGTCACTTGATTTACAATTCGACTATGGAAACGTTGCACCAACCACGCACGATTGCCAACGTGTACCGCATAGTTGGGCTGCGTGATCAGCCCAGTGATTTCGCTTTCTGGCAAACCCAACCTCTGGCAGCGCGACCGGACATCTGGCTTTGGCTGGATCGAGACAACGCGTTCCAGGTAATCGCCGCGCTCGATCAGTTCGGGTTTGGGTCGTTGGGGCTGAAGCCAGAAGACTTCCTGCCTCCCCCTATTCTTCCACCCGCCCCACATCGCCATCGACAACCACCCGGTAGACCTGCAACGCCTCCTTTGCCGGCCCTTTGAGCACTGCTCCCGTAGTGACGTCAAAACAGGAATCGTGCCAGGGGCAGACCACCATTGGGCCGTCCAGACGACCATCGCTGAGCGGGCCGTCGGCGTGGGTGCATTCATCCTGGGTGGCGTAGAAGACCCCGTCTACATTGTAGACCGACACATCGGCATCGCCCAGGCTGAGCAGCTTGATATGGCCTGGCTTGAGGTCGGCCACCAGGAACTCGTTGGCAGCCAGACTGCGCGGCGCGGCGGCGGCAGCCTTGGCCTCGGCGCGGGCGAAAACGTCTTCCAGATCGATCTCCACCGGGTCACGAACGAGCACCGGTACGCTCAGGTAGACCTGGTCATCGCGTATCGCCACCGGGTAGCGCGGCAGCTTGACGGCCGGATCGATCAGTAGCTCACCGGTGAAGAGGCTGTACTGGTAGCCGTGCCAGGGACAGGTCAGAATGCCGTTCTCCAGCGACCCGTTGCACACCGGCCCGCCGCGGTGCAAACAGCTGTTCTGCAAGGCGTGCCACTGGCCATCCACGTGGAAGACGCCGATGGAGATCCCCTCGACGTCGACGATCTTGCGGCCCGCGGCGGCGAACTCGTTCACTGAACCGACCGCTACCTCCCGATACGCCAGCGCCCGGCCAATGCCCAGGCTGCGCTCATAGGTCTCCAGCGCCAACTGCTGGATCGGCGTCTCGTCGATCTCCTCCGGCGCCTGGAAGGTCTCGGCCTCGCGACCCTCGCCATAGACGCGCGATAACAGCTCCAGCAGCAGCACCAGCAGTGTGTTCCAGGCACTGATAGCCCGCAGCGCCAACTGCGTGTCGATCTCACCCAACTCAAGGCCGATGGCGCGCGTCAGGCGCTGCTGCACGAAGCCGATCATGCCCATGACGTAACGTTCGGGAATGTAGATGCTGGGATCGGCACCCTGCGAGGTATGGGCACGACCCACATAATCCACGAAACGGGCGTAGTCCTCATCGAAGACGGCCTGCGCAGTCCGCCGCCAAAAGGCGGCCTGATGCTGCATGCGCCACTCCAGGTACTCCTGGTCGATGCTGCCGTCCTTCCCGAGAAAATGTTTGCGGGTGGCTGGGAAGCTGAGCAGGTTGGCGTAGAAGTCGGCCACGATGCTGGGGATGTGCTTCTCCACCACAAAGCGGGTGGCGCGGATGGCGTCGGCCTGCTCCGCCTGGAAGTCCACGAATTGCGACATGAAGTCGAAATAGCGCCCGGCGTCAGGCGCGCCGCGCTTGAAGCGCTCTTGGGTAGATGGTTCCGTCATGTGTATCTCCTGTAGCGAGACTGTCAGTTCTACATCGCGCGCAGAATTGCCCTGTGACCTCGAAGCATGGCGTTTGCGCCGCTGAAGCGTGTCATGCGTCACGCTTCAAGCTTCATTCCCGCGGCTTCCGGCACACGAACACCATCGTCCCGGTGTGTTGCGGTCCAAAGTCCTCGTCGGTGTAGTCGCCCAGAACCCGCACCTCCCCGAAGCCCGCCAGCCGCAGCATGAGCAGCATCTCCTTCTTGAAGTACCAATGGTTCTGGCCGGCGTGGACCTCTTCGGCCAGCAGGTCGTCGCCGGCGAACAGGCGATAACGGCGTTCCTCGCTAACCACTTGCTCGACCGGATCGACCCCAGTGGTGCGGCGCTCCACCACCAGCCGTCGCTGATCGGCTAATTGTTTGGTCACGTGCGGCCGCCAATCGGTGGGATAGAGACGCTCCTTGGCGGGGTCATTATAGTCAAAATCCTCCCAGTCGCCCCAATAGGCGTTGAAAGCCAGCACGCCGCCAGGTAATAAGTGCCGCTGAAAGCGACGCAGCGCCTCCAGCGCGTTCTCCTGGCCCATGACGCAGGTGAAGCTGCCGCAAGGGACGTAGATGCAGGCGTAGCGCTTCGGCAGGTCCAGGGCCTGCATGGGCTGGCAGTAGAGCACTGGCGACAGCCCTTCGGCTTCGGCTTTCTGCCGGCAGACCGCCAGCATGTCGGCCGAGCTGTCAACGCCTTCCACCTCCAATCCGGCCGCAAGGTAACGGCGCAACAGCCGGCCAGCGCCGCAGGCAACGTCCAAGGCCAGGCCGCCAGCCTGCGCCACAACGCGTTTGTAGAAGTCGTGGTCCCACGCAGGTTCGTCGTAAGCCGACCAGTGCAGCGCCGCCAGTCCGGAGTAAAGATCGATTTCGTCGTAACTCATCCCATGCCTCACTGTCATCCGTGCTTGCGCAGCCAGACGTTCACGTGCTCCGGCTGCAGGGTCTCCTGCACCACGCGCACCAACTCCGCCGTCAGCGCGTCCAGGTCGGTCTCGTCGCGCGCGGTGATGGCGAACTTGGCCAGCACCTGCTGGGCGTTGTACTTCTTGCGGAAGAAGCGTCGGTCGATCCCGTCCTGGATTCGCCGGCGCAAGGGAGTGAACAGCGCGACGATGACCAGCGTCGAGACCACCACGGCCAGCGGCGACTGCTCGATGCCCGTTACCACGCCGAAAAGCCGCTGCAAGAGGATTACGCTGCCGAAGCAGGCCGACGCCAGCAACTGTCATCCGGCTGCATACAGCGCGCGGCAGTCCAGATCGTCGCACGCTGTCAGGGAGCGCTGGAACATGGTCAACCAGGCGCTGATCCAGCGCTCGTTGATGCCGCCGCGGCAGTACTCGACCGCCACGTAGACGCCCATCGCCACGCACAGCCGGTAGTCGTCGACCAGCCGCTGCCACGAATAGCCCTGCACGCCCTGCGCGACGAGCCGGGCGTGGTAGCGCTCCAGCACGGGCATCTCCCACTGCCGGCGCAACTCGACCGGCCAGTCCAGCACCATGGCGTAGGCCAGATCGTACGCGCCCAGCCAGGTGGTCAGACTCCAGTCGAAGGGCTGGCGGTCGATGAGGTAGATGGGACGGTCGCCCTGGCGCGGCGTGAGAATGTTTTGCTCGCCGGTGTCGCCGTGGATGAGCGTGAAGCCGTTGCGTTCCTTGGTCCGCTCGATGATGGCTTGCGGGTGCCGGGCGAACAGCTCACGCAGGATGTCCGGCCAGTGCGGCTGCAGCTCGGATACGAAACGCCGCAGGATGTGATCCACCCCCGGCTCGGCGATGGTGACGAATTTCCGAATGTGGCCAGCGTCGTGGATGGGCGCGTCAGCTTCAGCCAGCCGTTCACCTCCCCACCAGCGGGCATGCAGCGCGGCCAGCCCCTCGGCCAGCGCCAACCCGTAGGCCAGGGTCGGTTCCTTCTTCGACGCGTTGACGTGCGTCTGCGAGACGTCGTCCAGCAGGATGTGGTAGCGCCTGAGTTCCTCGGAATAGTGCGCGTCGTAACAGCGCAGCAGCGGCACCGCGGGCACATCCACGTAATCGCGCGTGTAGTAGTTTACCTCGGACGGGCCGAAGAACTCGTCGTCGCCCAGTTCGGTGTTCACCATCTTCAGGAACAGCCGTTGTGGCCGCCCGCCTTGTGCCTCCGCTGTGTAGTTCACGACCAGCCGGGCGTTCGAGGACCAGTTGCCGCTCCCCTCATCCAGCTCGAACGACGCCACCGCACCGCGCGTCAACGCACCGCTGCGGCTGAGCACATCCGTCAGCCAATGCGGCGATACTTGTTCCAAACGGGTTATCACCTCTGGCAAGGTAATATTCTCTCCCTGACCTTTTGCGATTTTGCGCTGTCATGATAGACGACGGCCGTTGACCAATCGTTACGGCAAGCATAACGACCCGACAGTTCGTTGCGTTTTTGCCAACCGGGCGGTATAATCTGACCCTGAGCCAGGCGCCTACGACGTGCCTGGCCCCTGGAAAGGATTCCCAATGGCCCAACTCACCATCCACCTCCTGGGCACGCCGCGCATTGCGCGCGACGCCGTGCCGGTGACCATGGACACGCGTAAGGCAACCGCGCTGCTGGCCTACCTGGCCGTCACTGGCCGCAGCGCTGTGTGATCCCGACAGCCCGGCGCTGGTCCAGATCGAGCACAAGCTCGATAACCTCCACGCCCGCCGTGGCGAGTGGCCCGCAGCCAGGGCGACAATTTGGCCGCGGTCGACCACCTCACACGCGGCCTGGCGGTCATCAACGGCACAGGTGAGTCACCGGCCCTGGATGACCCCGCCAGGGGCATTGCCCTGTTCAACAACCTGGCGCACGCCCGCGCCGCTGCGGGTAACCCGGCGGAGGCAACGGCCCTGGTCGAGGAGGCGCTGACCCACTGCCTCGAAATTGGCGACCGTCACCGCGAGGCAGCGCTGCGCAACAACCTGGCGGATCTGCTCCACGCCGCCGGCCGCGAGGAAGCGGCGATGGCGCAGCTCAAGCAAGCGGTCGTGATGTTTGCCGAGATCGGTGGGCTGGCCGGCAGCCGCGGGCCAGAGATCTGGAAGCTCACCGAATGGTAAGGCATGCCGACGGCGCCGATCTGGCCTTTAGGGCTTGTAAAGGAATAACTTCCCGTGCTTTTTTGATCGAATTTGGCGGTGGCGGTTGCACAGTTGCCATCTTTGACGAACGCGAGTTTTTCATACTTTTGCCCGACGCTGCGTTGCGCGTGCGCTATCTCAAAGATCGCGGTCGCATTCTGCGTTTTGTCGTACAACTGGAGGCGCTGATCGATCAGGTCTGGACGCCAGTCGTGCGTTATGACAACGCACACCATTTCGTGCATCGAGATGATCTCAAGCCCGATGGCACGCAGATCAAGACGCCGCCGATGGCCTTCGCCAACAACGAGGACGCTTTCAACTTTGCGCTTCAGGACTTGCGAACCAACTACCGCTTCTACATTGACCGCTATGAACGTTGGAGAACCGAATGAGCACCCTATCATTTGCCGACAAGATTCTTGAGTTGAGCGAGCAGTTCAATCGCTTCGTCTTTGAGCACCCTGAGGTCCTCGACAACATTCCAGACAAGGCGGTGTTGATCTTGCTGGATGCAGACGACCCGGACTTCAATCGGGCGAACATCGATCTGGCAAATGCGACTCCGTTGCCCGCGGGCAGCCAACGGGTTCAGGTCAAGATGAAGAAGCAGGTGCGCACAGTCCGACAGGTCCACTGGGAGGCCGAAGTTCAAGCGCCCCAGTTTGCGTGACTTTCTGATCACGTGTGATCCAGGCTCCGCTGCTCCCACTCGGCCGGCCGACGTCCCAGCACTCGCCACTCCGGTGCCAGTGCCACGGCCCCCAGCTCCGCCACGATGCGCCGCGCCGCCAGGCCCAGGATGGCGGTGAATGTCGGGTATGCGATCTGCAGCCCGGCAAGCTGCTCCACCGACATCTCCGCAGCCATGCCGGCCGCCGCCACGTGGACGATCTCCAGCGCCTGCTCGCCGACGACGTGCGCTGCCACCAACCTGTGCGTGTCGCGGTCGACGATCAGTTTGCAGAAACCCTCGGTGCGGCCGTCGATCACGGCCCGGTCCAGGTCGGCATAGGAAACAACGGCCACCGCGCAGTCCCCCTCCTGGCGTGCCTGCTCCTCGGTCGGTCCCACGCTGGCGTATTCGGGGTTGGTAAAGCCGCCGTGGGGCACAATCTGATCCTGCTTACGGCCCGCCGCGCCCAACACGGCATTCTCGGCGGCGATTCGCGCTTCGTAGCTCGCACTCTGCACCAGCATCATGCGCCCGTCGATGTCGCCGCAGGCAAAGATGTGCGCCGCCGAGGTGCGGCACGTCTCGTCGACGACGACATAGCGGCCGTCGGTCTGCACGCCGGCCGCGGCCAGGTTCAGCCCGTCCAGGTTGCCCAGCCAGCCGGTGGAGAGCACCACGGCTTCAACCACGAGGCGCTGCTCCGCCCCGTCGCGGCGATAGACCAGCGCAAGCTCTTTGCCCGCCGGCTCGATACGCTCGATGCCGCCGATACCGGTGATCACAGCCATGCCCTGGTTCTCGAACGCCGCCGTCATGGCCTGCGACACCAGACTGTCCTCGATGGTGAGGATGCGCGGGGCGACGTCCAGCACCGTCACCTGGCTGCCGAAGGCGTTGAAGATCGCGGCGAGCTGGCAGCCAGTGGCCGCGCCACCCACGACTGCGACCGAGCGCGGCAACTTCTGTAAGCGCCAGATGTCGCTGTGGATCAGGGCCAGCTCCTCACCAGGAAAGTCAAGCCGGCGGGCACGACCGCCTGCGGCCAGAATGAACTTGTCGGCACGGAACTGGCGGCCGTCGGGCACGGCCACGGTGTGTGCGTCCACGAAACGCGCGTCGCCCACACCGGCGTAGACCCGCACACCGGATGCTTCCAGGTGGCCGATGAGCTGCTTCTTTTCGTGAATTTCGTAGACGATGGCCTGGGTGCGGGCCAGCAGGCGTTGGAAGTCCAGCTCCGGCAGCGGCGCGGCCATGCCATAGCCTGGGTACTGGCTGGCGTTGGCCATCAGCCGGGCGGCGCGGGCCAGCACACGCGTCGGCACGCAGCCGTCATTGGTGCAGGTGCCGCCCATCTCGCCGCGCTCGATCAAGGCCACGGAGGCGCCCAATTCGCGCGCCCGCAGGGCGGCCGTCGAGCCGGCCGGCCCGCCGCCGATGACGATCAGGTTGTAGGTGGGTAGATTGCTCATGGTTGGATTAGTCATGGTTGGATTGGTCTTGCTGAACTCCTGCGATTTTGTGTTGTCATTATAGACGGCATCCGTCCCGCAATCGTTACCGCGACCGGTACGGCGCAACGATGAACCACGCGGCGGCTTTCATGCTCGAATCTTCTGTGCTATAATCGCGCTGGCCAACGCCACCGCCGCTATTTTTCGGCGCTGGCCGTGCCACCACTCGCAGATGAGGCGTATTATGAAACGATACACATACACGGCAGTTTTACACCGCGAAGAGGACCTTTATGTCGCCGAGTGTCCGGAGGTCGGCACCGTCAGCCAGGGCTACACGGTCGAGGAGGCGATGGCTAACCTGCGTGAGGCGACCGAGCTTTACCTCGAGGAATTTCCCGCACCAATGGTAACGAGACCCTTTATCACGACGTTCGACGTGGCGGTCCATGCCTAGACTGCCGCGTGTCTCCGGCGATCAGGCGATTCGGGCGCTGGAGAGGATTGGCTTCGTGCGGGTCAGGCAACGCGGCAGCCATGTTGTCCTGCGGCGCCGTACGGCCACTGGCGACGCTGGCTGCGTCGTTCCATTGCATCGGGAGCTTGCCGTCGGTACGTTGGCCGGTATTCTGAAGCAGGCCAGAGTCACTCCACAAGAATTCATGGACGCCTTGCGCTCATGACAGCACCATTTTACACGCTGAAGACATATCTGGAGTGTGCAAGCCACGCTTGCGCTTGTCGGCTTGCGCGTGCATACCGCACCCCAAAGCGGCAGCATGGCTGCCGCACTCCAAAGCGGTCATTTACGACAACAGGCCAGCTCGAACGAGCTGGCCTGTTGCGTGATAAATAGGCTGCCCTGCAGCCGGGTCGTCAGTCAGGTCGGAGCGGTGCCGGCGGGCAGGGGTAGGGGGCGCTGGCGTGGACGCGGACGCTCGCTGCGCACCACCCCGCGCTGCCACAGCGGTGTGGCCGGCGGCAGGGCACGTACCGGTGCGGGCAGCGCCGGGCGCACCGGCTTTGGTACCAGGGTCGGGCTGCGGTAACCAATCAAACGCATGACGTCGGCCTGCGACTGCTGCGCCATCACGCGCTGCACCAGGCGGCCGTTGCGTTCCTCGATCACGACCCGCCGCGGCTCCGGCGCCAGGCAGTGATGCGCACCCCCGCGCCCCGAGATCATTTGCTGATACGCCCCCACACCACACACGGCCAGCATAGTGCCGACCCCGGTGTCGGGCAGCATCAGCGGGGACTTGCCCGGCCTGGGATAGACGTCGTCCGAATCACAGGTCCAGCGGCTGCCCAGACGCGCCGGCCGCACCGGCCGGTCCCAGCCCTCCAACGGCAGGATCACGAACTTCTGATCCGGCACCAGCACGCTGTCCGGCGCGGCCACCATCAGGCTGCCGTTGAGCAGGTACCAGTCGGGTTCACCCGCGCTGCCGCGTTTGACCTGGCCGACTTCGAACAGAAAAACGCTGTGGTTGGCCACGGTATAGCGGCCAAACTCGCCCACCAGGTCGGGCACGGGCACATTGTACTGCGCACACAGCGCATGCATCTCTTCCATCAACAGGGTCATGAACCCGGTGTAGTCGAATTCAAAACGTAGACTGTAACCCGACGTCGGCGTGCCGCCGCCGTAGTTGAAAAAGCGCAGCGTCGGCACACGCTGGCGCAGCGCACAGTACTGCGCAATCGACGCGCGCAGCGTCGCCAGGAAATGCCCAGCATCTTCGACCTGGCTGCCGATCATGGCGTGGTACATGGTCAGGGTATGCGGTGTGCCAGCCAACCCCGCCACCACCTGCTCGATCTCATCCGCCGTGAGCCCAAAACGGTCGCTGCCCAGGTGACGACCATCACGATTGCCGGCCTCGCGCTCGCGCACCCCAAACTGCAGCGGAATCTGCGAGGCCCGCAGGTAATCGAACTCGTCGAGATCATCCAACACAACCACCAGCTGGCTGAACCCCGCCCGCCGCAGGCGCAGGATATTCGCCAGATAGGTGGCATCTTTCGACCCGTTGCAAACCAACATGCGGTCAGACTTCAGCGTGCCCTCTGTCCACAAACGATGGGCAATCTCCACATCCACAGCGGCCGACGTTTCGTAGTGCGCGCCAGCCGCCAGCGCAGTGCGTACGACCTCGGCCGCGTAGTTGGCCTTGGTCGCATAGGCATAATAGAACGCGCCGCCGTAGCCGGTAACCTGGGCCGCCTGTGCCGCCCAGCCGTTCATCGCCTGCACCTGCCGCGTGATCTGCGGCAGATAGACGACTTCCAACGGCGCCCCATAACGCGACGCCAGCGCCTGTAAGTCCACCTGCTCCCCCAGGAACAGGCGGCCCTCACGACGGGACAGGAAATCGGTCAGCGATCCCTCGGCTGACCGGTCGAACTCATCCTGCATGAACGAAACAAAAGTCTGCAACTGGACCAAAACCCTCCTCGTTGTGTCTTGTGCGCCTGGCACACGGCCGCGCAAACAGAATTTCCAGGCATCCGACAGATGCCCAGCAGAATGCCACCCCGCGCGTGGCGCGGTGGCTGCACAGTTTTTACTTACGCGGTTAGCCGGGAAAAAGACACGCCGATGAGGAATCGGAACGGAGAACGGTTTTCAGAAGGGCAAAAAAAGAGCCCTACGCCGCGACGGCAAGGGCCTGATGGGGACAGACGCGCAAACAAGCAGGCGCAATCAGCCACCCAACCGGCCGGTGTGATCGTATGCGACGAGACCGTAACCCGTGTCTTTGACCCGGTATGCAGAGCAAACGTCCATATAACCTCACGAAAGCTCATCCGAAGGTCGCGGGCACCAAATCTGACCCAAGACGGTCCCGTTGACCGTTATGAAACAGACCGTGTCATTGCTCTCGAATCGGGCAACGCCGGATGAGCGGCGGACACACAGGCAGGCTGGCAGCGAAGCCCAGCGTGCAAGGAGTAATTATCACATGGATTGGGTTGGATGTCAAAAAGCGCGTGGTGGGGATTAGGGATTGGGGGTTGGGGGTTGGGGGTTGGGGGTTGCTTTCATGGGTAGGTTTTTTCTATGGCCAAAGAGGTGGTGAGGGGCGGCCAGGGT
>CAYUCC010000062.1:0-32079 GCA_964443225.1 uncultured Anaerolineae bacterium
ACGCATCGGCCCGTTTCCCCTTGAACCTCCAATCCGCTCCCCCTACTCCGTACTCCCTACTCCGTACTCCCTCCGCTCCGTACTCCCTCCGCTCAATCCGTTCCCCGAATCCGTTGACAGTAATCCGTTCCCACGGCAACCCCCAACCCCCAACCCCCAGCCCCTATTCCCCAAATTGCCACTTGACAACTCTGTTAACCTATGATAAACTCTTTGTAAGTTAAATTAACTTACAAAGAACGGGAACCCACCACGGTGAACCCACAGCGCACCAAAGCCACGCACCAACAGACCAAGGCCTACAACGGCCAGCTGGTATTGCGCACCATTTTTGATTGTGGCGCGATCAGCCGGGCTGAGGTTGCGCGACGTACGGGCCTGACGCGGGTCACGGTGTCGGAGATCGCGGGAGATTTGCTGGAGCGCGGTTTGGTGGCCGAGGTGGGGCGCGGTCCTTCCACGGGTGGTAAGAGTCCCATCCTGCTCAGTGTCGTCGACGATGCGCGCCACGTGATTGGGGTGGACCTGGCCAGTTACGAATTTCGCGGAGCCGTGGTCAACCTGCGAGGCCAGATTCGGCGGGCGCTCAAGTTTCCCTTGTTTGGCCGCACGGGTGACGAGGCTGTGGCCCTGGTCTTCGAGTTGATCGATGCCTTACGCAGCGCCACCGAACAGCCGATTCTGGGCATCGGCATAGGTACGCCGGGCCTGGTGGATACGCAGCAGGGGGTGGTGCGCCAGGCGGTCAACCTGGAGTGGCGTGACCTGCGATTGGCGGCGTTGTTGGAAGACCGTTATGGTCTGCCTGTATACGTGGCGAACGACAGCCAGGTGGCGGCGCTGGCCGAACACACCTTTGGGGCAGGACGTGCGGACCACAACCTGGTCGTCATCAAGGCTGGGCGTGGGATTGGTGCGGGTACCATTCTCAACGGCCACCTGTTTCAAGGTGATCATTCGGCCGCCGGCGAGATCGGTCACGTGGTGGTCGTCGAGGATGGCCAGCCCTGCCGCTGCGGCAAATCGGGTTGCCTGGAGACCGTGGCCAGCAGTGAGGCCCTCTTGCGGCAGGCGCGCTTGTTGGCCCAGACCACGGAGCATACGTTTTTCAGCTCGTTTGCTGCCGATCCCAACGAAATCACCAGCGATGTGATCGTTCAAGCCCTGAACATGGACGATGCCGCCGCGGTGGCATTGGTCTCAGCCGCCGCGACGGCGCTTGGGCGTGCCATTGCCTTCATTGTTGGCATTCTTAATGTACGACGAATCCTGCTGGTTGGCACGCTGACCCACTTCGGCCCACCGTGGTTCGAGGCCGTCCGCGCTGCCATCCAATGCCACAGCATGCCGGCATTGGCCACGGACATCGACGTGAGCCTGGGGCAGCTCGATGAAAATGTGGTCACGCTGGGTGCCTCGGCGCTTCTGCTGACCAATGAGTTAGGGCTGGACCTGGCGCGTTAGTGCGTCAAGGCTGGCACCCAGCCAAGGAGGCGATCAACCAAAAAACGCAACTATACCGTAATGGCCCACCACCTTCGACGAATGTGCTGTCCGTCAATTAACTTTCGAAACACTCCAGGAGGAGATTCTCATGCGTTACAGTATCAAGTTGTTGTTCCTGTTGGTCATCGCCAGCATGCTGCTGGCCGCGTGCGCGGCACCGGCCCAAACGCCGGCTGCGACCGAACCGACGCCGGCCGCCGCCGAGCCGACGCAGGCGGCTGAAGAACCATCGACCACCACGTGTGCCACGACGACCCCCCTCAAGGTGATGGTCGTCGACTACGTCAAGGACACCACCGATAAATGGCTGGAGAACGAGATCAAGCCGGCCTTCGAGAAGGAAAATCCCTGCGTCACCGTCGAGTACATCTACGTCAACTGGGGCACGCTGGATGAGACGATCCAGGGTTACTTTGCCGCCGGTGAAGGTGCCGACATCCTCAACCTGGGCTCCGAGTACGTGGCGGCCTACGGTGACCAGCTGGCGCCGATGAACCAATACCTGGGCGAAGCGGCCTGGCCCGAAATCAAGGAGTACCTGCCCGGCACACTCGACACTGTTACCTGGAAGGACGAGCTGCGCGGCCTGCCCTGGCTGACGGCGCCGCGTGCCTACATGTGCCGCATGGACCTCCTGCAGGAAGCCGGCATCGACAAGATCCCGACCACCTACGCCGAAGCGATCGAAGCGGCGCAGAAGGCCACCAAGATCGAAAACAACGCTGTCATGCAGGCTGGTCTGGTGACCACGGGCCGTCTGGATGACTGGCAGGAATACCTGCAGTTGATCTGGGGCCTGGGTGTGGGTCTGTACACCGACAACGGCACGCCTACCTTCGACTCGCCCGAGGCCAAGGCGGCCCTGCAGTTCATGTACGACCGCCGCCGCGGCGTGTACCCCGACGAGAACGTGGCCGACCTGCCGGAAGCGACCGGCTCGCGCCTGCTCGATGGTACGGCGGCGTGTTTGTGGGCCAACATGTGGGGCGCTCCACCTGCCGACGATCCGCTCTGGGAGAAGATCGAGCTGGTCGCGTCGCCAACGAATGCTGAATTCGCGGGCAGTAAGCCAGTATCGCAGGTCTTCAACGACTGGCTGGCTGTGCCGGCCTATTCCAAGAACCAGGAAACGGCAGCTGCGTTCCTGAAGTTCCTTGGCTCGGCGGACAACCAGTTCGCCTACAACAAGGGCTTCGGCTCGTTCCCGCCGCGGCAGGATGCCTGGAAGGATTACGTCACCGACTCGACGCTCATGAAGACCCTCGGCCAGTTGATGGCCGATCACGGCATGGGCTTTGCCGACATCCGCGAAACAGCCAAGTTCCGCGAGATTCTGGTCAAGGAGCTCGGTGCTTTTTTCACCGACGTACAGGACATCGACACGACGCTGCAGAACATCCAGAAGGAATACACCCAGGTTCTGCAGGATGCCGAGATGATCCAGAACTGAGTTGAAGCTGCCGACAGGTGGGGGAGCGACCTGCTCCCCCACCTGTCTACGCGGAGGATGGACATGACCAACGTGTACTTCACCACGGTCCTGTGGGCTATGGGTGCCGTGATCTTCATCGTCGCTTCGAGCTGGTTGGTGGCTACCCTGGCGCGGTCGCTGGTTCGCGCGCGGCACGGTTCGCAGGTGCAGCAGCAGAATGCCTTTGCCGGCTATCTTTTTGCCTCGCCCTGGATCGTGGGATTCGTGCTGTTCGTGGTGGTACCCATGGCGGCGTCGTTCTACTGGAGTTTCACGGACTACCGGCCGCCGACACCGCCCGAGTGGGTCGGTTTGCAGAACTATATTCGTTTGCTCACCGAAGACCGCGATTTTCGCCAGGCATTCATCAATACGGCCTACCTGGTCATTCTCGGCGTGCCCTTGCAGCTGTTGTTTGCCCTTTTCCTGGCTGTCATGCTCAGCCGCAAAACGCGCGGCGAGCGCGTCTACCGCATGTCCTACTACCTGCCGGTGGTGCTCGGTCTCAACGCCGCAGTGCTGTTGTGCTGGCGCCTGATGTTCAATGCCAATAACGGCCTGGTCAATACCGTGATCCGCGGGTTGGGCAACGCGTTCCCACCCTTCAACTGGCTCATCCGCCTGTTCATCTGGATCAACGACATCATCAATTCGTTCATCATCTCGCTGGGTGCGGGCAGCTTCAATCTGTTTCAGAAGACGCTGGAAGCCGGTTTTCCGGGTCCTGACCGGGTGCCCCTCTGGCTGCAGAGCCCGCTGTGGACCAAAACCTCGATCGTATTGCTGATGGTTTGGACGTGCGGTGCGATGATGTTGATCTACCTGGCCGCCCTGACCAACGTGCCGCGCGATATCAATGAAGCGGCCGAAGTGGATGGGGCCAACGGCTGGCAGAAGTTCCGGCGCATTACGCTGCCCTTGATCTCGCCGGCCACGTTCTATAACCTGACGGTGGGTATCATTGCTGCGATTCAGATCTTCGAGCAGCCATACGTACTTTTCCGTGACACACCGGTGGTGGGTCAATCGGCCTATACGCTCGTTTACAACCTATGGCGATCGACGTTTCGATTCAACGAAATGGGGTACGGTTCGGCTATTTCCTGGGTGCTGCTGGTGATTATTTTGGTCATCACGCTCGTTCAGCTCAAACTGCAGGACCGTTGGGTCCAGTACGATCTGCGTTAGGTAAGGGAGGACATCGATGAGCCGCAAAACCAAAGGTCGCATCTCACGCACGATTCTGTACGTGGTCCTCATCCTGACCAGCATCGTCATGGCCTTTCCGCTGATCTGGATGATCCTGACCTCACTCAAAACGTACGCCGAGGCCAATGCGCCCAAGATCGTCTGGTTCCCGGCGGAGCCGCAGCTGACGGCGTACGTGGCCATGCTCACCAAGCCGGAATTCATCCAGGCCTATTTCAACTCGACGTTTGTTGCGGTAATAGCGCTGCTTGGTACGCTGATTTCGATTGCCGCCGTGGCCTATGCCTTCAGCCGCCTGGAATGGCCCGGACGTGATGTGATCTTTCTGTTGATGTTGGGCACCCTCATGATTCCGACGCAGGCGTTGATCGTGCCGCAGTACGTCTTTTTCAACCGGTTGGGCTGGATTGGTACCTTCAATCCCATCATTATCCCCGGCTTTTTTGCCGGCGGTGCCGCCATGATCTTTCTCCTGCGCCAGTTCATGCTGCAGCTGCCCAAAGAACTCGACGAAGCGGCCTTCATCGATGGTGCCGGCCACATCACGATCTGGTGGCAGCTCATTCTGCCGTTGAGCCGGCCGGCGTTGGCGACGGTGGCGACTTTCCTGTTCGTCGGGATCTGGAATTCACTGCTGCAGCCGGTGATCTACCTGCAGACGACCAGCCTGTACACCCTGCCGGTCTACGTAGCCTCGCTGGTCAACCCGCAGCAGAGCGCCCAGCCCTGGCCTACGATCATGGCGGCTTCGGTGCTGACCACGCTGCCGCTGATGATCATCTTCCTCTTTGCCCAGCGCTTCATCCTGGAGAGCAGCGTGATGACCGGCGTCAAAGGTTGATCGCGAATGGGCGCCAAGGGGTTGTGACCACGAATGGGCGCCAATTCGCGCGAATTTTTTAGACGGTTGCCAGGGGGTTTTGATCGTTGAGGCGGTCTGTGCTGGCTGTGTTGTGTGGGGTTCCTGTGTGGCTGGTGCGGTCGCGACGGAGCATGGACCGTCGAAGAGAGGCTGTGGTCATGACGCCGGTGGTACGATGATCGTGACGGCGTGGGGGATGACTGTGGCGCGCACGGGGGTCATGCCGATGAGCTCGCCGTCGGCTTCGACGGGGACGGGGGGATCGGCGGTGATCGTGATGCAGCGCCGGGTGGGGATTAGCTGCATATCGCCGTCCTTCAGGTGATCGTTGCGCAGGGCACGCAGCATGAGCCGGCTGTAGTGCAAGGGTGTGCGTGTGCGGAAGATGCAGACCCCCAGTTCGCCATCGTCCGGCTCGATGTTGGGTCCCCAGTGGATGCCGGCGTAACCGGTGGCGCTCGTGTTCACCACCATGACGTCGGCGGCGCGGACGGGATAGGCCTGGCCGTCGATATCGAGCCTATAGCGGTATTGGGTCATGCGCAGAAAGTGGGGCACTGCGGCCGTGCCGTAGGCCAGGCGGCCGAGCAGGCGTTTGGGCTGGTGCTCGGAGCGGGCAATCACCAGCGAGCTCAGCCCGGCGCTCACCGCCAGGAGATAGATGTGGTCCCCGATCTGGATGGCGTCGAGATGGCGCACGGCATGGCGCCCCAGTAGGATTTTGATGGCACGCCGCGGGTCTTTGCCAATTCCCAGGGCGCGGGCCAGGACATTGCCGGTGCCGGCGGGCACGATGGCCAGGTGACAGGGGCTGTCGACCAGGTCCGCCGCCACGGCCGCCACGGTGCCGTCGCCGCCGATCGCGACGAACGTCGTGTAGCCCGCGTGGCGAGCCTGGCGCACAGCGTCGGCCACCACTTCGCCGCGCGCGGTGTCGTGGATAGCGTACCGCCAGCCGGCCGCCGTCAGGGCTTGCACGAGCATGTCACGGATCGCCGGCGCATGCTGCGCTCCAGAGGCGGGGTTGCGGACGATGAATATCCTCTTCTCAGCTGGTTCGGTCATGGTGGATGCTGTAGGCTTCCGGATTGCTTGTTCTCTTTCAGTTTACCACATCCGCGGCGGGGCGTGAAGTGTGGAGGGATATTGGCCACAGAGGACACAGAGGACACAGAGAGTTTTCTTTCTGTGTCCTCTGTGTGTTATGTGCAAATCTCCGTGGTTCGACAGGTCATGTTTGCGCCATATGGTTGAGGATGGCGTATAATGCGGCGGCGTTATGCGGTCCAGGCATCAGTGGATTTCCAGGACGCGTGCGCAGATGGCGCGAAGGTGATGTTTTTTGGTTTGAAGTGAGGTGACATGCAAACAAACAAACTGCGTTCGTACCTGTTCGTCATCGTTCAATTCGCCTGCCTGATCTACATCGCCCTGACCGGGCCCCTGCTTGCCACCCAGCCGCTGCCGCTGGTGCTGGAAGTGGGTGCCCTGGTTTTCGGACTGTGGACACTCTGGACCATGCGCGCCAGCCGGTTTCACATCCTGCCGGACGTCTTGTCCGGCGCCGAGCTGGTGATGCACGGCCCCTACCGCTTCGTCCGCCACCCCATGTACCTGACGCTGCTGTGGGGCGCGCTGGCCCTGGTGCTGAACGCCATGACCCCGCTGCGCTGGCTGATCTGGCTGATCCTGCTGGTCGACCTGGTGCTCAAGCTCAACTACGAGGAAAAACTGCTCATCGCCCGGTTCCCCGATTATGCAACCTATCAACGCCAAAGCCACCGCCTGATTCCGTTCATCTTTTGATTTTGGATTTTAGATTTTGGATTTTGGATTCCTCAATCCAAAATCCAAAATCCAAAATCTAAAATCCAAAATCGAACGGTTGCCGCGCGTGCTGGGTTGTGGTATACTCTGCCAGTAACTCACCAACCGCCTGCTGAAACGAGCCATGGCCCAGACCCTTTCTGCGCGCAAACGCGAGTTCACGCTCGCCGAGGAATACCCCTTTAACCGGACGAATCCGGTGCGCTGGATTATATCGCACTTGCGGCGTTATCCGCTGTTGCCCCTGGCCGCACTCATTGCCGCCACGTTGAATAACTTCTTCTACAGTTTCATCCAGATTCTGATCGGTATGGGTTTCGACGTGATCACCACGCCGGATTGGACCGTACAGGCGCTGGCGGTGCTTGCCCTGGGTGTGGCAGCCTGTGCGATTGGTCAGGGCCTGACGGGGCTCACGCGCAACTATTCGATCGAGATCCTGGCGCAGCGCATCGAACGCGATACACGCGACGAGCTGTACGTGAGCCTGCTGGGCAAAAGCCAGACCTTTCACGGCCGCCAGCGTATCGGCGACGTGATGGCACGTGCCACCAACGACGTGCACACCGTCAACCTGATGTTCAGCCCCGGCCTGATGCTGATCATCGACTCGGTGATGGCCGTCATCGTGCCGATCATCCTGATTGCGCGCCTCGCGCCGCCGCTGCTGTTGGTGCCGGTCCTCTTCCTGATTGCCCTGGTGATCACGATCGCCGACTACAATCGCCGCCTCAGTCCGGTCAGCATTGCGATGCGTGACCAGTTTGGCACGCTCAACGCCGGCCTGGCCGAAGCAATCTCCGGCATCGAGGTCGTCAAGGCCAACGTACAGGAACGTTACGAGCAGGACAAGTTCCTGCACAACGCGGCCATCTTCCGTGATTATTTCGTCAAACAGGGCATCATCCAGGCACGTTACCTGCCGATGTTGATGTTTAGCATCGGTTGGGCCGCCGCCTTTCTGCATGGGATCCTGGCCTGGCAGGCGGGTCTCGTCACGTTGGGCGAGGCGATTGCCTTCATCGGGCTGTTCAGCACGCTGCGCTTTCCGACGTTCATTTCGATCTTCAGCTTCAACCTGGTGCAGCTGGGCATGGCCAGCGCGGCGCGCATCCTGACCATGATCAATACCGAGACGAACCTGGATGAAAACGCAGCCGGGGTGGCGCGCCCCATCCAGGGCCAGGTCGTCTTCGACGACGTCACCTTCAAATACAACGGCAAACCGGTCTTGCAGCACGTCAGTTTCATCGCCCAGCCCGGCGAAACGATCGCCATCGTCGGCCAGACCGGGTCGGGGAAATCGTCCCTCACACGTCTGATCAACCGCATCTTCGACGCCGACACAGGCCGCGTGCTGGTCGACGGCATCGACGTGCGCGACTGGAGCCTGGAATCGCTGCGTTCGCAGATCTCGACGATCGAACAGGACGTGTTTCTGTTCTCGCGCAGCATCGGCGACAACATCGCATTCGGTGTCAAGGACGCCACTCCCGCCGCAATCGAACAGGCGGCGCACGAAGCCCAGTCACACGACTTCATCACCAGCTTCAGCGCCGGCTACGACACCGAAGTGGGCGAGCGCGGCGTGACCCTGTCGGGCGGTCAGCGGCAGCGCATCGCCATCGCCCGCGCCTTTCTCACCGATCCACGTATCCTGATCCTGGACGACAGCACCAGCGCCATCGACAGCGCCACCGAAGACCAGATCCAACGCGCCATGCGCCGTATCAGCCGCCAGCGCACCACCTTCCTGATCACCCATCGTCTCAGCCAGATTCGCTGGGCCGACCGCATCCTCGTCCTCCGCGCCGGCCATCTGGTAGACCAGGGGACGCACGAGGAGTTACTTGCACGCAGCGAAGACTACCGTCGCATCTTCGCCCGATACGACTAACCCAAAATCCAAATCCAAATCCAAAATCCAAATCCAAATCCAAAATCCAAATCCAAAATCTAAAATCCAAAATCCAAAATCGACATGGGCTTCATCCTAGACGGCCTCGACACCGAGGCATACGACAGACACTATACTGACCGCGACCTGCTCAAGCGTATCGTGAGCTATTTCCGGCCCTATACCCGGCAGATGGTCATGATCGCGGTGGCCATCACGCTGAATTCATTGGCGGGCAGCGGTGGGCCGGTCCTGATTGCGCGCGCCATCGACAGCCTGTCGGCCAGCTTTACGACGGAAGCCCTGGTTTTGTTTACGTTGGGGGTGCTGCTGCTGGGCGTGTTCGCCTGGGGTTTCAACTACATCCAGCAGCTCTTTTCGGCGCGTGTGGTGGGCAACGTCGTGCTGCAGCTGCGCAGCGACGTCTTCGAGGCGACGATTGCGCACGACATGTCGTTCTACGACGAACACCCCTCGGGTAAAATCGTCAGCCGCGTGACGTCCGACACGCAGGATTTTTCCGAGGTCGTGACCCTGACCACCAACCTGATCAGCCAGGTGATGCTGGTCGTCTTCCTGTCGTTTTGGCTGCTGCGCATCGATCCGCTGCTGTTTCTACTGCTGCTGGCGATGGCGCCGGTGGCGGTGATCATTGCGCTCAGTTTCCGCCGCGTGGCACGCCGCGTGACCCAGCATGCACGCCGCGTGACGGCCAAAATCAACGCGCAGATTCAGGAGTCGGTCAGCGGCATCATGGTGGCCAAAAGTTTCCGCCAGGAGGCGGCGATCTACGGGACGTTCACTGCCAACAACCAGCAGGCTTACCAGGTCGGTGTGCGGCGCGGGCTGACGCTCAATACGGTCTTCCCCATCATGGGGATCTCATCGGGGATTGGGGTGGCGGTCCTCTTTTTTGCGGGCGGCCTGGCCACACGCGACGGCACCGTGTCCCCGGGCGATTGGTATCTCTTCATGCAGGCCGTGGGTTTCTTCTGGTGGCCGATGATCAACATTGCCTCGTTCTGGAGCCAGTTCCAGGACGGCATGTCGGCCGCCGAGCGCGTCTTTGCCCTGATCGACGCCGAACCGAAGGTCGTGCAGGTGGGCAATGAGCCGGTGCCGGCCGTGAAGGGTGAGATCGAGTTTCGCCGGCTGCGGTTCAGTTACACCGATACGGAAGTCGTGCTGCCCGACTTTTCGCTGCACATCCGGCCGCGGGAGACGATCGCTCTGGTGGGGCATACCGGCGCCGGCAAAAGCAGTGTGGCCAAGCTCGTCACGCGATTCTACGAGTTTCAGGGTGGAGAGCTGGTCGTGGATGGCCACGATCTGCGCCGGCTCGACCTGGGGCAGTACCGCCGGCACCTGGGCATTGTCCCGCAGGAGCCGTTCCTCTTTTCAGGAACCGTCGCCGACAACATCCGTTACGGCCAGATTGGTGCATCCGAGGAGGAAGTGCGCCGGGCGGCGATGGGCATCAGCCAGGGCGACTGGCTGCACGACCTGCCGCACGGCCTGGACACCGACGTGGGTGAGCGCGGCGCCAACCTCTCGATGGGACAGCGCCAGCTCGTAGCCCTGGCACGCGTGCTGCTCAAGAACCCGGCGATCTTCATTCTGGACGAGGCGACGGCCAGCGTCGATCCCTTCACCGAAACGCAAATCCAGGAAGGGCTCGACACCATCATGCACGACCGCACCGCGATCGTCATCGCGCACCGCCTGTCGACGGTGCGTCACGCCGACCGCATCATCGTGATGGCTCAAGGCCGGATCATCGAAGAAGGCCGCCACGACGATCTTATCGCCCGCGGCGGCCATTACGCCGAACTCTACAACACCTACTTCCGCCACCAATCCCTGGCCTACATCGAACGCCAGCCGGAATTAGCGTGACTCTGAACGATCACGATGGCGGTTGGAAACCGCGGCACACGGCGGTTGGAAACCGCGGCACACGGCGGTTGGAAACCGCGACTACGCAGACGAAGCCTGCCTGCGCAGGCTGGGCTGATTCTCGTTCCCGCTTCATCCAAAATCCAAAATCCAAAATCTAAAATCGATCACTTTTCCACCTCAAGCCCCGCCTGCCCCCACGCAATCATCCCGCCCTGCACGTTGTGCGCATCGAAGCCCTGCTGCTGCAGCAGCTCGGTGGCCTGCCCGCTGCGGTTGCCGCTGCGGCAGATCGCCAGGATGGTTTTGTCCTTGGGCAGCTCATCCAGCCGGTTGGGCAGCTCGCCCAACGGAATCCAGGCCGCACCCGGCACGTGGCCGGCATTGAACTCGTAATCCTCACGAACGTCGAGGATGATGATATCATCGCGACCGCGCAGGTCATTTGCCGTCGCGACGTCGATCGTCGCCGGCAGTTCGGCCACGGCCGCCTCATCAGCTGCCGCCGGTGCTGGTGCCACGGGCGCAGCCGCCGGCGCACCGCAGCCGGCAATGGTCAGCGCGGCCAAAGCGAGCAGCACAACAAGGAAAAAGGTCGAACGTTGATGGAACATGGTTAGGTTTCCTTTCGCAAGTATCAACCACGTTTGACGCACGATGGTCGGCGAAGGTTACATTCAGGGGCGTTTGCACGTCAGGCGGGCGTGCACCACGTGTTCCCCCAGTCCGCTTGAGCGGACTTGAGCTATAAGCCTGGCGTTTGAACGCCAGGCTGTTTGAACGCCAGGCGGCTGTTTGAACGCCAAATGGGGCGTTTGTCCGCCTGGCGGGCGTGCGCAGCGGGTTTCAGATTCGGCATTCGGCGCCGGCTGTGGTAGAATGAAAACGCTCCGATGGATGGTTCCTCTTCAGGTGATGCGATGGACAACCTTGTTTGCTCCGGCAGCGCCCAAGTTGTCGGACAGGTTTTTTGCTTGTAGGCAAAATACGATCATCTGTTCGGAACCTTGTCCGGCGAGCACGATGGCACGGGTCGCGCGGGCTGAGAGCCTGGCCGAACAACCTGAGATTCGCCTCAATAAGGCGCCTGAGAGCAGTTATTCGGGTCGGCTCTGAAACAATACCTGGGAAAAGCATCGATGACGGTTGAATTTGTCCATCTGCACGTGCATTCCGAATACTCACTCCTCGATGGCCTGGGTCGCGTCAACCAGCTGGTCAAACAGGCGGCCAGCCTGGGCCAGCGTGCCATGGCCCTGACCGATCACGGCACGATGCACGGGGTGATCGAATTTGCCCGTGCCTGCCAGAAGGCCGATATCAAACCGATCGTCGGCGTCGAAGCGTACCTGACCCGCTACGACCGTGCGATGGGGGGGCGCGATCCGGTCCTCGACAAGGAGCGTCACCATCTGCTGCTCCTGGCCGAAAACCAGGCGGGTTACCGCAACCTGCTGCGCATCTGTTCGCACGCCCAGCTCGATGGGTACTACTACCGGCCGCGGATTGACAAGGACTTCCTGGAAAAACATGCAGAAGGCCTGATCTGCACGAGCGGCTGCCTGGCCGCTGAGGTGCCAAAACTGCTCAACCAGGGTCGCGAGCGTGAGGCGATCGAGCGGGTGCACTGGTACCGTGACGTCTTTGGGCCAAGGCGCTTCTACCTCGAGCTGCAGGAACACAGCATCCCCGAACTCGACGTCGTCAACCGCCAGCTGATCGATTTCAGCCGCAAGTACGACATGCCGCTGATTGCGACCAACGACGTGCACTACGTCAAACCCACCGATGCCAGCCCACACGACGTGCTGCTGTGTGTGCAAACCACCACCACGGTCGATACAAGGGACCGTATGCGTATGAGCGACGGCAGCTACTACGTGCGCAGCGGCGAAGAGATGGAGCGGCTGTTTGGACACTATCCGGGCGCACTCTCCAATACGCTCCTGGTCGCCGACATGTGCAACGTCGATGTCGAAGACAAAACGTACCACCTGCCATCCTTCGACGTGCCGCCGGGCCACGATTACCAGTCCTATTTACGCGTCCTGACTGAAGGCGGTGTGCAGCGGCGCTACGGTGCGCGGGCGGATGATCCCGGGTTACGTGCGCGCGTCGAGTACGAGCTGCAGGTCATTCACGACATGGGCTTCGATGTCTATTTCCTGATCGTGAGCGACCTGTGCCGCTACGCCCGCGAGCGTGGGATCTGGTACAACGTGCGTGGGTCGGGGGCGGGCTCGGTGGTGGCGTACGCTACCGGTATCACCAACCTGGACCCGCTGCCCAACAACCTGATTTTCGAGCGCTTCCTGAACCCGGGCCGCGTCTCGATGCCCGACTTCGACCTCGATTTTCCCGACGACCAGCGCGAGGAGCTGATCCGCTACACCATCCACAAGTACGGCGAGGACCGTGTGGCTCAGATCGTGACCTTCGGGCGGATGAAGGCACGCGCCGCGGTGCGCGACGTCGGCCGCGCCATGGGCGTGCCCCTGGCCGAAGTCGACCAGGTGGCAAAGCTGATCCCCGCCATCCCCGGCAAACCGGTGAGCATTGCCGAGGCCCTGCAGCAAATTCCCGACCTCAAGCTGCGCTACGACGGTGCGCCGCACATCAGACAGCTGCTCGACACAGCCAGCGAAATCGAAGGCGTGGCGCGTCACGCGTCGATTCATGCCGCCGCCGTGATCGTCGCCGACCAGCCGCTCGTCAATTACACGCCGCTGATGCGTCCGCCCAAGTCGGCCATCACGCGTACGATCACGCAGTACGAATTCCCGATCCTGGAGTCGATCGGCCTGCTGAAAGTCGACTTCCTGGGGCTCTCGACCCTCAGCGTCATGCGTGAGGCGACGCGACTGATTTCAGAACGGCATGGCAAACACTATACGCTGGAAAACATCCCGCTCGACGATGCCCAGTCGTACCAGCTTCTGGCCAGTGGTGAAGTCACCGGGGTCTTCCAGGTCGAAGGGGCGGGGATGCGTCGTGTCCTCATGGAGATGCAGCCCCGCGAGTTCAACCACATCGTGGCGACGATTTCACTCTACCGTCCCGGGCCGATGGATTTCATTCCGGAATACATCGCCTGTTTGCACGGCACCAAACAGCCCCACTACATCCATCCGGCCCTGGAACCAATCCTGAGCGAGACGTTTGGTGTTTGTATCTACCAGGAACAGATCATCCAGCTGCTGACGCGGGTGGCGGGGTACACGTCGGCCGAAGCCGACCTGGTGCGGCGGGCGATTTCCAAAAAAAAGGCCGACGTCATCGAAAAGGAGCGCGAGAGTTTTGCCCGCGGCGCCAAAGCGACGTCGGGTTTGACGCGGTCCGAAGCCGACCAGATCTGGGACGCACTGCAGGGTTTTGCGCGCTATGGCTTCAACCGTGCGCACGCTGCCGACTATGCCGTGATCTGCGTGCAGACCGCCTATTTGAAGGCGCACTATCCCCTGGAATTCATGGCTGCGCAGCTGCTCGTCGAGCGGGATAAGAGTGATAAAGTGGCCAACTTCATCACCGAATGCCGGCGCATGGGCATCGAGGTGCTGCCACCGGCCATCGATACCAGCGGCCTCGACTTCACGATCGAAATGCGACCGCCGGATGCGCCACCACCCATGGGCCAGGACCCGCACATCAGTTATCGATTCCCGATACCCAAAGGGGCAGCGATTCGTTTTGGGCTGGGGGCTATCAAAAACGTTGGCGAAGGGCCGGTCGAGACGATCATCACCGCACGCACGGCGGGTGGCCCGTTTGTTTCCCTCGACGACCTCTGCCAGCGCGTCGACCTGCGCAGGGTAACCCGCCGCCCGCTGGAGTGCCTGATCAAGGCGGGTGCCATGGACGACTTCGGCGAAAGAGCGCAGCTGCTCGAGGCGATCGATGCCATGATCGCCGAAAGTGGGGCAGCGCACGACGCGCGCGAGGTGGGCCAGCTGTCGATCTTCGACCTGTTTGCGGGCGGCGGTGCGGCGTCCGCACCGGCCACCACGATTCGTTTGCCCAAGGTAGAGGCCGCCAAAGCACGCCAGCTTCTGAACTGGGAGAAGGAACTGCTGGGGGTCTATGCGTCGTCGCACCCCTTGCAGCAGGTGACCGTCGAGATCGGCGACCTGGTGACCTGTGCCTGCGGCGCTGTCGATGCGACGCTGGCGGGCACCCCCGTGACGTTGATCGGCATGCTGGCCGACGTCAAGCAGATCATCACCAAAAAGGGCGATCCGATGGGCTTTGCCACCCTGGAGGACATGGGAGGCACCGTCGAGCTGACCATTTTTCCACGCACCTATGCCGAGGTGCGCGACCGGTTGGCGGTGGAAAAAGTGGTCATGGTGCGCGGCAAGGTCGATGCGCGTGACGGGGGCCGCGTCAGTGTGCTGGTCGATACGGTGCAGGATTACGTCGACCGCGCCACCGCCGTCGTGTCTGACCAGCCTGGCAAGGTAAACGGTGCGGGCAACGGGCGTTCCAATGGTCCGCAGTACGGCTGGTCGCGACCCGCGGGGGAGACCACCGCCACCCCGGCCCGTCCGCGCGGCCCCATCGCCGGCGCCTGGTACGACTTCAGCGGTGACGATGAGGACGACGAGCTCGACCTGGTCGCGCAGACTGGGGTCGACGAAGAGGGCGAGGAGGAACCATCCCTGCCGCTGGCCCTCGACCATGCCCCAACGATCGCAGGCGCCCAACTGCTACCTCTGGCACGCGCCGGCCGCCGTCGTGTGCACGTGACCCTGCGCCAGGGCCGCAGCGCCGAGGACGACATCCGGCACCTCGGCCAGATTTATACGCTGATGGCGCAGCACTACCGCGGCCCCGATACATTTTGCCTGTACGTGATGCGCAGCGGCGAGCGGGTGGTGCTCGAATTTCCCAACGACGGCACCAACTACGGTCCCGAGCTGCAGCAGGAGCTGGTGCAGCTGGTGGGTTTGGAGAATCTGCGCATCGAGGTGGCCTGAGAGACGTTTTGAGGTAGTCCTATGGTCGACCTGGTAATCCAAAACGGTCTGCTTGTCACGGCCAGCACCGAGTTCGTGGCGGACGTGGCGATCACGGGCGAGACGATCACTGAGATCGGGCACGGTCTGACTGGCCGGCAGACCCTGGATGCTGCGGGGCTCTACGTCCTGCCCGGTGCGGTGGATGGTCACGTGCACATGCACCTGGCCACCGGCTACGGGCACACCGCCGATGGTTTCGATCAGGGTTCGGTGGCAGCCGCTTTTGGTGGAGTCACGACCTTCATCGATTTTGTCGATCCCCAGCCGCAGCAATCCCTCAGCGAGGCCCTCGACCGGCGGCGCGCCGAGGCCGATGGTCAGGTGATGGTCGATTATGGCCTGCACATGACCCTGACCGGCCCGCTGCTTGCGGCACGCCCCACCTGGCGCCAGGAAGTGCGCGCCGTACGCAATCAGGGTTGTTACAGTTTCAAGCTTTACACTGCGTATTCCGGTTATTATCTGCCCGATGATGCCCTGTTCCAGGCCTTGGAGGCGGTGGCCGAGGTCGACGGCCTGGCCGTGGTGCATGCCGAAAACTGGCTGGTGATCCAAACGCTGACGCAGCGCTTCGTGGCGGAGGGACGCGTCGAACCGCGCTGGCACCCCGTGAGCCGGCCGGCGGTCATGGAAGGGGAGGCTGTGCATCGTGTGTTGGCGATGGCGCGGCTCAGCGGGGCACGTGTTCTGGTATTTCACATGTCGTGTGGGGAGGCGGTGGCCGAGCTGGCCCGTGCAAAAACGAGCGGGCAGGTCGCCTATGGCGAGACGTGTCCGCAGTACCTGGTGCTCGACGATGCCTGTTACAAACGTCCCCTGACCGAGGCGTTACGTTTCCTCTGCCAGCCACCGATTCGTGAGCGGGCGCAGCAGGCGCGGCTGTGGCAGGCCCTCGCCGATGGCACGCTCGACATCGTCTCCACCGATCACTGCCCGCACCCCGATGCACAGAAACAGCGCGGCGCGGGCAATTTCACCCTGACCGCGGGTGGCATTTCGGGCGTCGAAACGCGGTTGGCACTGCTCCACACGGTCGGCGTACGGACCAGTCGGTTGACACGCTCGCAGTGGGTGAACCTCTGCTGCACGCGTCCGGCGCAGATCCATGGCCTGGCGCACAAAGGGCGCCTCGAACCGGGTGCCGATGCCGACGTTGTGCTCTTCGACCCCCAACGACGAACGACCTTCAGTGCAGCCCATTTGCACTCGGCGATCGACTACAGCCAGTACGAGGGTGTGGAAGTGACTGGGGTGCCGGTGGTGACCATCAGCCGCGGGGAGGTGATCGTGGCAGATGGCGAGCTGCGGGGTCGCGCCGGGCGGGGGCGATTCGTGGCACGGTGAGGGGGGTAGATGGGAAGCCCGCCATTCGTTTAGACGAAGCACTCAAACTCAGGTATAATAGGAACGACATCAGCGGCGACCGTCCTGGATTGAGAATGACGCCAGGTATGACGTGATACAGCGCCAGATGAAAGGTTTTTTCGGAACTGTCGCATGAATCAATTCAATCGACTGCTGGCGGTGGTGGTTCTGCTGGGTATTTTTCTTTGTATCCTGGCATCTGCCGTCGTCCCGTTTGGCGTACTGTCGCTGGCCCAGCAGGGTTTGACCCAATTGAACGAGACGCTGTCCCAGCGTTACCTGGACGATGCCCAGCAGTTTCGCCTGATTCAACTGTTGACGGTGGTGGGTGCCACCATCGTGCTGCTGCCCCTGGTGTGGTGGGAGGTACGACGGCGCGGACCAGCCACCGTGCCAGTGAACAGCAGCGCCGGTAAAGGCGCCACGCTCACCACCGATTCGGTCAGCCAGCGCCTGGCCTGGCACATCGATCAGCTGCCCGACGTGGTGAACGTGACGCCGGCGGTGCGGTCGCGTGGTGGTTCCGTGGATGTCAGGCTGACGGTACGCACTACACCGGATATCGACGTACCGATGAAAACCGATGAGATCATTGCCGTCACCCACGAAGTGGTCGAGGAGCGCATGGGTCTGCGCCTGGGCAAGGTCCAGGTACAGATCAATCATGCACCCTATGCCGACGATACGAGGTTGACGTGACGACGGACGGCGCGGCGGTGGAACCAACCCAACCGGTTGTACCGTCTGAACCCCTGGCGATGCTGGTGGAGAGCCTGCTGTTCGTGGCCGATGAGCCGGTGACAGCTGCCCGTCTGGCGGCTGCCCTGGGTGTCGAATTGACCCAGGTGGAAACGGCCATCGCCGAGTTGAGCGTCAACCTGCAGCGGCGTGGCATCCGCCTGCAGCAAAAAGGCGACCGCGTCCAGCTGGCCACGATGCCCGAAGCGGCGGCGGCCATCGAGCGCTTTCTGGGACTGGAAGTGAGTCCGCGACTGTCACCAGCAGCGCTGGAGACCCTGGCGATGATCGCGTATCGCCAGCCCATGACGCGCACCCAACTCGAGGCCGTGCGTGGTGTCAACTGTGATGGTGTGCTGCGAACACTGTTGAGCCGAGGGCTCATCGAAGAACAAGGGCGCCTGGAAGCAGTGGGGCGGCCGATTTTGTACGGTACAACGTTCGAGTTTCTGCAGTACTTTGGCCTGACGCAGCTTCAGCAGTTGCCTGCCCTGCCCGACGAAGTGGCGGTCGAACTGACCGCACGTGCCACACAGGCACAACTTGCGGTGCTCGACGAGAATGGGATGGCTGAGACACTGATAGATGAGCTGAACTGAGGTCTTTCAGCATTGGGTTGAGTCGCGCCGCCGAACCAAAGAGACGGGGAACAACATCATGGAAGATTTGTGGAAAATCCGTAAACGCAAGCGCATGACGGTTGGCGAGTTGAGTGGTCGCACTGGTATTCCAGCCAGGGTATTACGGCAATACGAGATGGGCGAGACGTCGATCCGTTTGGACGACCTGGACAAACTGGCCCGTGCTCTATACGTGGACCCCTGGGAGATCAAAATCCAATCGGATCCCCCCCCACCACCTGTAGGCGACGAGCCGTCGTCGCAGTCGCCGCGACCGACGCCACGGCCCACGACAGATTATCCAGCCAGCCGGCCCGCCGAACACCCCGAAAGTTATCCCGCCGGACGCGACAGCGGTGGCCCACCCCGCCCGGCGGTGGGTGATCGTCGTCCGCCGGCGCGTCGTGAGCGCCCATCGCGTGATCGCAAAGTGCCGCCCGTGCCGGGGCCAATCCGCCCCAGCCAGGTGAACCATCTGATCAGCCTTGGCAAACGATTGGGTCTCGAACAGGCCGATCTGGAAGCCGCTGCGGGCACGCCGCTCAACGAGATGAATCGCCGGCAGGCTTCTCAGCTCCTGGGAACCCTTCAGAAACGAATCGTCGACGAACATCCACCCAAACCAAAGGGCAAACGCCAGCGGGCGTACCTGCCCGAATCGGTCGATGAGTTCGAGTACCAGTACCTGGCACGGATGCAGGAGAGCGGCACGCTGCTGGTCTTCCGTCTGTTCGATGGCAGCGAAGTGTCCGGCCGTGTGATCGGCTTCAGCCCGTATGCCATCACGATTCGCGAGCCGGGAGACAACGAGGTGACGCTGCAAAAACTGGCGATTGCCACGTACCGTACGGTCAAGGAAGGGACAGCATGAGCCTGGGCGATTATGTGCGTTACCTGCGGGCACTCAAGGGGGGTCCCACACCCTGGCAAATCGAAGAAGCGACCGGTGTGCCGTCGGGCGTCTACCGCCAGATCGAGCAGCGTTACCGTGCCGTGGGTGAGGATGATGTCCTGGAGCGACTGGCGGCGTACTACGACGTGCCCGTGACCGACCTTACCTGGCGCCATGCCTGGTCACGCAAAGCGCTCAATGCCGCCCTGGCCAGTGCCCAGGAAAACAACGTTCCGGTCTCCCTGGCGCTGCGCGGCGGTGAAACGATCGAAGGGCGGCTGACGTGGTGGGACCTGGGTGCGATTGCGATCACCGAGGCTGACGACCAGCTCGTCGTCGTGCAACGGCACATTGTCGACCGCTGGCAGGTGGCCGGGATAACGATGCCGGCCGAATAGACCAACGAGCACGGCTGTCGTGACAAACCATCTCCCCTGGGGATGGCTCATTACACACGGCCTGACAGCACACTGCGTGTGGCGCGTCAGGCCGTGCCGCTTTCGTTTTCCACACCGGGGGCACGCAGCGCTGTCAACATCTCGTTCGGAATACGCACCGGCTGGCCGGCGTGGGTAATGCAGATGTGTTTGGAGTAGCCCGTGACCAACGTGGTGTCATCGCGCACGCGCACGATACGGTAGTCGAAACGTAATCCGCGGCTGCGCATGTCACCGATCCGGGTACGCACCAAGAGCAGGTCCTCATAACGCGCAGGCACGATGTAGCGTGCCAGCACCTCCGCCACCGTAAAATACAGGCCGCTTGCTTCGACCCGGCTGTACGGAAACCCCCGGCAGCGCATGTAGCTGCTGCGCCCTTCCTCGAACCATACCACGTAGTTGCTGTGGTGCACAATGCTCATGGCATCGGTTTCAGCATACCGCACCGAAACCAGCGCACAGGCTTCATCCCCTTCCAGCCACTCGCGCCGGGTCAGCCTATTTTCAGACACATAGCCTCCATCATCCCGTCATCCCGTGCCTTGACTCTGCCAGCCAGCATAACACAGGCCACCTTAGCTGTCAAAGCCAACCGCCCATTCAGGTTGAACCGCGAATCGCGCCAATCGACACGAATTCTTTTTCGTGTGTTCCATCCGTTCCCCCAACCCCTATTCCCCGAATCCGTTGACAGCCATCCGTTCAATCCGTTCCCCGAATCCGCTGACAGCAATCCGTTCCAATCCGTTCCAAATCATCCGTTCAATCCGTTCCCCGAATCCGCTGACAGTAATCCGTTCCCCCTAATCCGTTCCCCCTACTCCCTACTTCGTACTCCCTACTCCGTACCCCCATTTGATCTACCGGCACACCTGGGTATATACTGACACAGAGGAGTCATACCATGCCAACCATTCTACTGCTGAGCCTGCTCGTGACCTTTTTCGTACCCTTTCCTGCCGTCTTGCCCGACCAGCCGCCGCCCGGTCTCTACCGGATCGATGCCTCATCACTAACGCCGGCTGTGCGAACACAGATCGTCGACCAGCCGGGTATCGATTGGTGGGTGCAGCTGGGACCCGATTTGTTGATTGCGGGTCAACCCACCGCTACGCTGGCTGCTGTGCGCGTTGCCGACGCATCCGCACCCGATGCCTATGCCCTGGTTCGTCACCCACCGTCCAATCTGCCCGTCCTGGCCAGGGATAGTTACCTGGCGATCGCCCGGCAGCGCGACATACAACGATACCTGGCCGACCATCCGATCCCGGTCTCCCCAGAGATGGGGGTTCACCTCGACGGCCATCGCGAGTTTACCTGGCAGCCGCTGCCGGTCAATGCCTGGCTGGGTGGGCCGGCCGAAGCGGTCATCACCAAGCCGTCTCACACGCGTCAGGACCTGGTCGACCAGGTGAGTGATACCCGCACGATGGGTGACGTCACGCGCCTGGCCACGATCCAGTTCCCCTCACCCACCACCCGCCGCACGGGCACCACCGGCAACCTGCTGGCACGCGACTGGCTCAAGGCCCAGCTGGAAGCCCTGGGTTACAGCACGACGCTGCAGGCGTTCCCCTATTCCAATGGAGTTTCTTACAACGTCGTGGGCGAGATTGCCGGACGGACGCGCCCGCAGGACGTGTACATCATCGGCGGGCACTTCGACTCGACGTCGACGCAGCCCTCTACCAACGCACCGGGCGCAGAGGACAATGCCAGCGGTACCGCCGGCATCCTGGAAATGGCGCGTATCCTGGCCGAATATCCGCCGCAGGCCACCGTTCGCTTTATCCCCTTCTCCGGTGAGGAACAAGGCCTGGACGGCTCGGAATACTACGTCAGCCAGCTGAGTGCCAGCGAACGCGACCGCATCAAGGGCGTTTTCATCATGGACATGATTGGCTACAAGAGCCAGGCCTACCCCTTGAACGTGCTGCTCGAGACCGAAGGTAGTGTGACCGGCGCGACTGCCCTGGTCGACACGCTCAGCAGCAACGCCCAGACCTACACCGACCTCGACGTCGACATTGCGCTCTCTGCCTGGGGCAGCGACCACGTCCCCTTCCTGGACGTCGAGATCCCCGCGGTGCTGTTGATCGAGCAAGAGTATGGCAGTTATGCCTGCTACCACCAGACCTGCGACACACCCGACCGCCTGAACCCGGCCCAGGCCCGCGAAGTGCTGCGCATGCTCATTGCTGGCCTGGATGCTACCGCCGGCACCTGCGAGCTGGCCGATGTCAACTGCGACAGTCTGGTCGACGTGCTGGACATTCAGCTGGTGGCCAGTGCCTGGAGCGGCCCGTACAACCGGGTGTACGACCTGAATCACGATGGTTTGGTCGATGTTGTCGATGTGATGTTGGTGGGGGCGGAGTACGGAGTAGGGAGTACGGAGTAGGGAGTAGGGAGTACGGCTTAGGAGTACCGTCCTATTCGTACTCGTACTCGTACTCGTCCCAGCCTGGTATATTGGCAACGCGGTTAGTTGCAGTTGCTGGGCACTAAACATGTAATGGGGTTTATTGCAGCTAACATGTAACGGAGTCAGTTGCAGTCAGCAAGTACGTTTTGTGGTTGGGGGACTTTGATTTGGAAAGGACGTTGGTTGTGAACATCGATGATGTGCGGCGCGTGTTGGTAATTGGGGCCGGGACGATGGGTCGGCAGATAACCATGCAGTGCGCGATGTTTGGGTATGATGTGGTCATGTATGATGCCCAGCCGGGCGTCTTCGAGGGTGCCATGGGTGAGATCGATGGCACGCTGCGTTACCTGGTGCACCAGGGGCATTTGCCCGTCGATCAGGCCCAGGCGGCGTTGGGGCGCATCATCACGTCTGATGAGCCCTCTGCTGCGGCGCAGGAAGTCGACCTGATCAGTGAGTCGGTGCCGGAAGACCCGCAGTTGAAGGGCCGTATTCTGGGGCAGTTTCATGCCTTGTGTCCGCCGCGGACCGTCTTCACGACGAACACCTCCACCCTGGTGCCGTCACAGTTTGCTGCGGCCACGGGACGGCCGGCGCAGTTCGCGGCCCTCCATTTTCACTCGCCGGTCTGGCTGTCGAACGTGGTCGACGTGATGCCCCACCGCGGCACGGCCCCAGAGACGATGGCCGTGCTGGAGCAGTTTGCCTGGCGTATCGGGCAAATTCCGATTGTTTTGCACAAAGAAAACCACGGCTTCGTCTTCAACAATATGCTGAGTGCGGTCAACCGCGAGGCCATGACCCTGGCGGCCAACCAGGTTGCCACGGTTGAGGATGTGGATCGTGCCTGGATGGGCATCATGAAAATGCCGATCGGTCCGTTTGGCATCATGGACCAGGTCGGTCTCGATACGGTGTACGATATCACGGCCTACTGGGCAAGCAGACTAACGTTCGACCAGCAGCTGCGCATCAACGCCGAGTTTCTCAAGCCGTACGTGGACAAGGGGTGGTTGGGCAAAAAGAGCGGGCGCGGCTTTTATACGTACCCACATCCGGCTTTCGAGCAGCCGGGCTTTGTCGAGGGGCGCTACAGGTCGTGAGAGTTGGCCACAAAGCTGCTGGTGAAGCCAGTGGCTTCACGGACAGCTACCGAGGAAGTCTCCCCGACGGAGGAGTTCGCACCCCCAGGTGCGAACTCCTCCGTCGGGGGCATCGTGCCGCACAATGTTCCAACGCCGGCAGGCAGTCGAGGTGCCAACCTTCTTTGGCCTTGAAACCAGGGTGTGCGGCACTCTTGGCTGCCGAGTTTCTTGTGGAAAATACGAGGCCATTGGCCTCACCGGCAGCGCCGTTTACGGAAGGCCCCCGAGACGTGATCAGTCCCGGGGGCCTTCTCATTCACTACCTGCTGCTGCGGCGCACGCGTCGCCCCAGCAGAACGCCCGCGCCAGCCAGCAGGAGCAGGCTGGTCAGCGGTGCCCACAGCGAGGCCGTGGGCAGGCTCGTGATCGAGCTGATCGTTACCGCTGTCGGCTGACCAACAATCGTTGTCGCCTGGGTCGCCTGGCGGGTCTGGCCGCTGGTATCGCTGAGGGTGGCCGTGGTCGTGGCGGTGGGACCGCTGTTGGCCAGCACCTTGAACCAGGCGCCACCTTCGGCCCGCGGCCGCAGATTGCCCAGGTTCCACGTCAAGACACCACCCGCGGGCACGATGCCACCCGATGCCGAGACGAACGTCGTGTTGGGTGGTACGGTGGCGGTCAGCGTGGCATTTGGCACGCCGCCGAAACCCACCGCATTCCAATGCAGCTTGTAGGTGATGACCTCGCCCGTATTGACCGGATCTGAATCATCCGACACGGTCAGGGTCAGGGCATGGTCACAGCCCCAGTTGACTGCCACACCGCTGGCCGGCGTGAAGCGTACGGCGCGGCCGGCCTGCAGGTCGGCCGAGTTGGCGTAGGAGTAGAACTGTCCCACGGCACCCGCTACATCCTCCACACCCACCGACGCGTAGTCGGGCCAGCTGACGGTCTGGTACTGGTAGACGATCTCGCCCGTTGCCGTATCGAGAATCATCTCGAACGTTTCGGGGAAGCCGCTCTCCCAGTGCTGGACCTGGTAAAACTCGACGACGAATTTGCTGCCCACAGCCTTGCCGTAGATCATGCCCTGGGCACCGCTGGCGGGGTTGAGGTCTTCCCCGAATGCCATGGCGTCGCCGTTGGGCCGGCCTTCGAAGGGCAGGACCATGTGCGCCGTGGTGTAGCTGGCGGTGCCAAACCACACATAGCCGTTCGAGTTGATGCGCAGGGTGGTGTACGGTGTGCCGAAGTAAGTGAACGGCGCCGGCAGGGTGATCGCGGCCGAGCTGGCATCGTCACCCAGCGGGTAAGCGGTGCCGTCCGTAGCATCGATCCAGCTGTAGACCGGTCCACCGGCCTGGCGGCTATCTATGCAGGCATAGTTGGCACGCGCCGTCAGGGTGAAGTTGACGGTGGTGTTGCCCGCTACGACCACATTCTGCGTTGCGGGTTGGTAACCCGGATGTTGTGCGGTAAGGTCGTAGGTGCCGGCCGGTACGACGATGCTGTAGCTGCCGTTGGCTGCGGCAAAGACCGGTGCGGCCATGTCCTGGTTGGCCACCATCACAATGGCGGGAATACCAGTCCCCGAGCCGTTCTCGGTTACCGTGCCGCTCACCGTGTAGGTCGGCAGCGCGGTCAGGCTGAAGTTCTGAACGGTGGTGTTGTTCTGCGTCACGGCCACGCCGGCTGCATTGGCCGTCTGGTAACCGTAACCGCCCGCCGTCATATCCCAGCTGCCGGCACCGGCTACGACTTTGTAGAAGCCATTGGCGTCGGTCAGAACAGTGAGCGTCTTGCCCATCATGCTGTAGGTGACGGTCGCACCCGCCACGGGTGAGCCGCCGGCGGTGACCGTGCCCTCGATGTAGCCGGCATGCCAGACCATATCGGCCGCGGCCTTGACATCGATACGACCCCAGCCAGAGACGTTGTTCGGAATCTGGCTGCCCGGTACACCGCCGCAGGTCTGTGAGCTCGTCAGCGGCAAGGCGGTCTTGCGCAGCAGCTCTTCGAGCTGTTCGATCTGGCCGGCCAGCTTCGGTTCGAGCGAGATCAGCAGAGCCACCGAGCCGGCAACGTGTGGTGAGGCCATCGAGGTGCCGGAGTAGCTGGCGTAGTTGTTGGTAGGCACGCTCGAGCGTACGTTGGTGCCAGGGGCCGAGACTTCAGGCCCTGTTTTACCCGTGAAGGGATTCGGTCCGCGTGACGAGCTGCTCGAGACGGCATCGGCCGAGGTGGTGTTGCCCACGTTGAAAGACGACGGGTTATCACCCGGGGAACCCAACCGTCCACAGCCGTCGGCGGCACTCGAACCGTTGTTGCCCGCCGAGAAGGTCGGGAAGACACCACTGGCGCGCAGGGCAGCAATCACCGACTCGAAGATCTGGCTGCCACCCGGCCCACCCCACGACTGGTTGAGCACGTGCGGTCGCAGACTGGGGTTGGGGTTGTTGCCGGCCAGGTCGGTCGGCGCCACCATCCACTGCTGCGCTTCGAGCAGGGCTTCGTTGGAGGGGCAGCAGCCATAAGCGGCGATCCACTTGGCGCCTGGCGCCACACCGATCTGGTTCGTGCCGCCGTCGTCCCCGATTTCGGTACCCATGGTGTGGGAGCCATGCCCGTTGTCGTCGCACGGCACGTTCGGATCGGGACAGGATGCATTGGGCGCCGGATTGAACCAGTTGTAATTGTGGTCGAACACGCCACCACCCAGGTTGCCGCGGTATTGGTTGACCAGGGCCGGGTGGTTGTACTGCACGCCGGTATCGACGTTGGCCGCCACGGCGCCCGCGCCGGTAACGCCGTAGGTCGTCCACACTTCGGGTGCCCGGATCTTGGTGATATTCCATTCGATGGCGTCGGGTGCGGTCTCGAGCACACCCGGTTCGAGGACCGGCTGTTCGAGTTTCATATTGGGCACGATGGCGCCAACTTCGGGCATACTCGCCAGGTCGAAGATCGTATCGGCGTCGGCATGCAGCGCGACCAGGTTGACAATCCAGAACGATTTGACGTCACTGGCCTGGCCGGCCGCCTCGGCGCGGGCGATGCGATCCAGAACGACAGGCTGGGAGCGCGCCGCCGTGTCGTGCAGGGCATTGTACACCGCCCAGCCACGGGCGTCCCAGTCGCTGATCGCAGCGGCACTGCTCAGATCGGCCTGTTCGGCCAGTTTGACAAGCACCGCGGCCTGGCCATTGGGTGCCTCTTTCAGGGCCTGCAAGACCGCGGGGTCGATCTTTTCGGCAGAGGCTCGGGCGACCCCTGTCAAGTCGGTGCGCGATGCCGGGCTTCCCAGGCTCGTCAGGCCCAGCAGTAGGGCTACGACCACGAGCACTCGGAACCAACGAAATGCGGTTGTCATGTGAGATTCCTCCTCGCTGCCGGCAGGTCGGGGCCGGGCCGGCACGATATGGTGAGCAATCAGACGGGTTCTGAATGCCAGGCGGATGGGAGGGCAGCTGTCGGACATCATCAGGCGTATGAGAGTCTTAAGTATTGTATCGTAACTTGTCCAAAATTGGCAAGCTCAAGCCAGTGCAACTCTAAAGAATCCGTAAGGCATGTGCGTCGCAAATCGTGATAGACTGTAGACAAGAAGAACCGCCGACGCGTGCCGGGTGGCAGGCATCGGCGGTTCGAGACAGTCGGCTTCCTGTACGCATCGTCACCTCCCGACGTGTCTTCCTTGAATTGGACTCAGCGATCCCCTTGCAGTCCGTTGGGCCAAGAAAGGAGAACTATCATGATGCAGGGGTACGTACCACGAGTCGTTACGCTGTTCGTCATGGCGGCGCTTGTAGCCGCCCTGGCCCTCCCACTCACCGCCTTTGCCCAGGACTGGACCGTCCTCGACTGCGGCACAGGTGACCCACCCGAGGACGAAAACCCGGACGGCGTCGATCTGGTCGGCGACCTCACAGGCGGTAACAATTTTTGGACGGCGGCGGTCGATTACGACCAGTCCGACGCGGGCTACCTGTACTTCGCCGTGCGCGTCAACGGTGACCCGAGCGGCCCGCACGGTTTTGCCCAGTATGCCTGGACGGCCCTGATCCAGATCCCAAGCGCGACCACGTACGATCCTTTCCAGTACCAGTACATCGTCTCGCTGAACGGTATCGGTCCTGGCGGTGGTGACAACGACACCGTCGAGCTGTGGTTCAACGATCCGGCCGAGAACATCGACTGGTCACCCATTTTCAACGACCCAGCGGAAACTCAGCTGTGGCGCCACGACTATGCGACCGGCGGCCCGTTCGCCGGTTCCCTGGCCGCGTATGAGCTGGCGACGTCCAATATTGACGGTGATCCGGACTATCTGGTGACCTGGGCGATTCCGATCAGCGAGCTGATTGCCCACGGGGTCATCGGCGGCTGGCAGGACCTGGGCGACGCCCACTTCTTTCCCGCCACAGCGACCAACGCCAACAACTACAACAAGGACCGGATCGATGGCTGTCCCTTCGGCCCGGGCGGCCTGCTGGCAATCGACAAGACGGTAACACCGTCACTGGTGGGCCACGCGACCCCAGCCTCGCACGATGTACTCTACACTCTCGTGGTGACTAATATCGGATCGGCCAACCTGACGGGGCTGGTGGTCGAGGACAATGACCTGGCCGCATGCATGACCGTCACCGGCATGACGAGCAGTGCGGGGATCGTGCAGACGATGAACCCGCCGCTTTTGACTGTAAACAATTTCCAGGTCGGCAACTCGGTGACGATTCTGGTCACGGTTGACGCATCGGCGTGCAATGTAGGCACGTTTCCCAACCACGCCGATGTGTACGCAACGAACGCACCCGAAGTAGGCGACGATGCGACGCTGGTCATCGAACCGGGCCTGGGGGTACTGCTGGCCGATTTCACAGCCTGGCTGGAGGGCGACCACATCCTGGTCACCTGGGAAACGGTTGCGGAGCTGGAGACGCTTGGTTTCAACCTGTACCGCAGCGCCGAGGCGAGCGGGCAGGAGCTGCGGCTGAACGATACGCTGATTCCAGCCCAGGGGCCGGGCAGCAGCCAGGGTTTCACTTACACCTGGTCCGACGCCAACGGCCTGGTGGCGGGGATGGCATACGACTACTGGCTGGAGGACATCGATTTCAACGGCACGACCACGCGCCATGGGCCGGTGCGGGTGGTTTTCGAGAATCCGACGGTGGTTGGCCTGACGGCGATCGACGCCGCGCCGGTCACCGTGGACGTGCTGCCACTGCTGGGCTTGGGCTTGGCCGTGCTGGCGGCGTTGTGGCTGCTGGGGCACCGGCACGCGCGGGTGTGAGGGTGTATTCAACGTCCCCGGCACGGTCCGCACGATCTTTCGCCGACCAGGTTACCTGCGGACCGTGCCGGGGACGTGGCGTCCCGAGGGTCTCGTCCGCCGCGAGTGCCAACATGGACTACAGGTCCACGCTAACACGTCTTGACAATAGACGAGTCCGCACGCCTCGAGGATCGAAGTGCAACTCATTCGTTGCACCATCTTTGAACGCACCAACCACGGTGTCGAGCGTCACACGGGTACCTCCGATGCGAATCACACCAGCCGTATCAACCTGGATCGGAATGATTTCAGTCGCAGTTTCCATGATTCTCCTCCGCATAGGACAACGCAGCCGAGATGTCATCATCACCCAGTTGTGGGTACGCCTGCCGAATCTGGCCGTAGGTCATGCCGCCAGCCAGGCTGCCGACGATCATGGCCACGGGAATACGAGTACCTTTGATGCAAGGATCGCCGTGGTGCAAATCTCGATCCATGACGATATGTTCTTGCCAGCGAATGCGGCTCATCGTTACTCCCGTGGAGTTGTCTATTCGACGTGTCCTATTCTAACCGATAATCACTGGCGAGGCAATCTGCAATGATAGTCGAGCGGTGCGATCCATCCAGGTCGCCGCCTTGAGCTCAAGCTCAGGCTCATAGCTCAAGTCGGCTCAAGCCGACTGCGAATGGTCGCTAACATCCGGGGAATACAAAACGGAGCTGGGATTTCCCAGCTCCGTTTTTGATTTGGAGTTGGTTGGCGTTACGAGGCAAGTGCCGCGCAGAACCCGGCGAAATTGCCTATGGCGCCGCACCGTAGCCGGCCGACTCGTACTTGATACCCGGGAACGTCACATTCTCCGGTGCCAAAGCCTTGGCCGCCGCTTCATCACCCTTCAGCGTGTCGAGCAGAAACGCGGTGGAGAAGTGGTGGATCAGATCCAACCCCCGATCCTTGTCCCAGACCGGATCGAAGCAGATCCACGGACCAAAGGGGGTTTCGTTGATCCAAGGCATGTTCTTGCACGAGGCCGTAATCGTATGCTCGGCGCCCTCCAGGGTCACCAGCGCCTTCTTCGCGCTGGAGGCATTGTCATACGACGGCTTGCTGCCCCACTCATAGGGTGTTCCGGTATCTGCGGTGCCTCCGATGGCCATCATCGGGATGGTGATTTTAGCCAGGCCCGCCTTGTCGAACAGATACGAGTCACCCGCCGTCGGGATAATCGCGGTCACGCGGGGGTCACCGAGCGAGGGCCACAGCCCCTCAGGCATGGGATCCAGCCCAGCGCGGGCAGCCATGTCCGCTTCCTTGGGCACGAGAGGCGCACACAGGAAAGTGTGCGGATCGTCGGGGGGAAGCTGTGCGCAGCGCGCATTGAAGGCAGCCAGATCGTACTGTGCGCCCGCCATCGCCAGCGCTGTATACCCGCCTGTGGAATGGCCTACCACCGCCACGTGCTGCATGTCGATCAACCCTGCCATGTCTCCATCCGCGGCATTGATCTGCTCGGCATAGTCCAACGTCCGTTTGATGTCGAGTGGACGGTCGATGGATGCCTTCCAAACGTCGCTATACTCCGGATCGAACTGCTCTATGTGCTCAGGGGCCAGCACAATGAATCCGTGGGAAGCGTAGTGCTCGAGCAAGGTGTTGGACCACACGGCATTGGTGCCAAATCCATGCGAGAAAATCACCAGTGGGTAGGGACCCGCCGAGGTGTCAACCTCTGCATCCTGCAGGGCACGCCCGTAAGCGACCACCGGGGCGTCGATCGGGTCCAGAGGTATTTTCAGCTTGATGGGATAGGTGATTTCTTCCTTTGCGCCCTTGGGATTGAGTGCTGGGTACCAAAGACCGGCTTCAAGCGGGCGATCACTTCCTTCGCCCATGACCAGGGACTGGTAGCCGACCGGGTACGGACCACGTTTGGCATATTCCGGTGCATCGGGCCGCAGCCCCTGCCGTGCCTGCGGCTCAGCCGGTGCGCTGGTGTCAGGTGCTGCTTCAGTCGGCGGCGGTGCCGTGGATGGTGCCGGCGGCGCCGGTGTGACGGTGGGTGTGGCCTGTTGACCCGCACAAGCCACGAGCAGGACGGCAATCAGCAGGATGCTGAACGCCGCCGGCAAACGTTTACTGGGTTTCATACCTTACCTCCTGGGGTTCTCCAGTGGTTGCCTCATCTCCGCCAGATTCCTCATCCGGCGGGAAGGCCGCTACGATCTGAGTACGCAGAAACGTCAGCGCGGCTTCCAGATCGGCAAAGCCGCGGCGTTCGCCTGTCAGCGGATTCTCCAGCGAGACACGCCAGGGTTGGTTTGCCCCACCTGGCGTCTGCCACAGGCGCAAGAGATAGGACAGGTGCGCGGGCCGTTGGGTTGACATCGCTCTCACCTTGTACAGTGATGGCTGTTTTGTAGCACAGGGGCGTCAACAAACGATCAAGAAACCGTCAAGTCGTAGAGACGTCCCCGGCACGGTCCGCACGATCCTTCACCGACCAAGGTACTTGTGGACCGTGCCGGGGACGTGGCTATTCTAACCAAATCGACAAGAAACACTTTCCAGAAGCTATTGAAAAGTGTCTGAACCTGCTGTATAATCGGTCCAGTCAGCGCAGGTGCCATGCACACGTGGCGGGGGCGATGGGCTCATTGTCACGAACCGAATGGGGATTGGGCGTGGCAGCGGCGTGAGGCGAGGCACGATGGGACATCTCTCGATATCCCTGATGGGACCGTTCGCCGCCCAGCTCGACAGAGAACCGGTTGCCGGCTTTCAGTCGAACAAAGTACGCGCCCTCCTGGCGTTCCTGGCCCTCGAAATGCCCTATGCCCATCCACGCCAGACCCTGTGTGGCCTGCTGTGGCCCGAAGTGACCGAAAGCCGCGCCCACCATAACCTCAACCAGGCCCTGTGTAACCTGCGTCACACCATCGGTGATTGTGATGCCCCTCCCGTGCCCACCTTGATCGCCACCACACAAACCATCCAGTTCAACTGCCACAGCGATCACTGGCTGGACGTGGCCGAGTTCGAGCGTCTGACAGGCTGGGCGACTACCCCCAGCCGCCCGTCGAGCGATCTCGCGGCCCTGCGCCAGGCTGTCACGTTGTATCGCGGTCCCTTCCTGGACGGTTTTTCCCTGGACGATAGTGCGGCTTTCGAGACGTGGATTGTGCTGCAGCGCGAACGCCTGCACCAACTGGCCCTCGATGCGCTGCGCTGCCTGGCCGATGTCCATGCGGCCGCCGGCGAGATGGACGAGGCCCTGTACTACGCCCGCCGCCAGCTGCAGCTGGACCCGTGGCTGGAAGAGGCACACCTGCAAGTCATGCGCTGCCTGGCCCGCAGCGGCCGGCGCAGCGAGGCCCTGGTGCAGTACGGCATCTGCCGTCGCATCCTGGCGCAGGAGCTGGGGGTGGAGCCGGCAGAAGAGACGGTACGGTTGTACGAAGAGCTACGGAATCGGGGGATGGGGGTTGGGGATTAGGGGTTGGGGGTTGGGGGTTGGGGATTAGGGGTTGGGGGTTGGGGATTAGGGGT
>CAYUCC010000063.1:0-13988 GCA_964443225.1 uncultured Anaerolineae bacterium
CAGCACGTGTACAGAGGACCACTTACAAAACGGGAAGTTATTCTTTTACGAGCCCATAGTGACGCGTGACCCGCTGGCCAAGTGTGCCCAGGTGCTGACGCCGTTCGAGGAGAGTGTGGCGTTGGACGTGGCCGGCCTGCCGGCGGGCACGTACACTGTCGAGGTGGAGGGGGTGACAACCACCTTCACCCTGGACGTCGACAACGCCCTGCCCACCGGGGAGCCGCAGACGCTGATCCCGGTGCAGGAGACGGACGTCCAGTTCGTCATGGCTCAGCAGGATGTGGCAATCATCGCCGGCCCCGGTGCCGACTACGCCCAGGTGGGTGAGGTGTTTGCAGGACAAATCGCCAAAGTGACCGGCATCAGCGCCGATGGTCAGTGGTGGCGGGTGGTCTGTCCCGATGGCAGCGTTGGCAACTGCTTTGTACCGGCCGATCCGACACTGACACAGCCGGCGGCGCCGCCAGCGTAGATTCTGTAGACGGTCGCCAAGAGACACAGCATAGGAATAGGTACCACGCTGAGACTTCGGCGCGCGAGGTCATCGGGGCTGTCAGGCCACAGGCGCGCGGCCAGCACCTCGCGCCGCTGCGGGTGGGCCGCTTCGGTCACCAGGTAGGCCAGCAGGGCGCGTGCTTTCAGCGCATCGAGCCCAACCACCGGCTGCGCGTCGAGCTGCACCCGCAGTGAACCCAGCAGAAAAATGGCAAGATGAGGCATGCCGTGTCGATGGGCCGTCGGTGATTATCCGATCGGGTATGCCAGCTGCTGCAACACGATGGTCACGACATGGCCCGGGTCGTCATGACCGCCGGGCACTCAGGCAGCGACGCAGCCCGCCAGGGCGTTCAGGATCGTCGTATCGGGTGTTTCGCCCAGGTAGCTGCCCTGCACGACGCCCTGGGCATCGATCACGACGGCGGCGGGGTGTTTGTCCAGCCGCTTCAGACCGAATGCTTTGAGGATCTCCCCTTTCCAGTCGGGCACGATGATCACGTACTCGGTTGGATCGTCCTCAGGTGGCAGACGGCCGGCCAGTTTCTCGTACTGTTTTTTCATCTCTGACTCGGCCATGCCTTTGAGGATCACCGGCACGCCCTGCAGGTCGACGACGGTGGCGAGCCAGACCTGGCTCACCGAGGGGTACTGGTCGCGCATCGCCTTGAAAAGACCACGACCACCGCGCTGACTGGCCTCGTTGACGAACACCAAAACCAGCGGACGGCCAGCCATGGCCTGCGGGCTGACTTCACGACCAGAACCAATGGCTTTCTGCTTGAACGCCGGCGCCGGGCGACCGGCCGGGAAGAATTCCGTTGACATGTATGACTCCTTGTGGGGTTCTGTGGATGACACCCTGTTCTTGATTAAGTATAAAGGGCCAGCCGATAAACTGTCAAGGAGTGGGAGTAGGGAGTACGGAGTAGGGAGTACGGAGTACGGAGTAGGGAGTACGGGGAACGGATTGAACGGATGATGGGGAACGGATTCGGGGAACGGATTGGAACGGATTACTGTCAACGCGGGTGGGACACGGTCCCACCCCCGGGGAACGGATTGAACGGATGATTGGAACGGATGGTTGGAGTGGGCGGCGGGGGGAGGGCAGGTCACGCCAGGGGCGTGACCTGCGGTTCAATGGGCGGCGAAGGGTAACCAGAGGTGGTGGCTGTTCGGCGCTGGTGGCTGGTACCACACTGTCAGGCGCGCCCCGCGTATGGGGTTGCCATCGTAGGCGCGGGCGTCGAGGTAGTAGGTGTTGCTTGTTTCGCTCACGAGCAGCAGGGCCAGGGCGTTGCCCGTTTGCCAGCCGCGCCGGTTGACGACTTCTTGCAGCGGTGCGACCAGGTCCGGGCTGCGGAACCAGCTGTCCGGTCGATCGGTCAGGGTCCACGGTACGGCTGCGGCGGTGCGCGGTCGTTGGTTGGCGCGCGGGTTGGTATCGGCAAAATTGACGGCATTGTCGGTCGCTTCGCCATAAATTGTCAGTCGTACCGGTGCCCCCGTTTGCACGCCGGCTGGGAACAGGGTCAATGACGCGGCCACCAGCTGTGAGCCAGGGGGAATGGCGACAGCGCTGAAACGCACGCTGCACACGAAGTTGGATGAAGAGCTCCTGCCCAGACGCAGGATCGGGCTCGTGACCTGGTTGGCACCCGACGCGACGTGTACGCAGGTGTCGTCGAGACTGGCTGCCACCGCCCGCTGCAGGCCCATGCCGCTGCCGGTATAACGCAGAATGAGCCCATCTTCGCCGCCCACCCAGCCGTGGTGGCGATCGGCGAATGAGACGGTGCGCAGACCCACCTTGACCGGCAGCGGGTGGGCCACCCAGGTGACGCCGGCATCGAGGGTGTGCAGGATGGTGCCCGCGTCACCTACGATCCAACCTTCCGCGTCATCCACGAAAGTCACTGCCGACAGGTTGGTGCCGATACCGCTGTTCTGGGGAATCCACGACACGCCGTCGACCGTACGCAGGACCGTGCCGGCGCTGCCCACAACCCAACCGCGCTGGCGGGCGGGCATGTGCAGGCCGTTGAGTGTTCTGTCCGCAAGCGAGGCCTGTGTCGACCAGCTGGCGCCGCCATCGGTGGACTGTTTGATGACGGCGTTGCAGGCGACAGAGCCGTCCGCGCCCGAGCACGCTGCTCCGGTCAGCCAGCCGCGCTGTGGGCCGACAAAATGGATGGCCGAGAGGCTTGTAAGGCCGGCAGGTGCGGCAGTCGTCCAGGAGAGACCCCCATCAGTCGTGCGCAGCACCTGGTTGCTGCGGTCCAAAGCCCAGCCGTGCACGGCGTCGACGAAATCGACCGCCGTAAGCTCGGCCGCCGTACCAGACCCCTGGGGTGACCAGGACGTGCCATCGGTCGTGGACACGATCAGGCCGGTTTGTTGTGCACCATCGAATCCGACAGCCCAGCCCGGCCCGGCGCCGATCATGTCGAGTGCGTTCAGCTTCTGGCTGTCCAGCCAGCGGCCTGCCCATTGTTCACTCCAGGTGCCGCCCCCATCTTGCGTGTGCAGGACCACACCAACAGGCCGCTGCTCACCGGGGCGCTGAGTCACGGCCCAACCTTCGCCAGTGCTGGTGAAACGCAGGGCGGCGAGGGTGTCACCGGTGGGACTGGCCAGGAAGCGCCAGCTGGCACCCCCATCGGTGGTGCCCAGGATGCCGCCCCAGCTGCCGACCGCCCAGCCGGTGCTGGTGGTGGCAAAATGCACGCTGTGCAGCTGGAATTCCAACGGGCCCACATAATCTGCGGACCAGCTGTCACCACCATTGGTCGTGCGCAGGATGAGGGCGCGCCACGGTTCGTTGGGTGACCACTGCGCACCGACGGCCCAGCCGTGGTCGGCATCGACGAAGTTTACGGCGCGCAGGGCCTCGAAGGCACTGAAGCGGTGCGAGGTCCAGGAGGCGCCCCCGTCGAGTGTGCGTAGGATGATGCCGTGGAACGAACCACCCTCGGTCCGGCCGACTACCCAACCACGCTGGGCATCGACGAAGCTGATGCCGTAGAAGGTGGCATCGCTGCCGCTCACCTGGGCCGACCAGCTCACCCCACCATCGCTGGTATGCAGGATCGTGCCGGCACTGCCCACGGCCCAGCCGCGCTGGGTATCGACGAACTGTACGGCGTGCAGCGCAGCCGTGGTGCCACTCGTCGCGGCAGCCCAGGTGGCACCACCGTTGCTGGTGCGGCGAATCGTGCCGGCCATGCCCACGACCCAGCCGCGCTGGTCATTGGCAAAGTGGATGGCATTGAGATCAGAGATTGTCCCACTGGTCTGTGACAGCCAGCTGGCTCCGCTGTTGTTCGTGTGTTGAATCACACCCCCTGCGCCGGCCGCCCAACCACGCTGTGCGCTCACAAAATAGGTAGTGACCAGGCCGCGACGGGTACCACCTGGCTGGAGCGACCAGCTCGCCCCTGCATCGGTAGTATGTAACACCAGGCCGTGGCCGCCTGTGATCCAGCCCTGGCTGCCGTCGATCAAAAATACATCGGCCAATGCGCCACCGGCCTGCCAGGCCCAGGTATCCGGTGCGGCACTGTCGGGTAAGATGGAGTCCTGCCAGGCAAATTCACCGGACCACGGCGCTGCCTGCACCGTCGGCAGTGCCAGCGCCAGTAGTAGGATCATGCTTAGTACGCGCCAGGCCATCCTGTGGCGAGGGCGGGTTTTCATACGCTTGTTCTCCAGGTCCTGGCCAGCGAATCGATGTGCACGGGTGGTGGTACGTGGCTGGCAAAGGCACGGAATGGATGTGATGACTTCATTATAACATAGTGCATTCATTTGATCATCGCGTGCGATCGGGATACAATGGAGAGCACCTGCGGTTTCGTAACAGTCCGATGCACTGCTTCATCGAAGGGAAAGGATTGACATGGCCCGTCGCGGCGCAAAACCTGAATTTGCCGTCATTGGCCTGGGCCGGTTTGGCACCAGCCTGGCCTTGAGCCTGATCGCGCGCGGCTACACTGTTTTGGGCATCGACCACCAGCGCGAGATCGTCCAGCGCCTGGCGGACGAAATCACCCAGACCGTAGCCTTGGACGCCACCGACGAAGATGCCCTGCGCGCAGTGGACATCAAGTCGTTCGATACCGTGATCGTCTCGATCAGTGACAGTTTCGAAAGCAACATCATGGCTACGGTAATCCTCAAGAGCCTGGGCGTTCGTCGGGTCATCAGCAAGGCCGCAAGCGAGCGGCAGCGCATGATTCTCCTGGCGGTGGGTGCGGACCAGGTGGTGCTGCCCGAGGTCGAATCGGCGCAGCGGCTCGCCGCCTTCATCACGTCACCCCAGCTGCTCGATCACGTGGCCTTTGGATCGGGCTACAGTATCTCCGAAGTTAACGTATCCCCGACCCTGATCGGCAAGGCTCTGCAGGACCTGGCACTGCGTCAGCGTTTTGGTGTCACCGTGCTGGCGGTTCGGCGTGGCGACGACGTGGTCGTCTCGCCGCCGGCCGATTATGCCTTCGTCGAGGGTGACATCATCGCGGTGCTGGGCACCAATGCCCAGATCGATCAGTTGATGGACTGGCTCGCATGAGTTCCGGCCGGTCGCCAGCCCGCCCACCGTGGCAGACCGCGTCACCACGTCGTCTGCTGCGTCCTCCCTCCACGGCCCTGCGCCTGGTTGCCGGGCTGGCGTTTCTGATCACAGTGGGCACGACGCTGTTGATGCTGCCCGGCGTTGGCCAGCCGACACCCCTATCCGTCGACGAAGCCCTGTTTACCGCCACCTCAGCGCTCAGCGTCACCGGTCTCTCGATCCTTGTGCCGTTCGAACGCCTGAGCTTCGCGGGTCAATTGATTCTCCTGTTTCTGATCCAGGTGGGTGGCCTCGGTTTCATGATTTTTGCCACGATTGCACTGCGCATCATGGGGCGCCGGTTGTCGTTCTTCGACCGCCTGGCCCTGAGCGATTCGTTGGGTTTGTTATCACCCCGTTCGATCGTGAAAATCTCGATGCGCGTGCTCAGCGGTGCGTTGATCATCGAAGGCATCGGTGTGGTGCTGCTGTGGATTCATTGGTACCCTGTGTTGGGTTTCGACGCCGCCTGGTATGCCATTTTCCACGCCGTGTCGGCGTTCTGCAATGCGGGCTTCGACCTGTTCAGCGGGCGGCCCGGTTTCAGCAGCATCCCCGGCGATTTCGTCAGCCTGTTCATCCTGGGTACGTTGATTTTCCTGGGTGGGTTAGGCATTCCGGTCTTGGGCAACCTGGCGTTCGAGCGCCAGCGAATCTCCCTCCACACGCGGATTACGTTGGTCCTGTCGGCCGTGCTTATCGTGGGGGGTGCCGTAGCACTGCTGGCCGGAGAAACGGGTCCTCGCGGCACGATGGCGGACGAGCCGTGGTCTACCGCGGTGTATCTCTCGTTGTTTCAGTCGGTCTCGGCGCGCACCGCCGGCTTCACACCTCTGACGAACTTTCCTGAACTGCGCCCCGCCAGCCAGTTCATCATTACGCTGTTGATGTTCGTTGGCTGCGCGCCTGCCTCCATGGGGGGCGGCATCACCACCGGTACGTTGGCCGTGCTGAGCATTACCCTCTGGGGCTACGTGCGACGCGTGCCTGCACCCACCGTGGGGGGGCGTACCGTGAGTGCTACATCGATTCAACGCGCCGTGGCGGTGTTGTTGACGTCGGTGTTCGTCGTTGGTTTGGCCACCTGGCTAATCCTGATATCCCACCCAACGGCACGCCTCGAGGAAGCCTTGCTCGAAGTCGTATCGGCGTTTGCCACCACCGGTCTGTCACTGGCGTTCACGGATGACCTCAACTTCTTCGGGCAGGTGGTGATCATGCTGATGATGTTCTGGGGCCGCCTTGGTGCGTTGACCATCGTCCTGGCCCTGGCCCGCCGCTCGCCTCCCCAGCCGGTCTACTATCCCGAAGAACAGTTGTACCTCGGTTAGGCATCACAAGAGAACAGCCGCATGGAATGGCAACGCCGGCTGCCAGGCTTGACTTGGGCCGTCGGCGAATGGCGCGCACATCACAAGTGGAGCGTGCGTCGAAGAAGTTGGGCTCTGAGGCGTGCTGACCATGGACGGGTGTGCCGTCCGTTATTCTTCTTTGCAAGAGGCTGCCTGATCCGGTCGATAGGGCACGGTTTTGGTGCCTTCGACAAAACCATACGCGGCGGTGTTGAACGCGACGTGGGGGTCGACGATTTGGGCGCACTCGGCGATCAGGAGGGCGGTCGCGGCGGCGGCGGCATCGGCAGCTTCACCGTAGGACAGCTGATGCTGCTGGAGGCTGCCGGTGAGCGGTGGTTCCAGGCGGGCCTGCGTTTCGAGCAAAGTCAGCTGTGGTTTGTCGTCGGACGGCGTCGAGAAGTCGATGCGGCTGGCGTCGATGACGATATCCATATTGGACAGGACGCCGCCCAGGATATTGATCAGGCGCGGCCCCTGGTCGTTGGCCACGTCTGACAAAACGGGCGTTCCCGGTTCGAGCTGGTCGATGGGTAACCCAAACGAACGCAGCAGCCAGGTGCCCGCCAGGCGCGCCATAGCGGCGATGGCCGTGACGGCATGAACACCCTGCGGTGTCCGCAGGACCGCGACGACAACGGTATAGAATTCTTGTGCGGCGTCGATCTGTGGTTGTCGAAGTGTGGTCATATCTGCCTCATCCTGGCGCTCCCAAATCCCCGACCTCGCGCAACCACAGCCCGTCGATCAGCTGATCGACCGCCGTCTTCAGGTGGCGGCGGTAGGTGCTGAACGGGAGATCCAACAGCTCTGCCGCCTGTTCCTGCGTTGGTGCGGGATGGAAATAGGTGTGGTAAAGCACGCGGTAGAACTTCACCTCGCGCGGGGATGCCTGGAATGGCTCCGCCGCTTCTTTCAACACCGCCTGCAAGGCCGTCACACGTTCCGTGACACTGACATTCTGCCCGACACGATCCAAGATCAGGCGTGACTGCAGGAGCGGGTTGTTGTGCAGCTCGATTGGTCGCGAAAAAACACGCAGGGCACCACGCACCGCACCGCCGAATTCATCCTCGCTCAATACGACGATCGGCATTACCGGCGCGGGCTGTGCAGCCGGCTGGGCTGCCAGCATTGCGGTTTCGCGTTCGGCCAACAGGTTGAGCCACGCCAGAGGTGGTAAGGCGCGCCAGTTGTGGCCATAGACGCCGAAGCGCCGCCCGTCGACTTCGAAGTCCAGTTCGGGCAGACGCGAAAGGTTGGCATAGGCAAATACCGCGGTCCAAAAATCGGGGTCAGCGGTGATGAAGAAGGTGTACACCAACCCTGACGTCGTCAGATAATGGCGCACGGTCTGGACAAAAATTAGGCTCTGCACCGGAGAAACCGCCTGGTACCCGTCACGCGCCATCCAGAAACGAAAGTAGGTGGCTTTCTCGCCTGATCGTAGGGGCGTGTGGGTCTGCACGTACGCCAGTGCCGGACCCATGGCTGGATCGAGCGCCACGTCCTCTTCGTTGACCTGGTTGAGCGCGACCATGAGCATGGCACCGGCGAGCCCCGGTGTTCCAGCCGCGCCTGTGTCACGAAACAGGATGGCACCCTGCGGCTGACGCGCCAGCCAGTGCTGCGCCAGGCGAGCCAGGGCTTCGCCCTCGTGCTCTGCCACCAGGTCGTAGAGCTGGCCTGCATCGCCGGGCTGTGGGCCCTCGACGGTGATGCCACCGCCGCTCCCCTGCCATTCGAAAAACGGGCGCACCACGGCATTGTCACGGTGCAGAAAGATGTAGTCCCAGATCATGCGTTGTTGCTCGACCCCCTGCACCTGGTGCAGGTGAGCCATGTAGTAATGCCGCGCCCGCCGGTGCAGCTCGTTGTACCAATCGGGATTGCGCCAGCGCAGATCGGTGACCAGGGCCTCGCGCGCCAGGTCGTGCGGGAAGAGCCCCTCAGACCCCGCTTCGATCAGTGACAGCCCGCGCAGCCAATCGAACAGGTCGTGCGCATCGGGCAGCGCCAGCATCTGCGCCAGCAGCGGCTCGGTCATGACGCGCACCAACGCAGACGCCTCCAACGTCGCCCGGTAGGCAGGGCCAGGGACCTTACGGACCAGCTGCTCGAGCAGCAGTCGAATCACGTCGGGTGCGGCGTCGGGGGCAAAATAGATGCCCTGCTGCTGTGCCAGGACGTCGGCCACCAACGAGAGGGCCAGCGGGTGACCGTGGGTAAAATCCAATACCGGTTGAACCTGGTCACCAGGAATGCCCCGTTTATCGAGAAACAGGGTGCTCTCGTCGCGGCTCAAGTTCCGCAGCGGTACCACGCGGATCAGGCTCCGCCAGCCAGGATCGGCGTACCAGGCCGGGGATGGCTGGCGCCGGCCGGCCAGGACAATCATGGTATTGTCGGTCAGCTGGGGTAAAAAGACGTTGCTGAGCCAATAATCGATCGGCAGCAGAACTTCCGACGTGTCGATCAGAATGACCTGCCGGCCGTTGCGCTCCGCCAGGAACTGAATCGGTGACACAGTCGCGTCGGTACCAAGTGCCGTGCCCAGGGCCCCCAAAAACGCTTCGGGTGCCGGCTCGACCTCGCGCGCGTCGACGTAGATGGGTAGAACACCCAATTCTTCGCACAGGGTCACGAACTTGCGCACCAGGGTGGTTTTACCCACACCACCAGGGCCGTAGAGATACAACACGTAAAATGGGGGGTCTGGCGTGGTTAACGCAGTGCGAAACAGGGCCAATTCGGTCTCCCGTCCCACAAACTGCGTCTCACGAGCCTTACTGAGCCGATCTGCCAGACGCTGGGCCATGCCCGTACCTCCTCCAACCTGCCACACGCACGTCGGATGTTTCGAAACGATGGGATATTGGAATTATACTCACGCTTTCGATATGGGCAATTATGCGGCCTGAGAGCCAGGTTGGTTTTATTGTAATCTGCCCAGCAGAATCGAGCGGCGTCTCTGATCTACCATACGCCCTCGAGGTACCAATCGTATGGGTCGCAGTTATCATCAAAAGACGATCATAACCGTTCGATACGCCCTGCTGGGTCTGCTGGTGAGCTGCGTGGTGGCGTGTGCACCGACGGCCACCCCAGTGGCGACACCCCTGGATGTCGCTGTGGCCACCAACGAACCGGCGGGCCCAACCCGTGGTCCAACCGCGACGGCTGTCGTGCCGACGGCAACGCTAGTACCGACGGCCACACCGACACCGACGCACACACCGACACCGACGGCCACGCCCACACCGACGGCCACCGCCCTACCCACGGCTACGCCCACACCTGACCCGTATGCGGGCCTGAGCATCGCCGATCTGGCCGCACGGGTCTACGGCGCCGGTTGTGTGGCGGCGGATGCTCAGAACACGGCCTGTCTCCGTGTCGATCAGACGCTCAACGTGACCGATGCCTTCACCCGCACCTTGATTTCCTATCCCAGCGATGGCCTCGAGATCGTGGGATTTATGAATTCCCCTAAAGGGCCGGGACCGTTTCCGGTGATCATCGTGCTGCACGGGTACGTCGAACCGGCACGCTACCGCACGTTGACCTACACGACACGTTACGCCGATCAGCTCGCCCGCGCCGGCTACCTGGTGATCCACCCGAACCTGCGCAACTTCCCACCCTCGGACGATGGTCCCGATCCCTTCCGAACCGGGTTGGCGATCGATGTCCTGAACCTGCTGGCCTTGCTCAAGCAGCAAGCGGGACAGCCCGGCCCGCTGCAGCTGGCCGACGCAGCACGTTTTGGGCTGTGGGGGCACAGCATGGGCGGCGGCGTCACGCAGCGTGTGATCACGGTGGACCCCGATGCAGTGCAGGCCGCCGTGCTCTACGGCTCGATGAGCGGTGACGAGGTGCAGAACTACCAGGCCATCCAGCGCTGGTCGGGCGGGCAGCGCGGTCAGGAAGAACTGGCCGCACCGGCGGAGGCTTTGCAGCGGATTGCGCCGATGTATCACCGCGAGCGGATCCAGGCGGCGATCAGTGTTCATCACGGTGAACAGGATCGCACCGTGCCGCTGGCCTGGTCGACCGAACTGTGTGCCGATTTAACGGCGCGCGACAAGACTATTGAGTGTTTCACGTATCCGGGGCTGGATCACACCTTTGCCGGCGAAGGTGACCGTCTGTTCATGCAGCGGGTCCGTGAGTTCTTCGACCGTCACCTGCAAGCCGCACCGGTTCGCTGAAAGGCGTGGCAAGAATGAACCATCGTGATACCCTCACACCAGTGGCGACTCTCGTCCTCTATGGGCGTCCGACGTGCGAGGACACGGCGATCACCCGCGACCGGCTGCGCGTGGTGGGTGCACCGTTTCGCGAGATCGACGTCGACCAGGACCCGGCCGCTGCCGCGTTCGTCGAATCGGTCAATCGCGGCAATCGGGTGACACCGACGCTGGTGCTCGGCTCCACACCGGAGGTCCTGGCCGAGCCGGGCGTTGCGGCCCTGGACGAAGCGCTGCGCCGCGCCGGGCTCACCGTTGCGCGACCGCATGTGCCGGAATACCTGGGACCATCGGCCAACCGGCCGCTGGTCGATTTTTCGCTGCCGGGCATCGACGGCACCCGTTTTCGCCTGAGCGACCTGCGTGGACGCACCAAGTCGATTCTCTTTTTTGCCGCCGATCACGACCGCCTGGTGTGTGCCGGTTATGCCCGCCAGCTGGCCGAACCACGCACCCTGTACGCCGAAACCGATGCTCAGCTGGTCATCGTGCTGGCGGGCGATATCGAGGCGGCACGCCATTGGGGTGCTGAGTACGTCCCTGGTATAATGGTGCTGGCCGATGCAGAGGATGCTGCCGGACAGCGGGTGGCGACCTACCTGGGTCTGGAGACTGGTGGTGTGGCGGCGCTCGTGCTCGATCGCTACACGGCGCCGCGTGTGATCAGCGCCGCAGCATCACCCGGTGGCCTGCTGCCACCCCAGGAACTGCGCGAATGGTTGACCTATCTCGACTACGAATGTGCCGAATGAGACCACGGAGTGACCTGGTCCGTGTGACCGGATGAAGCGAACGAGCAGGAATCTGCCCAGCCTGGGCCGCGCGCAACGTGCTTCGACGTGGCTGGCGATTGGATTGGCGGCCAGCCTGTGGCTGAGTGCCTGCACGGCACAGCCAGCGGCCACGGTGCCCACGGCGGTGAGCCTCACCACGGCGCAGCCCACCCGTCCACTGCCGCCGCCGAGCCCGACTAACAGCCCCAGCCCGGCGCCAACAGCGACTGCAACCCACCCGCCGGCACCCACGCTGACACCGACCCTGACGATGACCCCCACGGCCACGCCAAACCCATTCTCGATTGCCAGCCTGGCGGCGCGTGCCTATGGCGAGGGTGAGGTGCAGATTGAAAAGACCTTGCAGGCCTCACCCGCGTTCACGCGCACCCTCATCAGTTATCCCAGCGACGGCCTGCATATCGCCGGTTTCATGAATACGCCGGCGGGTTCCGGGCCGTTTCCGGTGGTGATCGTGCTGCATGGATTCATCGAACCGGAGAATTACGTGCTCACGCCGTACACCACAGCGTACGCCGATGCGCTGGCGCGTGCCGGTTACCTGGTCATTCACCCCAACCTGCGCAACTTCCCACCGTCGGACGATGGCTCTGATCTGTTCCGAACCGGCCTCGCGATCGACGTCATGAATCTGATCGCCCTGGTCAAACAGCAGGCGGGCCAACCCGGGCCGCTCGCTCTGGCGCAGCCCGACGCGATTGGCTTGTGGGGGCACAGCATGGGGGGCGGCGTGGCTCTGCGGGTGCTGACGATCAGCCCTGACGTGCGCGCGGCGGTGCTGGCCAGTGCGGTCAGTGGGGACGACAAGGCCAACTTCGATTATCTCTTCCGCGCCACCAAAGGCGCCAAAGGCGCTGAGGAGCATTCGACGCCAGACGAAATGGTAGCGCAAATTGCACCGATCCACCACCTGGACCAGGTGCAGGCGCCGGTCAGCATCCACCACGGCCAGCAGGACCCCGGTATTCCCGTGCGTACGTCCGAGGATCTGTGCCAGCGCCTGCGCATCCTGGAAAAGCCAGTCGAGTGTTTCTTCTATCCGAACGAGGCGCACATCTTTGGCCCCACTGGCACCGAGGTGCTGATGCAGCGCTCACGCGCGTTCTTCGATCGTTATCTCACTCCCTAATCCGCCCAGCGCCAGCTGCTGCCGCTGCGGCTATCCTCGACCTGGATGCCCTGCCCGGCGAGCAGGTCACGCAGCTGATCGGTGATCGCCCACTGTTTGCTCTGGCGCATTTCCTGGCGCAGGTCGACGATACGGTCGATCAGGCTGGCGGTCGCACTGCGCGTCCCGACGTCCTCCAACCACACGGCCAGCAGTGCCAGCATTTCGCGCACCATCAGCTCGACGTCGAGGCAAACGGCGGCATCCAACCCCGCGGCCTGGCCCTGCTGCAGCGCCTCCATCAGCCCGTGCAGATAACCGACGGCGTGCGCGGGGTCGCGTTTGTCGTACAGGGCGGTTTGGAACGCATGCGATACTTCTACGGCCTGTTGATACAACGTCACTGCGGCATCATCCGGTGGCAGCGTGGCCGCGGCCGGCGTCCGCCCGTTGTCGCCATAGCGGAGGGCCGAAAAATCGAAGCTCTCGCCGCTGCCGAAGAATCGATCCGCTTCACCATCCAGCGTGCGAATCGTCACGCCGCCCTGGCCCATCACATGGCAGCGCTGCACCGTCGGGTCAACGATGCACGCCGTGAACTCGTCGATGCCCAGGATGACCACATCGGGCGGCAGCATTTTCTCCAGCCGCCGCAGCCGCGCTTCGCCCATAAAACAGCGGCTCGTGTCGTGGGTTTCGCCGCTGGCGTTGTTCCAGTGCGGCACGCAGGCCACGTTGAGGCCGTAGCGTCCCAGCAGGTCGAGGCCATCGGTCCAGTGCAGATCGAGGCCGACCTTGTAGATCTCGTAGACCGGCAGGGTAAAGCGGCCCATCGACGTCACGGCGGCGCTGGCCAGGACCAGGTGGCTGCCCGCGGCCAGTTTGCCAGCCATCGTCTCGAAAACAGCCGTGTTGCGCCAGGCACGTACCGCGTAGGTCGGGCTGCCGGGCCCTGAAAAGAGGTAATTGGCCCGCCGCAGCTGGCGCAGCACTCCCTCCAGGGCGGCGGGTGTGGGGTACTGCGCCGTCGGGAAAGAGATCGTATCGAGTGCCAGACCAAAATGGGTCTGGAAATATTCTACGGCGCGGCGTGCGATGCTGTCGACGTTGGGCTCGAAATTGGCTGGCGTGTCGATGAACACCGGACGTACGCTGCCCTTGATGCGGCCCATGATTTCGCGGTGCGCCTGAACCATGGTGGTGGTCATTTCACCCGACCCCATCAAGGTCAAGGTGCCCGCTGTTTCGTGCAAATGGTGCATGGTGACTCCTGGTTGATCGTGTCTGCCCTTTTGGACGTTCTGTGGGCATCCGGGTCACCGCGCCTGGCGATTATGCCCCACACCACCCCCCAGCCTGGACCTCAAGGTC
>CAYUCC010000063.1:14088-32041 GCA_964443225.1 uncultured Anaerolineae bacterium
CAGGCTCATAGCTTAAGTCGGCTCAAGCCGACTGGCCAGTCCGCTTCAGCGGCCTGGACCTCAAGGTCCAGGCTCATAGCTTAAGTCGGCTCAAGCCGACTGGCCAGTCCGCTTCAGCGGCCTTTTTCTCTTAGCCTGGCGTTTGAACGCCAGGCGGGCATGCCCAACTACCCCCCCAGTCCGCTTCAGCGGACTTGAGCTATAAGCCTGGCGTTTGAACGCCAGGCAGAACGCCAGCTCTACACGTGACGCATCCACCGCGTCCATCGTCTGATATGCACGAACCTACCCATCACGGAGTGACTACGTTGACCACAACCATCTGGTGGATTCGCCGCGACCTGCGGCTGGCCGACAATCCGGCGCTGCGCGACGCTCTGGCGCACGGCGACCAGGTCGTGCCCCTGTTTATCCTTGATCCCTACTTCGACCGCGCGGCTGCGACGAGCAGCAAGCGCCTGGCTTTTCTCTACGGCGGCCTGCGTTGCCTGGATGCCGATTTGGCGACACGCGGCGGCCGGCTCATCGTGCGCCGCGGCGAACCACTGGCCGTCCTGACCCAGTTGATGCAAGAAACCGGCGCTTCCACTATTTTTGCCGAGGGCGACGTTTCGCCGTATGCACGACGGCGCGACACGGCGGTGGCGCAGCGCCTGCCTCTCGTCCTGCTGGAGGGATTGACGGCGCACGCGGCGGGGGCCATCGTCAAACCGGATGGTACGCCTTACACAGTGTTCACGCCGTTCAGCAAGGCGTGGAAGGCAGCGCCGCTGCGCTTCGAGCTGGCACCAGCGCCCATACACGTCCCGACGCCGGCGTCCATCGCCAGTGACGGTATCCCGGACACACCGGTGCTGCCTGACGCGGTGCCGTTTGTGCCTGGCGAGAAAGAGGCCTGGCGTCGCCTGACGGCCTTTGCCCTGGCAAAACAGGCACCGGTGACGCAGTACGCCGCCGATCGCAACCGCATGGACCTGGCGGGGACATCGCAGCTGTCGCCGTACCTGCGCTTTGGCATGCTGGCGGCGGCGCGGGCAGTAGATGGTGCGCGGCAAGCCCAGCACGCTGCAAAAACAGAGGAGGCACACCGCGGCATCGAAACCTGGCTCAATGAGCTGATCTGGCGCGAGTTCTACCTGGCGATTCTGTACCATTTTCCCAACGTGCTGCACGAGGCCTTTCAGCCAAAACTGCGCCACATCGCCTGGGACAACGATACCGATGCCTTCGCCGCCTGGTGCGCCGGCCGCACGGGATACCCCGTGGTCGACGCCGCCATGCGCCAGCTGTCACAGAGCGGCTGGATGCACAACCGTGCGCGGATGATCGTGGCCTCGTTCCTGGTTAAAGATCTGTTGATCGACTGGCGATGGGGTGAGCGCTGGTTCATGCAGCACCTGGTCGACGGGGATCCCGCCGCCAACAACGGTGGCTGGCAGTGGACCGCGGGCGTGGGGACCGACGCCGCGCCCTACTTCCGTGTCTTCAATCCGGTGATGCAGGGACAGAAGTTCGATCCGCAGGGGGATTACGTCCGGCAGTGGGTGCCCGAGCTGGCGCACGTGCCGGTGCGGTTCATCCACGAACCGTGGCAGATGTCAACCGCCGAGCAGCGGACCGCCGGCTGCATTCCGGGCCAGGATTACCCCCTGCCGATCGTTGACCATCGCGCCGCGCGCGAGCGCACGCTCGCCGCGTATGGGGCGGGGGGAACCGCGAAGTGACGCGAATGGGCGCGAATGTTGGAATGGTTCGCTCGTCTGCATAGCCTGCATGATCGAGGAGTCGGCACCCCCAGGTGCCGACCCGTGCCAGTGCCAGGAATGAGGTATCATCCGCATGGCTGACATACGTTCCATCACCCACCCCAGCGCGTGTTTTGCCGTGCAGTGCGGCGGTGCCAGGGTGTTGCCCTTGCCGCAGGGATGGCGCTTTCAAACCGGTCCAACCACCGCTGCGACCTACTGCAACGCCCAAATCGACGACTACCAGGGCCGGCCGCGTGCGGCCTTGCGCTGGCGGCCGCCATTGGCGCTCTCTCTGCGCGCCCGTTTCTCGCACCCAGCGGGCACACTGCAAGGCACGGCGGGGTTTGGTTTCTGGAATGACCCGTTCATGATGAGCGGCAGCCGCACCCCAGCCCTGCCGAGGGCCGTATGGTTCTTCTACGCCTCCCCGCCCTCAGACATGCAGCTGGCGCACGGCGTGCCGGGGTTCGGCTGGAAAGCGGCCGTCATCGATGCGCAGCGCCCGCTGTTTTACCTGCTTGCGCCCACAGCGCCCATCGGCGTGCCGCTGATGCGCTTTACACGGGCCTACCAAACCCTGTGGCCGCTGGCACAGGCGGCAATTGGCGTCGCCGAAGCGTCCATCACCACCGACCTGTGCGAATGGCATCACTACCGGCTGCTGTGGGAGCCACACCTCGTCCGCTTCTGGGTCGACGATACCCTGGTCCTGGTGACCACCCGTTCCCCCCGTGGTCCCCTCGGCCTGGTTATCTGGCTTGACAACCAATCCATGGTCATCACCCCCCAAGGCCACCTGCGCCATGGCCTCCTCACCCATCCGCACACCCAATCGTTGGAGATCGCCGACCTGACCGTAGGCTAGAAAAAAGGCTGGAAGATGGTGCCACCATCCCCCAGCCACTTTCCACTAAACCCTACTCCCTACTCCCTACTCCCTCAATTCAACACCACCTCCGCCTGCTGCCGTGGTGTGCTGCCGTTCGTGCTGTCGAACGGTGCCACCTCCACCGGCATCAGCGCCACCTGCAGGGCTTCGTCGATGCGCTCCACCGGCACAAACGTCATCGCGCTGCGCACTTCGTCCGGCAGGTCCTCCAGGTCGCGTTCGTTGCGTTTCGGCAGGATGACCGTGGTCAACCCGGCACGGTGGGCTGCCAGGACCTTCATCTTGATCCCGCCCACCGGCAGCACGCGGCCGCGCAGGGTGATTTCACCCGTCATGCCAACGTCACTGCGTACGGGGCGCCCGCTGTACAGACTGGCCATGGCCATCACCATGGTCACGCCAGCGGATGGACCGTCCTTCGGAATGGCGCCGGCGGGCACGTGCACGTGCACGTCGGTGGTCTCGAAGAGATCGGCATCGACCTGGAGGCGGGGCGCCTGCGAGCGTACGAAACTGTGGGCGATCTGCGCACTTTCACGCATCACATCGCCCAGCTGCCCGGTCAGGGTCAGGCCGCCCTTGCCCTTCATGCGCGTGGCCTCGATGAAGAGGATGTCGCCACCCACGGCGGTCACGGCGAGACCGGTGGCGATACCGGGAATTTCGATCGATTCGCGCGATTCGGACTCGAAGCGTTCCTTTTTCAGGTCGATGCGCACCATCTCCGGTGTGACCTCGACGTGTTCCGCTTCACCCGCAGCAATCTTGACCACCGCCTTGCGGCAGATCGCGCCGATCTGCCGCTCCAGGTTACGGACGCCAGCCTCGCGCGTGTAGTCCTCGATGATCTTACGCAGCGCTTCTTCGCTGAAGGTAATCTCACCCTCGCGCAGGCCGTTGGCCCGCATCTGGCGCGGCACCAGGTAACCCTGCGCAATGCGGATCTTCTCGAACTCGGTGTAACCGTCGAGCAGGATGATCTCCATGCGGTCGCGCAGCGGCGGCGGGATCGTCTCCAGCTGGTTGGCAGTCGTGATGAAGATCACGTCGCTCAGGTCGAAATCGACGTCCAGGTAGTGATCCCTGAACGCATGGTTCTGCGCCGGGTCGAGCACTTCCAGGAGGGCACTGCTGGGATCACCGCGCCAGTCGGCACCGATCTTGTCGACCTCGTCCAACATGAAGACCGGGTTGCGCGTGCCGGCCCGTTTGATGGCCTGGATGATGCGGCCCGGCATCGCGCCGATGTAGGTGCGGCGGTGGCCGCGGATTTCGGCCTCGTCGCGCATGCCGCCCAGGCTCATGCGGGTGAACTTGCGACCGAGGGCCCGTGCAATCGACTGGCCCAGGCTGGTCTTGCCGACACCGGGCGGGCCGGCGAAACAGAGAATGGCACCCATGGCCTCGCTGGCGGCACTCTCTTCGCCCTCTTCGACCTGCAGGCCGCGCTCGCGCACCAGCTTACGCACGGCCAGGTATTCGATGATCCGGTCCTTGACATCCTGCAAGTCGTAGTGATCTTCATCCAGGACCTGGCGGGCATGGTTGATATCGAGCTGGTCTTCGCTGAAGGTATTCCACGGCAGATCGACCAGCCAGTCGAGGTAGGTCTTGATGATCGAGTACTCGGCGGCCTGCGGCGGCATGCCTTCCAGGCGCTTCAGCTCGCGCAGCGCTTCCTTGCGTGCCTCTTCGGGCAGGTTGGCGTCCTCGATCTTTTTGGTGTATTCTTCGTTGACTGATTGGGTTTCGTCGGTTTCACCCAGCTCTTTTTGGATCGCCTTCAGCTGCTGGCGCAGGTAGTACTCGCGCTGCGCTTTGTCCATTTCCTCGCGGGCTTCGGACTGGATCTTCTGACCGAGGGTCAGCACCTCTTTTTCGCGCAGCAGGTGGCCGACGAGGATGCGAAGCTTCTCGCGTACATCGTCTTGCCCCAGGATCCCCTGCCCGTCTTCGATCTCCAGGCGCAGGTTGGCCGCCACCAGGTAGGCCAGGTAGCGTGGATCGTCGACCTGGTCGAGGAAGTTGCCCACTTCTTCCGGCAGGTTGGGTGACAAAGCCACGACCTCGCGCGCCAGCTCACGCAGGCTGCGCACCAGGGCGTCCATCTCGACGCCGGGCACCACCGTGTCCGGGGCCAGGTCGATACGCGCTGTCAGGTAGGGTTCGGTGCCCAGCCAGTGATCGATGCGGAAACGCTCCAGTCCCTGCACGACGACCTGCAAATTGTTGTCCGGCGCACGCACGACGCGGTGGATCATGGCCACCGTACCGATTTCGTAGATCTGCCCCGGCAGCGGCTCCTCGATCGAGCCGTCCTTCATCGTCGCCAGGCCGATCAGGCGGTTACCCTGCAGGGCGTCCTCGATCAGCCGGACCGAACGGGGAATACCGACGGCCAGCGGCAGCACGGAGAATGGATAAGCCACGGTGTTGCGCAAAGGCAGTATTGGGAGCTCGCTGGGCAGGTTGGCCAGGCGCTCGTTGGTTTTATCTGGTTGCATAAAGTTCGACATCTCTGTAACACTCCCTTTTCGACTACGACTCTTCAAACTATTCACAATTTTTCCCATCATTCCTGTGACGCCTGTTTTTGATTTTTTGTCATCGTTGGCCACGGGTGTTTTGTCCTTGTCTGGGAGCCTATCCGAATGACCTGGTATAGACTCTAACGCACCGTCCCCAAGCATCAGCACTGGTAGTCGGTCACGCCCGTACGGCCTGCGGGTGCCCGCTGTTAACGCGCCCGCAGTGCGGCCAGCTGGCGGAAGAGATCATTTTCTTGTGCCGTCAGGTTGCGTGGGATCTGCAGGTCCACTTCGGCGTACAAGTCCCCGTGCCGGCCGGGGTTTTTCAGCTGCGGCATGCCCTGGCCGCGCAGGCGAATGGTCTTGCCGTTGGGTGTTTCGGGTGGCACGGTCAGCACCACGCTGCCCCCCATCGTGTTCAGCGGAACCTCACCGCCGAGCATCGCCGTGTACAGATCGACCGGCACTTTGACGTGCAGGTCGTCACCGCGCCGCTCGAAACGGGCATGCGGTTTGACCTCGATCACCAGGTAAAGGTCACCCGCCGTGGCGCCGGCGGTGCCGCTGCCCCCTTCACCGCCCAGGCGCACGCGTGAGCCGGTCGTCACACCCGGTGGAATTTTGACTTCCACGGTGCTGGCGTCTTCACGGCGCAGCAGGCGCACCGCACCGCTGTACGCCTCTTCCAGCGTGACCTCCACGGGCTGCTCGTAGTCACGCCCGCGGCGCGCACGCGGCGATGTGCGTGACATATCACCAAAGGGGTCGGCACCGGCACTGCGCCGGCTGCCACCAAACAGGGTCTCGAAAAAGTCAGAGAAACCACCACCGCCACTGCCACTGCCACGCCCCCCGAACAGCTCCTCGAACTCTTCGGGGCTCACCGTACGCGTATAACCCTGACCGCCGGGTTGGTTGGCCCAGCGTGACCAGTCGAAGCCGCCGGGCTGTGCACCGCCACTCTGGTACTGCTGCCACTGGGCGCCAAACTGGTCGTACTTGGCACGTTTCTCGGGGTCGGAGAGCACCTCGTACGCTTCGTTGATGTCCTTGAACCGCTCCTCGGCGCGTTTGTCGCCCGCATTGACGTCAGGGTGGTGTTGGCGTGCCAGTTTACGGAATGCTTTTTTGATCTCTTTTTCGTCGGCCTTGCGAGACACACCCAGAATCTGGTAATAATCTTTTGGCTGCATGGCACGCTCCCCCGTGATCTACTGGCTGACCACCACCCGCGCCGGGCGCAGGAGCTGGTCATTGACCAGGTAGCCATTCTGCACCACCTGCACGACCGTGCCGGGTGCAACTTCGGCATCGGGAATAACCGCCACCGCCTCGTGCACAGTGGGATCGAACGGCTGGTGCAGGGCATCGATCGGCGTGATTCCCGCCTGGGCCAGGGTATGCACCACACCGCGCAGCGTGGTTTCAACACCACTGCGCAGCGCGGCCGCATCACCGCTGTCGTGCTGAATGGCCAGCTCCAGGTGGTCGATAAAGGGCAGGAGGGCAAGGACGAAGTGCTGTTTTTCCTGTTCCGCTTCATCGGCGTAGCGTTTCTGCCAGCGTGTACGCAGCCCGGCCGATTCTGCCTGCACGGCTGCCAGTGTTTCTTGTGCTGCCTGCAGTGCCTGCCGGGTCGCAGCGAGCTGTGACTGCCAGGTATCGGCCTCTTCTTGCACCGATGCCGCGTGGGCCTGCCACGCCGCGGCCTCGCGCTGGGCGGCCTGGTACTGTTTCTGCAAACCCGCGGCCTCACGCTGCGCGGCCTGCGCCTGTGTCTTCCATTCCTCGGCCGCGCCCTGCGCCCTACGAAGTTCTTCGTTTAGCTCGTCGATTTGATTCTGCACCGCCGCCATCACCTGTGCACTGTCTGGCAGATTAGACGCAGGCCTTGCGGCTGACGTCACGGGCCAGTCGCGCGGCAGACCCGCCGAGCCGTCTTCCAGCTCGGGCCGTGGGGTGCGTGGCCCGCCGGCCGACGTTCCGCGCGCGGTCCTGCGGTTTGGTGTATACAAACGTCCCCAATACGGATCGTATTCGAACATCGTCATCCCCATTCAGGCTTCGTTCTACAATACAAAAACACAAAGACGCGGTCTCGGCAGTGTTTCCTCGACCGCTGGGTCAAGCATACACAGCGAACGTTTGAATTACGTATGAATTTGTAAGTCCTCGAGTCCTCGACGAGAGATTGACAAAGCGGCGGGTCGATGGTAGCATGCTGGATATCCTTGACTCAATAGTTACATCATCGTCCGCAGTGCAACGCTTCCGTCTCGTTCGCGCCCGGTGCATCACCCGGAGGATATGCCCGCTATGCCACCGCGTTTGCCTGAGTCGCTCGAACGCACAGTACGAACCAGGTTTGCGGCTGCATTGGCGGGGGAGCCGGACGATGTGAGCGAACTCGGTGCGCATCTGTTGGATCGCATCGCACCGCCGAACTGGACGCTCGAATGGTCACTGCCCGCCTGGTTAGGCAGCACACTGGGGTTGGACACGCCGCTGGTCAGCAGCCTGACCCTGGCGAACGTCCTGGGCCTGGCCACGATCAAACTGCAGGATGATCTGATCGACGGCGAGATCGGCGAAGACACCCGGCCGGCCGCGCAGCTGCTGTCGACGGTGCTCCATCGTGCCTGGCTGCTGGTCTATGCCAGGCTGCTGCCGGGTGACACGCGGTTCTGGGACCACTTCGAATCCTACATGACGCAGTGGACGCAGGCGACGCTGGCCAGCCGCCAGGCGTGGTCGCGACCCTTTGCTGACTGGAACGACGGCGATTTGTCGCTCCTCGGCCAGCGTGGGGCACCCTTGAAGAGCTGTGCGGCGGCCGTCTGCCGGCTGGCGGGCTGCGACGAGCGGCTCCCCCCATTCGAAGCTGCGCTCGACCGGCTGCTGATCGGCGCCGTGCTGCTGGACCACGCCGTTGACTGGTCCGATGATCTGCTGCACGGGCGGCCCAATGCCTTCGTCGCATCCTGTTCGTCGCGGCCGCAGGGGCCGGTGCACCAGGAAGAGAACCGGCGGGCGGTGCTGGCGGAGCTGACGATCGGCACGGGTGGTAAATCCTACTTCCGTTTATTGCAGCGTGAGCTGGCAGCTGCGCAGGTCCAGGCGCGCGCCGCCGGTTGTGATCAGCTGGCCCATTACGTATCCTGGCTGCGCCGCCAAACGGCGACGTACCGCGCCGCCACCGCGGCGGCGGCGCGCGACCAACTGCGGCAGGTGGTAGCACACCTGCTGGTGGATGGTGAGACCGTGTGACAACACCCAGGCACTGAAGCGTTCACGAACGACGTGTCGCCACGGCAGCATGCCTTTTACCCTGAATCATCCGCCTGTCAACCCAACAAACATGACGATTGCACACAAAGGAGAGGTCCCATGGCAACACCAGCCCAGATGGAGCGCCTGATCGGCAAAGCGCTGATGGACGCTGAGTTTCGTGAGCAGCTGCTGGCAGATCCGGAGAAAGCGGCGCGCAGCCTGCGTTACCGGCTGACGGACATGCAATTAGCAAGTATCCGCCGCCTGAGCGCAGACGAAGCGGCGCTGCTGGCAGCCGCCTTCGAAAAGGCGCTCGATCGAGACAACGCCAGAACAAGGCCAATCGGATTCTGGTAAACGATACGGTTCGACCCGGGTACAGAGGCACCTCGTGCCGCCGGTCCCGCGGCCCGGTCGGCAGCCGGGGTGCGCACGACGACCGGGTTACCGCTGTGTCTGCGCGTCAGCGGATGCCAAAGATCGGGAAGAGGTAACTCTGCATGAGCTGGTTGAGCAGGAAGTAGATCAACGGACTGGTCGCCACCAGCACGGCGCGGAAGATCGAGCCGATATCGCGGAAGGGCCAGCTCGGTGCACTGAGGATGTGTTTGCGGAAGGAAAACAGGACCTCGGTGCGTTGGGAGAGGGCTTGCAGCTGTTCGGTATCCTGGCTGGGAGCGTTGAGCAGTGACTGCTGAATCGTCATCAAGTCACCGCAGACGCGACCCAGCACGTCTTCGCGCGCGTCGACGATCTGGCGATGCACGCCCCACAGCGGCACGAACAATGCCAACAGCGTAAAAACCGACAGGCCGATTACGAACCAGCCACCCCCCTGGCGGGAGGGGGGTCCCATGATGATCAGCGGAATCAAAAACATGCCGACGAACGTCAGGCTGAGTGCCAGGCTGAGCCGGCCGAAGGGCAGCAGCGGTTCGGGATCGAAGACGTTGACGGTGAGGGGCTGCCGCGCCAGCTGGCTGAGCGCACGGCTGCTGCGGATACCGAGGTACACCAGCGACAGCAGCAGCCAGAAGAGGATCGTATAGAATACCGCCACCACGATGCTCCCGATGCTGCCGATCAGACCAAAGGATGCCAGTTCTGGGAGCTGATCGGGTGGCAGCACCAGGAAGACGACAACCAGCAGCACGGCCACCACCAACAGTCCGAGTTCGACCCGGCCATCGGCCGCCAGGAGGCGGCGGGCGAAGCCTTCGTACTGTGCATCGTCGATCATCACCGAGGACCGCAGCTGCACGAGCGTGCGCCGGGACATCTGCCGCAGCGTACGCAGGGCAAACAGAATGTAGATCGCGGCCACGATCCCGACGACACCAAAAGCCAGCTGTGCCGCCGGCCAGATGTCCTGCACGGCGTAGTGGAGCACCACGTCGAACGCCAGGCTGGCGAACCCCAGCAGCGTCACCACCACGATGGTCCAGCGGTAGGACAGCCGTCCCCGTTCGAGCGCCGTCACCGGCCACGCGGCCCACTGTGCCTCGAGGGTGTCTGGTTGGATGGTGGGAGTGTCTGGCATAGGTGTTCACCTGGCTTGGAGAATGGAGCGCCCACGGTGGATTGAGGTGCATAAAGCGCTGCCGTAACCACCGTGCGGGTCAATTATAGCCACGAAGCGGGTCATGTGCAAGCGCCAGGCGTTGCTGTGTTGCTGTGCAACCGATTGCCAGGAAACAGGATATCGGGTAGAATTATGCAAAACCTGCTCAGTGGGCGGGTGTTGGTGACAGCGCTCGTTGTCCTGGAAAAGAACAAAGGACCCAGCCATGTTTACCTTGATTGAAGCACTCAATTACCGTTGTTTGCGTTACGTGCGCCAGCCGTTGGGGGACTTTCGCGTATTGGTGGGACCCAACGCCAGCGGCAAGACCACATTCCTTGACGTGGTGACCTTTCTGGGCCAGTTGGTGTCCGACGGTCTGGAGGATGCCATTGGTGGGCGCAGTACTAACTTCCAGGATTTGCTCTGGCGACATCAAGGCGAGCGCTTCGAGCTCGCCATTGAAGCGCGCTTACCTGCGGCGATACGTGAGAAGTTAGGACGGCCTGAGCATGATGTAATCCGTTACGAAGTAGCGCTCGCCATTGATCCATCAACCAGTGAGATCGTGATCTCGGCCGAGAGCGGTATTCTCAAGACATCGAATGGAAATAACACCGCACAGCCCATACAACCACGGCTACGATTTCCCGATGAACTGGACCGGCCAGACACGATTATCTCGGGCCGTGGTGGCAAGGTTGCCCAGCTGGTGTTCAAAAAATCACGCCGTGGCAATGACAACTATTACTCGGAAGTTTACGAGAGTTCCGGCAAAGGTTGGGTGCCCGCTTTTAAGTTAGGACCGCGCAAGTCGACCTTGGCGAACCTGCCAGAAGACGAAACGCGATTCCCGGCTTCAACCTGGCTCAAGAGCCTACTGATGGATGGCGTTCGTCAGTACGTGCTCAACAGCCGCCTCATGCGAAACCCCAGCCCGCCCCATCTACAGCGGGAGCTGCGACCCGATGGATCCAACCTGCCCTGGGTAGTCGCCAATCTGGAGCGACGTACACCCGAACGACATCGAGCCTGGATCGAGCACTTGCGCTCGGCCCTTCCCGACCTGGCCAACGTGACCACGATCGAACGAGAAGAGGATCGACACCGCTATATCATTTTGGTATATGACGGCAATCTGCGCGTTCCATCCTGGTTGGCGTCCGACGGCACGTTGCGCCTTTTGGCTTTGACCATCCCAGCTTACATTGCAGGATTCAGCGGCGTTTTTCTGATCGAGGAGCCAGAAAACGGCATCCATCCGCGTGCCGTCGAAACCATGTTCCAGTCGCTCTCTTCCGTGTATGATGCACAGATTCTTCTAGCCACCCATTCGCCGGTAATCTTGAGCATCACCAATGTACGCGATGTGCTTTGTTTCGCCCGCACCCAAGAGGGTGCCACGGACATCGTGAGCGGTGATCAGCATCCTTCTTTGCGCCACTGGCAAGGAGAAACGAATCTAGGCATGCTGTTTGCTTCTGGAGTGCTCGGATGAAATTGCCAGGCGTCACACAGGATCTCGTCGTGCTGGTTGCAGACAAAGACATGGAACAATCCGTCACCGGCATATGTTTGCGTTCAGCTGCACTCGGCGTACGGCCATTTACCCATCAAGTATTGGTACATCCGGCGCGTGATCCAGGCTGTTTACGAAACGGTGTGGACTTTTTGCGTCCGTTTCAGCGCCAGTTTGCTCATGCACTTATCCTGTTTGATCGCATTGGATGCGGGAGAGAAGAACAATCGCGCAACACACTGGAAGCAGGTGTCGAACAAGCGCTCTCCGAATCGGGATGGGAAGAACGGGGCGCTGCCATTGTGCTTGATCCGGAGCTAGAGGTATGGGTTTGGAGCGATTCCCCACATGTCGCAGAAGTACTTGGGTGGTATGGGTACCAGCCTGATCTTCGCCAATGGCTGCAAGATCAGCATCTCCTCATTGCCGGTGAGATCAAGCCAAACCAGCCAAAAAAGGCAATGGAGGATGCTTTGCGGATCGTCCGTCAGCCGCGCTCTTCTGCCCTCTATCGACGACTGGCGCAACAAGTCAGCCTCTCACGTTGCGCAGATGATTCGTTTTTGAAATTCAAGGCGACACTGCAGAACTGGTTTGCGGATTGATATCATTTTCTGGGTTCTCTGCGTTCTTCGCGGTGAGTACGCCCTTACCTCCACAGTGACCAGCTACACCCTGCCCGCCGTCTAATGACATGAAACGTACAAAAACATCAGGCAAAAACACGGAGCTTATCCCATGAAACGAGTCATCATTACAGGCGGAACCGGCATGATTGGGCAGCCGTTGGCCAGACAACTGGCCAGGGCGGGCTATGAGGTCATCGTCCTCTCGCGCAATCCGGCAAATGCCGGGGCACTGGCGGGCATCAGCGGAATCAAAATCGTGGCCTGGGATGCCAAAACCGCCCAGGGGTGGGGTTCCCTGGCCGACGGCGCTTTTGCCATCGTCAACCTGGCGGGCGAGAACCTGGCCGAAGGACGCTGGACCGACGAACGCAAACGAACTATCGTCGACAGCCGCGTCGATGCCGCCAAAGCGGTCGTAGCGGCCATCGAGCAGGCGCAGGTCAAGCCAGAAGTGGTCGTGCAGGCCTCGGCGGTCGGTTACTACGGGCCACGCGGCAACGAACCGGTGACCGAAGAGGGCAAACCGGGCAGCAGCTTCGATGCCAAAGTGTGCGTCACCTGGGAGCAGGCGTCGGACCCGGTGGCCGCCATGGGCGTGCGCAGGGTCATCATCCGCACCGGCATCGTCCTGGACAAAAACGCGGGCGCACTGCCGCGCATGGCCATGCCGTTCAAGCTGTTTGCGGGCGGGCCGATCGCCAGCGGCAAACAGGTCATGCCGTGGATCCACCTGGCCGACGAGGTCACTGCCATCCAGTGGCTGATGGAAAACCCGGCGGCCCAAGGGGTGTTCAACCTCAGCGCACCCAACCCGGTCACCAACAAGGAGCTGGCGCAGGCCCTGGGCAAGGCGATGGGACGGCCTTCGCTCGTGCCGGTGCCGGCGTTTGCGTTGAAGACGATGTTTGGTGAAATGGCGGAAATCCTGCTCACTGGCCAGCGAGCGGTGCCGGCACGTCTGCAGCAGTTGGGGTATCCGTTCAGGTTCAGTACGATACAGGCGGCACTCGAGGACATTTACTAATCGAGGAAATCATCCACGGTGAGGCCGGCTTCTCGAATGATTGCACGCAGGGTGCCGCGTGGAATCGTGCCGGGGTGATTTGGTACAGTCGTGCGCCGGCGGGTTTCGGGGTTATACCAAATCTCATGGCTGCCCTTCGCCTGCCGGTCGAACACGAATCCCGCCCGGCGCAGTCGAGCAACCACTTCGCGATAGGTCAGTACGGGAAGCCGGCTCATACGCCAGCGGCCGCCGGTGCGATGCCCACAGGGATCTTGATTCTGGTTCGCCGTTGCGGTTGATTGAGGGTGGCAGCGATTTTGGGCGGCAACGGATCACCATGTTCCAGGTAGGACTCGATTAACTTGCGCGCCACATCCTGTGCGATTTCCATCGTTTCGGCAATGGTTCGTCCTTGAGCAATCAGACCCTGCAGTTCGTCGCTGGTCGCGAGATAGCCGCCTTCGTCCAAAGGTTCGATGCTGATCGACAAGATAAGCTCGTTCATCACGCCCTCCTTCCAAGCACTCCGATCATTTGGCTGTGGTTCGATTGTATCATGTTGGCAGAGATGACGCAATCGCAGACAACCTCTCGATGATTTCCACGTCCCATGCCTGCATCCAGTAGCGAGCCGTCCTATAGAAGTTCGCGCAGCAGGGGCACCAGCTTGTACTTGCGCGCGTGCACATCGAGCAGACCAGTCAGGTAGGCCTGCCACTCGGGCTGGCGATTGTGCTGGAGGTAGATGTCACGCGCACTGCGCAGGCAGGAGGCGGCCGTGCGGTAGGCGTCCGCCTTGCCGGCATTCATGATGCCTTCGGCCTGCCGCCTGTAATGTTTGATGCCCCAATCGGGATACTGCGCACGCGTCGCCTGGATGACTCGCTCCAGGTCGCGGCTGTAGGGTGACTGGTCGACGGCCGCCATGGCTTCCACCAGCATCTTCTCGTAGAGGTATACGTCGACGCTGGGATAGGCTCTGGACTGTTCCATGCCCACGAGCAGCCCCGGCTTGATGGCCGGCCACGCGGGACCCGCCAGCTGTTCCACAACCTGGTAATCGGCCAGCTCGAAGCTGTTCAGAAAGGCTACCTGCGCGGCACGCAGCGCCAGCCCCGCATCGCCGGCCTCCTGCGCCTGCACTACGGTCCAGCGGGCCAACTCCTTCTTCATCGTATTCTCGGCCAGATCGAGTCCGTGCGCGGCGACTGCCAGTGTCGCGGCGCGTTCTCCCTGTCCGGCCAGCACATGCGCCAACGACAGGCTTTGCGTAGGCGAGTGGAAGAGCTGCCTGGCTTCGGCGACAGCCCGTTCCACCTGGCCACTGCGCGCCAGCATGTTGACGTAGAGGCTGGTTTGCCCTTCGGCCTCGGCCAGGTGGATGTATTCCCAAACGCGACCCTGGCGTTCCAGAATATGCAGCCTCACCAGCGTCAATTCGTCGGCGAACTCAGGGGGTGTGCCTTCCCACACGCCGCGCTCGGTGACATTGCCTTCCATCGCAGCCACCAGCAGGGGATCGTCCCACCACTGTGTGAGCGCGGTCTCGGCGATCGCCAGGTCGATCAGATCCTCCCCCCAGTCCTGGACGCGGGCCATCCACTGGTCCTGCTGTTCCTCGGAGAGGTCCTGGCTCAGGAGTGCCTCGGCCAGCAGTGCGCCCAGAGCCTGCGCCGCCTCATCGAAGGCATACTCATTGGCCTCGCGGATCCACTCATCCAGATCAGAAATACCTGCTCCCCATTCTTCGATCATCGCGGCGACGACGTCGGTCGCCGCGGCCGCATCGCCGGCGGCCAACAGCGCTTCGGCCATCTGGTAATGCGGCTGCAGCACGTCATCTGGATCGATTGTGCCCGCGTCATCGTCGTAATAATCACTGGAATAGCCCGAGCCACCCATCGAGGCGACCCGGCGAAAATCCTTGCGCATCTCGCGGCGGATGGCGGTGATGTCTACGGCGATCGAATGCGCGACCGGCGTCGCTGTGCCAGTGGAGCCAGCAGCCGGCGTCATCGTCAGCCACCTGACTTCCTGTTCGATCGCGTCGGCAAACGCCGGCCGATCCTCGGCCACCGCCCGGATGACACGCCGCAGTTGGGTGTCGGTCAAGCCGGCCAGCAGTGTGTCCAGCTCCGGCTTGACGGTGATTTCATCATCTGCCTGCAGTACCGTCAACAGGACGGCAACGATGTGTTTGCAGTAGCCGCCCCCACTGTACGGGCAGTCGCAGGTCGCGCGGCCGATGCCCCCATCGGTGGTCAGGGTCACGCTGATCTGGTAGGGTGAATAGTCGCTGCCTTGGACCTGTGCCGTCAGCAAGTTGCCGCGCCGGGTGACGTCGGAGACTGCTCCCTGGCGATAATAGTCATCGCCGCGGCCAAAGGATGGGCTGGTGGTCCCTGCGCGGACGTCGGCTTCGGTAAATCCGGTCATCTCTCTTGCCTCCAGGCGCTCCCTGTGTGCAGGCGGCGGTATGCCTCGGCCGCCAGACCCGTCGTGATGGCTTTGCGGAACGCCGGGTCGTTCATGAAACGCACGAAGATTTCTTCGTTCTGGTCGATGCGCTCCACGATGAGGGTGTCCAGCAGATTCTTGAAGACCAGCTCGAACTTATCCTCCGGATTGACGGCCGCTGCTTGCTGGACGGTTTGGTTGCCCAGGGCAACCTCGACGATCTGGTCGAAGAACAACTGGTCGGCCTGGTTGAAATCTGATTTCGGCCTCGAACTCGAAGAAGTCGAAGATCGTGCGCACGTTGGCCGAAAAGCCCTTGATGTAACTGACCAGGTGTTTGTCGATGTTGTCGGGGTCACCCTTGAGCTTCTCGAAATCAAGCGGCGAGTGGTTGTGGAAACGCTGACCGGCCGCCCGGCTGAGCAGGGTATCGAGCGCGTCGTCGTTCAGCCTGCCGTCCTGACGCCGTGCATGTTCGGCCAGGACCTGGGTTTTGGTCGGCGCCAGGACACAGTCGAAGCGTCGCAGCACGGTCATGGGCAGCATGACGCGTTCGTACTGCGGTGGCCGGTACGGTCCGCGCAGCAGGTCGGCGATTTGCCAGATCAGGTTGGCGAAGTAGGTGTGGTCGGGCATTGGTTACCTGGTTGGGTGTGGTTGGGGCATGGGTTGCCACACTCGCGCTGAAAAGCGCAGCCGCCGGCAGCTTCGGGCGAGGCCGGCACTGCCGGTTGCAGGATGATAGTATAGGCATAGTATACACGACAATTGGCCTGGGACCAGAATTCGATGACGTTTCACAGCGTGACCATCGCCCCTGAGCACAACAGTCACGAGGCGTAGGCATCGAAGTCAAAGGGGCAGCTGCCGTGACCGGCACCTGCGTGCGACGCAACGTCTTGCGGTGGCGCAAGGTCCTTGGCCAGACAACGGTGCCGGTCACCTCACGTCATAATCATACGCACCTGACCTTTGCACTCGGTCGCCGTCCAGTGTAGAATGTGTGCGGACGGCCAATCCGATGCCGCCCGGCCACCTCACCAGGAGGAACAACCCATGCCAACCTTCGTTCGTTTGCTTCTCGTCGGCCTGCTCCTCGTCAGCAGCCTGCTTATCGTGCCGGCCCCAGCCCGCGCTGCCGAACCGGTCCCACCCGTCCCCGGCCCCTGCGTCGATGGTCCCCTCCCCAGCGGCGCACTCTCACGCATCTGCATCCCCAGCGCCGGCTGGAACGGTGACCTCGTCATCTGGGCCCACGGTTACGTGCCGTTCTACGAACCGCTCGGTTTCTACAACCTGACCCTGGGCGACGGCACCTACCTGCCCGACCTGGTGCAAAGTCTCGGTTACGCCTTTGCCACCACCAGCTACCGCCAGAACGGCCTGACCATCCTGGAAGGAACGGGCGACGTGCTGGAGCTGGTCGCCGCCTTTCCCGGCGTCGCCGGCCAGGCACCCAACCACACCTTCATGACCGGCGCGTCGGAAGGGGGGATCATCACGACTTTGCTGGTCGAACAAGCGCCGCAGCTCTTCAGCGGCGGGCTCTCGGCCTGCGGTCCCATCGGTGATTTTAAGAAACAGACCGACTACTTCGGCGATTTCCGCGTGCTGTTCGACTATTTCTTCCCCAACATGCTGCCCGCCAGCCCCATCAACATCCCGCCGCAGCTTATCCAGGATTGGGAGACGGTCTACAAACCGGCGGTGGCGGCCGCCGCGGCGGCGAATCCCAGTGCCACCCGCCAGCTGATCCGCACGTCCAGAGCAGCCACCGACCCGCTGCGCGGCAGCAGCGCCGTCGATACGACGGTCAACGTACTGTGGTACAACGTCTTTGCCACCAACGATGCCTCGCAGAAGCTGGGCGGTAACCCGTACACCAACCGCGGGCGTTGGTACTTTGGCTCCAACAACGACTTCCGGCTCAACGCGCTGGTCCAGCGTTTCGATGCCAACCCAACGGCCCGCCAGGCCCTCAACCAGTACCAGACCTCGGGCCACGTCACGATTCCGCTGGTGACGATTCACACCACGGGCGATGAGATCATCCCGTTCTGGCACCAGGTGCTGTACCGGAGCAAGGTCCAGACCTCAGGTAATGGCCGCGTGATCCAGATCCCCGTGCTGCGTTACGGCCACTGCAACTTTACCTCGGTCGAGGTGCTGGCGGCGTTTGCGCTGGTGGTGCTGCAGGCGGAAGGCAAGGAATTGGACGTGCCGCTGCGCTACGATGTGGAACAGGTGGAGAAGGAGTTCAATGAGGTTGTGCAGCAGGCGGAGTACGGAGTAGGGAGTACGGAGTAGGGAGTACGGACTCGACTTTTGCACCTTACCAACTGAATA